>JAJEEU010000027.1 GCA_022820825.1 Vicinamibacteria bacterium
GCCCGGCAGCGTGAACGTGAGGGTGTACGCGCCCGGCGGCAGCGCCTCGAATGCGTAACTGCCGTCGCCGTCGGTCACGACCACGCGCGTATCGCCGGCCAGCGCGGCGCCCGCCGCGGCGACGGTCACGCCCGGCAGGACGCCGCCGGTATCGTCGGCGACCGTCCCCGCAATCCGGCCGTCCTGCGCGCTGACCGCGAGCGGTACCATCAGCAGGCACGCCACAATGAGAGCTAACCTCATCGTCATCTCCTATTCCGCAGGGATCACAATACACGCCACTCGATGGAACATCCCCCAAACACCGGCGACGGCGGCGCATGCAAACCGAGCTCCCCAGCATGGAAAACTATACGCTTTAAACACTCAAACCACACGCTTTGGACACAGAAGGTAGCTGCCGATTGACCGCTAGCCGCCGGGCGGGCGGGCGGTGGCCTCCGCTGCGGATGCGGGTGGGAGAGGACGAACGCGACCGGCCGCGCGCGATCCGGAGGCGGGTGCCGGGGCCGCCCGCGGCTACTGCTGCTGGTTCGACGTGGCGGCGTCCTGGCGGGCCTTCCGGGCGGCGAGCTCCGCCTCGTACTCTTCGTCGGTCAGGTCGTACCACCCGATCCACGCGAACCCCATCTCGTCGATCGTGCGGCCGCCGTCGCCGGTCCAATTCCTCGGATCGGGGTTGCCCCGGTTGCCTTCCGTGTTGTCGTGCCAACTGATGATGTGCAGGATGGTGCCGGCCGGCACGATCGGCGCCACGTCGTCCTCGTAGTTGTAGACGAGGTGCCAGTTGTAGTCGAAGTTGGCGCAGCTCACCGTCTCGGTCTGCGCGGTCCAACCGGGCCAGGGGTAGATGAGCTCCAGGCACTGGTAGGTGCCCAGCATGTGCATGTGCGGCTGGAACGCCGTGAGGCGCGCCGCCTTCGCCAGCACCGCGTAGCTGTCGGTGCGCACGACCTTGCCGGGCGGGATGTCCAGCAGGCGGTTGTTGATGCCGAGCTGCTTGGACCAGCGGATGTGCTCCGGGACGTGTCCCCTGGGGTGGAACACCAGCCCGAGCTCGACCACCGCGTCGACCTCCTCCCCGATCGAGTGGAGATGGTAGTCGAGACGCATCTTGCGACCGGCCTCCAGCAGCAGACCGGAATCCTCGGGATAGACCTCCCCGTTCTTCCCCGACGCGTACTCCACGAGGAACATCGCCGCCGGCACGTCGTCGTCGCCTGCGGCGCGCATCTGCTCCTCGTCGGGATGCACCGCGAACGACAGCGCGTGGTGCACTACGCGCCGCGACGGATCGTCGGCCGGACGGGTCTGGATGGCGCGGATATAGCGATCCTCCTCGAGATCCAGCTCGGTGTACATGGCGCCGAACAGGTCTGGGCCCTCCGCGGGCATCTCGTAGGTGGGATACTGCACGACCAGGTCCGGCTCGCCGATCTGCCACTCCGACGCGTCCGGGAAGTCGACCGGCGGCGGCATGTCGGCCGGGTTGCCCCGGGGCGCGCCGTTGTCGACCCACGCCGCCACCATGGCGATCTCCTCGTCGCTCAGCGACGGATCGTCCTTGAACTTCTGGATGCCGATGTTCTTGTCGATGTGCCAGGGCGGCATCTCGCGGTTCACCACGCGGTTCCTGATCGACCGGGCCCAGGGGCGCACCTCCTGGTAGGTGACCAGCGACATCGGGGCCATCTCGCCCTGGCGGTGGCAGACCTGGCAGGAGCGCTGGAAGATCGGCACGATGTCCTTCGTGAACGTGACCTCGGCGCCGCCGGCATCCGCCTGGGCGGCGGCCACGGCCGGAACGGCGGCCAGCAGCGCGGCGAGTACGGCGACGACGGGAACACTGCGCTGGATCATCCTGCTTCCTCCTCGTGGGCTCCGGAGCACTCCACATCAAACTTTGTCAGAATTCACTTGTACGGTCAACGCCGGGAGGCTCGGCAGCGGGGCTTTCACCACGGGCTGCCGGGGTATTGGAGATGGGCATGAAGCGCAGACGACAGGCAGCGGGAAACGGACGGCGGTTGATTACGGGCGCGGCGCTGGCGACGGCGTGCGTGATCACGGGTGTTGGCGCCAGGGACATGGCGGCGTCGGACGACGGGTGGCCGCAGTGGCGCGGGCCGCTCGCCACGGGCGCAGCGCCGGCGGCCGACCCGCCGCTGGAGTGGAGCGAAACACGCAACATCCGGTGGAAGATCGAGATCCCCGGCAACGGCTCCGCAACGCCGATCGTCTGGGGCGACCACGTGTTCGTGTCGGCGGCCGTCCCGGCCGGCGACAGCGGGGCGCGGGAAGGCCTGTTCACGCGCCTGACGCGGCGCATCGTGGGCACCGAGGGCGCCACGCAGACGCTGCGCTACACCGTACTTGCCGTCGAACGGCGCACCGGCGAGATCGCCTGGGAACGCGTCGTGCGCGAGGGGACGCCGCACGAGGGCAGGCACCAGACCGGAAGCTGGGCCTCGCCGTCGGCGGTGACCGACGGCGAGGTGCTGTGCGCCTTCTTCGGCTCGGCCGGGCTGCACTGCCTGGACATGGACGGGCAGCCGTTGTGGGACCACGACTTCGGCGACATGGAAATCCGGATGGGGTTCGGCGAAGGCGCGTCGCCGACGCTGCACGACGACACCATCGTAGTCAACTGGGACCACCAGGGGCAGTCGTTCATCGCCGCGCTCGACAAGCGCACCGGCCGCGAGCGGTGGCGCACCGACCGCGACGAGATGACCTCGTGGGCGACGCCGCTGGTGGTGGAGCACGGCGGTCGCAAGCAGGTAGTCACCAACGCCACCGACCGCGTGCGGAGCTATGACTTCGAGACCGGCGAGCTGCTGTGGGAGGGTGAAGGCACCACGCTCAACGCCATCCCCAGCCCGGTGGCGGCGGACGGGCTGGTCTACCTGATGAGCGGCTTCCGCGGGAACCGGCTCGAGGCCGTACGCTTCGACGAGGCGGCGGGCGACATCACGGGGAGCGGCGCGGTGGCCTGGTCTCTGGACCGCGACACGCCCTACGTGCCGTCGCCGCTGCTGCACGACGGCATCCTGTACTTCACGAAGGGAAACAACGGAATCATCTCGGCCTACGACGCGCGCAGCGGCCGGCCGCTGTACGGGCCGGAACGGCTGTCCGGCGTGCGCAGCCTCTACGCGTCGCCGGTGGCGGCCGGCGGACGCATCTACATTCCCAGCCGCGACGGCACCACCGTCGTGCTGGCGGCGGGCCCGGCGTTCGAGCTGCTGGCCGTGAACATGCTCGACGACGGGTTCGACGCCTCGCCGGCAGCGGTCGACGGCGAGCTGTACCTCCGCGGCCGGCAGTACCTCTACTGCATCGCCGACGACTAGGAGCCCGTGGTGAGACCGGGCGCCGCCGCACCGCTGGCGTTCAGCGCCGCGCTGGCCGCGCTGAGCCTGCTGCCCGCCGTGGCGGGCAACCCCGCGCTGCGCTGGACCTTCCTGGCGGCCGCGGCCGGGCTGGGCGTCTGGCATGCGCTGCTGGCGTGGCTCCGCCCGGCGGTGCGGGTACAGGTGGCGCTGCGGCCGCAGCACTACGTGCAGGCCTGCGCCCAAGGGTCGATCCTCCTGTACTGGGGCTGGTACTGGCGCGAGGTGTACGACTCCGCGCACCTGCTGCTGGCCCAGTTGCTGTTCGCCTACGCCTTCGACCTGCTGCTGTCATGGACGCGGCGGGGCTCCTGCACACTGGGGTTCGGGCCGTTCCCGGTCATCTTCAGCATCAACCTGTTCCTCTGGTTCAAGCCGGACTGGTTCTACTTCCAGTTCCTGCTGATAGCGCTGGGGTTCGCGGCGAAGGACCTGATCCGCTGGGAGAAGGACGGACGCCGGGTACACATCTTCAACCCGTCGTCGTTCCCGCTGGGGCTGTTCTCGCTCGGGCTGATCCTCACCGGCGCCACCAGCCTCACCTGGGGCCAGGAGATCGCCACCACGCTCAATCGCGCGCCGCAGATGTACCTGTTCATCTTCCTCGTGAGCCTGCCGGGCCAGATCCTGTTCGGCGTGGCCGGGATGACCATGGCGGCGGCCGTGACGATGTACTTGTTCGGCCTGCTCTGGTTCGCGGCGGCGGGCACGTACTACTTCGTCGACGCCTACATCCCGATTGCCGTCTTCCTGGGCATGCACCTGCTGTTCACCGATCCGTCGACCGCGCCGCGGACGGAGCTCGGGCGCCTGGCCTTCGGCGTGCTCTACGCGCTGGGCGTGATCGCGCTGTACGGCCTGCTCGGCGCCTACGGGCATCCGCGGTTCTACGACAAGCTGCTCGCGGTGCCGGTGATGAACCTGCTGATTCAGTTGATCGACCGGGCCGGCCGCTCGGCGCTGGCGGGGCGCATCGACCCGGCCGCGCTCTGGCGCGGTCTGGCCGGACGGGCGCGCAACCTGGGTTATGTCGGTGCGTGGACGGTGGCTTTCGTCGTCATGAGCGCGGCCGGCGGCGTGGGCGACGCGCACCGCGGCGCCGAGGTAACGTTCTGGCAGCGCGCCTGCGCGGACGACCTCCCCAACGGCTGCCGGCACTACGCGGTGCTGGTCTCGGCCTTCTGCAACAACGGCTCCGGCTGGGCGTGCAACGAGTACGGCATCCTGCTGCAGCCGGAGCGTCGGCCGGAGCCGGCGGACAGGGCTTTCCGGCGCGGCTGCGACAACGGCTTCGAACCCGCCTGTGCGAACCTGGATGAAGTCGGACCGGACGGTCCCGCGCGCACGGCGCCCGCGCTGGCCGACTACGAGATCGTGGTCCGGGACGGGCGGCGGCTGCTGCCACCCGGCCTGGCGCCGCTGGAAATCTACCAGCGCGCATGCGAGCAGGGCTTCGCCGACGGCTGCCGCCACGCGTGCGAGCTCGGCGACCTGCCCGCCTGCGACGCCGCGGCGGCGGTCGAACGGGAGTCGCGCGCGCCCTGACCCGCGCAACGCGAGGCGACGGGGTCCCCGCGAGTGGCCGTCGGGGGTTTGGGGCGAAGCCCCTGGGTTGGCAGCGCAGAGAACGGCGCAAAGCCAACACGACGGTTGAAACAGGAAGGGGACGACGAGCGCGTGAGCAGGAGTCCCCAGGCCGCGCACGGCGCGGCCCGCCGGCCACGGAGTGGGGCGACGGGGTCCCCGCGAGTGGCCGGCGGGGGTTTGGGGCGCAGCCCCAAGTAGGTAAGATACTGCGCAGGTCCACGAGGAGGAGCGTTGCGAGCACAGCGAGCGGGGAGTTTTGTCGGGGCGCTGGCCGCCGTCATCGCCATGGCCGGATTGCTGGCGTTGCCGGCGCACGCACAGCGCGGCACGCGGGACGGCGAATGGCCGAACTATGCGGGCGACCGCGAGGGCATGAAGTACTCGCCGCTCGACCAGATCACCAACGACAACGTCGGCGATCTGGAGGTGGCGTGGCGCTGGAAGACCGCCGATCAGGAGCTGCAGGCGTCCAACCCGGCCTGGCGCGGCGGGCGCTACGAGGACACGCCGCTCATGATCGACGGTCTGCTGTACACGGTGACGCCGCTCGGGCTGGTTGCCGCGCTGGATCCCGCGACCGGCGAGACGCAATGGGTGCACGACCCCAAGGCGTACACCGCGGGACGGCCGGCGAATGTCGGCTTTCTCCACCGCGGTCTGGCCTACTGGACTGACGGGACCGAGCAGCGCCTGCTGCTCGGCACCAACGACGCGCGCCTGGTCTCCATCGACCTGCGTACCGGCGAGCCGGATCCCGACTTCGGCGTCGACGGCAGCGTGGACATCATGGTCGGCATTCGCGACGCGGTGCGGGGCACGAACTTCGCGGCGCGGCGCGCCCTGATCGCCGGCGACGTGGTAGTTGTGGGCAACGCCATCGCCGACGGCTTCCGCACGAAGGAGATGCCGCCGGGCGACGTGCAGGCGTACGACGTGCGCACGGGCAGGAAGCTCTGGACGTTCCACACCATCCCGAAGGAGTACGAAGCGGGCTACGAGACCTGGCTGAACGGCTCGGCGGAGTACACCGGCAACGCCAACGTCTGGAACGGGATGGCGTACGACCCCGAGCTCGACTACGTCTACCTGCCGACCTCCACGCCGACCCACAACGAGTACGGCGGCAACCGGCCGGGCGACAACCTGTACGCGGAAAGCCTGGTTTGCGTCGATGCGAAGACGGGCGAGCGGATCTGGCACTTCCAGGCGGTGCACCACGGCATATGGGACTACGACTTCGCCCAGCGACCGATCCTGGCCGACATCACCGTGGACGGACGGCCGATCAAGGCGATCATCCAGGTGAGCAAGCAGGCGTTCACCTATGTCTTCGACCGCGCGACGGGCGAGCCGGTGTGGCCCATCGAGGAGCGCCCGGTGCCCCAGTCGACCGTACCGGGTGAACGGACCGCGCCGACGCAGCCCTTCCCCACCAAGCCGCCGCCGTTCGACATCCAGGGCACCACCGAGGACACGCTGCTGGACTTCACGCCGGAATTGCGGGAGATGGCGCTGGAGCGGCTGCAGCAGTTCGAGTACGGGCCGCTGTTCACGCCGCCGTCGGAGAAGGGAACCATCTTTCTGCCCGGCCTGCTCGGCGGCAACAACTGGGGCGGCGCCGGCTTCGATCCCGAGACGTCGATGCTGTACGTGCCGTCCCGGACGGGCGCGACGATGTACCGCCTGCTCCCCGGCGATCCGGCCCAGACCAACCTGGGCTACGTGCAGGACCGCCAGCGCGGCATCGCCGAGTCGATGACGCTGGAGGGCCTGCCGCTGTTCAAGCCGCCGTACTCGCGCATGACCGCCATCGACATGAGCCGCGGCGAGATCGTGTGGCAGTCCGCCATGGGGAACGGCCCGCGCAACCATCCGCTGCTGCAGGACCTCGACCTGCCGCCGCTCGGCAACGAGTCGATGACCACGAGCGTCCTCGTCACGAAGTCGCTGGTCTTCGGCACGATGACGAAGGGCCGCACCCCCGACCGCTGGGGCGACGAGGAAGCGGACCGGCAGTTGATGTACGCCTTCGACAAGGAGGACGGCTCGCACTTGCGCACCTTCCTGCTCGACGGGCGGTCGGCGGCGGCGCCGATGACGTACATGCACGAGGGCAAGCAGTACGTCGTCGTGGCGACCGGCTCCGCCAACACGGCCGAGCTGGTGGCGCTCAGCCTGCCCTGACGCATGAGGATCTACAGCGCGCCGGTGTTGGCCCAGGTCGCAAACATCAGGCACATCCTGGAGATGCACGGCATCGCGTGCCGCATCCAGGGTGAGTACCGATCCGGGGCGGCGGGCGAGATCCCGCCGACCGAGGCGTGGCCCGAGCTGTGGGTGGACGATCCTGCGCAACTCGCGGAAGCGCAGCGGCTGGTCGACGAGGCAATTCAATCCGCGGACACGGCGCAGCCCGGCTGGACGTGTCCGAGTTGCCGGGAAGTCAACGAGGGGCAGTTCGGCGCGTGCTGGAACTGCGGGACCGACTGCCCCGACAACCCGCCCGCCTGAGAACCCTGCTGCCGCGAGCCCGGCGCCACCCGCCGGCGCGAATCCCGGTGGGCGGTAGGATCAGGCGCATGGAACATCCCACCGCGATCCGTCCGCAGGACCATGCCGTGTACCGTTCGGACAAGATGGGCAAGGCCACGCTGTTCCGCTCCGAGCGGATGCTGGTCGGGCTGAACGCGTTCGAACCGGGTCAGGAGCATGCGCTGCATGCGCACGCGGGCATGGACAAGGTGTACCAGGTCATCGAGGGCGCGGGCCTCTTCCTGCTCGACGGCGAGACCTTGCCGATGCAGGCGGGCATGCTGCTGGTAGCCCCCGACGGCGTGCCCCACGGCATCCGCAACACCGGCGCCCACCGCCTGCTGGTGCTGGCGATCCTGGCGCCGGCGCCGTGACGCGCTATCCGCACCGCACCGACGCATCTTGACATCAAACTTATGGAGCATCATGATGTCTGCATGCGCACGACACTCACTCTCGACGATGACGTCGCCGACTTCCTCAAGACGCAGTGCCGCCTGCACGAGAAACCGTTCAAGCAGGTCGTGAACGAGACGTTGCGGCGCGGCATGGGACCTGGCGCCGGTGCTGCGGAGCGCCCACGGTTCCGGGTCGAGCCCATTCGCAGCGGGTTCCGTCCCGGTGTTGACCCATTGCGACTCAATCAGCTCAACGATCAACTGGAAGCCGACGACTTTGGTTCGGAGAGCAACCGGTGATCGTGCCTGACATCAATCTGTTGGTCTATGCCTACAACGACGGTGCTCCATTCCACGACGCGGCCAAACGCTGGTGGGAAGACTCGATGAACGGCACGGAGCGGGTCGGCGTGCCGTGGATCGTCGCAACGGGATTCGTGCGGCTGATGACCCATCCGAGCGCGCTGGAGTTCCCCGTATCGCCCACCGATGCCGTCGGACACGTCAGGGAGTGGTTTCAGTACGCCCACGTCACCCCGATCAATCCGGGGCCCGATCATCTCACTCACTTGCGGCAGTGTCTCGGCGCCGCCGGCGTCGGCGCGAACCTCGTTACCGATGCGCACATCGCGGCGCTGGCAATCGAGTACCAGGCCGTGGTGCACTCGAACGACTCGGACTTCGGCCGGTTTCCCGGCCTCCGCCGGCGCAACCCCCTCAAGGATCCGGACGCGATGGCCCTCGAGTTGAGTGAACCGTGATGTCCAAGTACACAAACGGCGTGAGCGTGGTCGGATTGGCTCTCCTCACACTGGGTGCGGTCCTCACGCTGCAGGCGCCTGTCAGCGGACAGGACGCCGCGGCAAGGAAGCGCGTCCTGGTGCTGACCCACAACGCCTTCTACAAGCACGACATGCTGGAGACGCTGGAGCGCACCGTGAGCGAGCTGGGCGAGCGGGGCGGATTCGACGTTACCTCGCTCGAGGGCTACAGGCAGGAAGCCGACCGGATCGACCTCTCGATGATTTCCGCGTCCTACCTTGCGCAGTTCGACGGCCTCGTCATGGTCACGAACGGCGAGCTGCCGCTCGACGACGGGCAGCGCCGCGCGCTCGTGGACTTCGTCCGCAACGGCAAGGGACTGGTCGCCGTTCACAACGCGCCGGTCACGCTCTACACCTACCCCCCGTTCGGGGAAATGGTGGGCGGTTACTTCTGGAAGACCTTCAACGCGTTGGCGCAGGACCAGCGGCGGATCGTCCTCAAGGTCGAGGATCGGGAGCACCCGGCGACGAGCATGCTGGAGAGCACCTGGCCGTTAATCGACGAGTACTACCAGATGGCGCCGGAGGCCTGGGACGCCAGCAGGCCGGATCTGTACGTCGGGCCGACCGGCCACGGCGCGCCGATCGGTTTCTCGCGCGATCGCGTCCACGTGCTGATCAGCCTCGACACGGAACGGACCGACATGACCGACCGGCCGCCGGAATGGGTGGTCGGCGGCGACTACCCGCAAGCGTGGTACCAACACTTCGGTCAGGGCCGCTCGCTGTACACGTCGCTGGGCCACCGCGAGGAGCTGTGGACCGGCAACGCGTTGTTCCGCGCCCACATTGTCGGCGCGATCCGGTGGTCGCTCGGGTTGGAGGACTAGCCGGCGTTTCCGGGGTGGCCGCTACCCCAGAGCGGAGCCGGGCAGCAGGTGCTGGCTGAGGTCGCCGATCTGGTCGACGAAGAACTTCTTCTCGGTGTAGCGCCAGCGGCCGTCGACGCGCTCGAACTTGTCCTCGTAGCGCCCCGTGATGATCGGCTGCAGCGGCAGCGCCTCGGTGGCCTGGAACACCGTGTAGTAGGCGTTGCAGGTGGCCGTGCCGGCCTCCTCGTCGACCTCGATGAGCGTATTGGTCATCACGTGCTTGGTCTTCGGCGTGTGCGTGTCGGGGTACAGGCGCGTCGTCCGGCCGTAGTGGGCCGCGATGTCCTGCTCGCCCCGCACGTCCATGTCGCTGTGCTCGGCGGTGAGCCGCGCGTGTGCGAAGAGCTTGCCGATGCCTGCATAGTCCCCGCCGTCGATCAGGCGCGCGTAGGTATAGAGGAGGTTGGCGATCTCCGTGGCTGAGTTGCTCATGGCATGAGCCTACTACGAAGGGAGCGGCGGTCCAACGGCCAATCCGGGCGCCCCCTCAGCGCGCCGCGCCCGCCCTTTGCTCCTGCACGCGCGCGCCGTTCAGCGAGTTCAGCACGGCGTAGTTGCCCTCGTGGCAGGCATACTCGTACTGCCGGTACTCGTTGTCGCGCCGCCAGGGGAAGGCGATGGTCCACGGCGCGGTCCAGACCTCCGGATCGTCGACGTGGACCGAGTACTTGAGCGTGTCCGCATCGACGAGCGTGAAGCGCTCGACGATGCGCCGCGCGGGGCTCTGCCGCGCCAGCTCCCAGTGGGACCATTCGCTGCGCCGCTGCCCGCCCGGCGCCCGCATGTTGTCGACGCGCCGGAAGTTGGTCGATTCGACGACGAGCGTGTTGCCTTCCCAGCGGCCGCGCGGGCTGCCTTCCCACAGCTCGATCCGGTCGTCGATGGGCGGGGCGGCGTCGATCGGGATGATGCGCGCGTTGTGGATCATCTCGCTGTGCAGCACCACGTACCCCGGCGTCTGGACGATCAGCGTGCCGTTGTTGTACGCGGTCGGCAGCATCATCCCCAGCACGCCGCGCGAGATGCAGCGGTCGCCCGGCTCCATGTTGGCGTAGGTGTCGTGCAGGTGCTCGCGCATGTAGGCCGCGATGTCGCGCGACTGCTCGGTCTGCGGCGGCATCTTGCCGGTGTTCGGCTCGATCACGAGCGCGGGCCAGTCGCCCGCGACCGGATCGCTGAAGTACCAGTCCCACCAGTACAGGGCGTAGAACCCGACCGTGCCTTCGGTATGGGTCTCCCCGGCCGCGATCTTGCCCTCGTAGCGCGCCTGCGCCATGGCCTGCAGCTCTTCCCGCGAGAAGCTCTCGCGTCCGGCCAGCTCGTCCGGCATCTCCAGCGGCGTGTGGTTGGCGTCCGCGTTGTTCCACATCCCCTGGATGTCGGGCTGTCCATCCGGCAGGCGCGACGGCTCCCAGGTCGGCGCGCCGGCCTGACCCGCCTGTCCGCCGGCCGCCGGAGCCATACCGGCAGTGCCAACTGCGGCGGCGGCCACCACGACCGTCACGACGATCCATCGATATCTCATGCGCACCCTGCCCTCTCCCACACGATTGTCCGCCTGCCGCCTCCGCGCGTCAACACCGGGGGGGGGGGGCCATATACAATCGGCCTGCGTCCGTGTTGCCGATTCCGCGAGTTGCCTTCCAACGGCCCTCTTTCCTGGTGGATGGAGGTTA
The DNA here is from genome assembly GCA_022820825.1 of Vicinamibacteria bacterium. Lineage (GTDB taxonomy): Bacteria > Acidobacteriota > Vicinamibacteria > Vicinamibacterales > UBA8438 > JAAXGX01. The sequence continues at coordinate 11,282 of JAJEEU010000027.1, forward strand.
CCGGGTCGTACTCGGGAGAGGAACGAATGAACCAGTCGAGTCTCGGAGCGATAGTCGTCGGCACGCAGTTCGGCGTGCTCACCCATTTGCGCGCGCTGCGCGCCGCCGGCATCGAGGTGCGGGCCCTGGTGGGACGCGATCCCGACAAGACCGCGCAGCGGGCGGCCCGCATGGGTGTCGAGGGCGCGTACACATCACTGACCGAGGCGCTGGCGCTGCCGGACATCGAACTCGTATCCGTCGCCACGCCGCCGCATACGCACGCCGGCTTCGTGCTCGAAGCTGTTGCCGCCGGCAAGCACGTGCTGTGCGAGAAGCCCTTCGCGCGCAACGCCGGCGAGGCGCGCGCGATGCTCGCGGCCGCCGAGGCGGCCGGCGTCGTGCACGTGCTCGGCACCGAGTTCCGCTTTGCGACCGGACAGGCGCTGGGCGCGCGGGCGATGCGGCAGGGCCTCATCGGCGAGCCGCGCATGGCAACGATGGTCCTCAACCTGCCGATCCTCGCCGACCCCGCGGGGGAGGTGCCGGACTGGTGGAGCGCCGCCGAGGAAGGCGGCGGCTGGCTGGGCGCGCTCGCGTCGCACAACGTCGACCAGCTCCGCACGCTGCTGGGCGAGTTCGCGGGCGTCAGCGCCTCGCTGTCGCTGGTGGCCGACCGCGACTGGACCGCCGAGGACTCCTACACCGTCCACTTCCGCACCGTGTCCGGCGTAGCGGGCATCCTGCAGAGCACGGCCGGCGGCTGGGGCCCGCCGGTCGCCTGCACCCGCATCTACGGCTCACACGGCACGCTTTCTATTGAAGGCGACGCCGTGAAGGTCGCGGATCGGTCCGGCCTGCGCACGCTGGAGACACCCGACGACCTGCGGAACCCGGCGCCCGATCCGGCGCCCGCGGACCTGATGGTCACGGCCTACGACCACCTGCACGGGGCGGGGACCGACCTCGGACCCTATGCGAAGCTGTTCGCCGTGATGCGCGAGCGGATTCTCGGCCGGGAAACGCCGGGGGATCCGGCGCCCGCAACGTTCGCTGACGGAGTGGCTGGACAGGAAGTTCTGGACGCCATCCGGCAGTCGGCCCACGAGCAGCGCTGGGTCGACGTGCCGGCCCGCGCACCCGCGGGAGTTGCGCCGGTCGGGGCGTAACCGCGCAAGGGCGTTGCGCAACCGCCGTTCAGGCGCTTGCTCCGCTCAGAAGATGGCGAGCGGGTCGAACGGGGAGCCGGTGTTGCCCGGCAACTGCAGCGGCGCCGCCACGAACAGGAACTCCCAGCGTCCCAGCTCGGCGGCGGTCTCGGCGACGGCCGTCAAGTCAGCGGCGTCGATCACGTGCACGCCGAGGGCGACGAGCGCCGGCATGTGCACCGGGAACGGGAAGTCGTCGTACACCACGGCGTCCTGGCTGCCGTCGCTGCCCATGACGGCCACGTCGCGCTCCTTGAACCAGGGCGCGACGGCCGGGTGCCAGCCCGCGGTCGGATCCTCGTCGCCGGGCGGCGGCCGCAGCCAGCGGCCGGTATGGAGCAGGACCACGTCGCCCGGGCCGACCCTGACGCCCGCCTGCTCCTCCCACGCCAGGATCTCTTCCGGCGTGACCGCGTAGCCCGGCTCCAGGTACGGAACGCCCCTCAGGCGCGGGATGTCGAGCAGCACGCCGCGGGTAACGATCCCTTCCTTGATGTTGTCGATGCCCATCCTCGTGCAGCCGGTCTCGGTATTGACGACCTCCTCGAACGCAACCCCGTTGTAGAGCTGCCCCTCGTAGCCGAAGTGGCAGAGCGCATCCAGATGCGTGTGCACCACGCCGTGCTGGAAGATCGAGATGTTCTCGATGGCGATCCCGTTCCGCGGAATCTGGAAGTCGCGGTGCCAGAACGCGCCGTCCGGGCGCTCGCCCTCCGGGGTGGCGGAGGTGGGCATGACCCGCGGCTGCCGCGACATGGACACGACGATGCCCTCCGTCGCCAGCCGGAGCGCCGCCACCCGCTTCTCGGGCGTGATCAGGTTGAGCGCGCCGAGCTGATCGTCCTCGCCCCAGCGGCCCCAGTTCGACAGCTCGTCCATCCACCGCCGTACGTCCGCGGAGGTCACGTCCTCCGGCTGCAGGCCGCTGGCGCCCTGCCGGCCGCAAGCGGTCCAGGCCGGCAGCGTCGCGATGATCGCCAGCGCGGTCAGTCCGCCGGCCAACAGTCTCTGAGTTTGCATTCGCATGTGAGAGCCGCCTCCGCCGCTGGATGGGTGTCCGGAACTCCTACCCTGCCGTGATGCCCTGCTCGCGCATCAATTCACGCAGCAGACGCGCCGAGCTTTCGCGGATATAGACGCTGATGTACAGGACGTGCCCCTCGGCGAGGTCCAGCGGCGTACGTCCCCGCTGGTCCCGCGCGTCGAGCCGCGCACCCTGTTCGACGAGATGGCTGATGATCGAATCGGCGCCCCGGGAGGCCGCACCGTGCAGCGGCGTCCACCCGCAGCACAGCCCGCGGTAGGCCGAGGCGTCGGCGACGGTGTCTTGCTCGCACTCGCTCCCGGCGTTGATGTCCGCTCCGAGATCGAGAATCATGCGCACCGCCTCGAGCGCATCTTCCTCGGAGCCGGGGGTCTGGCCGTCGAGATACCCGACGCCGGCCGCCATCGCCAGCGGGGTGACGTTCTCCACCGTCGCCTGCAGCGGGTCGGCGCCGTGCTCCAGGAGCAGCCGCATCGCGGGCAGGTCGGCGGAGCGCGCCGCCCACCAGAACGGCGTGGCGCCGATGACGTTGACGGCGAACGACTGGCCGCTGGCCGTCACCCCCTCGGGAAACCGCACTTCGAGGTCGCGGGTCATGCCGGCGTTCGGGTCCGCCCCGTGCGCCAGCAGTTTCTCCATGAGGCCGAGGTAGCCGATGTCGCCGCGTTCGACCACGCCCGCCTTGTCGTTCCCGTCCCAGTTGTGTGTCTGGACCAGGATGTGCAGCGCCGTGCGTCCGGCGTCGGCGGCGCTCGGGTCCGCGCCGTCATCCAGGAGGAATGCGGCGAGGTCGTAATGCCCGTTGACGATCGCCAGCATCAGCACGCTGGTGCCGTCGCGCAGCATGTCGTTGACGTCGGCGCCCGACTCCAGCAGTACCCGCACCGCGTCGAAGCCACCGGCGCGCGCGGCGAACGCCAGCGCGCTGAAGCCGCCCCTGGAATGCAGGTTGACTTCGGCGCCGTGCTCGACGAGCAGCCGCACCATGCCAGCGTGCCGCCCGGCAGCGGCCGACATCAGGGCAGTCTGCCCGCGCAGTTCTTCCGTCAGGTGAAGATCCGCGCCGTGCGCGAGCAGCAGGCGGGCCGCGTCGACGCTGCCCGTGCGCGCCGCCGTCATCAGCGGCGTTTCGCCCGCCGCGAACCGGTTGGGTTCGGCGCCGGCCAGCAGCAGCGCCTCTACTACCGGCGCGCTGCCGTTGGTGCATGCCAGCAGCAGCGCCGTGGCGCCGTAACGGTTCGCTGCATCCACGTCGGCGCCGGCAGCGATGAGCGCGCGCACCATGTCCCGGTCGTCGTGGTGCACCGCCCAGTGGAGCGCCGTCGTGCCGTCGGGAGCCGGTGCGTCAACCGCGGCGCCGTCGGCCAGCAGGGAGTAGACGGCGCGCGTGTCCCGCATCTCGGCGGCCGCCACCAGATCGCCGGCCTCGGTGACCGCGGCGGCGGACGCGCCGGCAGCGGCCAGCCAGATCGCCGCGCAGACGGCCGCGAAAGCTCCCGCACGCACGCCCCCGGGCTCTGCCATGATTGCGAACACGACGTCTGTTCCTAGATGCCGGCGAGCCGGTCGTTCACGCCCGTGGCCTCGCTGAACCCGTCCGCCTGCACGTCCATCAGATCGAGCACGTTGAGCAGCGCGCGGGTCATCGCCGGCCCGCCCTCGTAGCGCAGGTGGCGCCCGCCTTCCAGCCGGCCCGCCGCGCCGCCCGCGAGCAGGCACGGCAGCGGATAGTGGCTGTGGTCGTTGCCGTCGCTCATGCTGCCGCCGTACAGCAGCAGCGAATTGTCCAGCAGGTTGCCGTCGCCGTCCGGCGTCGTCTTCAGCTTCTCCAGGAAGTAGGCGAGCATCTCCACGTGATACGTGTTGATCTTGACCAGCTTCTCGATGTTCTCCTCGTTCTGCGCGTGGTGCGAGAGCGAGTGGTGCGAGTTGGCCACGCCAACCTGCGGATAGGTGCGCGAGCTGGTCTCGTAGGAGATCTGGAATGCTGCAACACGTGTGATATCCGCCTGGTAAGCCAACGTCATCAGGTCGTACATCAGCTTGATGTGGTCCTCGAAGCTGTCGGGGATGCCCATCGGCTGCGGCGGGAGCTCCAGCGAGAGGGTGTCGCCCTGCGATTCGCTCATCTGGATGCGCCGCTCCACTTCCCGGACGCTGTCGAGGTACTCGGCCACGCGCTGCTGGTCGGACGCACCCAACTGCCGCCGCAGGTCCGCGATGTCGCCGGTCACCCAGTCGAGGATGCTGCGGTCCCGCTGGCGCTCGGCCAGCCGCTCGGCGGCCGTGCCGCCCTCGCCGAACAGCCGCTCGAACACCACCCGCGGGTTGTTCTCCATCGGCAGCGGAGTCGTCGGCGTGCGCCAGGAGATGGTGTACAGGTACTGGCAACTGTAGCCGACCTCGCAGTTGCCGACCCGTTCCGGAGACTCCAGCGAGACTTCCAGCGACGGCAGCCGCGTCTCGCTGCCGAAGTCCGCCGCGATGATCTGGTCGACGGTGGTGCCGGCGCGCACGTCGATGCCCTCGGTCTTCTTCGGGTGCACGCCGGTCAGCCAGGTCGCCGTCCCGCGCGCGTGGTCGCCGGCGCCGTCGCCCATCGACCGCGCCATCGGGTGGTCGAGTCCCGAGAGCACGACCAGCCGGTCGCGCACGTTCTCCAACGGCTTCAGGATGGTGGACAGCTCGAAGTTCCTGCCCTCGCCGATCGGCGACCAGGCGTCGAGGCCGTGCGCCGCCACGTCGATCACGGCGCCGTTCGGGATGTAGACGAACCCGGCGCGGCGCACCGGCCGCACGGCGGCCCTGGCGGCTGTCGACAGCGCCGGCACCATCGCATCGAGCAGGGGCAGCGCAAGCGTGGCGCCCATGCCCCGCAGGACCGTTCGGCGCGGCAACGACTTCTGCGTGATGAACATGATTCGGTTCCTTCTCGGTTCAGCGGCGGGCCGCCACCGGAGTATCCGGCGCCGCCGCGTCCGACGCCATGCGCATCCGGAACGGCACGCTGCGCACGACGCCGAGCACGACTGACGAGAAGGCGTAGTCCTCGCGCGCAGCGTCGCGGAGGATGGCACGCACTGCCGGCGCGTCGTAGTGCTCCAGGCCGCGGCCCAGCGCATACGTCAGCAGCTTCTCGATTGCGGTGTGCACGAACCGCTCGGAATCGGCCGCCAGCAGGCTCCGCAGCCCGGACGGACCGTCGAACGCCGTGCCGTCCGGCATGACCCCCGAGGCGTCGATCGGGCCGTCGGACTCGCTGCGCGTGCGGGCTTCGCCCACGGCGTTGAACGGCTCCAGCGCCAGGCCCAACGGATCCATCTGCGCGTGGCAACTGGCGCATACCGGATTGGCCCGGTGCTGCACCATGCGCTCGCGCATCGACAGCACGCGCCCTTCCTCGTTCTTTTCCTGGAGGTCCGGGACGTCGGGCGGCGGCGCGGGCGGCGGCGTGCCGAGGATGTTCTCCAGGATCCACTTGCCGCGCAGCACCGGCGCCGTGCGCGTCGGATGGGAGGTGACGGTAAGGACGCTGCCGTGCGCGATCAGGCCGCGACGCGTCTGATCCATGAGCTGCACGCGCCGGAAATGGCTCCCGTGCACGCCCGGAACGCCGTAGTGGCGCGCCAGCCGCTCGTTGAGGAACGTGTAGTCGGCCGTGAGCAACTCGGCGACGTTGCGATCCTCCCGCATGATGGTCTCGAACAGCAGCTCCGTCTCGCGCCGCATGGCCTGCCGGATGTTGTCGTCGAAATCCGGATAGGACAGCGGGTGCGGCTGCGCGAACCGCAGGTTCCGCAGGTGCAGCCACTGCCCCGCGAAGTTCTCGACCAGCGCCCGGGAGCGGCCGTCCGCCAGCATGCGGCGCACCTGGCGTTCGAGCTCGCCCGGCTCGAGCAGCGTGCCGTCCTCCGCGCGCGCGAGCAGCTCGTCGTCCGGAATGCTGCTCCAGAGGAAGAACGACAGGCGCGACGCCAGCTCCCTGGCGCCGAGCCGGTACGGCGCGCCCGGCGCCACGCCTTCCGGCTCCGGTTCCACGCGGAAGAGGAACTCGCGGCTCACAAGGAGTGCGCGCACCACCAGGCGAATGCCGGCTTCGAAACCGCCGCCACGCCGCCGCTCCTCGTCGTAGAACCGCAGCAACTCGTCCACGTCGCCGTCGTCCACCGGCCGGCGCCAGGCGCGGCGGGCGAGCGACGCCGTGATCTCGCGGGCGCAGGACAGCTCCTCGGCCGGCCGCGCCGGATAGCAGACGAAGATGCGGCGGCGGCTCTCGGTGTCGCCGAGCCCCGTCACGGCGTGCGGGCCCTCGATGTCGATGCGGATGATGTAGGGCAGTCCGTCCTCGAAATAGTGGATGTACGCCTTCTGGAACGGCTGCCGCAGCGCCGGTCCCTGCAGCGGCACCCCGACCAGCGTCGGCGGCCGGTCCTCGATCTGGGCGGCGCTGGTCTTCAGGAATGTCGCGATCACCTCGCGCAGGCCGGCCTTCACCGGCACGCGCACCTCGAAGTCGGCCGTCCGGTAGCCGCCGTGGCGCTTGCTGTCGTAGTCCGGGCGCTCGCCGGTGCCGGCGCCGAGGCCGCCGATCGGAAACAGCCCGACCCGTCTGCCGTCGATGCTGAACTCCACCGTGTGGTGGTCGTTCAGCCCGCGGATGAGCTCGTGCACGTTGCGGCCGAGCTTGGCGGTGATGACGTATTCGCCGTCGACCGGAAAGTGGTGGCGCGCCCGCATGCCGCCGCGCGTGCCGAACGGCATTCCGTCCAGATGGTCGTTCTGTGTCAGATCGATGGGCGCGCGGTAGGTCGCAGGCACGGGCCGTACTGCAGTGTCGCCGACCGCCAGGGCGCTGAGCTTGCGCGCCGCCGACAGGTAGCGCTCGATCAGCGTCGGGTCGACGCCGAGCACCGCCGCCACGTTGTCGAAGCCGTGGGTCGACGCGTTCGGCGGCACCAGCGCGGCCGCGTGGGCGCTGTCGATGCCCAGCAGGTCGCGCACGGCGTTCCCGTACTGCGCGCGGTTCAGGCGGTGGAACACAGGGCGCCCCGGATTGGGCGCGTCCGCGCTCGCCCTGTCGAGCTCCGTTTCCAACCAGGACGCAAAGCGAACGTAGGTGTCCTTGTCCGGCCGCGGCCGGCCGGCGGGCGGCATGAGCCCGCCGCGGAGCTTGCGCACGACCTTCTCCCAGACGTCCGCGTGGTCGCCCACCGCGCCCAGGTCGAGGCTGTCCAGCGCGAGCCCGGCGGTAAGCTGGCGGGCGTTGTGGCAGGCGACGCAGTAGCGGTCGACGACGGCCCGGTAGGCGGCAGCCCCGTCATTCTCCTGGGCCGCCAGCGCTGCCTGCGGCGCCGTGCAAAGCGCCGCGACCACCCCGCACGCGCCAATTATTCGTCCTGTACCCATCCGGTGCTGTATCGTCGCACGCTATGCAGCCTGTGGCAAAATCCCACGTCGCACCGAGAGCGGTGAGGCGCGTGGCTGGCAAGGCGTGAAGAGCGAGCATATTCGAAGATATGTGAGCGATGAACAGGCCGCGCACGGCGCGGCCCGGCGGCAGCGGCGCGGGGCGACGGGGTCCCCGCTAGCAGCCGCCGGGGGTTTGGGGCGCAGCCCCATCTAACGGATGCCGCATCGCCGCTCGAATGCAGTGGGATTTTGCCACAGGCTGCTAGTGCTCGACGCAACCGGCCGGCAACCTGGAGGTACTGCGTTGGAACGAAACGACCGCAGCTTGTCGCAAGTCCCCGCCCTGATCGCGGCTGGAGGCATCGTCATCGGCCTGTCCCTGGCGGCGCCGTCAGCGCTGGCGCAGGGACAACCGTTGGCCGGCTCCGTGCTGGACGGCGTGTTCACGGCGGCGCAGGCCGACCGGGGCGAGACCACCTGGCGCGAGGCGTGCGCCAGTTGCCACGAGACCACCGAGTTCTCGGGCGCACGGTTCCGCCTGAGCTGGGTCGGCCGCAGCGCCGGCGACCTGTTCGACACGATCTCCACGCTCATGCCGGAAGGCAATCCGGGCAGCCTGAGTCCCGACGAGTACGCGTCCGTCGTCGCCTATCTCTTCCGCCTGAACGGTTATGCGGCCGGCGAGATGGAGCTGCCCGCCGACCTGGACGCACTGCGCGACGTCGACATCGACGACCTGGACGGGAGCGTCGCCATCGAGCGCGCGGACGCGCCGCGCCGCCCCTGGGAGCCGATCACCGCGGAGCGGCTGCTGAATCCCCGGGACGGCGACTGGATGACCCACCGCCGCACGTACGACGTGCACGGCTTCAGCCCGCTGGATCAGATCGACCGCACGAACGTCGGCGAGCTGCGCATGGTCTGGGCCTATTCGATGCGCGACAACAGCCGCTGGGTGCCGACGCCGATCGTCGCCAACGGGCTGATGTTCGTCGCCGAGGGCAGTGGCCGCGTCACCGCTTTCGACGCTGTGTCGGGGGACGTCGTGTGGATGCACCAGCGGAGCTACCCCGAGGACATCCGGAAATCGCAGGCGTTCGGCCGCCACCGGGGCGTGTCGGTGTACGGCGACACCATCTACTGGGGCACGGCCGACGCCGCGCTGGTCGCGCTGGACGCCGTGACGGGCGAGCAGCGCTGGGAGGTGAGCACGGGCGACTACGAGCTCGGCCTGGGCCACAGTCATCCCGCGCTGATCGCCGACGGCAAGGTGATCCTCGGCTTCGCCGGCGGCGACCGCAGCGCGCGCGGCGCGATCGTCGCGCATGACGCCGAGACCGGCGAGCGGCTCTGGATCACGTACACCGTGCCCGCGCCGGGCGAGCCGGGTTACGAGACGTGGGGCGACAACGATATCCCGCCGCTGGGCGGACTCACCTGGAACACCATCAGCTACGACCCCGAGCTGAACTTCATGTTCATCGGCACCGGCCAGCCGACCCCCTGGGCGGCCACGCTGCGCGGGCCGGGCGACGCGCTCTACACGAACTCCGTGCTGGCGCTCGACATCGACACGGGCGAGCTGCAGTGGCATTTCCAGGTGGTGCCGGCCGACAACTGGGACCTCGACTCGCCGTACGAGAGCATGCTGGTCGACCGGGTCATCGGCGGCGTGCCTGTCAAGGCGCTCATCCACACCAGCAAGATCGGCTGGGGCGTGGTGCTCGAACGCGAGACCGGCCGCTTTCTGGACGCGTTCCGCACCGGCTACGACAACCTGATCGAGGGCTGGACCGATTCGGGGAGCCCCATCTTCAACCAGGCCCTGATTCCGACGCTCGACGACGTCGACTCCGACCGGGTCTTCGAGGTGTGCCCGCACTATCACGGCGCGCGCAACCTGAACTCGCCCAGCTACAGCGCCGCGACCGGCCTGTACTACGTCGGCATCAACAACAGTTGCATGGACGTCACCTTCGTGTCGCAGGAATACACGCCGGGGCGGCTCTACAGCGGCGTCGCCGCCAGCGTGAAGGGGGTGCCGGGCTACGACTACGTCGGCGAGTTCGTGGCGTTCGACCCCATCACCGGCCGGCGGGCGTGGGAGCACCGCTCGCCGAACGGCGCGGCCATGACCGCGGCGGCGCTCGCGACCGGCGGCGGCATCGTGTTCGGCGGCGACGCCGACCGCCGCTTCTTCGCGCTCGACGCCGACAGCGGCGAGTTGTTGTGGCAGCGGCGCCTGAACGGCGACATCTCGGGAGCGCCGGTCACCTTCGAGGTGGACGGCCGGCAGTACATCGCCGTTGGCGCGGGCGGCCGCATCGGGCAGACCACGTCGTATGCGCGCCTGACGAACACCACCATCGCGCCCGGCAGCGGCGTGATGTGGGTGTTCGCGCTGCCTTGACACCCAACAAGCGCGAGTCTCAACCTGAAGTACCGGCGCCGTCAGGGTTTGCGCGCATGAACGAGATAACAGGGCGTGAAGATGCCCGCTTTGCCGGCCTCCACGAGGGCGTCGGCAGCCCCATTCAGGATGAGGGCCGCTTCGCCGGCGCCGGCCGGGGCGACGTGGAGCCGCTCGAGCAGGGCGGTTACCCTGGCAGTAAACCACCGGCCGGCGGGAATGCGCGCGAGCGACGCAAGCGAAAAATCGCGCCCTTGAAGCGACCGGTACCAAGGAGAGTCCGGATCGCTCTCCAGGGCCTGGTCCCGACTTGAGAGAACTTCAAAACCCGCCTTGCCGACGGCGGCGACGAACTGAGAGATCGTGGGAAGATTGGGCGTCGCGTTCCCGAATTCGACGCGGCGGCGGATGTCGCGATGGACGGGGTCATTCCCGTCGAAGAGATCGGTGAGGCACCACTCGGTCAGAGCGACCTGGCCTCCCTGCCTGAGCAGGCGCCAGAGCTCGTCGAGACAGCGATCCCTGTCGGGCGCGTGGCAGATGGCTTCAAACGAGTAGGCAGCGTCGAAACAGTCGTTGGCGAGAGGTACGTCCAGGTAGTTGGCCAGCAGGAAATCGCAGGTTCCCTCGAGCCCCGCCCTGCGCGCCGCCCTCCGGCATCTCGCGATCTGGTATGCGTTGTAGTTCAGCCCCGTGATGCTGGCGCCGGTGGCCTGCGCGATGTTGATCGCGGGACCTCCGACTCCGCATCCGATGTCGGCGACCTTCGTGCCCGGCCCGAGATCCAGGATCCCGGCTACGCCGGCCTCCTGGCGGCGTTGCGCGGCGTGGAGGCCTTCTCCGGATCGTCGTGGCGCGAAGTGGAAGGACTGCCCCCAACCGTACTCGTAGAACCTGGTGACGACATCGTAGAATCGACTCACGATCCGGGGTTGATCGCGCAGGACGCGATCACCGTCTCGAGTCCCAACGCCGAGTTCCCTGAGTGCGAGAAAGTCGTCGAGCGCCTCCCTCAGGCTGCCGCCGCTGTTCGCCTCGACGAAACGGCGACTGCGAGTCTCTTCGGGCCGGTGATTCTCACGCAAAGCAGGTTCGGTCGCGGGGGTCATCGCATTCCTCGTTGGTCCACACGGCGATCGACACGCTGTCGCAACTCGATTGAAGCGCCGGGCGCGCTACTCCTCGTCCACGTCGGGCGGGGCGTGGGCAGCGGCCCAGGCTGCGGCCGCTGACGCCTTGAGCGCTTCCCCGTCGGCGGGCAGCAGGTAGCGCCCGGCGACCAGCGCGTCCGCCGCCTCGCCGTAGCGCTCCACGTACTCCCCCTGGCCGCCCGGATAGCGCTCCTCCAGCGAGAGGCGCGAATCGCCGAGCTCCATCCGCTCCGCCTCCGTGCGCGGGAACGCGATCGTGGACCCGTTGACGCCGCAGAGGTCGCCCTCGGCGAAGCCCTCGGCCCGCACGGCCTTGCCCATCGTGGAGAGCGGCGCCGCCACCTCCGGAGTGATCACGCCGGCCACCAGGTTGCCGTCCCGGTCGAGGCTCGGCACGAACAGCGGGTACTGCTCCTCGCTCTCCTCGGGCGGCCAGACCGAGAAGTCGCGCACGCCGAGCTCGCTGATCCGATCGTTGTACGGACGGTCCGGGATGGTCGGGTACTGCCCGCCCTGGCGGGCCACCGTGACCGCCGTGCCGTCGGCCACCGACGGCGCGCGCGTTGCCGGCGGCTCGACGCCGTCCCGCACCCAGTTGACCATCGCGTCGAACGAGGCCCGGTAGTACGGCCACGGCGACACCGGGTTGGCCGGGTCGCGGCAGCCGGCGTTGCCCTGCAGATGCGCGGTGCCGAGCAGCCAGTAGCGCACGTTCGGCGGCAGCTCCACCGGCTGGCCGGTCGTGTCGGTCATGATGAGCGAGGCATGGGCGCCGTAGTACTCGGAATCGGCGTCCACCTGGATGATGTTGGGGCAGGTGCCGCTGGCCGCGCACGCCGCCAGCAGCCCGTCCGTCCTGCCCGTGAGCGGATCGGTCGTGGTCGCGAACGTGAACGGGAATTCGTCCATCGGGTAGTTGTGATCTTCGTGCTGGCGGGTGTAGCGGCCCGGCTGCGCGAAGCGGGCGTTGACGTACGTGCGGCGGGCGCCGGCCACGTAGGGCGTCATCCCGTCGAAGACGCGCCGGCCCTCGACGTCCTCGTTGAAGCCCTGGTAGACGAAGTCCCGGATCATGCGGCCGCTCTGCGAGGAGCCCACGGCGACAACGTGGTCCAGGACCGCCATGCCGTCCACGAAGAGCGGGTTCGGAGCGCCCGCATCGTCCGCGGGACTGTGCCGCGCGAACGAGACGAACTCCCGCATGGCGCTGAAGCCGAGGCCCAGGACGATCGGATCCTGCACCTGGTACACGAACTCGTAGATGGTCCCCGCATCCGTGTCGTCAGGCGGCGTGATTGCTACCGTCATGTCGTCGACGAAGTACCACTGCTCGTCCCCCACCGGCTGCCGGGGGTCGTCCTGGAGCTGGCGGTGCGTCAGCGTCGCCTCGGATTTCTCGAGCGTCACAGCCGGATACGTCAGCCGGCCGAATGCGGCGCTGGAGGGGTCCTGCCATTCTTCCATGGACATCCCCGTAATCGTCCGGCCGTTTTCCGTCGCGCCGGGCAGGGTGGCCAGCACGGGGCGCGGACTGCCGCTGCCCGGCGCACCGGGCAGCCAGCCGCTGGAGACGTACGTGTAGCCCTCGTTCATGAGGAATCCGTTGCCGGCGTTCTCCTCCGCGTAGCCCCGCCCCGCCTCGTGGAAGTAGCCGAAGACGATGTTGCGGCCGCGGTTGTTGACCTCGTAGACCATCACCCCGTTCGCCCGGCTCATGTCGACCGGCTTGAGGATGTCGAACTCGAACGTGTACTCCACGAGCCCGTCGGCGTTGCGCGGGGCGTTCTCGAGGTCGACGATGCCGGCGTTCAGGGGCGCCTGCGGATCCGCGACGGCCGTGGCGGTCCCCATCAGAATCTCGTAGGCGCCGACCGTGCCGAACGACCGGTTGCCGAACGCCGGCTCGCGGCTGGTGATGTCGAGCCGGGTGACGCGCGAATGCGCCGGCGGTGGGGCCGCGGACTCCTCCGCTGCCGGCTCGGGGGCGCCCTGGCACCCGCTCAGCCCGATACCCAGAACGACCGTCAGGATCCAGCATGGGAACCGCATCGCTCACCTCCGGACGGCAATCATATCAACGCGCGGGGCAGGGACCGGCGCGCGGCGGCGCGACGGCCCGGCCGGTCTCGGTGCGACGCGGAGTTTCACCGCGGACTGCTAGCGAGCATCGGGGGGCGCAGTGAAGGGTTCGGCGTGGCCGCCTTCCCTCGCGAACGGATGCAGCGGGCGCTGTCCGCGGCGCGGGGGCACCTTGCGGACGAGGCGGCGCAGCGGCTGATCGGCTTCGGTCGTCATCCTCGCGTTGTCGGTCACCAGCGAGGATAGCAACGTGCGCAGCAGTTGCGCGAGTGTGTGCCGCTCCTTCTCGCTGAGCGCGGCGTTCAGGACCTTGTTCTGGTTCTCGACATACGCCGTCGTGACCTCGTCGACGAGCCGGCGCCCGGCGTCGGTGAGCTGCAGGCGAATGCCACGCCTGTCCTCCGGGTTGGCGATCCTCTCTATCAGCCCTGCCGTCTCGAGTCGATCGATGCGGTTGGTGAGGCCCCCGGAGCTGACCATCAGCGCATCGAGCAGGTCGCGCGGCGCCGGATGCTGGTCTGGCGCCGTGCGGATGGCCGCCAGCAGCAGAAACTCGACCTCGCTCAGATCGTAGTCGCGGAGAAGTGCCGCCGCGTTCTCCTCGGCCGCGCGGGCCAGACGGCTGATCCGGGCGAGTACACCCAGCGACGAAGAATCGAGATCGGGCCGCTCGCGCCCCCAGTGCTTCATCATCAAGTCGATCGCGCTCATGCCACATAGTTTAGCGCGAAAACTTTTTTCGTCAAGAGACTTGACATCAATATATCTTGCCACTAAGATGCTCACTCGACACCGAGAGTGTTGACCGAAATGAGCTTGGACGGTTCCCGATCAGGAGGGCTCACGATGGCAGGACGCAACAGGTTCGGCGCCACGACGATTTCCCGCAACACCCATCCGCGCTTGCGGTGCGCCGCGCGACCGGTCGCGCTGGACGATCCGTATGGTCGGCTCCGGTGCGCGCGGGGCACATGGCGGTGGGATTCGTCGTGGATCACATACAGGCATTTCGTGCACCGCAAATTCGCATCATCCCGCGTACCGGCGGCAGACGGCGCCGGACGCCCCGTGGCCACGCCGCGGGTAACCCGGAAAGGAGACGGAACCATGAAGAACCACTTGACCCACGCGAACATGCTGACGAAAGCGGCGCTCGCAGCCCTGATTCTGCTCGCGGGTGCCGGCGTGGCGTTGGCGGCGAACGACAAGCTCGGCGCGTCGCAGCAGCCGACCGAGTTCACCTGGTCTGCCGAGCTCGTGGCCTTCGACGAGGCCAGCGGCATGGCGACCGTGAAGGCGTTCGTCGTTGGATCGCCCATTGACAACGCGGATACCTTCGACAAGGGCGATGCGATAGTGTTGGCGTGGTCGGGCGCCTACAAGCGGGCGTCCGGCGTACGCAGCATCGCTCACGGCGATATGGCCAGGGATCGGTTCGAGATGCCCGTGGAGTTCGTGTCCACGGAGCGGGACGGGCGCTACCTCGTCTTCCGCGTCCCGATTTCCGAGGCGCACGTCGCGGCGGTGGAGAAGCTCTCGCCGGGACTGTGGGTGACGGCGACCTCACCGCACGCCGCCCCGGACCGCACGGCGGTCGTGTCGACGATCCGGAGCTACACGGACATCGGCTAGCAGTCCTGACAGCAAAGGGATAATGACGGAGGCGGCGGCGCCAGCGCCCGCCGCCTCCGTCTTCTTTGTCACGCGCAACAGGAGACCGTACCGTGAAGAGCCATACAAGACATTCGGCGGTTTGGCGGCCGGTGGGCAGTGTGTGTCTGACCCTGCTGATCGGCACGTTGGCGAACGCGGAACAGTCGGCGGAGGACGCGCGGCGGATTCCGGAAACGTTTACCGCAACGACGGCGAACATGGACCCGGCAGGCACCGATCTGCGGATCAACGTGCTGGAGTGGTCCACCGACGCCGAGCGGGAAGCCGTCATCGACGTGCTGACGAGTCCGGAAGCCGAAGCCGATGGAGCATCCGACCTCGACCCGCTGCTCGATCTACCGACGCGCGGCTACGTATGGCCGGACGGCAGTGCCCTGGGCTACTCGATCAAGTACGCCCACCGCGCGACGACGGCCGATGGTGGAGAGCACCTCACCTTCGTCACCGGGAGGAGGCTCGGCAAGTTCGCGCGCGAGCCCTGGGCGCCGGAGGGTACTCCGGAAGAGGAACTACGGCCGTTCACCGTCATGGAGCTGCGCCTGGACGCGGACGGCAACGGCGCGGGCACGATGTCTCCGGCCGCCGAAGCCGCCTTCGACGCGGCGAATCACACGGCGTCGCTCGTCAACTACGATGATGCTCCCACGCTGTTCGAGGCGGCCAAGCGTCAGCCGCCGCCGTACTGGGCGCAGTAGCGAACACCGGCGCGCTCACCTGGTCCGCGTGCGGGGCATGTCCGGCTTCCATTCGGAGTACGCCGGATGGTCGGGCGTGTACGCGAAGGTGCCGCGGCCCGGCATCCGGACCTGCGGCAGGCTCGCCGCGTCGAGGACGTCGTCCTCCTCGATGATGCCGTTGCGGTGCAGCAGGTACGCCGTCAGGGCGTAGACCTCGTCGGCCGTCAGGAAGCCCTGCTGGTTGAGCGGCATCCCCTGGTTGATCCAGCTCCAGATCTGGGTCGCGAACATGAAGTTGCGGATGCCCCGCCCCTGCCAGTTGCCGCCCTCGTAGAACGCGTCGTATTCCGCATTTCCCGATCCGCGCTCGCCGACCAGGTGCGGGCCCGGACCCTCGACCCCGGTCGGCCCGTGGCACTGGCTGCACCCGCGCGCGACGTACAGCAGCGCGCCCTCGGCCGCGGTGCCGCTGCCCGGCGGGAGCCCCTGTCCGTCGAGCCCGATCGCCGCGCCGGCCGGGTTCAACTCCTCTTCGGTCGCGGCCCGGCCCAGGTTGTAGGTGGGCCCCTGCGCCGCCGCGCTGGCGCACGCCAGCACGACCACGGCCGCGACCCATCCAGCGCTACAGCGCATTGACCACCCGCCCGACGCTCGTTACGCGCCACGGCTGAATCACGTTGTTGTGAGGCGCCGCGTACTCGCCCCAGAACGCGCCGTATTCCTCCGGCGTGGGCTGCACCTGGCCGCGTTCGTCGGTGCAGCGGGACTGCAGCACGGCCTCGCCGCCGTCCCAGTTCCAGGGCAGCTTGAAGCGGGTCATGGCCATCGGCAGGGCCGGCCCGATCTCGGCGTCCTGCCAGGAGCGCCCGCCGTCGGTCGACACCTCCACCCGGCTGACGGCGCCGGCGCCCGACCAGGCGAAGCCGACTATCGTGTGGTGGCCGCGGTCCGGCAGCCGCTGGCCGCCGGCAGGACAGGTGATCACCGATTTGGGCCCCTGCTCCCAATACGACCCCAGCGGCGTGCGCTCCCGCCGCGTGAACGAGCCGTGCTCCCAGTACGTCACGTAGGGCTGTTCCGTCACCTTGACCGAGCGCAGCCACTTGAGCTGGAACTTGCCCTCGAAGCCCGGCACGACCAGCCGCAGCGGGTAGCCGTTGTGCGGCTGCACCGGCTCGCCGTTCTGGCCGTACGCCACCAGCGTGTCGTCCATCAGCGCCTTGGCGATCGGGAAGCTCCGCGCCTGCTGCGTGCGCCCCAGGCTCTCGCCCACGACCCACCTGGCCCCGGGCTTCACGCCCGCTTCCTTGAGCAGCAGCGACAACGGTACGCCGGTCCACTCGCTGCAACCGATCAGCCCGTGATTCTGCTCGAGCGTCCGCTCCTTGCCGGGCCTGGGCGAGTTGGCGAGGCATTCGATGAAGTGAATGCGGGAGACGGACGGCAGGCGCTTGAGCTCGTCCAGCGTGAAGACGAGCGGCCGCTCCACCATGCCGTAGATCATCAGGCGGTGCTTCGCGGGATCGATATCCGGCGGCGGGTCGCCGTGGGACGAGATGAAATGCAGCGGCGCCGGCGTGATGATCCCCATCTGCTCGCCGAGCGGCGTCAGGGCGTCGAAGCCGTTGGGGTCGCCATGCATCTGCATGTTGACCTTGTTGTCCAGCGTGATGCGGCCGGTTTCGACGAAACGCGACCGCCGGCCGTACGCCATCAACTCGCGGGCCAGTCCCTCCGGGGTTGCCGTGCGCAACGACTGCGCGCCCGCCGACCCGGCGCCCGCCGCGAGGCCCACGAGAGCGGCCCCGCCGCCCTTCAGCAACTGCCGCCTGGTGGCCGTCTTGTCCTTGTGCATCACCATCTCCCCTGGCTCGCGCCGTTCCGCACGGCGGGACCGTCCGGCGTCTCACGGCGCCGGCGGAGGCCCGCCGGGTTCGGGAACAGGCTCACTGGTCCTGCGACGTGGCGAAGGCCGGCGTGCCGCCGCGGGCGGCCACCTCGGCCTGGAACTCCTCCTCGGTCAGCTCGATCGTCCGGGTGATGCTGAAGAACATGTCGTCGATCGAGCGGTTGCCGTAGCCCTTCCAGTTGCGCGGGTCGACCACGTTCTTGTTGGTCGGCGAGTTGTCGTACCACGCCATGACGTGGATCAGCGTGCCGGCCGGCAGCAGCGGCGCCGCGTCGTCCTCGTAGGTGTAGACCTTCACCCAGTTGTGGTCGTAGTCGGCGCAGCTCAGCATCTCGCGCGCGTTGTTCGGGTAGAGCGCCTCGACGCACATCCGCTTGCCGCTCGAATGCAGGTGCGGCTCGAACATGAGCATCTTGGTCGGCTTCGTGACCCGGTGGAACCCGTCGCGCATCACGTTGTCGTCGTTCGAGGGGATGTCGAACTCGTAGTCGAACATGCTGACGCCGCCGAAGCCGCCGGTGCTCTGCCTGTAGCGCGGCTCGTAGTCTTCCGGATGAAACGTGAGGCCGACGTCGACCCGCGCGCGCACCTCGCGGCCGATGGAGTGCAGGTGCATGGAGTTGAACGTGAGCACCGAGTCGGCCGGCAGCTTCACGCCCACCTCATCCGGGAAGATCGTCGGGTTCTGGCCCAGCTCGTAGGTCAGCCAGAGCTGATCGTCGTTGGCGTCGCAGGAGGTCTCGTTGCCGCAATCGAACGGCGCCTCCACGTTCTGCGGCATGTCCGACGTGATGACCGCGTGGTGCACCACGAACAGGCTCAGATCGGCCCGGCCGCTGTCGTCCGCCTTCGTCTCAACGACCGGCCCCTCTTCCAGCCGGACCTCCTTCACCTCGATGGCCTTGATGTAGCGGTCGGCGTCGAGCCCGGTGGCCGTCTCGCCCCACTCGCCGAACCAGTCGGCGGCGTCGGCTTCGACGATGCCCTCCGGCGAGGGCACGATCAGGTCGGGCGGGCCGTAGGTCCAGCCATCCGCGGGCCATTCTATCGGCGGCGGCAGGTCGGCCGGGTTGCCGCGCGGCGCGCCGTTGTCCACCCACGCGGCGATGGTCGCAATCTCCTCGTCGCTCAGCGACGGATCGTCCTTGAAGCGCTGGATGCCGATGTTCTTGTCTATGAACCAGGGCGGCATCTCGCGGGCCCCCGTGCGGTTCCGGATGGCCCGCGCCCACGGGCGGACGTCCTCGTAGCTGACCAGCGCCATCGGCGCCGCGCCCTGGGCGCGGTGGCAGTTCTCGCACGAGCGCTGCAGGATCGGCGCGATGTGCTTGCTGAAGGTAACTTCCGATTCCCGTTCCGCGGCCGCCGCAGGCGCCGCGAGCAGGCCGGCCAGGAGTACACCGGCAGCTACCAGGCTCGCGTTTCTCATGAAAGGTCTCCAGTTGGTGTGCATTGCATTCCCTGGTTCCGCGGTCCCGAGCCCCGGCGCGGGCTATCCGCCGCCCACGACCACGGTCACGTCGCCTTCCCCCGGCAATCCGCCGTCGTGCGCATAGGCGCGCAGCACGTAGGTGCCCGGCTCGTGGAAGATGGCCGCCACGTTGAACCGGTTGTCCGCCGGCACCGGCGGAGGCTCCCAGCCCGGGGACCAGGGCGAGTTGCCGTCATAGTTCGGATGGATGTCGAACTGCTCGGGATCGAACGTCACCTGGTTGCCGTCGCCGCGCCACACGATCCACGCCAGCCGCAGGCCCCACGCGTTGTAGTTCACCGGCACGCGCGCCGACGCCGCGCGCCGCGGCGGGATGCCGTCGTCGGTTGCGAGGGCCGTCAGATTCAGCGGCTCGCCGACCGCCACCCGCACGTTGTCGGGCCCTTCGATGTCGACCATCGGCGCCTTGTTGAGCTCCCGCTCGGCGCGCAACCCGCCGACGTCCTTCTGCATCAGCGGCGAGTCGTTCACGTAGTCGGGCTTCAGGCTGCCGAACGCCTGCTCGGTCTTGCCGCGTGCAATCAGCGTCCACGCGATTTCCCGGGTCCCGAAGTCGGCCGGCACCGTGATGCGGAACACGTAGCGGTTGCGGCGCGGCTGGAAGAAGGTCGGCTGGCCCTGATCCTCCGGTCCCGGCGAGAGAAAGTTGTTCGGCCCGATCGGAATGTGGACCTTCTCCTGCGAGTTGCGGTTCATGTAGCCGAAGATGAGGTCGAACGTGCCGTCCGGATTCTGCTCCCACCCCTCGAACGCCGGCACGACGTTCTGCCCGCGCTCGAAGATGATGGTCTGGCCGCTGGTCGCGGTGAGCGAGGAGAGCATCACGGCCGCGGTAAGGAGAACCATGGTCCGTGCGCTCGCCCGCCACCGGGCACTAGAAGTCGTCATAACGCTTGCGCTCCCTGGTTGCTACTGCTGATCCTGCGACGTCGCGAAGGCCGGCGTGCCGCCGCGGGCGGCCACCTCGGCCTGGAACTCTTCCTCGGTCATCTCGATCGTGCGCGTGATGCTGACGAACATGTCGTCGATCGAGCGGTTGCCCCACCCCTTCCAGTTGCGCGGGTCGACCACGTTCTTGTTGGTCGGCGAGTTGTCGTACCACGCCATGACGTGGATCAACGTGCCGGTCGGCAGCAGCGGCGCCACGTCGTCCTCGTAGGTGTAGACCTTCACCCAGTTGTGGTCGTAGTTCGAGCAGCTCAGCATCTCGCGCACGTTGTTCGGATAGATGGCCTCGACGCACATGCGCTTGCCGCTCGAATGCAGGTGCGGCTCGAACATCAGCATCTTGGTCGGCTTCGTGATGCGGTGGAACCCGTCGCGCATCACGTTGTCGTCGTTCGACGGGATGTCGAACTCGTAGTCGTACTGGGTGGAGCGACGGAAGCCGGTGTTGCTCTGCATGTAGCGCGGCTCGTAGCCCTCGGGGTGCAGCGTCAGGCCGACGTCGACCCGCGCGCGCACCTCGCGCCCTATGGAGTGCAGGTGCATGGAGTTGAACGTGAGCACCGACCCGGCCGGCAGCTTGACGCCCATTTCATCCGGAAAGATCGTCGGGTTCTGGCCCAGCTCGTACGTCAGCCGGAGCTGGCCGTCGTGACCGCCGCAGGAGGTCTCGTTCCCGCAATCGAGGGGCGCGACCACGTTCTGCGGCGCATCCGACGTGATGACCGCGTGGTGCACCACGAAGAGGCTGAGATCGGCCCGGCCGGTGTCGTCCACCTTGATCTGCGGCCCTTCCTCGAGCCTGACCTCCTTCACCTCGATGGCCTTGATGTAGCGGTCGGTGTTCAGCCCCGTGGGCGTCTCGCCCCACTCGCCGAACCAGTCGGCGGCGTCAGCCTCGACGATGCCCTCCGGCGACGGCACGACCACATCCGGCGTGCCGTACGTCCAGCCGTCGGCCGGCCACTCGAGGGGCGGCGGCAGATCCGCCGGATTGCCGCGCGGCGCGCCGTTGTCCACCCACGCGGCGATCGTCGCAATCTCCTCGTCGCTCAGGGACGGATCGTCCTTGAAGCGCTGGATGCCGATGTTCTTGTCGATGAACCAGGGCGGCATCTCGCGGGCCCCCGTGCGGTTCCGGATGGCCCGCGCCCACGGACGGACGTCCTCGTAGCTGACGAGCGGCATCGGCGCCGCGCCCTGCGGGCGGTGGCAGTTCTCGCACGAGCGCTGCAGGATCGGCGCGACGTGCTTGTTGAAGGTAACTTCCGATTCCCGTTCCGCGGCCGCCGCAGGCGCCGCGAGCAGGCCGGCGAAGAGAATGCCGGCGGCCGTCAGACTTACGCTTCTCATGAGCATATCTCCTTGGGGCTGCGCCCCAAACCCCCGGCAATCCCTAGCATCGTGGATGGGGCTTCCCGGCTGCTACTGCTGATCCTGGGAGGCCGCGAACATCTGGGCGCCGCCCCGCGCGGCGACCTCCTCCTCGAACTGCTCCTCGGTCAGATAGACGAGCCGGGGCAGGTTGTAGAACATGTCGTCTATGGACCGGTTGCCCCAGCCCTTCCAGTTGCGTGGATCGACGACGTTCTTGTTGGACGTCGAGTTGTCGTACCACGCCATCAGGTGGATGACGGTGCCGGCCGGCAGCAGCGGCGCTGCTTCTTCCTCGTAGACGTACACCTTCACCCAGTTGTGGTCGTAGTCCGCGCAGTTGAGCATCTCGCGGGCGTTGTTCGGATAGAGCGCCTCGATGCACATGCGCGTGCCGCTGGAATGCAGGTGGGGCTCGAACGTGATCAGGCGCGCCGGCTGCTCCAGACGGTAGAACCCGTCGCGGTAGACGTTGTCGTCGTTGGACGGGATGTCGAGCGCATAGTCGAACGAGCCGGACATGGCCTGCGACTTCTGGCGGTACTTCGGCTCGTAGCCCTCCGGGTGCAGGTCGAACGCCACGTCGACGCGGGCCTGCACCTCCTCGCCGATGGAATGCAGGTGCATGGAATCGAAGGTGATGACCGACTCGGCCGGCAACTCGACGCCGATACCCTCCGGATAGGTCAGCGCGTTCTGCCCGAGCTCCCACGTGAGGCGGAACGCGTCGTCGCTGGCCGCCACGGGTCCATTCGATTCGTTCGCCTGCTCGGGCGTCGCGGCCGTGATGACCGCGTGATGCACCACCCACAGGTTGAGGTCGGCCCGGCCGGTCCCCTTGGCGCCCGGCGTGCTCTTGGTCACGCTGGTGTCGCCCGCCACGCGCACTTCCTTCACCTCCACCGACTTGATGTAGCGATTGGAGGTGAGGCCGGTGGGCGCCGGCGGATCCCATTCGCCGAACCAGTCGGCGGCGTTGGCAGGGATGGTGCCGACCCGCGACGAAACGACGAGGTCCGGCTCGCCGATGGACCAGCCCGATTCAGCCCATTCGAGCGCCGGCGGCAGATCCGCCGGGTTGCCCTGCGGGGCGCCGGCGTCTACCCAGGCGGCGATGGTCGCGATCTCCGCGTCGCTCAGGGACGGATCGTCCTTGAAGTGCTGGATGCCGATGTTCTTGTCGATGAACCAGGGCGGCATCTCGCGGGCTGTCGTGCGGTTGCGGATCGAGCGCGCCCAGGGGCGCACGTCCGAGTAGCTGATCAGCGCCATCGGCGCCCCGCCGCCCGGACGGTGGCAGCTCTCGCACGAGCGCTGCAGAATGGGCGCCACGTCCTTGCTGAAGGTGACCTCGGCGGCGCGCTCCGCGGCCGGCGCGGGCCCTGCCACGGCGAGCCCCGCGACGACGAGCGCGACGATCGACCAACCCTGCATTCCAGCGGTTTTCATCGTGTCCTCCCCGGTTGGGGCTGCGCCCCTCGGCTTGCCAATTCTGGGCAGGTAGCACTATACCGCATCTGCGCGTAAATCGAGACGGCAAACCGCCGCGCGCCTCGCCGCTCTCGGTGCGACGCGGGGTTTCACCACGGACTGCCAGGCCGCTACGCGGCAGGGAGGGCAAACGCCACGAGCGCGGCGTCCGGTCCGGCGCCGGTGGCGATGACGACGAACTGGCGGCCCGACCGGGCGCGGTAGGTCATCGGGTTGGCGCTGGTCCGGTGCGGCGTCGCGCCGCGCCAGATCTCCTCGCCCGTCGCCTTGTCGAACGCGTACAGGTAGGGGGCGCCGCCGCCCAGGAAAACCAGGCCGCCGCCCGTGACCAGCGGCCCCGGGTTGCCCCGCGTGCCCAGCCGCTCCGGCAGCTCGACGCCGCGCAGCAGGGGATGGTTGCGCATGATGCGGCTGCCTTCGCCGAACGGCACTTTCCACGCGATTTCGCCCGCGTTCAGGTCGATCGCCACCAGGTAGGCGTAGGGCGGCTTGATCAGCGGAATCGGCCCCAGCCTGCTCCGCGCCGGCTCGGCCGCGCCGGGGCGGTTGCGGAACATGATGGCGTAGGAGCCGCGCGGGCAGTTGTTGGAGTACTCGACGTCGACGTTAGGGTCGGCGCCCGCGTTCCTGCATACCTGGTTGGGGGTCGTGTCTTCGTTCGTGCGCACGTACAGCAGGCCGGTCTGCGGGTCGAACGCCGCCCCACCCCAGTCCGCGCCGCCCTGCGCGCCGGGCCGCATGAGCGTGCCCTGCAGGCTCGGCGGCGTGAACAGCGGGCCCAGCCGGAACTCCTTCATCTCCTCGAGCGCCAGCGCGTGTATCTCCGGCGTCAGGTCGTTCGCGTCGTCCAGCGACACGCCCTGGCCGCTGAAGGGCGGCGGTTTCGTGGGGAACGGCTGGGTCGGATACAGCACCTCGCCCGGCACGTCGGTCTCGGTATCTACCGGGCGCTCCTCGATCGGCCACACCGGCTCGCCGGTCACCCGGTCGAAGACGTACGTGAAGCCCTGCTTCGTGACCTCCGCCACGGCGTCGATCTCCCGGCCGTCCACGGTGATCGTCACCAGGTTCGGGGCCGAGTTGAAGTCGTAGTCCCACACGCCGTGGTGCACGGCCTGGAAGTGCCACTGCCGCTCGCCGGTGCGCGCGTCGAGGCAGACCAGCGACTCGGCGAACAGGTTCGCTCCCGGCCGGTGGCCGCCCCAGTAGTCGCCGCTTGGCGTGCTGGTCGGCACGTACAGCAGGCCGCGTTCGTCGTCCAGCGACATCAGGCCCCAGACGTTCGCATGGCCGGTGTGGCGCCAGGATTCGTTTTCCCAGGTGTCGGCGCCGAAGTCGTCGTTCGACTGCGGGATGGTGAAGAACACCCAGCGCCGCTCGCCGGTCCGGGCGTCGAACGCCTGCACCGCGCCGGGCGGGTCGAACCTGCGCTGCACCTGGTCGGGCGTGCGGCTGCCCACGATCACCAGGTCCTCGAACACGACCGGCGGCGACGTCTGGTCGAACTCCGACGGGGAAACCGGGCGGCCGAGGTTCTCGATGAGCGAGACGCTGCCGGCGTCGCCGAAGCTCTCGATTCCGCGGCCGGTGGTCCCGTCGACGGCGTACAGCCGGTCGCGGCTGTTGATGAAGACGCGGAAGTCGCCGCCGGCGCGCCAGACGGCGATGCCCCGGTGCTTGAAGCCGTGGTTCGGGTCCGCGCGCTCGTACGCTTTCGGATCGAAGATCCAGAGCTCCTCGCCCGTCTCCGCGTCGAGCGCCGCCACGCGGTTGTACATCGTCGGGAGGTACAGCACGTTGTCGATCATCACCGGCGTGGCCTGGAACGGGCCGGGCCGCGCCCCGAGCTCCGGCAGCGGCATCTCGTTGGGATCCCATTGCCACGCGATCTCCAGCCGATCCACGTTGGCGGCGGTGACCTGGTCGGCCCGGGAGTACTTGGTGTGCGCCTGGTCGGCGCCCACGTAGCGCCATTCGATCTGCTCCGCGGGCTGCTGCCCGCCGAGCGGCGCGGCGCAGGCGAATATGAGGACGACCGAGCCCATCCGCATGGTCCGCTAAGATAACAGACTGTGGTGCGACCCCGTGCCGCACCCAAGGAGGTAATGAATGCGTGAAGTGGTGGTGCTGAGCGGCGTGCGCACGCCGATGGGCGGGTACGGCGGCAGCCTGAAGGACATCCCCAACACCGAGCTCGGGGCGCAGTGCGTGCGCGAGGCGGTCGGCCGGGCCGGCATCGAGCCGGCCGACGTCGGGCACGTCGTGTTCGGCAACGTGATTCACACCGACGCGCGCGACCACTACCTGGCGCGGGTCGCGGCCATCAGGGGCGGCCTGCCGCACGAGACCCCGGCCGTGACGGTGAACCGCCTGTGCGGCAGCGGGCTGCAGGCGGTCGTAACCGCCGCGCAGACCATCATGCTCGGCGACGCGGACACGGCGGTGGCCGGCGGCGCCGAGAGCATGAGCCGCAGCCCGTACCTCGCCCCGTCCCTGCGCTGGGGCGCGCGCATGAACGACACGCAGCTCGTCGACATGATGGTGGGAGCGCTGAGCGACCCGTTCGACGACTGCCACATGGGCATCACCGCCGAGAACGTGGCCGGGCGCTACGGCGTATCGCGCGAGGACCAGGACGCGCTGGCGGTGGAGAGCCACCAGCGCGCGGGCCGCGCCATCGCCGAAGGGCGCTTCAAGGAGCAGATCACCCCGGTCGAGGTGCGCGTGAAGCGCGACACCGTGCTGTTCGACACGGACGAGACGGTGCGTCCCGACAGCTCGGTAGAAAAGCTCGGCAGGCTGCGGCCGGTGTTCCAGAAGGACGGCAGCGTCACCGCCGGCAACGCGTCCAGCATCAACGACGGGGCGGCGGCGGTCGTGCTGATGGAGCGGGAGCTCGCGGAGCGGCGGGGCCTCGAGCCGCTCGCCCGCCTCGTGGGCTACAGCTTCGCGGGCGTGGACCCGCGCTACATGGGCATCGGCCCGATCCCGGCCGTGCGGCAACTGCTCGACAAGACCGGCCTTGGCGTGGACGATTTCGACGTGTTCGAGGTGAACGAGGCGTTCGCGGCGCAGGCGCTGGCCGTGTGCCGCGACCTGGACCTGCCGCCGGAGCGCACCAACCCCAACGGCAGCGGCATCTCGCTGGGCCACCCGGTCGGGGCGACCGGGACCGTGCTGACCGTCAAGGCGCTGCACGAATTGCAGCGCACGGGCGGCAAGCGGGCACTGGTGACGATGTGCATCGGCGGCGGCCAGGGCATTGCCGCCGCCTTCGAGCGCGCCGCCTGATGCGCGGCGCGGTTCCGCCTAGACGGAGAGGTCCTTCAGCATCCCGGTGCTGTCGCCGAACTTCTCCAGCGGGAACCCCATCTTGTCCAGGATGGTGATGTACAGGTTGGCGATCGGCGTGCCCCGCGGATAGCGAACGTAGCGGCCGCCCGTCACACCCGTATTCTTCCCGGCAATCAGCGCGACCGGCAGATCGTCGTGGAAGTGCGTGTTGCTGTCGCTGATGCCGGTGCCGTACAGCAGCAGCGTCGAGTCGAGCATCGTGCCGTCCCCCTCGGGGGTCGCCGCCAGCTTCCTGACGAGGTGCGCGAACTGCCGGAAGTGGTACTCGTTGACCTTGTGCAGCCGCTCCAGGTTGGCCGGCTTGTCCTGGTGGTGCGACAGCGGGTGGTGCGAATCCGAGACGCCAATCTCGGGATACGCCCGGGCGCTCACCTCGCGCGCCAGCATGAACGTGCTGATGCGGGTCAGGTCGGTCTGGTACGCCAGCGCCAGCAGGTCCATCATAAGCTTCGCGTGCTCGGCGTAGTCGCTCGGCGTGCCGATCGGCTGGTCGACCAGCGGCAGCTCGCGGGTGTTCTGGCGCTCGGCCATCTCGATGCGCCGCTCGGCGTCCCGCACGGCTGACAGGTACTCGTCGAGCTTCAGCCGGTCGCCCGGTCCGATCTCGCGCTCCAGGTCGCCGAGCTCCTCGTTGACGGCGTCCAGGACGCTGCGATCCTTGCGCATGCGCGCCAGCCGCGCCGCGGGGTCGGTGCTGCCGCTGGTCCCGAACAGGCGCTCGAACACGGCGCGCGGATCGTTCTCTACCGGCAACGGCGTGGTCGGCGTGCGCCACGCCACCGTGTTGGTGTACGCGCAGCTCGCGCCGGCGTCGCACGAGCCGAGCATGGCGTTCGACTCGATGCCCAGCTCGATCGAGGCGAGCTGGGTTTCCTTCGCCAGCTCCCGGGCGGCGATCTGGTCCATCGACACCGACGCGTACACGTCGGCGCCGGTGGTCAGCTTGAACGGGACGCACGTGAGGAACGTGCCGGCCGAGCGCGCGTGGTCGCCCCCGCCGGTCACCAGGTTGGCGGCCTCGTCGTCGAGCGCGCCGCACATCAGGACGCGTTCCTCCAGCCCGGCCAGCGACCGCAGCGTCGGTGGCAGCTCGGTGAGCGGACCCACCTGCGGCGGCGACCAGTACGGCATCGACATGCCGTTGGGCACGTAGAACACGCCCAGCCGCCGGATCGGCGCGGCGGCCGTCCTGGATAGCGCCGTCAGCGCCGGCACCATGCTGTCGAGCAGCGGCAGCGCCAGCGTCGCGCCCAGCCCGCGCAGCACGGTCCGCCGCGGCATGTGCAGCTTGCGAATGAACATGGCCGAGTCTCCTCCGGCTTCAGCGCGAAAGCCGGTCCCGTTGCGCGATTATGCCCCGCCGCCGCCCGTACCGCAACCGTTTCCGCGGGTTCAACGGGCCGTTCACCCGCCGTCGGCCGCCGCCACCGACTGCTCCGGCGCCGGCGCCCGCCGCATCTGGAACGGCATGCTGCCGACGATGCCGTGGATCAGCGACGACCAGCGGTAGCCGTCCTGCTCCAGGCCGCGCACGAGCTGCCGCACCACCGGCGCGTCGTAGTAGTTCACGCCTCTGCCGAGCGCGTAGGTCAGCAGCTTCTCGGTGACGGTCTGCACGAACTGCGTGCCCCGGTTGGCCAGCGCCTCGCGAAACGCCCGCGGCGTGGCGATCGTCTGGTCCGCCCAGTCGATGGCGGCGTCGATGGCCGCGCCGCCGTCATTGTCCCGCCAGCGTCCGATGGCGTCGAAGTGCTCCAGCGCGAAGCCGAGCTGGTCCATTTCGGTATGGCAGCTCGCGCAGACCGGATTGCTGCGGTGCTGCTCCATCTTCTCGCGCAGCGACGTAGGCGTCCCGCCGCCGTCGTTCTCCTCCAGCGGCGGCACGTTCGGCGGCGGGGCCGGCGGCGGCGTGCCCAGCAGGTTCTCGAGCACCCACTTGCCGCGCAGCACCACCGACGTGCGGTTGGCGTACGACGTGATCGTCAGCAGGCTGCCGTGGCCCAGCAGACCGTGGCGGCGGTCGTCCTCCCACGCCACGCGGCGGAAGCGGCTGCCGTAGACGTCGTCGACGCCGTAGTGCCGCGCGAGCTGTTCGTTGAGGTACGTATAGTCGGCCCGCAGCAGCTCCGGTATCGGCCGGTCCTCGCGCACCTGGCTCTCGAAGAACAGCTCCGTCTCCGTCACCATCGCCCGCCGCAGCGTGTCGTTGAACGCGCCGTACAGCCCGCTGTCGGGCACGTGCTCGTTGATGTTGCGCACCTGCAGCCACTGGCCCGCGAAGTCGTGCATGAAGCGCGTCGCGCGCCGGTCGGCCAGCATCCGGTCGACCTGCGCCCGCAGCACGTCCGGCTCGCTCAACCGCCCGGCGGCGGCCAGGTCGACCAGCTCGCCGTCCGGGATGCTGCGCCACAGGAAGAACGACAGCCGCGAAGCCAGCTCCAGGTCGCTGAGCCGGTACGGCCGCGCGGGCGCGGCGTCGCGCGGCTGGCGCTCGATGCGCAGCAGGAACTCCGGCATCGAGAGCAGCGCTTCCAGGGCCCGCTCGATCCCGCCGTCGAAGTCGCGCTCGGCGCGGCCGAGGCGGTAGAAGTCCATGAGCGGCGCCACGTCGTCGCCGGTGACCGGCCGGCGGTACGCCTGCCGCGCCAGGTTCGCGAGGATCTCGCCGGCGCAGCGCTCCTCTTCCTGCGTCCCGTCACCGGCCGGACGGCAGATGAAGATGCGCTGCCGGCTGGGCGTGTCGTCCGGCGCCGTGCCGTCGAACGGCCCGGAGATGAACAGCCGGTCGATGCCCGGCCGCCCGTACGCGCCGCCGAACGGCGTCGGGTTCGAATCCGTGAAAGCCACGGTCACGAGCCGCTGCCCCGCCTCGATCGGCACGCGCACCTGGAGCCCCCGGTCCGCGTTGAGGCGGTACTCGTGCAGGCGGATGCCTTCGACGTCGTCGTCCGCAATGGGAATGAGGATGCCGGGGTCCGGTCCGGGGAACTCGCCGCCCACCGTCCAGCGCTCGATGAGCGCGTGATCGACGCGCAGCTCGATCTCGTGGTCGTCCTCGCCGATGCCGATGACGCCGCTGCCGCCGCTGTCGTTGCCGCCGCCCTTCATCTGGATGGCGAAGACGTAGTCGCCGTCCAGCGGAAACACGTGGCGCGCGGCCAGGCCGCCGTGCGTGCCGAACGGCATGTCCTCGTTCATCCGCGCTTCCTGCGTCTCGAACCCGAGGGAGTACACCTGGCGGATGGGCCGGTTGTCGGGACCCCCGACGGCGGCGCGGCTGATCTTGGTGGCGGCCGCCGTGTAGCGCGCCATCAGGGCGGGCGTCATCGAGAGCACGTCGGCGTTGTTGTCGAAACCCAGGCCGGCCATGTCGCTGGGCAGCAGCTCGGCGCCGTTCACCTCCAGCGCCAGCAGGTCCCGGATGGCGTTGACGTACTCGAAGCGGTTCATCCGGCGCGAGGCGACGCGCCCGGGGTTCGGGTCGGCCGCGGCGGCGCTGTCGAGCGCCGACTCCAGCGCGGTGGTGAACGTCTCCGCGGCGGCCCGATCGGGGCGCGGCCGCCCGGCCGGCGGCATCTGGCCGGCGCGCAGCTTGCGGACCACCTTCTCCAGCGTCTCGGCGTGCGCCCCGACGCGGTCGAGATCCACCTGGTCCAGCAGCAGCTCCGCCGTGCGCAGGCGCTCGTTGTGGCAGGTCACGCAGTAGCGGTCGAGCAGCGCGCGCGACGGGACCGCCTCCGGCGCGCCGGTCTCCGCAGGCGCGGCGCCCTGGGCTCCGGCCTGGGGAGACCAGGCCAGGACGAGTACGGCTGCCGCGACCAGCGCCGTCTGCGCAGGGAGAGGCCGCTTCATTTCGCCGGCGACCCGCCTACGGGCCTTCCCCCGCCGCGCGCTGCGCATTCTCTTCGACCACCGCGCGGTCCGCGCGCTCGTGGACGTCGCCGGGAATGCCCAGGCGGGTGTTGGCGCCGAGCTCCCGCAGGAACTCCGCGGTTTCCGGAAAGGCCTGGAACTGGAACGACTGCTTGGCGCCCTCCGCAATGCGGAACGCGGTGCGTCCGCGGAAGTCGCGCGCGTCGATGTCGGCGCCCTGCTCGACGAGGTACTCGATGACCTCGTTCAGCCCGCGGAACGTGGCGGCGTGGAGCGGCGTGAAATCGGCCTCGTTCCGTGCGTTCACGTCCGCTCCGGCCTCGACCAGCACTCTCACCGCCTCCTCGACCGGCGGCGCGGGCCTGCCGCGCGGCGTATGGGGCTGGTACGACCTGTAGCCGAGACCGGCCGCCATCATCAGCGGCGTGGTCCCGTCGGCCGAGGCCGCGTTCGGATCGGCGCCGCCTTCGAGCAACGCCCGCAGGACATCCGGGCCGCTATCGTACTGATACCGGGAATCGTCGCCGAACAGCCCGCCGCCGTTGGCGGAATAGGCGGCCACCCAGAGCGGCGTGGCGCCGCGGACGTCGCCGGTGCCGACCGAGTTCTGCTCGAACGCGCCGAGCCGCGGGTACGCAAGGTAGTTGAGGATGACCGCCGACGTGTCGACGTGCGCGTTCGGATCCGCTCCGCGCGCGAGCAGATCCCGCACCAGCGGCGCCCGCGCCGCGGGACTCAGCCCCTGCATCCCGCCACCGCTCACCGAACCGGCGCGCATGCCGCGCTCGCGGTACCAGTCGGCCAGCCAGGTGCCGACGCGGCCGGCCGCCGCGTGCAGCGCGGACACGCCGTGGATCCGGCCGTTCGGATCGGAGCCCTGCTCCAGCAGGAAGTACGCCATGTCGGCCTGCCGGCTGACGATGGCGAGCGGCAGCGGATGCGTGTCGTCGGAGCCCGTCCCGTTGACGTCGGCGCCGGCGGCCAGCAGCGCCCGCGCCAGCTCGATGTCGCCGTTGAGCACCGCGAACAGCAGCGGCGTGAAGCCCTTGGCCGACGACGCCTCGACGTCGGCGCCCGTCTCCAGCAGCACGTGGACGATGTTCGGGTGGGGCGCGGAGACCGCCCACATCAGCGCCGTTACCCCGGTCTCGCGCGTCACGGCATTGACGTCGGCGCCGTGCGCCAGCAGCGCGCGCACGACCTCCCGGTCGCCGGTCCGCGCCGCGATCATCAGCGGCGTCAGGCCGCTGGTCTGGGTTGTGTCGGGATCGGCCCCGGCGTCGAGCAGCGCCCGCACGACCCGCACGCTTGCGTTCTCGCCCGCCCGCATCAGCGGCGTCACGCCATGGTCGTCGGCCGCGTTCGGGTCGGCGCCGGCGCGGAGCAGCAGCTCCACCGTCTCCAGGTCGTCCCAATGGGCAGCCCACAGCAGCGCCGTCGCGCCGTCGGGCCGCGCGGCGTTGACGTCGGCCCCCTCGTCGATCAACGCCCGGACCGCCGCGGCGTCCTGCCCGGCGGCGGCATCGACCAGCCGCGCGTCGGAGGCGTGCAGCGGCGCTCCCGCCGCCAGCGCGATACCGACCACGAGCAGCGGCAACCCGCACCATCGAATCAACATGCGCATAGGTCGCACTTCCCCGACCCAAAACCGTAGCACAGCGCGCCGCCGCGCGGAACGATTTTCGGCCGCCCGCACGAATGTGGTGCGCGGGCTATAGTCAGAAGATGAAGAGTTGGTCCTGGAGGATGACGATGACGCCGCACATATTGTCGGCCTGTCTCCTGGCGCTGCTGCTGGCCGCGCCGGGCGTGGCCGCGGCGCAAGGAGACACGTACGAGGAGACCGTTGCGCTCCAACCAGGCGGCAACCTGTCGATCGACGTATCCGGCGGCAGCGTGCTGCTGCTGGCCTGGGACCAGCCGCAGGTCGAGATCCAGGCGCGGATCGAGGCGCCCGCCGACGTGGACGGCGACTACGCGCGCGACATCGTCGCGGCGGCGCGCATCAACGTGCGCGCCACGGCCGGGGAGGTCCACATCAGCAACGACTTCAGCGAGGTGGAGCGGCGGGGGTTCTTCGACCGGCGCCGGACGTTCCCCGACGTGCACTACGAGATCCGCGCGCCGCGCGAGCTCAATCTCGACATCGAGCTCGAGCGCGGCGCGGGCACGACGCTGCGCGGCTTCGAGGGCCGGACCATGATCAACTCGGAGCGCAGCGACCTGAACCTGGTGGAGTTGAGCGGCACGCTCCGGATCGAGCTGGACCGCGGCCAGATGCAGGCGAGCGACTTCACCGGATCGCTGACGCTCAACGTGGACCGCGGAACGCGCGCCGCGCTGACGCGCCTGAGCGGGTCGCTGTTGATCGAGGCCGAGCGGACGAACGTGGTGCTGCGCGACGCCCGTATCGACGGCGACTCCGACGTGGCCATCAGCCGCGGCGACTTCGACCTGGAGCTCGCCGAATCGCAGCCGCTCACCATCGACGCCGAGCTGACGTCGCGCGCCAACATCAACACCGACCTGCCGGTAGCGCTGCAGGAGAGCGGCGGCCGCTACCGGGGCGCGCTCGACGGCGGCGGGCCGGCGCTGCGCATCCGCGCCGACCACGGCGAGGTGCGCTTGCGGGCGAATTAGAACGCGACCTGGAGACTGACACGGGCCGCCCGCGGGATGGACGGATGCGTGTGGATGTCCTCCACCCCGTAGAGCGGCTCGCCCGGGAGCCGCGACGCGTAGAAGTAGTCGATGTCGGCCACCTTCGAGTCGAACAGATTGAACCCCTCGATCGAGATGCGCAGTTGCTCGTTCAGGGTTATCCCCAGCTCGGCGTTCCAGATGGTCGTCGACGCGGACTGCACGCTGTTGTCCTCGACCAGCGCGCGGGGGCCGAAGTGGCGCACGCGGATGCTGCCGAAGATCCGCCTGGCGGGCTCGACCGTAACGGCGCCGGCGATCACGCGGTTGAGCGCGCCGGGAATGTACGCCCCGGCGGGGTCGGGGTCCGTGAAGCGCGCGTTGGTGAACGACATGTCGACCTCGCCGGTCATCCAGGAATTAAGGCGCACGTAGTTGGCCCACTCCAGGCCGTAGCGCCGGCTCGGCCGGTTGGCCTCGGTGATGCCGGAGTCGCCGATGAACAGCAGCTCCGAATCGAAGCCGAGGTACCAGAGTGCGACCGTCGACTGCAGGCCGCGGATCTTCACGGTCCGCATCCCCACCTCGGCGCCGCGCGCGGTGACCAGCGGCGTCAGCGTCTCCACCGGCAGGCCCGTGCGTGGATCGACCGTCAGCGTCGCCCCGCGCACGTCGTTGCTGTGGAAGCCATGACCCCAGTTGACGTAGAACTCCGTGTCCTGCCACGGGCCTAGCACCACCGACAGCTTGGGACTGACGATGCCGTCCGAGCCGTCGCCGGAATTGCGCGGATCGAGGGCGGTAACCTCGTAGCCGTACAGGTCGCCGCGCAGGCCGACCGTCGTGCGCACCACCGGGCTCCACTCGATCTCGCTCTGCGCGAACAGGCCGCCCGACGTCTGCTTGAGGATGTCGTCGCGGATCGTGTTCGTGCGGCGCTGCCGGACCGTGTCGTACAGGCCGATCGTGCCGGCGTTGTCGTGGCGGAGCTGCACACCCACCATCGACTCGACGGGCCGCCCGAGGAAGTGGCCCAGGCGGCGGTAGGTCGCCTTGCCGCCGACCGCGGTCCGGCGGTCCTCCTGCTCGAACTGATCGCCGTCGACCGGGTTGGCCAGGAAGTAGGTGAAGTTCTGGATCAGGTTCAGGCCGTAGCGCAGGCCGTAGGCGGTGACGCGCACCGCGCTGTCGCCCGTCGAGCGCAGGCCGTCGAACGCGATGCTGTGGCGGTAGGTGCGGCCGATGTCCGTAGGATCGATGGCGCCGAAGCGGGTAATCAGGCCGGATTCGACGGCCCGCACCGGGACCTGGTCCGTGGCGTTCCAGTCGGCCGTGTAGCCCATGCCGGTAATCGAGAAACCGTTGCGCGTGTCGCCCTGGCTGTAGCGCACGACGCCGTTGGCCTTCCGCAGATCGTCAGGATTGACCCACGGGCCGTCGTTGCGCGACAGATCGAGCGCCACCAGCAGATTGCCGCCCCCGACCCGCGGCGAGGCTGCGCCGAACACGCGCCCCCACCCCTGGCCGCCGCCGCTGATGGTCAGGAGCGGGCGGTCGAGCACGTTGACGTAGTTGATGTTGGCCGAGCCGGCCGCCGAAAAGTCGCCGTCCTCGGCAAAGTACGGCCCCTTCTTGTACTGCACGCCGCTGACCAGCTCCGGAATGATGACGTTGGAGTCGGAATAGCCGTGGAAGTGCGCCGCCGCCGGCACGTTCAGCGGGACGCCGGCGAGCGTCGTGGCGAAGTCGGAGCCGTGGTCCAGGTTGAAGCCGCGCAGGTAGTACTGGTTCGCCTTGCCCTCACCGCTGTGCTGGCTGACGATCAGCCCGGGCACGGCTTCCAGCACTTCGCCCGGCCGCATGATCGGCCGCGCCTCGAGCTGCTGCGCCGTGATGGCGCCGACGCTCGCGGCGCTCGCGATGCGCACCAGGTTCTCGGCCGGGTTCTCCAGGTCGGCGATGTTGCGGAAGGTGCGCGTGCCGGTCACCACCACGTCGGCCGTCAGCGACAGCGTCAGCGTCGCGTCGACCGTCCGCGTGGCGCCGGACGCCACCGTCACTTCCTGCCGGGCCGTGGAGAAGTTGACCAGCCGGAACGTGACCGTAGCCGGGCCGGCGGGCACGTCGTTGATGCGGTAGGCGCCGACGCCGCCGGTTACCGCGGTCAGCACCACGCCGGCGCTCTCGATCTCGACGACGACGCCCGGCAGCACGCCGCCGGTCTCGTCGGCAACCACGCCGGCCACGACGCCGCCGCTCTGGGCGCTGGCGGAAACGGCCAGCACCTGCAACACGATGCACGCACACACGAAGATGACAGTCAGACGAACAGGCACCCAATCAGCGTAACGATTGTCTGGGGCGTACCTGCCTGAACTTTGCCTGAAGAAGCGCTGACCGCGGCTTCAGAAACGCCCGGGGAGGCTCACGACGCGGTGTCCGGAACCGTCCCGAACAGGTCCTGCAGGACGCCGCGGCGGTATTCGAAGACGCGCTGCAGGTCGCGCCGTACCAGCAGACGATCGGCGAGCCAGCCACCCGGCACGGCGTAGCGCACGTCGTCGCGGGCGAGCGTGCGTCCGTCCACCTCTTCGAACCGGTGCTCGTGGATCCAGAGCCGGTACGGGCCGCGGCGCTGCTCGTCGACGAAGCGGAACGGCGGTTCCCAGACGGTGATCTCGCTGCGCCAGCGCAGCGGCACGCCCCGCAGGCGCAGGCGGTAGTCGATGGTGGCGGCCGGCCGCATCGCGATCGGCCCGGGCGTGAGCACCGAAAAGCGCAGCCAGGGTGGCGTGAGCCGCTCGAGGTTGCGGGCGTCGGAAAAGAACGGGAACACCGCGTCGAGCGGTCGCGGCAGCGTCACGCTGCTGTGCAGCTCGAACGTGCGCACGCCTACTCGATGTCCACCCCGGTCATCATCCGCAGGTTGCGCGCGTTGCCTTCGTGGCAGGCGTACTCGTACAGGATGTGGCCTTCCGGCGCCCGGTTGAACGCATCGTAGGAGATGGTCCACGGCTGCGTGAACACCTGCGGGTCGGTGATCGTCGCCTCGTAGTGGATGGTGTTCGCATCCTTCAGCGTGTAGCGCTCCACGACGTGCAGGTCGGTGCTGTGGAACACGCCGTGCCCGGTGTTGATGGCGGTGCCGGGCGCGCCCTCGGGGGCCGCCCCGTGGCCGGTCACCCACGTGTTGTCCGTGAAGTTCGTGACATCGACCACCAGCGTGTCGCCCTCCCAGCGGCCGCGCGAGTCACCCATCCCCAACTGGATGGGCGCGGCGACGTGGTCGCTGCCGTCGAGCGGGATGTAGCGCGAGTGGTGGTTCCACTCGTACAGCAGGATCACGGCGCCGGGCACCTGCAGGAACTGGTACGAGTTGTAGCCGACCGGCAGGTTGCCGCGCGGCAGGGCCGCCGGGAGGCACTTGACGCGCGGATCGAGGAACTCCAGCTTGTCCTGGTTGGCCATGATCTCGACCCGCTTCTCGATGGCCCAGTCCTGCAGCGGGATCCGGCCGTCGGGCGGGTCGATGATCATCGGCTGCTCCTGGCGCTGCATGCCCGGCGCGGCCTCGTGGTCGGGAAAGAACTGGGCCGTCGGGTAGCGCCGGAACTCCTCCTCGGTAAGCTGCCACGCATCCTGGATGGGGTTCTCCATGGGCGCCGACGTGCCGGCCACCCAATGGCCGCGGAAATCCGGGTCGCCCCAGGGCGTACGCGGGATGTCCTGCGCGGCGAGCGGCAGCGGTGCGAGCCAGACGAGCGCGAGCACCAGGGCGATCAGACTCCGCATCTGCATCCTCCATAGTCAGAATATGGCGACCGGGTTGACGGGCGAACCGGCGCCGCGCTCCACGCGCAGCGGCTCGACCGTCAGCATGAACTCGTAGCGGTTGTGGCGCCGGGCGGCATCCGCCAGGTCGTGCAGCGCCAGGTTGTCGAGCAGGTTCATGCCGAGCGCCACGATCGTGAACGTGTGGATCGGAATGAACAGGCCGGGGATGGCGCCGCCCTCCTGCGGGATGTCGGCGCCCAGCAGCGCGATGTCGCGCTCCCTGAAGAACGGAATGAGCGCCGGATCGTAGCCCGCGGAGCCGAAGTCCTCGGGGCGCGGCTCCACGCCCGGCCGCTTGGTCCGCAGCAGCAGCGCGTCGCCCGAGCCGATGGTGATGCCAGTCTCCGCTTCCCAGGCCTCGATGTCTGCCGGCGTCACGCGCGTCTCGGGCAGGTCGAGCAGGATGCCGCGCGTCACGATGCCGCCCTCCGCCGAGGTGACCGACAGCTTTTCGCAGCCGCCGTCCTCGGTCACGACCTCGGCAAAGTCGAAGCCGTTGTACAGCTTGCCTTCGTGCGAGACGTGGCACAGCGCATCGAAGTGCGACAGGGCCAGGCCGTGATAGGCGATCTCCTGCCGCTCGAACAGGAAGTCACCCTGCACCAGGAAGCGGTTGGTCAACGCGCCGTTGGTGTTGATCGGCCGCCCGGCCTCGCCCGCCTCGCGCTGGATCGGATGGGCCAGCGAGACGGTCTCGCCGGTCTCGACGAGCGCCGCCGCCTGCGCCGCCTTCTCGGCGGTGATCAGGTTCAGCACGCCGCGCTCGTCGTCCGGGCCCCAGCGGCCCCAGTTCGACAGCTCCGTCATCCACTCGTCGAACTGCTCCTTCGTGACCTCGCTCAGGTTGGCCTGCGCGCCCGCCTCCTGGCTGTCGCCGCCGCAGCCGACCCACAGCAGTACGACCGCGAGGCATGCGCCGATGGCATATGTCGTCTTCATGGCGTCATCTCCGGTTGGTGGCACGAACGATAGCACGATTGCCGCAGGTTGCTAGCGCGGCTCGTCCCAGTTCAGCGTACGGCTCTTGAAGCGCCAGCCTTCCGCCGTATTCACGTAGACGTCCTCGTAGTAGCCCGTGCTGCGGAACCGCGGACCCCGGTGCCCCTCCACCGGCAGGTTGGGTATCGGGTCGCCGGTGCCGACCTCGAGCGCGACCCAGTACACGCGGCCGCGCGCTCCCTCCGGCGTGGGCGTGATGCGCCAGGCATTCTGCCAGTGCCGCCGCCCCGAATCGGGGCCGAGGCCCGCAAAGCCTCTGCCGAGGGACTCGGCGATGGCGGCCCTGCCCTCCACGGCGCGGGAAGGACTCGACCGGAAGACGCCGTCCTCGGCGAAGGCCGACGCGACGAGCTCCGCGTCCCGGAAGTCGTGGCCCTGGGCGTAGCGCCAATAGAGCTCCTGGATGTCGAGGCGATCTTCTGCCGTGAGCTTGCCGGGACCGCCGCGATCCTGGGCGTACAGGTAGCCGATCCCGGCGCCGAGTCCAATCAGCGCGACCACTGCGAGCGGACGTCTCCAGAACATGACTTTCCTCCCTGCCTCTTCCTGGGACTGCACGAGTTTCGCCACGGGCTCCTAGGGAAGGGCGAACACGAAGAGGTTGCTGCCCTGGCTGGGACGCAGCTCCGGGGTCAGCGTTGCATTGCGCGACACGTTGCCGCCGACGCCGGTGCCGGCCACCACGTACTGCCGTCCGCCCACGGCGTAGGTGACGGGGAAACCCGAGACCGGCGACCCCAGGTTGATCTCCCACAGCACCTCGCCCGTCTCGTCGTCGAGCGCGCGGAAGCGACCGTTGGCGTCGCCGCCGAACACGAGGCCGCCGCCCGTCGCCACGAGCGACATCGCGCCGGCGCGCTGCTCGCGCGTCCAGCGCGTCTCCCCGGTCTCCGCCGAGATGGCCCAGACGGCCCCCATCTCATCCGCGCCCGGCGCCAGCTCGCGGCGTGTCTGAATGCCGTACAGCGACCGGCTGCCCCGGTCGTCGAGCGTGGTCATCCTGGTGCAGGTGTTCTGCATCGGCATGTACATCGTGTTCGTGCGGGGGCTGTACGCGCCCGCCTGCCAGTCCTTCCCGCCATCAATCCCGGGGCACGCAAGCACCGACTGGCCGACGCTGCCGAAGACCGCCTCCGGGTTCTCCGACACGTCGCCCGTCGCGCCGTCGATCCCGCTGATCACGTTCTGCGCGATCGTCGGCCGAGCCCACAGGAACTCGCCCGTCGCGCGGTCCAGGGTGTAGACCACCCCGGTCTTGCCCGGGATCCCGGTCATCACCCGGCGCCGCTCATCCGGGCCCAACCGCGGATTGATCCAGCTCACTTCCGCCGGGTCCGGGCGCACCGCGGTATCGACCAGCAGGCGCTCGAAGGGGTGGTCGAGATCCCAGTGGTCGTTCAGGTGCTGGTAGTACCACACGATCTCCCCGGTGTCGGCGTTCAGGGCGAGCGTCGAATTGTGATAGAGGTGCGCGTTGTCGACGCCCCCCAGCCAGAATTTCGGGGCCGGCGAGGTCACCGACGTGCCGATGTAGACGAGATTGAGCGCCGCGTCGTAGCTCGGCACCATCCACGTCCCGACGTGCTTGCGATCCTCGAAGGGCACGCCGCCCCAGGTCTCGTCGCCCGGCTCGCCCGGCGCCGGAACCGTGCGGCGACGCCACAGTTCCTCCCCCGTCCTGGCGTCGTGGGCCGTGATGACGCAGGCGTCGGGGCCGCCCGCGGGCATGCAACTGCGGCCGGAGACGACCTTCCCGTTCGCGATGATCGGTCCCGAGCTCTGATTCGCCGGGTGCGTCCTGTAGTCGAGAATCTGCGTTTCCCAGACCAGCTCGCCCGTCCTCGCATCCAACGCAAAGACGTACTCGTCGACGCTGGTGTCGATGATCAGGTGCTCGAAGATCGCCAGGTTCCTGTTCGTCGTACACACACCGGGGAGCAGACGCTCGCATACGTCGTCGGGATGCGAGCGGCGGTACTCCCAGAGCAGATCGCCGGTGACCGCATCGATCGCCTGGATGACGTCGTTCGGGTTCGGCATGTACAGCACGCCGTCGTACACGAGCGGAGTGCCCTGCTGGCGTCCCGGCATGTGGAGGCCGCGCGACCACACCAGGCGCAGGTCGCCGACGTTGTCGCGGTCGATCTGGTCGAGCGGGCTGTAACCCCAGCCGTCGAGCGTCCGGCGCCACATTAGCCAGTCGCCGTCGTCCGGATCCTGGAGCATCGCATCCGTGACCGGTACGAAGCGCCCGCCCTGGGCACGGACGGATCGTCCGGCCGTCGCGGCGACGACCGCGCACGTGACGGCCGCGAGCAGAGCACAGACCGGGCGCTTCAACGTGTGCATGGACTCTCCGAAGGAAGGTGGCTCCTCAGGTTGGACTCGAACCAACAACCCTCCGGTTAACAGCCGGATGCTCTGCCAATTGAGCTACTGAGGAACGCTGATCCGGCGCGCGGATCCGCGGCGGCGCAAACGCGGAATGGTAACGAATGGCGGGCGGGCGGTCAACAGTCAGACGCGTTTGTGGCGGGAGCGGAACTGCACCACCAGCGCCACGGCGGCCAGCACGAACCAGGCGACGGCGAATCCCACCTGCATGTCGACCGGCGCCAGCGGGTACATCTGCCGCACGTCGCCGGTCGTGACCGCGGCGGCCGCACTGTTGCCGGCCAGCGCCAGTCCGCCCACCAGCGCGGCCCACGAGCCGGTGAACGACGTGCCGATGATGATCACGTAGCGCCGCACCACCAGCGCCGCGAGCGCGCCGGCCAGGCAGACGCCCAGCAGCACCCAGAGACCGGGCTCGCCGGTCTCCGACGTCCAGACGGCGTTGAGCGCCAGCGCGCCGGCCGCGGCGCCGAGCAGCGCCACGCCCGCGAGATACGCCACGATGGCCAGCGCCGCCCCGGCCAGGCCCGCGCCGATCGTCAGCAGCACGGTTGCCCACAACTCGAGATCGCCGCCGAACTGCACCGCCAGGACGATCCCCCCGACGAAGCCGTATACCGCCAGCAGCACGCGCAGCAGCCGGTAGCCGAAGAAGCAGGAGACCAGACCGCCCGCAAGTAGAATGATGGCGACCGGAACATGGAGGGAGACCGAGGCCATGCCCCGCCGATTATGAATGCTGCGGCGGCGGGGCGTCCAACGGCGGGCGGTGTGCTGGCCGCCGTCGTCGGCCTGGTCCTGCTCGTCTACTTCGTCCGCCGCGCCGGCGCCGACGCCGTCGCCGACGGCATCGCACGCCTGGGCTGGGCCTTCCTGGCCGTAGTCGTCCTCGGCGGCGCGCGCTTCCTCGTCCGGGCGGCCGCCTGGATGCGCTGCGTGGACGGCAGCCACCGCCTGCGGCTGCGCGACACCTTCCAGGCCGTCATCGCCGGCGACGCCGTCGGCAACCTGACGCCGCTCAGCGTGCTGGCCGGGGAGCCCGCCAAGGCCCTCATGCTGCGCCGCCGCGAGCCGGTCGGGCGCACGCTGCCGGCGCTGGTCGTGGAGAACCTCTTCTATACGCTGAGCGCCGCGATCGTCATCACGAGCGGACTGGCGGTGCTCCCGCTTGCGCTCCAGGCGCCGGGACCGCGGTGGCTGGCCGGCGCCGTCCTGCTGGGCATGCTGGCGGGGCTGGTGACCGCCGCGCACTGGGTCGTCCGTGGCCGCGTGCGCACCGCGAGCCGGGTGCTGGACTGGCTGCGCCAGCGCGGGGTCCGGCCGGCGTTGACGGCCCGCGCCGCCGCGCGGGCGCACTCCGTGGAGGACGACCTGTTCGCCGCGTACCCCCGCCAGTGGTCGCGCCTGCTGCCCGTGGCCGCGCTCGAGCTGGTGTTCCACATCCTGGCCATTGCCGAGATATTCCTGGTGCTGGCGCTGATCAGCGGCCGGCCGCCGACGCTGCTCGAGGCGTTCCTGTTCGAATCGACCAACCGCATCATAGGCGTGGCGTTCAAGTTCGTCCCGCTCAGGATCGGGGTCGACGAGGCGGGCACGGGGCTGCTCGCGGGCCTGCTGGCGTTCGGCACGGCGACGGGCGTGACCCTGGCGCTCGTCCGCAAGGGACGCATGCTGGTGTGGACCTCGCTGGGCGTCCTGGCCCTCGCCGGACGCGGGCTGGCGATCAGGCGGATGGCGGCGGGCACCGCTGAGCCTGACGCGGATGCCGCGGTCGTCGTCATGGCGCGCTCGCCCCATGGCGGGCCGGCGCCCAAGACGCGGCTGGCGGAAGCCGTCGAGCACGAAGCAGACCGCCGCCGGCTGTACGCCGCGTTCCTCCGCGACACGATCGACGGCTGCAGGGCAGTCCCGGAGGCCGCGCTGCGGGTGGCCTGGACGCCGGACGGCGGCGCCGCCGGGCTCGGCGCGCTGGGCGTCCGCGACGACGAGCTGCTGTCGCAACGCGGCGCGGACCTCGGTGAGCGCGAGCGCGCCGCCTTCGTGGACCTGTTCGCCGCCGGCTTCCGCAAGGTGGTGATGGTCGGCTCCGACCTGCCGACGCTGCCGGCCGACCACATCCGGCAGGCGCTGGAGCAGGTGGCGCCCGGCACGGCCGTGCTGGGGCCATCCGAGGACGGCGGCTACTACCTGCTCGCGCTGGCCGCGCCCGCGACGGACGCGGCGCTGCCGGATCTGTTCAGCGGCATCCGCTGGAGCACGGCGGCGGCGCTGGAAGACACGCTCGCGGCGGCGCGCAGGGCCGGCCTGCGCGTCGCACTCGTCCCGCGCTGGCGCGACGTCGACGACGCCGCGGGACTGGCCCGGCTGCGGGACGATCTCGAAGCGCCCGCGGGCCGTGCGCGCGCTCCCGAGACGGCGCGCGTACTGGACGAGTTGTTTTCCTAGACCTCGCGGCGCCCTTCCAGCGCCTTGTGCATGGTGACCTCGTCGGCGTAGTCGAGGTCGCTGCCGACCGGCAGCCCCATCGCGATCCGCGTCACGCTCACGCCCAGCGGCTTCAGCAGCTTGGCGAGGTAGATGGCCGTGGCCTCTCCCTCGACGTTCGGGTTGGTGGCCAGGATCACCTCCCGCACCTGCGCCTTCCCGATCCGGCCGAGCAGGCTCTTGATCTTCAGGTCGTCGGGACCGATGCCCTGGAGCGGCGACAGCGCGCCCATCAGCACGTGATAGACGCCGCCGAACTGCCCGGTCTTCTCGATTACGGTGACGTTGTGCGGATCCTCGACAACGCAGATGACCTGCTGGTCGCGGCTCGGGTGCGTGCAGTAGTGGCAGGGGTCCGCGTCCGTGATGTTGGAGCAGATCGAGCAGTACGTGATCTGCTCCTTCACGTCCCGGACGGCGTCGACCAGCCGCTCCACGTCCTCCCGGGGCTGGCGCAGCAGGTGGAAGGCCAGGCGCTGCGCGCTCTTGGCGCCAATGCCCGGAAGCTGCTGCAGTTGCTCGATCAGCCGCGCGAGCGCGCCGATCTCCGTCATCCCGTGAGTCCGGGAATGCGCAGGCCGCCCATCATGCCGCCCATCTTTCCGGCCACGGTCTCGTCGACCTTCCGCTGCGCATCGTTGACGGCCGCCACGATCAGGTCCTGCAGCATCTCGATGTCGTCGCCGGACACCACCTCCGGATCGATCGCGATCCGTTGCAACTGCTTGCGGCCGTTCATCACCACGGTGACCATGCCGCCGCCGGCGGTCGCCTCGACCTGCGTCGCGTCGAGCTCCCGCTGCAGGCGCTCCTGCATCTCCTGCGCCTGTTTCATCATCTGTTGAATGTTCATGGCTCCATCTTCTCGACGTCGCGGATCTCCGCGCCCAGCACGTCCAGCATCGCCTGCACCACCTGGTCGCCCAGCACGCCTTCCTTCAGATCTTCCGCCGGGGCGGGCGTCGCCGCCGGGGCCGGCTGTGGCGCCGGCTGCGTGTCGCCACCGTCCCGCTCCGCCACCACGGCCACCTTGCGTCCGGCGACCTCCGCCGCAATCTCCTCGAGCCACTTCCGGCCCTGCTCCACCTGGCCGGCCAGCGTCTGCTGCGCCGGCGAGAACGTGAAGACCAGCCGGTCGCCGGCCAGCTCGATGCGCTGCGCCTGGGCCACCACCGTGCCGTGGAAAAATTTCTTGCGGCGCTTGATCTCCGCGAGGATCGCGGCCTTGCCGTCCGCCTCCGCCGGCGGTTCCGCGGCAGCCGGCGGCTCGGGGGCGCTTGAGCCCGCAACCGCGGGGGCGGCGGCCATCGCGAAGCCGCCGAGACCGACCGTCTCCACGATGGTGGAGTCGCCCATGTCCGGATTCGCGTCCGCCTCGGTGAAGCCGGGGAAGTAGAGCCCGCGCGG
>JAJEEU010000084.1 GCA_022820825.1 Vicinamibacteria bacterium
CTTCACGCCGGAGCAGGCCGCGG
The DNA here is from genome assembly GCA_022820825.1 of Vicinamibacteria bacterium. GTDB lineage: Bacteria > Acidobacteriota > Vicinamibacteria > Vicinamibacterales > UBA8438 > JAAXGX01. Next base: position 24 of record JAJEEU010000084.1, read on the forward strand.
CCGGGTGGACGGTGTATGCGCGGCAGTGCGGGGAGTGCCATGGGGAGACGCTGGACGGGGCGGAAGCGCCGGCGCTGCGCGGAGTGGACTTCCTGAACGGCTGGGCGGGGCAGACCACCGACGAGCTGTTCACCTATCTGCGGGAGGCGATGCCGCCCGGCGGCGGCGGATCGCTCGGCGATCCCGTCTACCTGAACCTGGTCGCGTACATCCTGGACGCGAACGGCGCCCGGCCGGGAGACGCGCCGCTGACGGCCGACGCGGCGGTCACCATCGGCGACGCGGCCGACATCGCCGAGGCGCGGCGTGCGGCCGAGGCGGGCGAAGTGCCCCGGCGGCGGCCGGCGCGGTTCGTCAACCGGGAGGTGCCGCATGAGCTGAGCCCGGTGACCGACGAAATGCTCGCGGACCCGCCGCCGGGCGACTGGCTGAGCTGGCGGCGCACGCGCGACAGCCACGGCTACAGCTCGCTCGATGCGATCACGCGCGACAACGTCGGCGAACTGCAGCTTGCCTGGACGCTGGCGATCCGCGAGGGGAACAACCAGACGACGCCGCTGGTGCACGACGGGGTGATGTTCCTGGCCAGCCCCGGGAACGTCGTGCAGGCGATAGACGCGCTCACCGGCGACGTCATCTGGCAGTATCGGTGGCCGTTGCCCGAGGATGCGCCGCAGCGGGCTGCGACCCGCACGCTGGCGCTCTACGGCGACAAGGTCTACCTGGCCACCCACGACGCGGCGCTCGTCGCGCTCGACGCGCGGACCGGCGCCGAGGCGTGGCGCGCCGTGAAGGCGGACTACACGCAGGGGTTCCGCCAGAACTCCGGTCCGGTGGTCGCCGAGGGCGTCGTCGTCAGCGGCATGAACGGCTGCAACCGCTACAAGGAGCAGACCTGCTTCATCACCGGCCACGACCCGGACTCCGGCGAGGAGCTGTGGCGCACGTCGACGATCGCGCTGCCGGGGGATCCGAACGACGCGTCGTGGGGCGACACGCCGCCGTATCTGCGCGCGGGCGGCGACTCGTGGATCCCGGGCAGCTACGACCCGGCGCTCGGCCTCTTCTACATCGGCACGGCGCAGGCGAAGCCGTGGGTGGCGGCCAGCCGCGGCATGACGACGCGGCAGGACGCGCTGTACACGAACTCGACGCTGGCCCTGCACCCGCGGACCGGGCAGGTCCAGTGGTACTTCCAGCACGCGCCGGGCGAGACGCTCGACCTCGACATCGTCTACGAGCGCGTCCTGGTCGATTCCGGCGACGAGAAGTGGCTGTTCACCATCGGCAAGGACGGCATCCTCTGGAAGCTCGACCGGCGCACCGGGGCGTTCGTCGACCTGCGCGAGACGGTCTACCAGGACGTCTTCGCCTCGATCGACCGGACCACCGGCGAGCTGACCTACCGGCAGGACATCATCGACGCGCGCATCGGCGACCGCGTGCCGGCCTGTCCCAGCCTGCTCGGCGGCCACAACTGGCAGGCGTCGGCATACCACCCCGGCGCCCACGCACTGGTGATTCCGCTCCACCAGGCCTGCATGTACCTGACCGGCCGCGAGGTGGAGTTCGTCGAGGGCGGCGGCGGCGCGGCGGGCCGCTCCGAGTTCCGCGAGATGCCGGGCAGCGACGGCAACGTGGGGAAGCTGGCCGCCTACGACGTGCGGACCATGGAGGAGCTGTGGAGCCGCGAGCAGCCCGCCCCCTTCCTGACGTCGACGCTGACGACGGCCGGCGGCCTCGTCTTCGCGGGCGACGCCGACCGCTACTACCGGGCGTTCGACGTCCGGACCGGGGAAGTCCTCTTGGAGACGCGCCTCGGCGCCGCGGCGCACGGCTATCCGATGACCTACGAGGCGGGCGGACGCCAGTTCCTCGCCGTCCCGGCCTCGCTGGGGGGCGCGTTCCGGGGCCTCACCGCGCAGCTCCGCCCGGAGATCTTCCAGCCGGAGGGAGGCAACGCGCTCTACGTCTTCGCCTTGCGGGAAGACGATCGGGGTCCGCGGTAGTCCCTGGACAGCCGGGATGTCCCCATTTCACGGCACGCCGGAGTCCGGCGTCGACCCCGACGATCCGCGTAGTCCCTGGACAGCCGGGATGTCCCCATTTCACGGGGCACGATCTCCTCGGTGGCGGCTTCTGGCGCGTGCGGGCGATTCTGGCCCGCGCCGCCGGCGTGTGGTACATTTGCCGGCACCTCTAGACCACGGAGCAGGATTCATGCCCGCATATCTCAGAACGCTCGCCTCGGTGCTCGTGATTCTCGGTGCGGCGGCCGCCGCCGGCGCCCAGGGCCGCGACATTCTGCCGCCGGTGCCGACGCCGACAGACATCGAGCCGGGCAGCATCACCTGCGACGAGTGCCCGTATCCGGCCCCGAGCAAGTATCTCGACATCAGCGTCTACAGCCAGGACGTGCGCATCTCCTATATGGACATCGCGCCGACCGGCACGGCCAACGGCCACGTGGTCATGCTGATGCACGGCAACAACTTCGGCGGCTTCTACTTCGGCGACATCATCGACGGGCTGACCGACGCCGGATTTCGCGTCGTCGTCCCGGACCAGATCGGGTACGGCAAGTCGTCGAAGCCGATCGCGCCCTACAACTTCAACACGCAGGCGCGCAACACGCAGCTCATCCTCGAGCACGAGGGGATCGACAAGGTCATGGCGGTCGGCCACTCGATGGGCGGCATGCTCGCCACGCGGTTCACCACGCAGTATCCCGACTCGGTCGAGCGGCTGGTCATCTACAACCCCATCGGCCTCTCCGACAACCGCTTCAATCGCCCGATGACGCCGGTCGACCAGATCTACGAGCGGATACTCCGGACCGACTACCAGAGCACCCGCCGCAGCCTCAGCCGCTACGTCGGGCACGACCCGTCGGCCTGGAACGAGAAGTTCGAGCTCTACACCCGCATCCGCTCGTCGTGGACCCTCAGCGCCGACTTTCCGCGCCTCGCCATGGTGCAGGCGATCATCAGCCAGATGCTCTACCAGGACCCGGTCGTCTACGACTGGCCGCATATCCACGTGCCGACGCTCGCCTTCGGGGGCGCGGAGGATCTGCTGCTCGGTCCGGCGGAGGTCTTCCAGGAACGCATGCAGGTGTTGGCCGACACCGTCCCGAACGGAAACGGCCGCACGCTGCTCTTTCCCGGGCTGGGTCACGTGCCGCACCTGGAGCGGCCCGACATCATCGTGCCCGCGCTCGTCGACTACCTGCTGGAAGGCGTCGAGTAGCGCTGCCGGGGGCGTAGTAGAAATCTATTCTGGTGTATTATGGTTCCTGACGTGGAACAAGATATCATTATGGATATTTTATGGGGAACCCCTCTCATGCATCGGACCACGCAGCCTTGCAAGCGCTTGGCCGCCGCCTTGCCCGCCATCGGCTGAACCGCAACCTCACCCAGGCCGCGTTGGCCGCGCGGGCAGGCGTCTCCACGCTGACCGTGCAGCGCGTCGAGAAGGGGCATTCGTCACAGGCCACGAACCTCATCAGAATCCTGAGAGCCCTCGGGCTGCTGGACAACCTGGACGCCCTCGTTCCGGAGCCACCCGTCAGCCCGATCCAGCAGGTCTGGATGCGGGGCCGTATCCGGCAACGCGCATCCTCCCGGTCCGGCACACCGGAGCCGCCCGCCGACTGGTCATGGGGCGACGAACCGTGACCGTGGCCAGGGTCCGGCTATGGGGAAGAACGATCGGGGCCGTAAGCTGGAACGACGACCGCGATGCAGCCTATTTCGAGTACGACCCGGCCTTCATACCCGGAGGCCGGCAAGTGGCGCCGCTCACGATGCCGCTGGCCAGCGAGATCTACTCGTTTCCGGCGTTGCCCCGGCAGACTTTCCACGGCTTGCCGGGCCTTCTCGCGGACTCGCTCCCCGACCGCTTCGGCAACGCGCTCATCGATGCCTGGCTCGCTCGCCAGGGACGCGACCCGGCCGATTTCAACGCCGTCGAACGCCTCTGTCATGTCGGAACACGCGGAATGGGCGCGCTCGAGTTCGTTCCCGCCAGGGGTCCGACGGATCGGTCGGCGCCTGTCGACGTGGCGGCGCTCGTCGAGCTCGCCGGCGAGATTCTCACCAAGCGCGCGGCCCTCGGAGGCTCACTTGCGCCTGCCAGCCGGGAGCGGGCCCTGCAGGACATCCTGCGGGTCGGCGCCTCGGCGGGCGGCGCCCGCGCGAAAGCAGTCATCGCCTGGAATCCCCAGACCAACGAAGTTCGCTCCGGCCAGGTCAAGGCCGGCGACGGCTTCTTCCATTGGCTCATGAAGTTCGACGGGGTAGCCGGCAACCGGGACAAGGAGCTGGAGGATCCCCGCGGCTACGGGCTGATCGAGTATGCCTATCACGTCATGGCGCGGGCGGCCGGCATCCGGATGACCGAATGCCGGATCCTGCGGGAGAACGGCCGCAACCACTTCATGACCCGACGCTTCGATCGCACGGAAACGGGCCGCAAGATCCACATGCAGTCGCTGGGCGCCCTGGCCCACTACGACTTCAACCAGGCGGGCGCGTACTCCTACGAGCAGGCCCTGCGCGTCATCGACCGGCTCGGGCTTGGCAAGGACACGGCTGAAGAGCAGTTCCGGCGCATGGCGTTCAACATCGTTGCCCGCAACCAGGACGATCACGTCAAGAACATTGCCTTCCTGATGGATCGCGCGGGCCGCTGGTCGCTCTCTCCCGCGTTCGACGTCACCTACAGCTACAACCCCGCCGGCCGCTGGACGGGCGCGCACCAGATGACCCTGAACGGAAAACGGGACGGTTTCGAGATGGACGACTTCGTGGCGTGCGCCAGGAACGCCAGCCTGAAGCGCGGCCGAGCTACCGCCATCCTGCGCGATGTCCAGGAAGCCGTGTCGCGCTGGCGCCAGTTCGCGGAAGAAGCGGGCGTGCCGGGCGAAACGACGCGCAAGATCGCCGCCGCCCATCGCACGGATCTTCTCGCGTAGGATCACTCGACACACGGAGATGGCAAGCCTGTTCGACAACACGAGGGGATTGGACGACATCGGCGAGATCTACCGCCGAATGGAGGCCAACTGCCCGAACCCGGCGTCAACGTCGAGAAAACTCTGGGAACTCCGACACGCAACCAACATTAGTTCCCACAACACGTCCGAAGAGACGATGCTCGAGAGAGCCGTCGCCATCCTCGCCGCGAGGGGACACATGCAGGGATGGTTCAATCAGTGTCCAACTGCGATAGGGCGGTATTGACCGAACCGGGTCGGATGATTCGCGATGCTTTCAGGCCGAGCCGCTTGAAGTCGTGAAGCGGTAAATTATTTTGCCCGGCGTGCATTTTCTGCTTGACAACTTTTTCGAGGCCAGTTGCCGCAGCCGGGGCAAGCCGCCAGCAGTTCCCCTCTGATGGCCTCACCGCGGGCTGGCTGCGCTTCGCCCGCCGGGCAGGTCAAATTTGTCGCGCAGCAGCGCAGCGGGCCGTCTCGCGGGCGTACAAGCCGTTTGAATTCAGCAGGTTACAATGGGGTATGCCTATTTCAAACGACTCCGATTCACTCGTATCCTCCACTCTGTCCGTCATGCCTGCATCGCCGGCCGCGTCCGCACCGCCTGCCTTGCCGGCAGCGTCTTCAGAGCCTGAAGCCGAAGGTGGTCCGCCAGCCTTCGACCCGCTCGACGACCTGCCGCCGCTCGACCCGATGCTCGAACCCGTTGAGTACCGCCGCGCAGAGCTCGAACGGTTGGGCGAGCGCATAGCCGAGCTTTCCTCCCGCATACAGGCCGCCACCTACGACCTGTTGGTCCTGATCCGCGAGTTCGACGCGCGCAGCGGTTGGTCGGGCTGGACGTCCTGTGCCCACTGGCTGAGCTGGCGCACGGGGTTGGCGCCCGGCCCGGCGCGCGAGCACGTGCGGGTGGCGCGGGCGCTGGCGAAGCTGCCGAAGTTGAGCGACGCGATGCGGCGCGGCGCCGTCTCCTACTCGAAGGTGCGGGCCGTGACGCGGGTGGCCACCCCGGAGACCGAGCAGGCGCTCCTAGACGTGGCGCAATGCGGTACGGCCGCGCACGTGGAGCAGATCGTCCGCGGGTGGCGAAGGGTTGACCGGACCGCGGAGCGGACGGAGGAGAAACGGCGGCAGGACAGGCGGTCGCTGCGCACCTGGGTGGACGACGACGGG
>JAJEEU010000094.1 GCA_022820825.1 Vicinamibacteria bacterium
CTGCGCGTCGCGGACCGCGGGGCGCAGGCCGACGCCGCCCGGCTGGGGCTGGCGGCGGCCCTGGAGGCGTCGGGAGACGCCGCCGCCGCCCTCGCCGCGCTACGCGAGGCGCAGTTGCGCTTCCGTAGCGGCGATACGTTCGTGGAGGCCCGCCGCGAGTCCGAGCGCCTGGCCGCCGCCCGCGGGGCGCCGCTCCGGCCGTTCGCGGCGGGCGAGTACCGGACGCTCGTGCGCCGGCTGCGGCGCGCCGCCCGCTACGACGCCGCGCTGCGCCTGCTCGACGACTGGGCCGCCGCGCATCCCGCTGCGGCCGCCGCGGACCATTACGCCCTCGAGCGCGTGACGACGCTGTACGACCAGCGCGACAACGCCGCCGCGGTCGCCGCCTGTGCGGCGTTCGCGGCGCGGCACCCGGGCAGCCCGCTGCTGCCGGGCGTGCGCCTGACCGACTTCCGCCTGGCCGTGCGGATGGGCGACACCGCCCGCGCCCGCCGGCTGGGGCTCGACCTGTGGGAGGGCCGCGTGGCGGGCGCCACCACCGGGCAGCGCCGGGCCGCGGCCCTGCTGCTCGGCGCGTACCTCGTGGCCGTCGGCGAGGTCGACGGCGGACTGGAGCTGTACCGCGGGCTGTTCCGGACGGCGACCGCGCCGGACGACCAGCGCTCGCTGCTGTGGCGCGCCGCGGTCGCTGCGCTCAGGGTCGGCCAGCACGAGCGGGCGCTCACCAACCTGCGCAGCCTGGTCGAGCGGGAGCCGGACGGCGACCTCGCGCTGGCGGCGCAGTACTGGCTGGCGGTCGCGCGCGAGCGGACCGGCGACCGCGCGGCGGCGGCACGCGGCTTCGGGGCGCTCGCGGGCCGCTATCCGTATCACTACTACGGCCTGACCGCACGGCAGCGGCTGGCGGAGCTCGGCGGCGACACGCCGGCCATGCGAATGCTCGATTTTCCCGGCCTGTCGGTGTCGGCGGCGTCGCGCGGCCGGGCGGAGTACCGCGCGGCCATGGCGCTCGCGCGCGCGGGTCTGGTGGAGGACGCCGCGTGGTACCTGCGCCGCCTGCTCGACCGGCGCCGGGGCGACCGCGGACTGGCGTTGCTGGCCACCCGCGCCTCGGCCGCGGCGGGCGACCACGCCGCGGTGTCCCGCGTGCTCGCCAACCACTTCGGGGGGTTCCTCAACCGCCCGGCGCGCGGGCTGCCGGACGACTTCTGGACGCTCGTCTATCCCCGGCCGTTCCGGGACACGGTGGCGCGGTCCGCCGGCGCGCACGGCGTCGACCCGACGCTGCTGGTCTCGCTGATGCGCCAGGAGTCGCGCTTCGATCCCGAGGCGCGATCCATCGTGGGGGCGCTCGGACTGCTGCAGGTCATGCCGTACACCGCCGAGGCGCTCGCGGAGCGGGCCGGCGTCGGCCACATTCTGGAGCCGGACGGCCTCGACGAAGCGGCCCTGACGGATCCCGCTGTCAACACCGCCATCGCGGCACGCCTGAACGCGGACCTGCTGGCTCTGTTCGACGGCGCCCGGGCGCCGGTCATCGCCTCGTACAACGCCGGCGAGGAGCGCGTGGCGATCTGGTGGGAGGCGGCCCGCGACCTGCGGCAGGACTTCTTCGTCGACAGCATCCCCTACAGCGAGACGCGGCGTTTCGCGCGCGAGGTGCTGGCCAACTACGCCGCGTACCGGCGCGTGTACGGCGGCGAGTAGGGCCGCGGCGGGGTCAGTACCCCGCGGCGGTGCTGTCCGGCCGGCGGGGATCCGCGCCGCCTTCCAGGATTCCGGATTCCGCGTTGACGGCGATCGCCTGCGCCGCCCCCTGCCGCTGGCGCGCCACCAGCGTGTGGCCGCGGCCTTCCAGCAGGGCAATCGTGTCGGGAGACAGCCCGCGGCGCTCGTAGCGCAGCTCGTCCGGCAGCCACTGGTGGTGGAAGCGCGGGGCGTCCACCGCCTCCTGCACGTTCATGCCGAAGTCGACGACGTTCAGGATGGTGTGCAGCACCGTGTTGATGATGGTCCGCCCGCCGGGGCTGCCCGTGACCAGAACGATGCGGCCGTCGCGCACGACGATGGCCGGAGTCATGCTGGAGAGCATCCGCTTGCCGGGCTCGGCCAGGTTGGGGCGCGTCCCGATCAGGCCGGCGGCGGTGGTCAGCCCGGGGCCGGCGTTGAAGTCGCCCATCTCGTTGTTCAGGAGGAAACCCGCCCCGGGCACGACGATCTTCGAGCCGTACGACTGCTCCAGCGTGGTGGTCAGCGCCACGGCGTTGCGCTCGGCGTCCACCACCGACAGGTGCGTCGTCTCCTGGCCCGCCGGCGGCCATTCGAACCTGTCCGGCCCCGACACCGAGGCGCGTTCGGGGCCGATCGTCGCCCGCAGGTCCGCGGCGTAGTCCTTCGACGTCAGGCGCGCCACGGGCATCGCGCGGTTGAAGTCGGGGTCGCCCAGGTGGCGCGCGCGGTCGGCGAAGGCGCGCCGCATCGCCTCCGCCATGCGGTGGACGTTCGTTGCCGAGCCGTGGCCGGCGGCGCCCAGGTCCCAGCCCTCCAGCACGTTGAGCATCTGCACGAGCGCGACGCCGCCGGAGCTCGGCGGCGGCATGGAGAGGACGGTGTGGCCGCGGTAGCTGCCGCGGACAGGCTCGCGCACCCGCGGTTCGTAGGCGGCCAGGTCCGCCGCGGTGATGAGCCCGCCGCCGGCCTCCATCTCGCGGGCGATCAGCTCGGCGGTGCGCCCGGCGTAGAACCCGGCCGGACCGTCGTCCGCGATCCGCTCGAGCGTTGCCGCCAGGTCCGGCTGGCGGAAGCGGTCGCCGGCGGCGTAGGGCGCGCCGTTCTTCGAGAAGGCCGCCAGCGACGCCGGATAGCGCGCCATGCGCGGCAGGACGGCGGCCAGCGATGCCGCCCGGTCGTGCGACAGGATGAACCCGTCGCGGGCCAGCGCGATGGCCGGCTCGACCAGCCGCCGCCACGGCAGCCGGCCGTGGTCCATCCAGGCGCGGTGCAGCCCGGCCACCGAGCCCGGAACCCCGACCGCGGCGTGGCTGTCGTGGTGGCGCGCGAAGTCGTAGGCGCCGTCCGTCATGAACATCTCGGGCGACGCCGCGGCGGGCGCCGTCTCGCGGAAATCGTAGGCGGCCGCTTCGCCGCCGGCCGCGCGGTGCACCAGGAAACCGCCGCCGCCGATGTTGCCCGCGTTCGGGTAGGTCACGGCCAGCACGAAGGCGGCGGCGACCGCCGCGTCCACGGCGCCGCCGCCGCCGCGCAGTATCTCCCGGCCCGCTTCGGCGGCGAGCCGGTCGGCCGCCACCACCATGCCGTGCTCCGCGCGGGCCGGGCTCGACTGGGCGCCGGCCGTTGCGCCGGCAGCGACGAGACTGCAGGCGACAAGCGTTACGGCGAGGGGTCTGGCCACAGCCACTGGCAGGCCGGTCCTTCAGAAGCGGTACTTCAGGTTGAGGGTGACCGCCTGGTAGCCGATGCCGGCGAACTCCAGGTCGGCGCCGAACGGCGTGACGCCGTCGGCCTGCACGGGCGCGTGGCTGCGGATCAGGTTCCAGGTCGTATCGTGGTCGATGTCGTCGAACCGGGCCCAGCGGAACGCCGCGCCGATCGACGTGCGCTCGCTCAACGCGTAGTCGACGCCGGCCAGAGCCTGGAACCCGAACACGTTCTTGCCGGCCTTCGTGTCGATGATGCTGGCGGTTCCCGCGGCGGCGCGCTTGGCGGCTTCCGGCCAGTCCGGGTCGAACTCGATCTGCAGGTACTCCGCGTCCGGCTTGCGGATGTACTGCGTGTAGTAGCTCAGGTTGGTGGCGGCCCAGCCGATGCCGACGCCGGCGTACGGCGTCCAGCTCGTATCGTTCAGGAAGTCGTAGTACGCGTTGGCGAAGACCTGGTGCGCCGTGAAGTCCCCGATCCACTCGTGGGGCGGCTCGTGGGTGCTCCACTCCGACGTCTTGGCCAGCAGCTCCGGGTCGGTCGTGCCGGCGAACGGCGCGGTGTCGTCGCCCATGTAGCGGTGGAGGTACTCGACTTCGAAGCGCAGTCCGCCGGTCATGTAGCCGACCATCAGGCCGCCCGCAATGCCCGTGCCCAGGTCGAATTCGTTCGACGTGGCCAGGGCGTACGTGTTCGACAGGCACGCCGGATCGTTCGCCGGCGGGCTCACGGACGGCGGGTAGAGGAGCACGTCGCAGCGCGTCGGGTGGTTCACGCCGCTGCGGGTTGCCGTGATCGTGGAGGAATTCGCGATGCCCAGTTGCAGGCCGGCGTAGACGCCGTTGCGGTCGTCCTGCGCGCCGGCGGCGGCCGGCATGCCGGCCAGCGCAACGCCCAGCGCGGCAACAATGGCGCCGCGAGAGAAAAACAGGGACTTGCGGCAAGCATTCATGTACGTGATGGTACCGGCGGGCCCTGCGCTATGCCAACCGCCGGTTACAATCCCCGCAATCCCCCATGATGGAGGGCGCGAAATGCCAATCGAGAGATATCGGCGATTAAGCCGCCGCGAGCTGCTGGCGCTGATCGGCGCCGGTGGCGCCGCGGCAGCCGTTGGCTGCGCGCGGGACGAGCCGGCCGCCCCGGCCGGGACCGCCGGACCCGCGGAGAGCGGCGCCCCGGCAACCTCGCCGGCCTCCGCGGCGCCGATCATCCGCACCATCCTGCGCGACGTGGCGCCCGGCGATCTCGGGGAGGGCGCCGTGCTGTTCCACGAGCACGTGTCGCTGAACAACCAGTTCTGGATCGACATGAATCTCGAACGGCTGATCGACCCCGCGCAGCCGTACTTCATGGAGGACATGGACTTCATGGTGGCCGAGATGCAGGCCGCCGCCGAGGACGGCATCGCCTGCATCGTGGACGGCGGGCACACCGACATGGGCCGCGACATCGAGTTCATCCGCGCGCTCTCGGAGCGCTCGGGGATGCCCATCGTCGCCAGCGGCGGCTACTACCACGAGCCGACCTTCACGCAGCATGTCTACGACCGCAGCGAGGAGGAACTGGTCGAGGAGATGGTGCGCGACGCGGCCGCGGAGCGCTGGGGCGCGTTCGGCGAGATCGGCTTCTCCTCGCCGAGCATCCCGGCCGAGCGCAAGGTGCTGCGGGCCGTCGGCCGGACGCACCTGCGGACTAACCTGCCCATCTTCACGCACACCGCCAACGGGGTCGAGGCGGAAGAGCAGCTCGACCTGCTCGAAGCGGTGGGCGTCGATCCCGCCCGCGTCGTCATCGGCCATCTCGGCTATCCGGACGTGACGGTCCACGCCGACCTGTGCAGGCGCGGCGCGTACGTCGGCTTCGACCGCCTGGGCGGCCAGCCCGAGGCCGACGCCGCGCAGGTGCCGATGGTGCTGGCGCTCATCGAGGGCGGATTCACCGACCGGGTGCTGCTGGCGTCCGACTTCGCGCTGCCGGCCGATACGCGCGGCAACGGCGGCCCGGGCTACGGCAAGACGATAACGCGCTTCGTGCCGCTGCTGCGCGAGGCGGGCGTGGACGACGACACGCTGCGGCGCATCACGTCCGACAATCCGCGCCGCTTCCTGGCGTTCGAGCCGCCGGACGCAAACTCATGAGGGTCCTCCTGCTGGTCTGCGTCTGTCTGTCGTGGTCCGCGCCGGCGCGCGCGCAGCACGGCGCGGCGGGCGGCGAGTGGCCGACCTACGGCGGCGACCTGGGCAGCACCAAGTACTCCCCGCTCGATCAGATAGACGCGACGAACTTCGACGACCTGCAGATCGCCTGGCGCTGGCAGTCGGCCGACGGCGCGCTCGACCTGGATGCCCTGCGCGAGCGGCTGCCGATGGTGAGCCCGCGCAACTTCAAGGCCACGCCGCTCATGGTGGACGGGGTGCTGTACATCACCACGGCGATGCACCAGGTGGCGGCCATCGACGCCGGCACGGGCGAGACGCTGTGGGTCCACGATCCGCAGGCCTACCTGGGCAACCCGTCGCCGCACGCCAACGTGGGCCTCGCGTTCAACTCCCGCGGGCTGGCGTACTGGACCGACGGGGACGACGCCCGCGTGCTGTGGGGGACCAACGAGGCGTTCCTGCACGCCGTCGACGCCCGGACCGGCGAACCCGTACCGACCTTCGGCGCCAACGGCCGCGTGGACCTGATGGAAGGCATCCCGCGCGCCGTGCGCGGCTCGGCCGACTTTCGGGGCAACGCCTGGATGGGTGTCGCGTCGCCGCCCATCGTGGCCCGCGACGTGGTGGTCACGCCGACGGTGATCTCCGACTTCCACCTGACGAAGGAGGCCCCGCCCGGCTGGGTGAAGGGGATCGACGTGCGGACCGGCGAGACGCTGTGGACGTTCCGCACCGTTCCGCAGGCGGACGACTTCGGCGCCGACACCTGGCTGAACGACTCGTGGCGCTACTCGGGCAACTCGAACGTCTGGTCGATCATGAGCGCGGACGAGGAGTTGGGCTACGTCTACCTGCCGACCGGCACGGCCACGAACGACTACTACGGCGGGCACCGGCTGGGCGACAACCTGTTCGCCGAGAGCCTCGTGGCGGTCGACATCGAGACCGGCCAGCGCATGTGGCACTTCCAGTTCGTGCACCACGGCCTGTGGGACTACGACACCGCTTCCGCGCCGAACCTGGTGGACGTGACGGTCGACGGCCGGCCGATCAGGGCCGTGGCGCAGGTGACCAAGCAGGGCTTCGCCTACGTGTTCGACCGCGTCACGGGCGAGCCGGTCTGGCCCATCGAGGAGCGGCCCGTGCCGCCGGCCACGATGCCGGGCGACGTGGCGTCGCCGACGCAACCCTTCCCGACCAGGCCGCCGCCGTTCGAGGGCCAGGGCATCACCATCGACGACCTGGTGGACTTCACGCCGGAGATCCGGGCCATGGCGGTGGAGGCGGTGCAGGACTTCAAGCTCGGGCCGCTCTACACGCCGCCGTCGCTCCCGGTTGAGGGCGGCGCCCAGGGCACGATCCAGCGCCCGACCATCGCCGGCGGCGCGAACTGGTGGGGCGCCGGCTTCGACCCCGAGACCGGCCTGCTGTACGTGCCCTCGATAAACGGCATCTCGGTGATGTCGTACATCACCCCGGAGCCTGGCGAGGGCAACACGCGGTACGTCGTGGCCCGTCTGGGCGGGGCGCAGCCGCAGATGCCGCAGGGGCTGCCGCTGCTCAAGCCGCCGTACTCGCGGATCACGGCGATCGATCTCAACCGGGGCGACCACGCCTGGATGCAGCCGAACGGCGACGGCGACCGGATCCGCAACCATCCCCTGCTGCGCGACCTCGACCTGCCGCCGCTGGGCGGCGACGGGAGCGGCGGTCCGGTCGTGACACGTACGCTGCTGGTCAGCGCGCTGACGGCCGGCGGCAGCGGCGGCGGACCGCGCCTGGTCGCTCGCGACAAGGCGAGAGGCGCGATAGTGGGCTCGGTGGATCTGCCCGCGGGGGCGATCGGCACGCCGATGACCTACATGCACGGCGGGCGGCAGTACATCGCGCTCACGGTCGGCGGCGACATCCCCGAGCTGATCGCGCTGGCGCTTCCGGCGGGCCGGTGACCGACTCGATTCGAAGGAGGAGCGTGTGACGACGAGAGTGCTCATAGCAATCGGTCTGCTGGCGGGCGTGGCCGCCGGTGCGGCGGCCCAGTCGGATGACGCCGTGCCGCGCACGCCGTGGGGCGATCCGGACCTGCAGGGCATCTGGGGCGCCGGCTACATCCTGACGCCGCTGGAGCGGCCGGACGAGTACGAGGGCCGGGAGTTCCTGACCGACGACGAGGTGGCGGCGCTGGAGGGCCGCGCCGCCGGACCGGGGCGCGACCGGCGCGCCGAGGCCGGCACCGTCGCCGACGTGGAGGGCGCGTACAACGACGCCTACAGCGGGCGCGGGCGCACGGTGCTCCACACCCGCCGCACGTCGCTCATCGTCGATCCGCCGGACGGCAGGATCCCGTTCACGCCCGAGGGCCGTGCGCGCTGGGAGGCCGAGTTGGCGGAGTTCGATCGCATCCGCGACCGGGCGCACCATCCCGAGGACCAGCAGGACGACCGCTGCGAGGGGATCACGCTGCCGCTGCAGTACGGCAGCGCGCGCATCTCGGGCGGCCACAGCCGCATCGTGCAGAGCCCCGGCCTGGTCTCGTTCTACTACGAGTCCGGGCACCAGGGCGGGCAGTACCGCGACGTGTTCCTGGACGGCCGCGCGCCGGTGGCGCAGCACATCCGCCAGTGGTTCGGCCGCTCCGCGGGCCGCTGGGAAGGCGACACGCTCGTGGTCGAGGCGTCCCACTTCAGCAACCGCACCACCTACTACGGCTCGCGCGAGAACCTGCGGCTCACGGAACGCTTCACCCGCGCCGAGCCGGACCTGCTGATGTACCGCGTGACCGTCGAGGATCCGGACACGTTCGCGCGTCCGTGGACCATCGAGGTGCCGCTGCACCAGCTCGACAACCGGGCCAACCAGATCTACGAGTCGGCCTGCCAGGAAGGCAACTACGCGCTGACCAGCATCCTCGCCGGCGAGCGCGCCCTGGAACGCGCCGCGGCCAACCGGTAGACAAGGATGATGACCAACCGACGACACAGGCTGCTAGGCCTGGCGGCGGCATTGGCGTGGAGCGCCGCGCCGGCAGCGGCGCAGGGCGTGGGGGAAGCCGGCGACGACTGGCCGCGCCACAACCTCGACGAGTACAACAGCCGGTTTTCCCCGCTCAGCGAGATCAACCGCTCGAACGTCGGGTCGCTCGAGCTCAAGTGGTCCATGCGGACCGACGTGACCATGCGCGTGGGCGAGGTGACGCCGCTCGTGGTCGACGGCGTCATGTACTTCCATTCCGGATCGACGCTGTTCGCCGTCGACGGCGCTACGGGCGAGGAGGTCTGGACGTTCGAGGCCGAGGAGCCCTTCACCGGCGGCGGCCGCGGGCCGGCGTACGGCGACGGGCGGATCTATGCGTACGGCCAGACCATCATGTACGCGGTCGACGCCCGCACCGGCGCGCTGGTCGATTCGTTCGGGCGCGACGGCCTGCTGCGCATCACGAACGCGGCGCTGACGTTCAAGTACCCTGACACGTATCCCCCCGACATCGACCCGCTCAGCCTCGGCTACATGATGACCAACCCGCCGGCATATCGCGACGGGACGATCTACGTCGGGCTGCCGTTCTCCGACAGCCTGCTGCCGGGCGGGCTGCTGGTGGCGGCCGACGCCGAGACGGGCGCCGTCAAGTGGGTGTTCAACAGCATCCCGCAGGGGCCGCGCGACACGGGCTGGGAGATCGCCAGGGATACGTGGAGCGGACCGGGCCGCTACGGCGGCGGCATCTGGACGCAGCCGGCGGTCGACGCCGAGCTGGGAATGGTCTACTTCAACGCCGCCAACCCGTCGCCCAACTACGACGGCTCCTCGCGCAAGGGCATGAACCTGTTCACGAACTCGATGCTGGCGGTGGACATGGAGACCGGCGAGCTGGAGTGGTACTTCCAGACGCTGCACCACGACATCTGGGACTGGGACCTCGTGGCCGGGCCCATCCTGTTCGACATCGAGGTCGACGGGCGGCCGGTCAAGGGGATCGCCTCGCTCGGCAAGACCTGCTACGTCTACATGCTCGACCGCGCGACCGGCGAGCCGATCAACCCCATCGTCGAGACGGCCGTGCCGACCGCCACGGACGTGCCGGGCGACGAGGTGTGGCCGACCCAGCCGGTCCCGTACACCTCGCGCGGCATACCCCAGCAGCCGTTCTGCGCGATCTATCCGCTGATAACGGATCCGGAGCTGGCGCCGCGGGCGCGGCAGATCTTCCAGCCCCACTCGGTGAACGAGTTCTTCATCGTTTCCCCGGGCCTGATGGGCGGGGCGAATTTCGGCTCGCCCTCGTTCAGCCCGCGCACGGGGCTGCTGTACGCGACCGGCAAGAACGACGCCTGGTCGATCAAGGTCAATCCGGTCGGCGACACGCTGCAGCCGGGCCCCGGCAACATGGGCCACTTCGCAGTCTTCACCGAGGAAGGCGAGACCGGGATGACGCCGACGACGACCCTCGCGGCCTACGACCCCGCGACCGGACGCCGCGCCTGGTACGCGGAGATCGAAGGGATGACCAACAGCGGCAACATGGTTACTGCCGGGGACCTCGTCTTCCAGGGCGCCGGCACGGGCCACTTCTACGCGTTCGACGCCGCGACCGGCGAGCGGCTGTTCCAGTACGAGGCCGAAACCGGGATCCGCTCCAGCCCGGCCACCTTCGGGGCCGGCGGCGCGCAGTACGTCACCGTGATCGCGGCGAACACCGTGCTCACGTTCGGTTTGCCGTAGGCTGCCGGCACGCGGCAGGAAAGGAATTGCAGATGGTGCGCGTGATGGTTCGCAATATCGCCGCCGCGGCGCTGCTGGTGGGGCTGGGCGCGTCGCTGGCCGAGGCGCGGGTGGTGCGCTTCGTCATCGAGCAGCAACGGGTGTTCGCCGAGGGCATGGAGTTCGGGGACGTCGGCACGTACGAGCGCCTCGATGGCACCGTCCACATGGAGGTGGATCCGGACGATCCGCTGAACGCGGTCATCGTCAACCTCGACAAGGCGCCGCGCAACGCCCGCGGGCTCGTGGAGTTCAGCACGACGTTCTTCATCCTCAAGCCGGCGGAGATGGCCCGCGGCAACGGCAAGATCTTCTACGGCATCAACAACCGCGGCAACAAGCTGGAGAGCGGCCTGCGCTGGCACTACGTGCCGTCGAGCAACGACCCGATCACCGCCGCGCACGCCGGCGACGGCTTCCTGATGCGCCACGGGTACACGGTCGTGGACGCCGGCTGGCAGGGCGACGTCGCGGAGGGCAACGACCGGCTGTTCCCCGACCTGCCGGTGGCGACCGAGGCGGACGGCAGCCCGCTCGTGATGCGGATACGGGTGGAGCTTTCGGACCGCGGCATTCCCTTCGAGGGCACGTTCAACCTGCCGCTGAAGGGCAGTCCCAACTTCCGGCCGTATCCGGCCGCCGACATGGACCCGGCCGCCGCGTCGCTCGTGGCGCGGGCCAGCCTCGACGGCGACCCCGTGCCGATTGCCGCCGACGCCTGGGCCTACGGCAGGTGCCCCCAGGGGCGCTCCAGCCTGGAGCCGTCGGAGACGCACATCTGCCTGTTCGACGGCTTTCGCGCCGACCGGGTGTACGAGCTGATCTACCCCGCGAAGGACCCCATCGTGATGGGGCTGGGGTATGCGGTGACGCGCGACCTGGCGTCGTTCCTGCGCTACAGCACGCACGACGACGAGGGCACGCCGAACCCGCTGGCGCTCGGCGCGGACGAGGTTGGCATCCGGCGGGCGTACGCCTCGGGCTCGTCGTCGACCGGGATGTACCTGCGCGACTACCTCTACCTGGGCTTCAACGAGGACGAGGAGCACCGCCAGGTGTTCGACGCGGTCAACATCCAGATCCCGGGCTCGCACCGGCTGTTCGCCAACGTGGCCTTTGCGGATCCGAACACCTACTCGCGCCATGACGACCGGCGCCACTTCCTCTCCACGTCGTACCCGCCGATGCAGTTCGCGGTCGTCACCGACCCGCTGTCGGGCATCCGCGACGGCATCCTGAAGCGGCCGGAGACCGATCCGCTCGTGTTCCAGACCGACACCGAGAACGAGTTCTACGCGATGAAGGCATCGCTGAACGTCCACGACGGTCTGGGGCGTCCGGTGTTCGTGCCCGACAACGTCAGGCTGTATCTCCTCTCGAACTACCAGCACGCGGGCGGCAATCCGAATCTGGCCGTGCCCGGCTCCAGCGACCTGTGCGCGAACCCCACGAACCCGAACTACAACGGGCAGACGCTGCGCGCGCTGCTGACGGCGCTGGACGCCTGGGCCGACGGCGGCGTGGAGCCGCCGCCGAGCCGCTATCCGCGCGTGGAGGACGGCACGCTGGTGCCGCTGGACGAGTACCGCGCCGGTTTCCCGCGGATTCCGGGCGCCGCCATCGTCGAGGGGCTCAGCGAGGTGTCGCTGCTCGACTTCGGGCCGGGGTTCGGATCCACCGGCGGTTTCCTCACGCGGCTGCCGCCGGGCATCGGTCCCGCCTACCCGGTGCTGGTGCCGGCCGCGGACCAGGACGGCCTGAACACGACCGGCATCCGGCCGGTCGAGGTGCGCGCGCCGCTGGGCACCAACGTGGGCTGGAACGTGCGGGCGGACGGCCGGCGCGCACCGAACCTGTGCGGCCTGACCGGCTCGTTCCTGCCGTTCGCCAGGACGCGCGCGGAGCGCGAGGCGAACGGCGACCCGCGGCTGTCGCTGGAGGAGCGCTACGGCGACCACCAGGGATACGTCGACGCGGTGAGGCGGGCAACGGAAGAGCTGGTGCGGGAGCGGTTCCTGCTCCCGGAGGACGCCGAGCGCTACGTTCAGTCGGCCGAAGCGAGCGACGTGCTGCGCTGAGGGGCCGCCGCGGCCGCTCCGGCCCCCGCGCTGCGCAGCGCGATGGCGTTCAGCACGTGCTCGGTCGCCTGGATGGCGGCGGTCACCTGGTCCGTGTCGACGCCCACGGTCTTCAGGCCGTTGTCCCACTTGATGGTCGTCTCGACGAGCGCGTCGGTCTTGCCGCCAGGCGGGATCCGGACCTGGTAGTCGAGCAGCCGCGGCACCTTGATGCCGAGCTGCCCCTCCACGCTCCTGAGCGCCTGCATGAACGCGTCGTAGCCGCCGTCGCCCGAGGCCGTGGCCTGCAGCTCCGCGTCGCGGTAGCGCACCAGGATGGTCGCCACCGGCCGCAGGCCCAGGTTGCTGACGATGGAGAAGTCCTTCACCTCGAACACCCGCAGCTCGGGGGTCTGCAGCAGCTCGGTGATCAGGAACGGCAGGTCGGCCGTGGTGACGTGCCGCTTCTGGTCGCCGAGCTCGACGATGCGCGCGAGCAGTTGCCGTTTCTCGGCGTCCGTCAGCGTGACGTTGAGCCGCTCCAGGTTGAACTCCAGGCTCGCCTTGCCCATCAGCTTGCCCATGGCGTACGAGCGCCGCAGGCCGAACCGCGACGGCCGCAGGCGGCTCTCGTAGAGCCGGCCCTTGCGGTCGCCGTCGGCGTGCACGCCGGCGGCCTGGGTGAACACGTTCTCGCCGACGATCGGCTTGTTGGGCGCGACCCGCCGGCCCGAGAAGTTCTCCACGAGCTGGCTGACGCCGGCCAGCGCCCGCTCGTTGACGTTCGTCCGCAGGCCGCCGTGGTCGCGCAGCGACACGACGACCTCGTCGAGCGGCGTGTTGCCGGCCCGTTCCCCCATGCCGTTGACCGTGCAGTGGAGGCCGCGCGCGCCGCCCAGCGCCGCTTCCAGCGTGTTGGCCGTCGCCAGCCCGTAGTCGTTGTGGCCGTGGAAGTCGAAGCGGCAGGACGGAAACTCCTGCGTCATCCGCTCGACGAACGCCCGCACCTCGGCCGGACTAAGGATGCCGAGCGTGTCGCACAGCATCAGCCGCTGCACCGGCATGCCGGCGAGCGCCGCCACGTGGCTCCGCACGTAGTCGGGCGAGTCGCGCATGCCGCTCGACCAGTCCTCCAGGTAGACGTTGAACACGATGCCGTGCCGCACGCCGTAGTCGACCGTCCGGCGGATGTCGTCGGCGTGCTCCCGCGGCGTGCGCCGGAGCTGTTCCCGGCAGTGCTTGAGCGAGCCCTTGGTCAGCAGGTTGATCACGCGGCCGCCCACGGACCGCGTCCAGTCGACCGACGCCTGCCCGTCGACGAACCCCAGCACCTCGACGCGGTCGGCGAGTCCCAGGGTGTCGGCCCAGTCCGTGATGCGGGCGACGGCGCTGCGCTCGCCGTCGCTCGTGCGTCCGGACGCGACCTCGATCCGGTCCACCTTCACCTTCTCCAGCAGGCGCCGGGCGATGGTCAGCTTCTCGGCGGGCGCCATCGACACGCCTTCGGCCTGCTCGCCGTCCCTGAGCGTGGTGTCCAGGATCTCGACGAGCGGCCGGGCGCGCGACGCGCGACGGGTGGTCGGGCTGGGAGGTGGCATCTGGAGGAAAGAGCAATCAATACCACGCTTGACCGGTCATCGGCCAGCGGGTACGCTGCGGCGCGTAGCTTCTCAAGGGGGATCACGCATGCAACGCACCCGTACCTCGATCATGCTCGCGCCGGTGCTGCTGGCGCTGTTGGCCGTTCCGGCGGCCGCCCAGGATTCCGCCGTCTCCTCCGGGACCGGCCCGTCGCTGCAGCACATGGGACCGATCGCGTTCGGGCCGGACGCGGTGCTGTTCGCGGCCGACGCCGAGGCCGTGCAGGTGTACGCGCTCGACCTCGCCGCGCACGTCGGCGGCGGCGCGCCGGGCGCCTCGAGCATCGAGGCCATCGACGAGCAGATCGCCGCGACGCTCGGCACCCGCGCGGACAACCTGCTCATCACCGACCTGGCGGTGCACCCGGGCACGCGCAACGTGTTCATCTCGGTGATGCGCGGCACCGGCGCCGGCGCCCGGCCGGTGCTGCTGCGGGTCGACGGCGCGGGCGACATGACCGTCGTATCCCTCGACCAGGTGCCGTACTCCAGCGTGGAGCTGCCGGACGCGCCGGGCGAGCAGACCGACATGCTGCTCAAGAACGGCAACGGGATCCCGATTCCCAACTATCCCAGCAACCAGGCGACCGAGTACCCGCTGAACCTGTTCGGCGTGCAGACCATCACCGACCTCGCCTACACGGACGGCCGCCTCTACGTGGCCGGCCTGTCGAGCGAGGAGTTCGCGTCGAAGCTGCGGTCGATCGCCTATCCGTTCACCGGCGTGGACAAGGGCACGAGCGTCGAGGTCTGGCACGCGCCGCACGACCAGTTCGAGACGCGCTCGCCGGTCTACACGTTCGTGCCGTACGAGATCGACGGCGAGCCGCATCTCGTCGCCTCGTACCTGTGCACGCCGCTCGTGAAGTTCCCGGTGGCCAGCCTCCAGCCGGGGGCGGACGTGCGCGGCGTGACCATCGCCGAGTTCGGCAGCGGCAACCGCCCGCTCGACATGATCGTCTACCAGAAGGACGGGCAGGACTACATCCTGATGTCGAACAACCGCCACGGCGTGATGAAGGTGCCGACGAGGGACTTCGGGTCGGCCGAGCCGCTGACCGGGATCGTGCCGGACGGCGGCACGGCCGGCGTGGAGTTCGAGCGGATCCCGGCGATGGTGGGCGTGGAGCAGCTCGATCTGCTCGACGACGAGCACGCCATCGTGCTGGCGCGCGCGTCGGAGCAGTCGCCGCTGAATCTCGAGACCGTGGCGCTGCCCTGAACCGGGCCGGCGAGCCCCCGGCCGCGCGAACCGCCTATCGAGTACCATTGCCGCCGATGCCTCATCCAATGACCAAGTCCGCCGACACCGGGCGCTACCGCCCCGTCGATCTGCGCACCGTGGAAGCCGCTCCACAATGGGCGCTGCTCGAAGAGGAACTGAGAACCGCCATCCAGGTGGTCGGCGAAGTGCTGCCGTTCCGCACGAACCGGTACGTCATGGACCAACTGATCAACTGGTCGAACGTGCCGCACGACCCGATCTTCCAGCTCGTCTTTCCGCAACGGGAGATGCTTGGCGACGAGGACTACGCGGCCGTGGAGCGGGCGCTGCGCGCGGGCGACCAGGAGCGGCTGGCGGCTGAAGTCTCCCGGATACGGATGAGCCTCAATCCGCATCCGGCCGGACAGCTCACCCACAACGTGCCCGAGCTGGACGGCCGCAAGCTCGCGGGGCTGCAGCACAAGTACCGCGAGACGCTGCTGTTCTTTCCGGCGCCGGGGCAGACCTGCCACGCCTACTGCACCTACTGCTTCCGCTGGGCGCAGTTCGTGGGGCTGCAGGACATCAAGTTCCAGACGAACGAGACCGACGACCTGCTCGACTACCTGCGGACGCACCGCGACATCACCGACGTGCTGTTCACGGGCGGCGACCCGATGATCATGCGCACGAAGATGCTGCGCCGCTACATCGAGCCGCTGCTGTCGCCCGAGTTCGATCACGTCCAGAACATCCGCATCGGCACGAAGGCCGTGGCCTACTGGCCGCAGCGGTTCGTATCCGACGCCGACGCCGACGACTGTCTGCGCCTGTTCGAGGAAATGACGGCGGCCGGCCGGCACGTCGCCATCATGGGCCACTACTCGCACCCGGTGGAGCTGGAGCCGGATGTCTCGCGGGAAGCCGTCAGGCGAATCCGGCAGACCGGCGCGCAGATCCGGATGCAGGCGCCGCTCATCAAGCACGTCAACGACAACCCCGCCGCGTGGGCCGCGCTGTGGCGCACCGGCGTCCGGCTCGGCCTGGTCCCCTACTACATGTTCGTGGAGCGCGACACCGGCGCCCGCAACTACTTCGAGGTGCCGCTGGTCCGCTGCTACAAGATCTTCAAGGAGGCGTACTCCAACGTGTCCGGGCTGGCGCGCTCGGTGCGCGGTCCCTCGATGTCGGCGTTTCCCGGCAAGGTGCGCATCCTGGGCGTGATGCGCCTGCGCGACATGATGGACTACAACATGCTGGACATCGTGCGCGAGAGCGCCGGCTTCGACCTGCTGGGAGAGCCGGACAAGCAGTTCCTGATCTGCGACTTCATCCAGGCGCGCGACCCGCGCTGGGTGAAGAAGCCGTTCCTCGCCGAGTTCGACGAGGGCGCCTCCTGGTTCGACGAGCTCCGGCCGGCCTTCGGCCGCGACCGCTTCTACTTCGAGGAGTCGGACGCCGAGGAGCAGTCGCGCCCGCTCCTCGAGCTCACCGAGATGCTCCTCGACTAGTTGCCCGGCCTGCTGTTTCTCTGCGTGGCGAATTCGGCCCGGAGCCAGATGGCCGAAGGGCTTGCGCGCGCCCGCTTCGGGGAGCGCGCGCGGGTGCAGAGCGCGGGGTCGGCGCCCTCGTCGGTCAACCCGCTCGCCGTAAGGGCCATGGCCGAGCTGGGGATCGACATCTCCGGCCAGCGGTCGAAGCCCGTGGACAATATCGACCCGGCGACCGTCGATACGGTCGTGACCCTGTGCGCCGACGAGGTGTGCCCGGTGTTTCCCTCCCGCGTGCGGCGCCTGCACTGGCCGCTGCCCGATCCGGCGGGCGCCTCGGGCTCGGAAGACGAGCGGCTGGCGCGGTTCCGGACGGTGCGTGACGAGATCGCCGCCCGGCTCGAGCGTCTCGATCCCGCGGGTTCCTAGAGCGCCGTTCCGGCGCCCGCGGGAAGCGCGGCGGCCGGCGCTCCGCCGCCGTGATATGGTGCCTGCGAGATGTTCCTCCCGCTCGGCGACGAGCCCAATCCGCGCGGCGTGCCGTGGGTCACGTACGGCCTGATAGCCGCCAACGTCGCCGTATACCTGCTCGTCTCGCTGCCGCTCAGCTTCACCCGGGCCGACCCGTCCGACCCCGCGCTGGCCGCGTACATCGGCGTCCTGCTGGAGCAGCTCGGCGGGCGTCTGTCGCCGGCAGAGCTGGTCGGGCAGGTCAGCGCCTACGACCTGGTGGTGTTCACCCACGGTTTCCGCCCCGCGGACCCGCACCTGGCCGCGCTGTTCACGTCGCTGTTCCTCCACGCCGGGTTCCTGCACCTGGCCGGCAACATGCTCTTCCTGTGGATCTACGGCGACAACGTCGAGCACCGGCTCGGGCCGGTCCGCTACCTGGCGGCGTACCTGGCCACCGGGGTTGCCGCGACGCTGTTCCACACGCTGTTCGATGCGGGTTCCGAGCTGCCGCTCGTCGGGGCGTCGGGGGCGATCTCCGGCGTGCTCGGCTTCTACTTCATCTGGTTTCCGCGCAACCGGGTCCGGCTGTGGATCATGCTGTTCCCGTTCTTCATGCACATGGTGCGCTGGCCCGCGCGGCTGGTGCTGGGGATCTATCTCTTCATCGACAACGTCATGCCGTTCCTGATCGCGCAGGGCGGCGCGGGCGGCGGCGTCGCCTACGGCGCCCATATCGGCGGGTTCCTGGGCGGCCTGGGCTGGGCCTGGTGGTCCGGGCGCCGGGAAATGGCGGCGCGTCCCGCGGAGTACAGCGACGGAGGCTACGCGCCGGCGACGTCGCCCGGCGAGACGGTCGCCGCGCTGGTCGCGGCGCGGCGCTTCGAGCAGGCGGCGCCGGCCTATTTCCGGCTGGCGCCGGAGCAGACCCGGCGCCTGCTGCCGCCCGGGGATTCGATTGCGCTGGCGGACTGGCTGGCGGCCAACGGCCACCCGTCGGCGGCGCTCGTCGTCTATCAGCGCCACCTGCGCGACGACCCGGTCGGCGCGCTGGCGGCCGAGGCGCACCTCGGCGCCGGCCTGGTCCAACTGCACGCGCTGGATCAGCCGACGGCCGCCTACCAGCACCTGGTGGAGGTGTTCGACCTGGATCCGGAGCCGGACACCGCCGCCTACGCCCGGCAAGCGTTGGCCGAGATCGCGGCCCTGCAGAAGTTCAGAAGCTCGTAACCGCTACCTGTACAGACGCTTAGCAGCCCGTGACGGATCCCTGCGTCGCACCGAGACTGGTCAGGCGGGATGCATGGCCGGTCGAATGCAGCAGGGCATCTGTCACGGGCTGCTATGGAGACCTTTCGGATTCCATGACGTACCCCCGCAGCTCGCGCCGCCACCAGTCGCCGGTCGCGCGGCCCGCCTCGAACGACGTGAAGTCATAGCGGTAGTACGCCAGCCTGACGTGGCGCGGCGGCGCGCCGGGGAACGGCGGTTCGCCCAGCAGGCGGGTGACCGCGGGCGTGCCGTCCAGCACATGCTCCATCAGCGCCTGGAGCCACACCTCGGCGCCGGCCGGATCGAGCGCCGCGAACCACATCTGCCAGTCGAGGCGCGGCATGTGGGGTTGCACGAAGCCGGGCGCCCGGCCGGGATCGCCGGGCTTCCAGCGGAACGGCTGCTCGCGCCACTCCAGGCCGTCGGGACTGACCTCCACGACCAGCTCGGGACGCACGGTGGTCATCGAGCGGAACAGGCCGTAGCCGTTGATCGACCGGAACGGCGCGACCAGCCGCACCAGCCGGTCGGACCACTCGGGACGGCCCTGGCGGTAGGTCACTTCATGCCACATCGTCAGCATGCTGATGACGGCGATGCCCGACGCCGCGACGGCGACCGCGGCGCGCCACGACGGCGGCTCGCGGCGCCAGACGCCGGGAGCGGCCCGCAGCGCGAGGTTGCCGGGCAGCAGGCGCATCAGCATCGCGTCGTCCAGCAGCGCCAGGTACAGGACGACGGTCAGCAGGTTGAAGAAGCCGTAGTTGCCGGTGGCTGCGATGCCGAGCTGCAACAGGCAGAGCAGCGCGACCGCGGCGAGGCGCGTGCGGCGGAAGCGGGGCGGGGCCAGCACCAGGAACGGCACGACCAGCTCGATGCCGAACATGACCGCGGCGGATCCCATGTGCAGCCAGGCCGGCAACTGGTGCGCGTACCAGCTCGTCCAGGCGGGCAGCGGCTGCGTCTGGTAGTGGAACGTCAGCGCGGTCAGCCCCGACCAGGTCGGGTCGCCGCTGACGAGCTTGGTGATGCCCGACAGGAACGTCAGCTTGAACGCCAGCCCCCAGACGAGCCAGCGCGCGACCCACAACGGCTCCCGGCCCCCGCCGAGGCGCGGCAGCCAGCCGAGCGGCGCATAGAGGCAGGCGAGCAGGCCGGTTTCCAGCAGCAGCGTGTCCCACTGGAACGCCAGGAACGTCTGCCCGGCAACGGTCAGCGACAGGTACAGCAGCCAGAGCAGGGCGAACGACAGCACCGGCGCCACGCGGAACATGGCCAGCAGCGAGAGCAGGATGCCGGTCCAGCAGATCACCAGCAGCCCGGTGTCGCCGGGACCCAGCCAGGCCAGCGTGGGAAACTCGTACCAGGCGGCGGCGCCGTAGAACTCGCCGGCGCGTTCGAGCAGATCCGCGGCCGGCAGCAACCCCTGCTCGCCCACCAGGCCCCGGAGCTGCGGCGCGAGCGAGGCGAAGGCGATCAGGTAGACCAGCGCCAGCAGACGCAGGAACAGCCAGCGCGACAGCTCGTAGCGCGGGGATGGGACCAGCTCGCTGCTGGTTGGCATGTCGCCCCGTCTACTATAATGGCAGTTTCCTGCGCGGCGCCTTCCTGCTGGGAGGTCGTTCAATGGTAGGACACGTGGCTCTGGACCACGGTATCGGGGTTCGAATCCCTGCCTCCCAGCCAATAGTGCCAACTAGCTTCTGAGTAGCTGCCGACCGGCGATGCATCCCGTCTGGCTGCGTTGCTCGTCGGTCACGGCCGTTTCAGGCCGCATCCCTCCTCGCGCCTTGCCATACGGGCGCCTCGCCGGTCACGTACCAGTGGCTGTGTCGGCAAAGTTGATACGGCGGGCGATGGCGCGCTGCCGGGATCAATGCCGACAATTGCGACTGACCGGCGATGCATCCCGTCTGGACTGCGTTGCTCGTCGGTCACGGCCGTTTCAGGCCGCATCCCTCCTCGCGCCTTGCCATACGGGCGCCTCGCCGGTCACGTACCAGTGGCTGTGTCGGCA
>JAJEEU010000097.1 GCA_022820825.1 Vicinamibacteria bacterium
CCTGCGCGTACAGGCCGACGTTCGTCAGCTCGTTGGTTTCAGGCGGCCGCGACCCGAACTGGGCCTGGAGCGGGAATCCGAAAATGGTCAGGATGTTCGTCCAGTCCGCGCCGTGGCGGTACGCCTCGTTCTGCCATTTCAAGGTGGTCCGCATGCCGACCTTCAGGTTGTGGCTGCCGGTGACGTACGACATCGACGCGCGCGCGGTCTGGTTCAGCGTGGAGAACCACACCGTGTTGCCGACAAAGAAGTACCCCATGTTGCGCGACATCGTGAGGGTAGCCCCGTCGAACACGCTCGGCAGGTCCGTGCGCGCGTCGAAGTGCGCGCCGGAGCCGGTGGCGTCGAACGCGTTGTTGAGCGGGTTCAGAATGCTGTGCGCGGGCAGCCGGGAATAGCCGGCCTCGAAGAGGATCCGGTCCGTCTGCGGCCTGACCCATGTCGCCTGGTACGTATTGAACGCCGACGTGCCTTCGCTGCCCGCTTCCGGCGCGATGTAGATGGGAAAGAGCTGCGAGCCGGTCAGCGCCGGCGTCTGCTTGACGTTGCTGTTGGCGTAGTACACCTGCACCTTGTCGCGCTCGCTGGCCTGCCACGTCAGGCGCCCGGTGTACTCGTAGTTGTTCGATACCTCCAGCGTCGGGTTGTCGAGGTCCGGAACGTACCGCAGCGAGCTGGTGTCGGTGTTGTTGAACAGGCCGCTCGGGAAGAAGGACGCCCGGCGATAGGTATAACTGGCGTAGAACCACAGGTTGTCGCGCACTATGGGACCGCCGAGCTGCGGGGCGACCTGCCACGACTGGTCCGTCTTGAAGGCGCCGTCCTTGCCGCCGGTGATGCCGCGGTCGATCAGATCCTGGTCCACGTTGTTCCACAACCAGTCGGCGTGCCCGTAGTTGGCGTAGAAGCCGCCGGTGAACGTGTTGCTCCCCTCCTTGGGAATCAGGTTCATCCGCACGCCGCCCGTCTCGACCTCGGCCGCGTTCGAGGAATAGTCGTAGACGTACTCCGCGATCGACGTATCCTGCGGCAGGGCGCCGGGCGCGCCGTCGAACGCCACCGAGTTCACGTCGAAGCCGTCGATGTGCACCTCGGCGTCTTCCTCCGCGGAGCCGTGGATGGTCAGACGGTTGTTGGACACGCCGCTGACGCCGCCCGTGTCAATCGGCACGGCCGTGGTGGGACCGCCCTGGACATTCATCGCCGGGATGAGCAGGGCCAGCGAGTCGTAGCCGCGCGTGGTCGGGAGCGTTTCGAAGACCTCGCGGTCGATGGTCTCGCTCTGCCGCACGCTCTGCACGTCGATCGTAGGCGTGGCTTCGGTGACCGTGACGGTTTCCTCCAGCGCGCCGACGGCCATCTCGGCGTCGACGTTGGCCGTGAATCCCGTGCTGAGCGCGACGCCCTCGCGGACGAGTGTGCTGAAGCCCGGCAGCGTGAAGGTGACGGTATAGTCGCCCGTCTCCAGCGCCACGATCAGGTACTGCCCGTTGCCGTCGGTGACGGCGGTCCGGACCTGCTCGATCAGGGCCGGGCTGCGCGCCTCGACCGTGACCCCGGGCAGGACGCCGCCGGTGGAGTCCGTGACGGTGCCGCCGATGGCCTGCGCCTGGGCCAGGGCGGGGACGAAGAGGACGCCTACGAAACAAGCAACCGCCGCGCGGCTTAGGCGCCGCCGGCGCAACGAATCCGACGATGTCCGAACGCTCCGCATTCTCGCTCCCCCCTCATTCTCGACCGTGTTTTACGCAACGCCGCGGGCGACGGACTGCGGCCTCCTTTCACTCGCCGTCCCCCAGGGCCGAATGCTGCCCGGCGGCAGCCCGACCTCGCATACTAGCGCATGATTCCACGCCAAAAGTCAAGTTGCGCGGGATATAGTTGCGGCCGCGCTAAACTCACTGCACCATCGTGATTTTCACGTAAAATCTTGAGCGAGCGGGTGGCGCCCCATTGCGCCGCCACGGGTTCCAGCCAGGAGGCAAGCATGTGTGACGAACGAACCGATGCCGACAACACCAGGTACTTGCGCGCGCAGCAACTGACGCGGCGACAGTTCGGGGCCGTCTCGGCCGGCGCCGGACTGGCGTTCCTGCTGCCGCGGGCGGCCAACGCGCAGTCCGTTACCGAGGCCGAAATCGACGTGACGACGCCGGACGGCGTGTGCGACAGCTACTTCGTGCACCCCTCCAGCGGCGCCCATCCGGGCGTGCTGATCTGGCCCGACGCGTTCGGCCTGCGGGACGCCAAGCGGCAGATGGCGAATCGCCTCGCCGAGTCCGGCTACTCGGTGCTGGTGGTCAACCAGTACTACCGCTCGCAGCGGGCGCCGATCGTGAGCAGCACCAACTTCCAGGAGGTGGCCCCCATCGTCAGGCCGCTGATGGGAACGCTGAACGCCGAGACCCACGTGCGCGACGCGCGGGCGTTCATCGGCTTCCTGGACAGCCAGCCGTCCGTGGACACCAGCCGCGGGGTCGGGACGATGGGCTACTGCATGGGCGGCCCCATCACCATGCGCACCGCGGCGGCGGTGCCCGACCGCGTCAAGGCCGGCGCGTCGTTCCACGGCGGCGGCCTCGTGACCGACCAGCCGGACAGCCCGCACCTGCTGGTGCCGCAGATGCAGGCGCACTACCTGTTCGCGATCGCCGAGAACGACGACGAGAACGAACCGGAAGCGAAGAACGTGCTGCGCGAGGTGTTCGACAAGGCCGGCCTGCCGGCGGAGATCGAGGTTTACGACGGCGCGCTGCACGGCTGGTGCCCGCCCGACACGCAGGTGTATAACGAGCCGCAGGCGGAGCGGGCGTGGAGCCGTCTGCTCGTCCTGTTCGAGCGCGCCCTGGCATAGCTCCGCCGCTCGGACACGTCACGATTCGATGTGAGCGTCCCGCGGGCATTGTCCCGCGGGGCGCTCGCGCCAATCGAGCTGTCTCGCTCTACCGGCCTCCACCCGCAATCCAGGGAGCACGCAATGTCCTCGACCGCACTCGATCCGTCCATCGTTCCGCTCGCGGACCAGGTCCCGTTCGGGGATCTCACGAACGCGACGCTCGCGGAAATACGCGCCACGCCGCTCATGCTGCCGGGAGAGCTCTCGGATGCCGTCGAGCGCGTGGACCACGTGGTCAGCGAGGCGCCGCGCGTCGTTGTCCGCGTGCACACGCCGAAGGCGGCGGCGAGCGGGCCGCGGCCGTGCGTCTACTCGATCCACGGCGGGGGCTACGTCATCGGCTCGTACGAGATGGACGACCTCAAGTTCGACCAGCTCTGCCCCGCGCTCGACTGCGTCGGGGTTTCGGTCGAGTACCGGCTCGCGCCGGAGACGCCGTACCCCGGCCCGCTGGAGGATTGCTACGCCGGTCTGGCCTGGGTTTTCCGCAATGCCGCGCAGCTCGGCGTCGATCCGGCGCGTGTCGGCGTCACCGGCGTGAGCGCGGGCGGCGGCCTCTCGGCGGCGCTGGCGCTGCTCGTCCGCGATCGAGGCGAGTACACGCTGGATTGGCAACTGCTCGATTGCCCGATGCTCGACGACCGCTTGCGCACGCCTTCGAGCCAGGCGGACGACCTGATCGTCTGGAGCCGAACGTCGAACGCCTTCGGCTGGAAGTCGTACCTGGGCGATCTCTACGGCGCCGACGACGTGCCGTATCACGCGGCTCCGGCGCGCGCGGAAGACCTGTCGGGTCTGCCGCGGGCGTACGTGTGCGTGGGCGGGGCCGACGGTTTCCGCGACGAGGACATCGACTACGCGCTGCGCCTGAACGGCGCCGGCGTGGAGTGCGAGCTGCACGTCTACCCCGGCGCGCCGCACGGCGTCATGCTCTTCGCGGACACCGACGTGGCGCAGCGCTACATGCGCGACCAGAACGAGTGGCTCGCGCGAAGGCTTTCTTAGATGGGGCTGCGCCCCAAACCCCCGCCAGCCACTCGCGGGGACCCCATCGCCCCACTCGGTGGCCGGCGGGCCGCGCCGTGCGCGGCCTACTCCGCGAGCCTGCGGCCGGCGATCCAGACGGAGTCGATCCGCCGGGTGTTGCGGATGTCGACCAGCGGATTGGCGTCCAGCACGACGAAGTCGGCGTGGTTGCCGGGCTCCAGCGTGCCCAGCTCGCGGAGCCCCATGACGCGCGCGGCGTTGCCCGTTGCCGCCACGAGCGCCTGCAGCGGCGTCAGGCCGGCCTCGACCATCAGCTCCAGCTCAACGTGCTCGAAATACCCCTGCCAACGGCCCAACTGCGTGCCGCTGTCGGTGCCCATGCCGATGGTCACACCACCGCCGGCCAGCAGCTTCAGGTTGCGTTGGGCCTGCGCCAGCACCTTCCGCGCAGCCGCGGCCTGGTCGCCGCCGCGCACCCGCGCCTGGAGCTCCGGATCCCGAATCCGTTCCATCTCCGCCCGGTAGGCGTCGCCGCCGCGCAGAA
This sequence comes from Vicinamibacteria bacterium, assembly GCA_022820825.1. Lineage (GTDB taxonomy): Bacteria > Acidobacteriota > Vicinamibacteria > Vicinamibacterales > UBA8438 > JAAXGX01. The sequence goes on from JAJEEU010000097.1 coordinate 4,428, forward strand.
AGAAGGGGTCGCCGAAGAACGCCGGGGTCGTCGCGTACAGGAACAGTGACAGCGTCCGCGTCAGCGTCGGCACGTAGCCGACGTCGCGGCTCGCCAGCGCGGCGATCAGCGCCGCGTCGACGTCGCGGTCACGCACGCTGTGCACGACGGCGTCCACGCCGGCCTCGGCCAGCCCACTGGCGTCTTCCAGGGTGACGGCGTGCGCCGCCACCCGCAGTCCGCGCCGGTGCGCCTGGTCGATCAGCGCGCGGTAGACCGCCGGCGTCATGTCTTCCGGCCGGTCGTCGAGCCGCGTCTTGATGACGTCGACCCCCAGCTCCGCGATCTGATCGACGCCCTCGCGCGCCTCGGCCGCGGTGGCGCCGACCACGTTCGGACCTGATGGGAACAGCCGCGCGCGGTCGACCAGGTCGCCGTCCGCCTGCTCATCGCGCACCCTTACGCTCTCCTCAGCCACCTGCCAGGGGTACGGCAGCCGCGGCGCGTGCGCCCGGTGGGCGGCCGAGCGGCCGTCGCCGAGGGTGTGCACGGTCGTGACGCCGAACGCGGCATAAGTGCGCAGTTGCGCCAGCAACTGGTCGCGCAGCGGCTGCGCCGGGTCGCCGTCGTTGAGATGCGCGTGCGCCGTGATGAGACCGGGGATGATGGTCTTGCCGCTGACGTCGACGCGGGCGACCCCGTCCGGGATCGGGACGTCGCCCACCTGGCCGACCGCGCGAATCCGCCCGTCGAGAACGAGCAGCACGGCCCGCTCGAGCGGCGGGCCTCCCCCGCCGTCGATGACTCGGCCGCCGATCAGGACGACGGCGCCGGCAGGGGCCGGCCCGGGCTGCGCCAGCAGCGCCGCCGCAAGCGCCAGCGACCCGGCGCCCGTCGCCAGCGCGAGCGCTCGCTGCAACATCAGTCCAGGCCCGGGACGTCCCGCACCCAGGCCGTCGGGCCGTCCTCCCACTTGTTGTGCGTCAAGCGCACCACCGTTCGGTCCGCCAGGCGGATGGCGTGGAGCTCGCCGTACGGCTGGGGCTGAAAGATGACGCGCAGCAGCGGCAGCTCGTCGCTGAACTCGCTGCGCTGGGACGTGAAGAGCACCCACTCGTCGTCGGGCGAGAACTTCGGGTGCATGTCTTTGCCCGATGTCCGGGTCAGGCGCTCGGGCGGGCCGGGGTCTCCGTTCTCGTCGAACGCGATGGTGTAGATCTCGAAGTTCCCGTCGCGAAACGACGTGAACGCGACGCGGTCGCCGCCGGACGAGAACGCCGGCATGGTGTCGGTCGCCTCGTGGCGGGTGAGGCGGCGCGCATCCGTGCCGTCGGCATTCATCACGTAGATGTCGGAATTGCCGTCGCGCAGGCTGCGGAAGACGATGCGCCGGCCGTCCGGCGCGAAGTCCGGGAACGCTTCGTTGGTGTCGGAATCCGGCGTCAGGTTCACCGCGCCGCTGCCGTCGCTGCGGATCTTCCAGATGTCCACATCACGTGCGGCGGACGCGAACGGCGGGCCCACGGCGAACGCCAGCCAATCGCCGTCGTACGACCACGACGGCCCCCACGCCGAATCGGGACCGCGATACCGATCCGCCCCGGCCCGGTCGACCACCACGCGCTTGCGGCTGCCGTCGGCCCTGGACGCCACCAGCCGCGCGAACGCCTCGCTGGTGGCCACCTCTCCCGAGGTGCGGTCGATGGCCGGGATGTAGCCGCGGATGCCGATGAGGGAAACCTGGCGGTCCGGCAGGTGGACCGGCACTGGCGAATGCACGGGAAACGCGCCCGGCGAGTCGCTCTCGAAGCGGGAAGCCGGCTCCAGCGGTCCCGGCCCGTGCGCCAGCAGGCGTCCGGACGCGGGGTCGTACTCCGGCGCCCAGTAGTCGCGCTCGGCGTCACCGGCGATCTGCAGATCAGCGCCATCCGGTAGTGCGGTCACGAGCGTCCAGCGTTCGTCGCGCCGCACCGTGAACGCCAGCCGCCCGTCGGGGCCGAAGGTCGGGGACAGCGCGGCCTCGTCCCCGGCCGAGATCGGCTCGGCCGCCGAGCCGTCGATGCCGGTGCGGTAGATGCGCGGCTCGCCGTCGCGCTGCGAATAGAACACGGCCGCCTGTCCGTCGGGCGTCCACGCCGGCGCCCCGTCCCAGCTCTCGTGCCGCGTCAGGCGCCGCACATCGCTCCCGTCCGCCTGCATCACGTAAACCTCGCTGGCCAGGTAGGTCGGCGGGGGGCCCGGTCCGGTGCTCGTCGATACTGCCGTGTCGCGGCTGCTGGAGAACAGAATCCGCGTTCCGTCCGGCGAGAATGCCGGGTTGTAGTCGCCCGCGGCGTGGCGCGTCAGGTTCTTCGCCTCGCCTGCCGCGTCCGGGTCCTCGGGTCGGAACGCCATCACGAAGACGTCCGCGTTGCCATCGCGCGTGCTGACGAACACCAACTGCTCGCCGTCCGGCGATATGTCCGCCGCGTCCTCCATCGCCGGACCGGTGATCAACGGTCGCGGTGGCGCGCTGCCGCGCAGGTCGAGCACGTACAGGTCCGGGCTGCCGCTGCGCTCGGACGTGAACACCACCCAGCGCCCGTCCGGCGAGAAGGCGCCGTTGTAGTCGAGCCCCGGATCGGTCGTCAGCCTCCGCGGCTTCGCCCCAGGTCCGTCAAAGAGGAACAGGTCCCAGTTGGACGGCTGGATGGTGCTGTAGACGATGGTCTCGCGCGGCGCGGCGCCATCCTGTGCGCCCGGCGCAGGCCCCGTCGCGGCGACGAGCAGCAACGCCGGCAATCCCGCGGCCGCCAGCGCCCGGATGTGCATGTAGGCCCGCATCGCACCCCCCTGCACCAGACTACATTACAGTTGGCTGCGACACCTCCCGCTGATGGAACCGACCTCGGCCTTGCTCCAGGGATTCGCGGTCGTCCTGCAGGACGGCAACCTGCTGTGGGCGTTCGTCGGCGTTGTGCTGGGGACCATTGTCGGCATCCTGCCCGGCATCGGTCCGGCACTGACCGTCGCCCTGTTGCTGCCGGTGACGTTCCAGCTCGGACCGGTCGGTGCATTCATCATGTTCGCGGGTGTCTACGCCGGCGCCATGTACGGCGGCTCCACCACGTCGATCCTCATGAACACGCCCGGCGAGAGCGGCGCCATGATCACCGCCATCGACGGGCATCGGATGGCGCGCGCCGGACGCGCATCCGCCGCGCTGGCGACGGCCGCGATCGGTTCGTTCGTGGCCGGCACGCTCGGCGTCGTGGGGCTGACCGTCGCCGCGCCCGCGCTGGCCGAGGTTGCCCTGCGCTTCGGCCCGGCCGAGTACTTCGCGCTGATCCTGGTCGCCTTCGCGACGATCTCCTCGGTGCTGGGCGCCTCCCCGCTGCGCGGCCTGCTCAGCCTGTTCCTCGGCCTCGCGCTGGGGCTGGTCGGCATCGACCTGCAGACCGGTCAGGCGCGCTACACGTTCGGCATCCCCCATCTGCTCGACGGCATCGACGTCGTGGTCGTCGTGATCGGGCTGTTCGCCGTCGGCGAGGTGCTGCTGCTGGCGGCGGCACCTCGGGCGGACGGCGCCTCGGCGGCGCGCGTCGGCGGCTGGACGTGGATGACGCGCACCGACCTGCGGCGATCCTGGAAGCCCTGGCTGCGCGGCGCGGGCGTGGGTTTTCCTCTGGGGGCGCTGCCCATCGGCGGCGCGGAGATCCCGACCTTCCTCTCCTACTGGATGGAGAAGAAGCTCTCGCGCCACCCGGAGGAGTTCGGACGCGGCGCGATCGAAGGCGTGGCCGGACCCGAGGCGGCCAACAACGCGGCGGCGGCCGGCGTGCTCGTGCCGCTGCTCACGCTCGGCCTGCCGACGTCGGCGACGGCCGCCATCATGCTCGCGGCGTTCCAGCAGCACAACCTGCAGCCGGGGCCGCTGCTCTTCACCTCGCAGCCCGAGCTCGTGTGGGGGTTGATCGCGAGCCTCTACGCCGGCAACGTGATGCTGCTCGTCCTGAATCTGCCGCTGGCGCCGCTGTGGGCGCGGCTGCTGGCCATCCCGCGGCCGCTGCTCGCGGCCGGCATCGTGCTGTTCGCCACCGTCGGCACCTACAGCCTCAACGGGTCGCTGTTCGACGTCGGGCTGATGTACGGCATCGGCCTCGTCGGCTTCGCCATGCGGCGGCTCGACGTGCCGGTGGCGCCGGCCGTGATTGGGCTGATTCTCGGCCCGCTCGCCGAGCAGCAATTGCGGCGGGCGCTGGCCATCGCGGAAGGCGACGTGACGGTGCTGTTCACGCGGCCGCTGTCGGGCGCGCTGCTGCTGCTCGCCGCCGCGGCGCTCGTCCTGCCGTGGCTCCTGCGGCGCGCCCGCGGCGCGCGGGAGTCGGCCTCGTAGACAGGCGCCGACTCCTCGTGACTAGCGGCCCAGCAAACCCGAGATGGGCGCGGAGAGCGAGAGCCGGGCCTCCTCCGGCAGATAGCACACCGTGTCGCTGCACACCTGGTAGTCCACGACGACGTCCAGATCGACCGTCTCACCGCCCGCCTGGACGAGCTCGGCCAGCGCCGTGACCGGAATCGCGATGTCGGCAGACCCTTCGTAGACGTTCAACGTCACGTCCAGAGCATCGAAGCGCATCGGCGTCGTCGGCGGATAGACGGCCTCACCGATCTCCAGGCCGCTGACGGGCTCCAGCCGCACCGTGGTCGGGTAGTAGTCGTCGGGCAACGGCTCCGCGTAGACGTGGTAGCCCTCCTCCATCTCGATGCGCACGTTGAGCGTGCTCGCCACCTCGAGCGTGAGCTGCGGATCCGACAGGAAGGCGGTGAAACCGACCTGCGGGGCGCCATGGGCCGCCGCGGGGGCCTCCTCGTGGCGCAGCGCGCGCCCCAGGGCCGAGTCGAGAATCGTGCCCGCCGACGTCCGCGTGGCGTAGTGCTTGTTGAAGAACTTCTCGGTCACCACGCCGTTTCCGTCCACGACGTACGTGCCGGGAAACGGGAGCCCGTAGAACTGCTCGGCCAGCGGCCCGTCCGGCTCGATCAGGGTGTTGAGGATGCCGAATTGCGTGATCACCGCCGAGTCGTCGTCGGCCAGCAGGTCGTACTCGATGCCGTGCTGGTCGGCGAACGCCGCCAGCCCCTCAACCGAGTCGTAGCTGACGCCGTAGATCCTGAACCCCGCCGCCTCGAAGTCTTCCAGTTGCCCCTGCAGCTCGACCAGCTGCGTCTGGCAGTACGGTCACCATACGGCCGAGCGGTAGAAGACGACTACGGCCCCCTGGCCGCCCCGGTCGGCATGGAAGTCGACCGGCTCGCCGTGCTGGTTCGGCAGGGTGAACTCCGGCAGCCGCTCGCCCAGCGCCGGTCCGGTCGGGAAGTCCGTGGACGCCGGATAGCGGCGCGCCGCAAAGTCGATCCCCATGCCCTCGACGGTCAACCCGCGCTCGTCGGTGAACGTCGCCCCGGGATCGGGCACGATTTCGTGGGCTCCGAGCACGGCATTGCCTTCCGGCGCAGCCACGGCTTCCGACTCGGTCGCGGGCGCCGGCGCTGGCGCGTCCGCGCCCGCACATCCGCCCACTCCCAGCGCCGCCAGCAGGATCCCGGGCGCCAGGACCCGCCAACTCACCGTCCACGCGCTGCTTCGCATACGTTCCCCCCCGTGCCGCGATTGGAATCCGGCTACGGCTACGATACCGTTCCCGGCGGCGGATCTCCAAGTGAGCGCGCAACGCACGACCCGCATCTCGACCTGCCCGCTGTGCGAGGCCATGTGCGGCATCCTCGTCGAGGTCGACGGACAGCGCATCGACGCGGTCCGGGGAGACCCGGAGGATCCGTTCAGCCGCGGCTACGTCTGCCCGAAGGCGGCCGCGCTTGCCGACCTGCATCACGACCCGGACCGCATCCGCGCGCCGCTGATCCGCGATGGCCGCACATGGCGCGGGGTTGGCTGGGAGGTGGCCCTCGACCGCGCGGCGGAAGGACTGGTCCGCGTGCGGCGGCGCCACGGCCGCAACGCCGTCGGCGTCTACTACGGCAATCCGGTTGCCCACAACCTGGGGCTGATCACGCACCTGCTCCCCTTCACGCGCGCACTGCGGACGCGAAACATCTACTCCGCCAGCTCCGCCGACCAGTTGCCGCAGATGCTGGTCGCGCTGCGCATGTTCGGGCACTTCGCGCTGATTCCGGTGCCCGACCTCGACCGGACCGACTTCTTCCTGGTCTTCGGCGCGAATCCGCTGGCGTCGAACGGCAGCCTGATGAGCGCGCCGGACATGCGGCGGCGGCTGGCCGACCTCCGGACGCGAGGTGGACGCGTGGTCGTCGTCGACCCGCGGCGCACGGAGACCGCCGCCGCGGCCGGCGAGCATCTCGCCATCCGGCCGGGCGCCGACGCCCTGCTGCTCGCGGCGATGCTGCAGGTGATCTTCGAGGAGCAGCGGATGCGCCTCGGCCGGCTGGCACGACGTGTCAAGGGCCTTGACGCGCTTGCCGATCTGGTCCGCGATCTGCCACCCGAGCGGGTCGCGCAGCGCACCGGGGTCGCGGCGCCGACGATTCGCCGGCTGGCGCTGGACTTCGCGGCCGCCGAACGGGCGGCCGGCTACGGCCGGGTCGGACTGTGCACGCAGCGCCACGGCACGCTGGCGGTGTGGCTGCTGCAGGCGCTCAACCTGGTGACGGGCCGCATGGACGCGGAAGGCGGACTGCTGCTGACGACGCCTGCCGTCGACGCCATCGACGTCCTGTCCCGGATCGGCCTGCGCGGCACGTTCGGCCGCTGGCGCGGCGGCGCCCGCCGGCTGCCGGAGTTCACCGGCGAGCTGCCGGTCGCGGCGCTCGCGGACGAGATCGAGTCCGGCGGCCCGCGATCCCCGCGCGCGATGATCACCGTCGCCGGGAATCCCGTGCTGTCGGCCCCGAACGGGGCGCGTCTCGATCGCGCGCTCGGCAACCTCGAGCACGTGGTCGCGATCGATCCGTACCTGAACGAGACGACGCGCCACGCGCACGTGGTCCTGCCGCCCGCGCCGCCGCTGGCGCGCGGGCACTACGACCTGGCGCTGAACGTGTTCGCGGTCCGCAACGTGGCCAAGTATGTCGAGCCCGCCGTGCCCCGGACGCCGGAGCAGCGGCACGACTGGGAGATCCTGGGCGCGCTGGCGGGGCGCGTCCTCGCGCCGCGCCCGCTGCGGCGCGCGGTTTCCCGCGCCGTCCAGGCGCTCACGCCGGAACGCATCCTCGACCCGCTGCTGCGGCTGGGCCCGCACAAGCTGTCGCTCGCGCGGCTGCGGGAGGCCCCGCACGGCCTCGACCTGGGGCCGCTGCAGCCGGACCGCATCGCCGAGCGCATTGCGACACGCGATGGCAAGATCGACGCCGCCCCCGCGGAATTCGTGCGTGAAGCGCGCGAGCACCTGCCGGCCGAGGCTGACGGCGAAACGAACGGCCGTCTGGCGCTGATTGGCAGACGCCAGTTGCGCAGCAACAACTCCTGGCTGCACAACAGCGCCCGGCTGTTGCGCGGCGATCATCGCTGCACGCTGCTCTTGCACCCGGAAGACGCCGCCGCGCGCCAACTGTCGACCGGCGACATGGCCGAGCTCCGCTCGAAGGCCGGCGCGGTCACCGTGCCCGTCGAGGTAACCGACAGCGTTCGGGCCGGCGTTGTCAGCCTGCCCCACGGCTGGGGCCACGGCCGCGACGGCGTCCGACTGCGCGTCGCCAGCAACCATGCCGGCGAGAGCGCCAACGACGTCACCAGCGAGCGCTTCCTGGACACGCTGAGCGGCAACGCCGCCTTCAACGGCATCCCGGTAACCGTGCGGCGGCGGTGAGAAACACGGGCTACGGCATCAAACCGCGCCGTACGCGCCATGCACGTGGAATGACGTCCGTTAGCTTCGACCGGGCTCCGGAACAGACAGCCTGCGACAGATCTTGCGAACAAGAAGATTGGGGATCTCCTCGTGACGAGGTATGGACTCTACGACGCCGGTGGTGGGATTGGTCCAGAGAGAATGAGCGCGACCCTCACGCTTCAGGGTGCAGCCGTACCTGCGCAGACGGCGCAGCAAGCCGCCGCGCTTCACGTCACGGTTACCGTCGCGCGTTCCGCACCGGCGGGTACGCCCCGCAGCCCGTCTTCCCTGCGATCCGCGAGGATCATGGCGATGGCGTCACTGAGACTTCGGCGGGCCTCCTCCTTCGTCCTGCCTTGCCCGTTGGCGCCAGGGATCTCGGGGGAGTACGCGATGTACCAATCGCCGTCCCGCTCAAGTACCGCTGTGAATTCGTTGTGCATCGCAGCCTCGCTTCCAATGATATGCCGCTTCGGGAATTCGTGCGGGTCGTCGGGGTATCCGAGTTGAGGTCGGTTCCTTCCGGATGGTTTCGGCGTGTTCGCGTTCCGGGTCGGATCCGCGCGCCTTGCCATCAATCTGGCGGTGCATCCAACCGCGGCCGCCACAGCAGGCCGACCGTCCAGCCGATGTCTACCCGCTCACCCCGCCAAGCCAGCGCGGCCGTCTGCGCGTCGATCTCGACCCGTTCCTGTTCGATCCGATTCGTCACGGGTGCTGGCGGAGCACCTCTCCACGGCGGCTGCGGCGGAGCCGCCGGAAACGGCCGGCCGGCCGCACGAACTCCACGCCGCCCGCCACGTCCAGCGTGACGCGGAACCCCTACTCGTGCACCGCCCGATGACGACGCCGGCACAGCCAGCGATTTCTCCCACTCCCGTTGGGGGTGGTGGTACAGTTTGAAGTCTCCGGGTAGAAACGCTACCGACCGCCCTGGTCGGTAGCGTCGGCGCAGTCGTTGACGGCCGCGCAGATTTCCTGCACGGACTCCTTCACGTAGTAATTTCTTATGTTGTTCACGAGCACATCTGGCAACGTGATTCTGGATCGAGCACCTTCCTGATCGTCGTTCTCGACTATGGTGACGATCATATGGTGACGATCAGACACCGGTCGATGAACTCGTGGCGTTCGCGTCGAAAGCCCAGGTCAAGGTCATCGGTATCGTCCCGAGTGTCAACAGTAGGCTACGCTCACAACCGTCACGACCAGCCACCGCGGTCGGGCGTCGCATCGTTCGTCCTGGGCAGCTGTGGGAACGCTGAGGATAAGGACGACCACGGCGGCGAGTGCTACGCGCATGTTCACGTCCTCATTGAGTTCGGCCTTGCTCGGCTGGTTGCGCGACGACGGCACCGTCACGTCCAGCGGGCGGGGTCATCTGAGATGTGCCTCAAGAGCCGCAGCGAAGGGCATTATCCGTATCGGCGTTACCGAGCGGACATGGAGTCCTACCGAGAATCCGTTGATCGCTACAGACGGATTGGGGAACGGCTCAACGTTCTTCACCGACGTGTGCGGGAACAAACGGGTTGAAGCACAGTGCGCCGAGGTGGTCGTGTCGCGTTGACGCTCTTTGGGGCAAGATGAACCGCTGGAACCTTACCCGAGCTGATGCCACTCAGCTACGGCGCGTCGAATCGCATCGTGCAGCCCGGAATTTCGGCGGCGCCGGCCGATCGTCACTACACACCCCGCATCACACACCAACGAGCAACCGACGCAAGCACTCTCGTTAACAGCAGCACTCCCACAAGTGCTGCAGGTCGCAGCTACGTTCGGAGGTCGCGCTTCGTTCCGGTCGTTTCCGCGTCGTATGGCAACGCTCACGCGCCGGAAGACGCCAACTCGTCGCCGTACACATCGAGAAAGCGCCGCGGGGATACAACGGACAGGCCTTGCCGGCTCTCCTCGGGAAAATGGCGGAGATTGCCTGTCACGAGGCAGGTTGCGCCTGCCGCGAGCGCGACTGCCAGGAACATCTCATCGTCCGGGTCGGGCAGGTGCGTGGCCAGGGGCCGCGCCGTGACGAGCAGGCCGTCGGCCCTGATTTGGTCGAGCAGCGCCTCTATCCGTTCAGCGGCGAATCCGAACGCTAGGCGCGCGAGCACCTCGCGGTACTCCCCCAGTATGCGGGCGTCGTAGCAGGCCCGAATGGCGCCGGCCGCCAGCAAGCGCATGATATCCGCCGCCGGACCGAACGGAGTGATGAGACCAGACACCAGGACGTTCGTGTCGAGCACGACGTTCATCTGGCGCGGTCTCGGCGGACGGCGTCGATTTCAGCGTTGATCCTGTCCAGCGTTATCCGGTGAGTCCCGGACTGCAGGGAAGCGTCCTGAATCGCCGCGACGGCCGCCTGGGCGCGGGCGCGGCGCACAGCGTCCAGCGATTCTTCGAGCCGCTCTTCCGACGTCGCGGACAGCAGTGCGATCGGCTTGCCGTTGGACGTGACGACAAGCTCCTTCTCCTGCGCCAGGGTCTTCCACACGGCCGCCGAACGAGCCCGCAGCTCGCGAACGCTCACGAATCGCATCTGGACCGCCTTCTGTAGTGGATACGATGGTGTACGCAATCGTAGCACACACTCTGGCGCGTTGCCCCCGCCTAGCGGGGCGGCGGCACGACCGGGACGAACTTCTCGGGCATGAAGCGGCCGCAGGTGTAGATGTTGCCCCGGGAATCGACGTCGAAGAAGTGCTGGCCGGCACTTTCGAAGGAACCCAGCACCTGCAGGTCGCTGCGGCGGAGGATCACGATCCGTCCGTCCACCTCCAGGTCGTAGCGGCCGTTGGCGCCTGTGCGCATGCCGCCCGCGTAGAGATAGCGTTGGCCGGGATCGGCGGAGAACGCCACGGAATTCACCTTCACCGGCACCTCGACCTCGGTCACGAAGCTGCCGTCGCGCCGGTGCACGTGGATGCTGCCGTGCTCACGGTCGGAGACGTAGACCAGGCCGTCGGCGGATAGCTGCGCGGCATGACCGAAGCGCGGAAACCGCTCCCCGGCTTCGAATGCATCGTCCGGCGGCGCGCCGTAGCGGCCCCAGTGCCGCACGTACTCACCGGTATCGCCGTCGAACACGATCACGCGCTTGTTGAGGTAGCCGTCCGCAATGTAGACCTCGTTGGTCTCCGGATCGACGTCCACGCCGGACGGATTCCCCAGGTATTGCGTGTGGTTGCTCCCTGCGGTGCGGTTCAGGCGGCCGATCTGGAGCAGGAACTCGCCGGCGCGCGTGAACTTGAGCGCCAGGTGCCCGCCGCCGGTTACCCAGACGTTGTCGCGGTGGTCGACGTGCAGGCCGTGCTCGCCGACGGAGGGGTGGGGCTCCATGCTGTACACCCACGGCCGGCCCTGATCGCGGCCGCCCCAGGCCTGCACCAGATTGCCTTCGGGGTCGAATTCGACCACCGGCGGCGCCGGAAGCTTGCCGGCGTCGGCAATTTCTTCGAGATAGCGGTCGGCCGCGTGCAGCACCCAGACGTGGTCGCGGCTGTCGACCGCAACGGCCCAGACGATGCCGAGGCGCCAGTTGTCGGGCAGCGGCTTCGGCCAGGAAACGTCGCGCTCGAAGGTGGGCGCCGGCTCTGCCTCTTGCGCCCGCGGCCGCGCCGCAGGGGCCGTTGCCACGAGCGCCACGGCGACGCAGCCCGCCGCGGCTGTGCTTGCGCGCCCCATGGACTCGAATCGCGCCGACGATGCTTAGTCCGCCCCGCTCAGCTCCGCGTACACCGCGGTCAGGAAGCGGGTGGGGTCGCCCCACTTGCCCTCGTACGACGCGGTGGTCCCGGCGGCCGCTACCTGCTCGTAGGTCATCCCCTGCTCCACCAGCTCCGCCACGCGGCCGGAGACGTCGATAACCATGTCGCGAAACTCCATGACGTCCTCGCGCGTCGAGACCTCGCCGTGGCCGGGCAGGATGAGCGTATCTGGGCCGGCGCGGCCGGCGATGATGCCCAGCGTCTCGATGGTGCCGGGCAGGCTCCCGCCGTTGTTGCGGTCGATCACCGGGAACGCGACCGTGCGGAACACGTCGCCGACCACCATCACGTCGGAGCCCCGGAAGTGGATGACGCTGTCGCCGTCCGTGTGCGAGGCGGGCACGGGGAAGATGTGCACCTCCTCGCCGTTCAGGTGGATCGTCACGTCCTCGCTGTAGGTGAAGGCCGGCAGCGCCACCTCCGGCATGGTCTCCGCCAGCCGCAGGCGCACGCGGTCCTGGGCCAGGATGAGAATGCCCATGCGGCCGAGGTTCTCGTTGCCGCCCACGTGGTCGCCGTGGACGTGGGTGTTGATGAGGAAGCGGATGTCGCCGTTCGAGATGCCGCGGATCGCCGCCAGGATGCGATCGGTCAGCGGGGCGAACTGGTCGTCGACCATGATGACGCCGTCGTCGCCCACGGAGAGGCCGACGTGGCCGCCGCGTCCCGACACGTAGTGCACGGTCCCGCGCACGTGGTGCGCGGCGATCTCCACCGCATCCCAGTCGACGTCGCCCCGCTGCGCGCGCGTTGCGACGGTGAGCAACACGGCCGGCAGACCCACCAGTAAACCGAGACGAAACCATGTCGTGCTTGTCAGCATCTTCTTCCCCCGCTATAAGCGGAACAGGCGGTTCAGCTTGACGACGAAGCCGCGGTTGCGCAGGCCGTCGACACGGATCGGCCTCAGCCCGCCGACGTCGCGCTCCTCGGTGTATACCACGAACAGCTCGCTGCCCGGGCTGTATTCCCACCGCAGCCGGAGATTGTTGCTCCAGCGGTCGTTGCTCGAGTTGTACTGCACCAGTCCGCTGAAGAACATGCGCGGGTTGAACGCGAAGTTGAAGCGGGTGCTGACCAGCGTGGTATTGAAGTCGCCCTCCGGCAGGTCGATGTCGTTGAACGAGATGGTCGGCTCCACGGAAAACTGGTTCGACACGTTGATGCGGCCCTGGCGGTACTCCAGCGTGCGGATGTCGCCGCTCCAGAAGGTGCCGGCCGTGAACGCCAGCCCGCCGCTGGCGCGGTGCTGCCCGCCCAGCGTGTAGGAGACCGTGCCCGCCGTGAAGCCGTAGCCGCCGACCGGCAGCACCACGTCCTTCGAGATCCGGAACGGCTCCTGCAGCAGCTCGTACGAGTTGGTCAGGCTCACCTCGAACTGGTCGCTGTTGTGGAACTCCGTCGAGAAGTCCACGGTCCGCTCGCGCGTCTCGACGAAACCCCGGTCGGCGGTGGTGAAGTAGTCGACGCCGGCTTCGAGCGCATAGCGGCGCACCAGCGCGCTGCCCTGCGGTCGCGGGCTGAAACGGCCGGACACGTTGGTGCGGCGGTAGTTGTCGCGCGTCATGAAGCCGATCTCCGGCAGGAAGTTCTCCTCGACCGCGATGTGGTTGACGGTCAGGCCGTAGCGGTCGCCGCCGTAGTCGAAGCGGCCCTGGTAGCTGGCGTCCCGGCCGTCGGCCAGCGGCGTCCGGGTGCGCGCGTAGTAGGTCACGAAGTCGAGGTTCTCGAAGAAGGAGAACGTGCCGTCCACGCCGTACGCCTGGCTGGAGCCCGGCCCGACCTGCGATACGGACCGGTTGGTGAAGATGCCCCCCACGCTGCTGCGCCGCAGGATGTCCCGCCGCAGACGCAGCACCGTGAAGTTCGTCGACGCCGTACCTGCCTCGGGCGATTCTTCCGTCTGGATGCTGAGCGCGCCGACGTCGAAGGCGCCCGCCTTGCCCGTCATCCGCGCGCCGCCGTGGATCGGCACCACCACCTGCACGTTGTTGGGGTCGCCCTCCAGGCCAATCCGCCGGCTGTAGAACAGCGTCGGCGCGTCGCTCGGCTCGCCGGGGCTGCCGGCGCCCACCCCGCCGCGCGCGAACCCGAAGATGCCCCGGCCCTCGAGGAAGAACTCCCGCTTCTCCGGAAAGAAGAGGCTGAAGCGGGTCAGGTTGACCTGCTGCTCGTCCACCTCGACCTGGGCGAAGTCCGTGTTGTAGGTGAAGTCTGCCGTCAGGTTCTCCGTGATGCCCATCTTCACGTCGGCGCCGAATGCGCCGCTGCCGTCGTTCTCCTGGATGGGAATGGAGTGCCGGTCGGTCGTCACGCCGCCGATGGCGTACGGCTTGATCTCGACCAGCCGGCTGGCTTCCGGAGGCTCGATGCCCACCAGCGTCGCACCCGCCGAGACGCGGAAGATGCCGGCCGCTCCGCGCCCGCCGCCGGCCGAGATCGGGATCCGCGTCAGGTACGTCCACTCGTTCTTGCGGCGCACGCCGCGGCGCAACTGCACGCCCCAGAGCTGGGCGCCCCCGCCGCGGTAGCGGAGCGTCTTGAACGGTATCTCCATCTCCGCCGTCCAGCCGCCGTCGAAACGTCCCGTGCGCACGTCCCACACGGGGTTCCAGTCGCCGTTGGGATTGCCTTCGTTCGTGAACTGCTGGTCCGCTCGCGCGCCGAGCGGGTTCGTGTAGAAGTTGAAGCCGTTGCGGCGGTCGTAGAACGTGTCGAAGAAGACCGTGAACGTGTCGTTCTGCCGCAACTGGTTGGTATCGCGCCGCATCTCGTTGGCGACCCATTCGCTCTCGGGCGCCGAGTCGTGCACGCGCGCCGACACGTACACGTTCTCCCCGTCGAACATGATCCAGGCTTCGGTCCGCTCGGTCGCGGGCGCGCCCTCCACCGGCACCTGTTGCAGGAAGTCCGTGATCGGCGGGACCGCGCCGTACACCTCCTCGTCGAGCACCCCGTCCAGCCGGATGCCAGTCGCGAGCCGGATGGCGCGGACCGTCGTCCGCCCGTCCGCGTCCCGGTTCATCACCGCCGGCCCGACCGGCGGCGGGGGCCCGTCGATGGCCGCGGCGAGCGCGGGATCGATTGCGGTGGCAGTCAGGGCGCCCGGCGCAACCTGGCCCGGTCGGGGCCCTTCCGCCGCGGGAGAGGCCTGCGAGCGATCATCCTGCGCCTGCGCAAGAACGCCCCCGGTCGGGGAAAGTGGCAGCAGGAGCAGCACCAGCGCCGCGCGGGGAGTTGCGCGCCGAAAAGCAGCCCACGTAGCGATCGACAACTCCGCATCCTACACGATCGGTACTGTGCTACCCTGCCACCGATACCGGGGGGCGAACGCCGCCGCCGGATCAGCCCCCAACACGCGGAGAGGAGCACGGGCGCCATGGAACGCAAGCAGACCGCTCTCGCAACCATCGTCGCCGCCGCGCTGGCGCTGGCGCCCACCGCCGCCTTGGCCGCCGACTACCATCATGTCCATATCACGGCGCCCAGCCCGGCCATGGGCGTGGACTGGTACTCGGAGTACATGGGGTGCGAGCCGGTGGCCGACCGCGACGACGCCGCGACCTGCGGGGGCGTGGAGCTCGTGTTCGTGCCCCAGCCGACGAGCGGCGGCAGCCTGGGAACGGGCATCAACCACATCGGGTTCTCGTTCCCCGACCTGGACGCCAGGATGGCGGAGTTCGAAGCGGTCGGCGTGCGCGGGGCCGGCGTCCGCCTGCAGCGCTTCGAGGACGGGTCGACCGTGCGGGACATCCCCGGACTGTTCAAGATCGCGTTCATCTTCGATCCCTGGGGCACGCGGATCGAGCTCGTGGAAGACATCGAGCGGCTCGGCTTCCACCACGTCCATCTCAGCGCGACCGACCCGGAAGCGACGCTGGCCTGGTACCGCGACGTGCTGGGCGGCGAGCCGGCAACACTCAGGGACAGGGTGGACGGCGTGGAGTTCGGCGACATCCTGTTCCTGGTCTCTGCACATCCGGAGGGCCCGCCGCCGGCCGCCACGCAGGGCCGGGCCATCGACCATCTCGCATTTGTCGTGCCGGACCTCGACGCGGAGGCGCCGAGGCTCCGCGAGCAGGGCGTGAGTTTCCAGGAGGAGCCGGCCGTACCGGCGAACGCCCGCACGGCGGCGCAGCGGGCCTTCATCAGCGGCCCGGACAACGTGCGGATAGCCATGGTGGAGACCGGATTCGCGGGCGTCGGCAACGAGCTGGCCGCCGCTATCCGCGGCAGCGACGCGCTGGGGCCGTACGACGTCCCGCGGACGTCCTGGGGCGAGCCCGACCTGCAGGGCATCTGGACCGGCAACCCCTCGCACGGCATCCCGCTGGAGCGCCCGGAAGGGGTCGACGCCGACGAGCTGACCCCGGAGGAAGCCATCGCGCGGCGCGAGGGCGGCACGCTCGGCAGCATCTGGGGCTACGACCGCGAATGGCGCGACATCACGCTCAGCTACGGCCACGCCGCCGTGTCCACGCAGGTGGCGATGATCGTCGACCCGCCGGACGGTCGGCTCCCGGCGCGTACGCCGTACGGGCAGGAGTTGTACGAACGGGTGCTGGGCAACTACGAGAGCCGCCCCTACGCCGGTCCCGAGAACGTACGCCCGGCCGCGCGCTGTCTCACGCGCGGCGCCCCGGGCATGATGATGCCGACCGTCTACAACAACGACCTGCAGATCGTGCAGGGACCCGGCTTTGTCGCGATCACCAAAGAAATGATCCACGAGACGCGGGTCATTCCGACGGCGCCGCGCGAGCGCCTTGGACAAGACCTCGACCTGTGGCTGGGCGACCCACAGGGCCGCTGGGAAGGCGACACGCTGGTGGTCGAGACTACCAACTTCGACGACCGGGTCTCCTCGATCGGGCGCCCCGTCTGGGCGTCGTCGAGCGACGCGCTCACCCTGACGGAACGTTTCCGGCGCATCGGTCCCATGACCATGGAGTACGAGTTCACGATCGACGATCCGAAGATCTGGACGCGGCCCTGGACCGCCATGTTCCGGTTCGATCGCGATGATGCCCAGTACGAACTGGTCGAGTACGCCTGCCATGAGGGCAACTACGCGATGACCGGCATCCTGGCCGGCGGGCGCGCCGTGGAGGCCGCAGCCGCGGCGGAACGCTAGGTCGTCTCGTGTGCGGCGCCGGCCACTGAAAGGGGTGGAAATGGCACGCTTGCGCTACGTCGTCGGCCCGCTGGCAATCGTCGGTGCGCTCTTGCTGACCGGCGGCATCGCCGGCCAGGAGCTGCCGCCCTGGTCGAACGCTCCGGACGGCTGGACGCCGGCGCTGACGCCATGGGGCGTCCCGGACCTGACCGGCATCTGGAGCAGCAAGCACGGCACGCCGCTGGAGCGGCCCGAAGAGTACGCCGGCCGCGAGTTCCTGACCGACGACGAAATCGCCGCGCTCAACGCCGCGCGGGCGCAAGCCGAGGTAGCGGGCGAGGTGGCGGGCCGGGACGTGCGCGCCTCGGCCGGCACGCCGGCCGACGTGGAGGGCGCCTACAACAACATCTTCAGCACCAACCTGGGCACGCGCTACAGCCGCACGAAGCGCACGGCGATGATCGTCGACCCGCCGGACGGCCGCCTGCCGCCCTACACGCCGGCGGCCGATCAGAGCCGACTGGTCCGCGAGGGACTGCGGGAGCAGGCGCGCGAGGACCGCGAGCGCGCCGGCGTGCCGTACTTCGTCGACCTCCGCTACCGCTACGACAACCCGGAGGACACCGGCATCCTGGAGCGCTGCCAGGGTGTCCGCATCCCGTGCACGGGCGGCATCTGCGGCTTCAGCCGCATGGTGCAGGGACCCGACTCGCTGACGATCTACCACGAGCAGTCGTCCGGCGGCGGCGGCTACAGGCTGATCGCGCTGGACGGCCGGCCGCACCCGCCGGCCCACATCCGGCAGTGGCTGGGTCACTCGGTGGGCCGCTGGGAAGGCGACACGCTGGTGGTTGACACGACGAACTTCACGCACCAGACGCCGTACCTGGGCTCCGCCGGGAACCTGCACCTCGTGGAGCGCTTCCGGCGCGTCAGCCCGGACCTCATCCAGTACCAGGTCACGGTGGAGGACGAGACGGTCTGGACCCGGCCGTGGACGATGGAGCTCGCGCTGATGCTGCAGGACAACGCCAGGAACCAGATCGGCGAAACCGGCTGCCACGAGGGCAACTACTCGATGACCAGCATGCTCGCCGGCGCGCGCCTGGAAGAAGCGCGCGGCCTGCGTTAGCCGCCTGTGGCAAGACCCCGCGTCGCACCGAGGTGAATTCACGGGTTTCGACATGCCAATCAGAGACAACTACATCCCGGTCCTCAAATCGATTACGCGGAGCCACGGCCAACGCCCTGCCACCGCCCAGATTGGCCCGCAGGAATCCCTTCAGGAGACGATCTGGTATACAAGGGAATACGTCGTGAACAACACGACGGAACATTTTCGATATGACTACTACTGGAACGCGCTATCGCGCGCGCTCACCCGACTCCGCTTCGACCCCGGCGACCGCCGGATTGTCCACTTGGACATCGCTTGCGGCGCCGGAGTCTTCTCTTGGGTCGTGTACGACCACATGGCGGCGCCGGACACACCGAACCCCGACTACGTGGACTACTACGGTTATGATCACTGCGCCGCCATGATTGAGTTGGCCGGCCTGTTCCTGGAACGCTTCCCAGACCGGTACGAGTTCAAGGGTTTCTCCGACCTTGAGGAAATCTCGACGACCTTGGAAGAGGAAGACTTTTCCAACTGCGATGTCGTGGTCACGTTCGGCTACGCCTTGCTCCAGGTGCTTGATGACCCCGCTGCCTTGGGCAACTTCGCCTCAATAATCTCTGGTGTTTTTCCGTCACGCTCCTGCATCATGGTAGCTGCCGACGCGCACAACGACCACGCGACACGCGCTGCTTTTCGCGGCCAATGTGACGCGCTCGAGAACGCGCTCAACGACGCGGGAATCGTCCTCGAAAACCGTCAGGCAACCCAGATGGGTAGCGTGATGTTTGCTCGTCTCACGATGGAATAGAACAATGGTCTCCAATGGTCAGTTGAGTATGTTCGAAGCCGAAACCTCCGCCGTGCCCCTGCAGTTGCCTGAGCACCTCAACTACGGCATTGACGAGATCGGGATGCACGGCATTACCGAGATACACGGTCTGTACTATTACAATGGGTTTCTGGACACACCCGCTCAACGCGCGTTGATCGACTGCATTGACGCTGAGCCGTGGCGAAAGGACCTGGATCGTCGCGTGCAGCACTACGGTTGGCGCTACGACTACCGAACACGAACGGTGACAGCCGATATGGACCTCGGGCCGTTGCCGGATTGGGTTCAGGAGGTGGCGGCGAGGCTGCACACGGAAACGAGACTCTTCGATCGCGTTCCAGATCAGGCCATCGTCAACGAATACCGGCCAGGGCAGGGAATCGCCTTGCATGCGGACCGGCAATGTTTCGGCGACACGGTGGCCACTCTATCGTTAGGCGATGATTGGGAAATGCGGCTGCGGCCAGTAGGGGCACGAGCGCAGGATGACAGGCGGATCATGCTCGCCCGAGGATCCGTGCTTATTCTGACTGGCGATTCACGATCACGCTGGATGCACGGCATAGACAAGCGTCGGACGGAAAAGAGCGCCATCGGCCAACGTGACCGCCGGCGGCGTTTGTCGTTGACTTTCAGGACCATGCTTGCTCCATAAGGGCACCCCGCGATGAGATTCGAGCGTCACGTCCGGATCTCGCACGGGTAGGCCTGATACGCGGCGCGGCCCCGCGCTAGAGTAGTTGCATGAGTCGTGCGCCGCACGCGCCGGCGGATCCGTATCTGCTGGGCACCGACCCGGAGGAAGCGCGGCGCCTCGAGACGCAGCACCGCCTGTGGGCGGACGCCACGCGCGACCTCTGGGACCGCGCCGGATTCGGGCCCGGCGCGCGCCTGCTCGACCTCGGCTGCGGACCGGGATTCGCCGCCCTCGAGCTGGCCGGGCGCGTGGGCGCCGCGGGCAGCGTGCTCGCCGTCGACGAGTCCGACCGCTTCATCGCCAGCCTGGCCCGTGAAGCGCGGCGGCGCGGGCTCGCGCAGCTTGCGGCGCGCGTGGAGCGCGTCGAGGAGCTGCGGCTGGAGCCCGGCGCGCTGGACGGCGCTTTCGTGCGCTGGCTCTTCTGCTTCCTGCCCGATCCGGCGCAGGTCATCGACCGGGTCGCAAGCGGATTGCGTCCCGGCGGCCGGCTGGTGGTCTGGGACTACCTCAACTACCGCGCGACGACGCTGCAGCCGCGGAGTCCGGCCTTCGACCGCGTGCTCCGCGCGGTCGCGGAGAGTTGGCGGCGCAGCGGGGGCGACCTGGACGTCGGCGGCCGGCTGCCGGGGCTGATCGCAGAGGCCGGCTGCCGCCTGCTCGACCTGGCGCCCCTGGTACGGTTCGTCAGGCCGGGCACGGCGTTCTGGGACTGGCCGACGCAGTTCTTCTTCAGCCATGTGCCGCGGCTGGTCGAAGCAGGCCTGCTGTCGGAGGCGGAGCGGCGCGCGTTCGAAGACGAGTGGCGCGCACGCGAGCGGGAACCGGGCGCCTTCCTGCAGGCGCCGCCCATGATCGGCATCATCGCCGAGAAGGAATAGCCGCTACCGCCCGCCGCGGCGCTCGGCCGCGCGCACGCCGCTCAGGATGTTCGGCACGGCGTAGTTCGCCTCGTGGCAGGCGTATTCGTACAGGTCGTAGTCCTCATCGCGCTCCAGCGGGAATGCAACAGTCCACGGCCGCGTCCACGTGAGCGGGTCGTCGATGCGCACCCTGTAGTCGAGCGTGCCGCCGTCCCCCAGGCTGAACCGCTCGACCAGCCGCAGCGACGTGGTGGTCGGGTTGCCGTTGCCGTTGCGCGCGTACGAGCCGGTCCGGCCGTTGGAGTTCGTTGTCTCGACGACCAGGGTGTCCCCTTCCCAGCGGCCGCGCGAGTCACCCATCCACTGGAGAATGCCGGGCGCGATGTGCGGGCGGCCGTCGAGCGGAATCACGCGGGTCTCGTGCACCATCTCGTGGTGGATCACAACCTGTCCCGGCGTCTGCAGGATCTGATACGCCGAGGCGTAGATGTTCGGAAACTGGGAGCCCAGCACGCCGCGGCTGATGCAGCGGTCGTAGGGCCGCAGGTCCTCCGGGCCGGCGTGCGCATAGCTCCCGGCCGCTTTCGTCCGCCAGACTTCCGCCCGGCGGGCGCCGTCCGTTGTCATGGGCGGCAGCCGCCCGTTCGGCGGATCCGTTATCAGCGAAGCCAGCGGCGGCGACGGCCGCCGCTCGGCCCAGCCGGCCGGAGGAACCAGCTTCGGCCGGACCCGCGCGGCCGCGGCGGCGTGGCGCGCCGCCAGCTCCTCGTCGGTCAGCGTCGCGCGCGTGCCGAGCGTTTCCGGGCGCTCGAACGGCACGCCGATCACGGCGCTGCTGACCCACACGCCCTGCAGATCGGGATCGCCCCAACGCGTCCGCGCTTCCGCGCCGCCGGCCTGGCCCGCCGCTGTCGCGGCCGGAAACAGCAGCCCGACCCAGAGCCCGGCAGCCAGCGCGCACAACGCAATTCTCGACGTCTCCATGTCCTGCCTGCGATGCGTCAGTATATGTGCGGGCAATCGCAATGGCAGATATGCGCCGCACGGCGGCCATCTTCCTCCTGCTGGCGACCGCGCCGGCGGCCGCAGCCGCGCAGGAGCAGCGGCTCGCGACAGGGTACTGGACGCGCGGCATGGCCGCCGGTTGGGGCAACGCCTGGAAGCACGGCCTGCCAGGCTACGGCAAGACCGATACCGACATCGAATTCGTCGCCTTCCACCCGCAGCTCGGCCGGTTCATCACCGACCACCTGGAGTTCTACGGCGAGGGCACGCTGCTGCTCTACCACAAGCCGTCCGTGGCGGTCGGCGGCGGCGTGGCCGGACTCGGCGGCCGCTATCACCTCTGGAAGGACCGCGGCTGGACGCCTTACTTCGTGGGCGGCGCCGGGCTGCTCTGGACGTCCCTCGACGTGCCCGAGATCGACCGCGCATTCAATTTTCAGTTGCACTACGGCGCGGGCATCCGGCAGGTAACCCGGCGCGGGCCGGGGTTGATTCTGGAGTTCCGCAACCACCACATCTCGAACGCCAACACCGCCGGGGAGAACCTCGGCGTGAACGCCGCCACCGTGGTGGCCGGCGTGCAGTGGATCCTGCGGTAGCAGGGACCTGACCGCTAGACGTCCGTCAGGCCTTCGATCCTGCCCGTGCTGTCGCCGAGCGTCTCGACCGGGAAGCCCATCTTCTCCAGGACGGTGACGTGCAGGTTCGTGAGCGGCCGCTTCGAGTAGCGCACGTAGCGGCCGCCCCGGATGCCG
Source organism: Vicinamibacteria bacterium (assembly GCA_022820825.1). Classification (GTDB taxonomy): domain Bacteria; phylum Acidobacteriota; class Vicinamibacteria; order Vicinamibacterales; family UBA8438; genus JAAXGX01. The sequence continues at coordinate 26,406 of JAJEEU010000097.1, forward strand.
GTGCCCTTCCCGCCGACCAGGGCGATCGGCAGATCGTCGTGGAAGTGCGTGTTGCTGTCGCTCATCCCGCTGCCGTAGAGGAACATCGTGTGGTCGAGCATGGTCCCGTCGCCCTCGGGCGTCGCGGCCAGCGTCTTGACCAGGTGGGCGAACTGCCGGAAGTGGAACTCGTTGAGCTTGCTGAGCCGTTCGAGCTTGGTCGGCTCGTCCTGGTGATGCGACAGCGGATGGTGCGAGTCGGCAATCCCGATCTCGGGATAGGCCCGATTGCTGACCTCTTTGGCGGCCATGAACGTGCTGACCCGGGTCATGTCGGTCTGGTACGCCAGCGCCAGCAGATCCATCATCAACGTCGCGTGCTCGCCGTAGTCCCGCGGCACCCCGACCGGCTGGTCGACCACCGGCAGCTCCCGCGTCTCGCGCTCCGCCATCTGCAGCCGCCGCTCGATGTCGCGAACGGCTTCGAAGTACTGCTCCAGCGTCGCCTGGTCCTGCGGACCGACGACGTTCTCCAGACCGGCCGCCTGCTCGCGCACGAAGTCGAGAATGCTGCGGTCCTTGCGCATGCGCGCCCGGCGGACCGCCGGGTCCGTGCTGCCGCTGGCCCCGAACAACCGCTCGAACACGGCCCGCGGGTTGTTCTCGATGGGCAGCGGGGTCGTGGGGGTGCGCCAGGCGATGGTGTTGAGATACGCACAGGTGACGCCGCCGTCGCAGGTCGAGCCGGCGAAACCGGGATCCTCCATCCCCAGCTCCAGCGATGCGAGCTGGGTCTCCTTCGCCAGCTCCCTGGCCGCGATCTGATCCATGGAGACGGCGGCGCGCGCCGTCCCGCTCGTGTCGAACGCCACGCCCGTCAGGAACGGACCGGACGACTTCGAGTGGTCGCCGCCGCGCAGCAGGAGCGCTGCCTCGCAGGCCAGGCCGCCGCACATGAGCACCCGGTCCTTGTGCTCGTTCAGGGACCCGAGTATCGGCGGAAGCTCGTCGAGCGCGCCTTCGTTCAATCCGGCCGGATACCAGTAGGGCATCGACATGCCGTTCGGCACGTAGAACACGCCGAGCCGGCGAATCGGCGCCGCGGCCGTCCTGCTCACCGCCGTGAGCGCCGGCACCATGCTCTCGAGCAGCGGCAGCGCGAGCGTCGCGCCGACGCCGCGCAACACGGTCCGCCGCGGCAGATGTGTCTTCGTGATGAACATCAGGGCCTCCGCACTTCCCGCATCCGGAACGGCTCGCTCGACACGATGGCCAGCACGAGCGTCGACCAGCGGTCGTCGTTCTCCTCGAGCTCCCTCACCATCCGACGGATGGTCGGCGCATCACGATAGCCCAACCCCCGCCCCAGCGCATAGGTCAGCAGCTTTTCCGCCGCCGTGCGCACGAAGGCGCGGTCGCCCTGCCCGAGCAACGCCTCGCGGAAGGCGGACGGACTGTCGACGATCTCCCCGGACAGCTCGATCGTGGCGTTGATGTCCGCGCCCTCGTCGGTTTCGCGCCACTCTCCGACGGCATCGTAGTGCTCCAGCGCGAAGCCCAACGGATCGATCAGGTTGTGACAACTGGCGCAGACCGGGTTGCCGCGATGCTGCTCCATGCGCTCCCGCAGCGATGCAGGCGCCTCGCCGGCCTCGTTCTCCTCGAGCGCCGGCACGTTCGGCGGAGGCGGCGGGGGCGGCGACCCCAGCAGGTTCTCCAGGATCCACTTCCCGCGCAGCACGACCGACGTCCGGTTCGGATACGAGGTGACGGTAAGCACGCTGCCGTGTCCGAGCAGCCCGAAGCGCCGGTCGTCATCCAGGGTCACCCGGCGCAGGTGACTCCCGTAGATGTCTTCAATCCCGTAGTGACGCGCCAGGCGCTCGTTCAGGAACGTGTAGTCGGCGCGCAGCAGCTCGGGAATCGGCCTGTCCTCGCGCACCTGGCTTTCGAAGAAGAGCTTGGTCTCGCGCACCATCGCGTCGCGCAGCGTCGGATCGAAGCCGCGGAAGAGGCGCCGATCCGGCTCGTGGGAGCGCAGGTTGCGCACCTGCAGCCACTGCTCCACGAAGTCGTCCATGAAGCGCGTCGCGCGGCGGTCGGCGAGCATGCGGCGGACCTGCTCCGACAGCGTGGCCGGCTCGGACAACCGGCCCTCGGCGGCGAGGTCGAGCAACTCGTCATCCGGGATGCTGCGCCAGAGAAAGAACGACAACCTGGACGCCAGCTCGACATCGCTCAAGCGGTAGACCGCGCCGGGCGCCAAGCCGTCCGGATCGCTTTCGACGCGGATGAGAAAGTGCGGGGACGACAGCACGCCCTCCAGGGCCAGTCCGATCCCGGCTTCGAATCCGCCGTCCGATCGGCCGGCCCGGTAGAGGGCGAGCAGCGGCTCGACGTCGGACCCGGTGAGCGGACGGCGATAGGCGCGCCGCGCGAGCCCCCGGATGATCTCCCGCGCGCACGACTCGTCGGCGGCAGCGGCGCTCGTCGCGGCCGGCCGACAGACGAACACCTCGCGCCGACTCGGCGTCTCGTCCGGCACCGACCCGTTGAATGGGCCCGAGATCTCGAGCTGATCGACTCCGACGGGTGAACCGCTGTTGACGGCCGACGGCAAGGAGTCCGTGAAGGCCGCGGCCACCGTCCGCGTGCCGGCCTCGATCAGCACGCGCGCTTCCAGGTCGTCGTCGGCGTGCATGAGGTACTCGTGCACCTGCTGTCCCAGGACGTCGTCCTCGTCAATCGCGACCATCGTCCCGGAGTTCAGCAGGCCCCTGTACCTGCCGCCGATGGTGAAGCGCTCGATCAACTCGTGATCCACGCGCAACTCGATCTGGTGCTCGTCTTCCTCGATGCCCGCCACGCCGCCGCTGCCCCGTTTCAGGCGCAGCCTGAAGACGTACTCCCCGTCGAGCGGGAAGTTGTGACGCACGGCCACGCCGCCGTGCGTCGCGAACGGCATGTTCTCGCCCATCCGCGCATCCTGGCGCGCGGTCGGCCGCACCTCGTAGACGTGTCCGGCGGGCCGGTTCTCCGGGCTGCCCAGCGCCATGCGGCTGATCCGCATCGCGGCGGTCATGTAGCGCGACATCAGGGCCGGTGTAATTGTCAGCGCGTCGGCGTTGTTGTCGAAGCCGAACCCGGCCAGGTCGCTCGGCAGCAGCGCGTCGCCGTCGATCTCCAGCGCCAGCAGGTCGTGGACCGCGTTGACGTACTCGGTGCGGTTCAGGCGGCGGGACGCGACCCACCCGGCCCTCGCGCCGCCGGACGCCGCTGCCGCGTCGAGCGCGGTCTCGAGCCGGGTCACGAACTCGTCGACGACGGCCGCCTCCGGCCGCGGTCTTCCCGCGGGCGGCATCAGCCCGTCGCGGAGCTTCCGAATCACCTTCTCGAGCACCTCCGCGTTGGCCCCGACCTCGCCCGCGTCGACATGCTCCAGGCTGAGCCCTCCGGTCTGGAGGCGATCGTTGTGGCAGGTCACGCAGTACCTGCCGAACAGGGGGTGCGTAGACGGCGCGCCTTGCGCGGCAGCCGGGCGCGGCAGGACACCGGCCGCGGCCACGCCGAGCAGTCCGACCACCGCGAGGATCCTGCTGCCGGGCATCGTGCTGGAAGTCCTAGTCCTGCTGCTGACCTGCGCCGGCCTCGCTGTCCTCCAGGGAAACGTCGCGGAGACGCTCCTGCACGGTCGCCGCCAGACCCAGGCTCGTGTCGGCGCCCAACTCCTCGAGCAGCGCCGCCGTCTCGGGGAATTCCTGGAAGTAGAAGGACTGCTTGCTGCCTTCCGCCAGGCGGTACGGCGTGCGGCCCCTGAAGTCGCGCGCGTCGATGTCGGCGCCGCGGTCCACGAGGATCCGGATGACCTCGTTGAGCCCGCGGAACGCCGCGCCGTGGAGCGCCGTGAAGTCGGCTTCGTTGCGGGTATCGACGTCGGCGCCGGCGTCCAGCAGGAGCATCACGGCCTCTTCGGAGCTGGGCGACCGCCTGCCGCGCCGCAGGTTCTTGTCGTTCGTGTAGCGGCCCAGCCCCGCCGCCACCATGAGCGGGGTCGTGCCGTCGTCGGTTGCCAGCGTCGGATCGGCGCCGGCCGCGAGCAGCCGCCGCAGCACCTCGACGCTCTCCCCGCCGCCCTGGCACCCCGCGCCGCCGCACCCGGTGGGAATCGCGATGCCGAATATCGGCTTGCCGTTCGCGCCCATCGAGGCGATCCACAGCGGTGTGGCGCCGCGGAGATCCCCTACACCCGACGTGTAGGTATCGAACGCGCCCCTGCGCGGGTAGCCGAGATACTCCTCGAAGACCGCCGAATCCGTGATCCGCGCGTTCGGGTCGGCCCCGCGGGCAAGGAGCGCCTCGACGAGCGGCAGCCGCTGGCTCTCCGCCAGCCCGCTGCCCCGGCTGGCCGCGCCGTGCTTCTGGTTCCACTCGGCCAGCCAGAACGCCATGTGTCCGGTCGCCGCGTGCAACGCGGTCACGCCCGACACCTTCGCGTTCGGGTCGGCGCCCTCGTCGAGCAGGAAGTGCGCGAACTCCGCCTGCCCGATGACGATGGCGTACGGCAGCACGTGCGCGCCGTCCGCACCGGCGGCGTCGATGTCGACACCGGCCGCCAGCAGCGTGCGGGCCATCTCGATGTCGCCGTTGCGGGCGGCGATCATCAGGAGGGTGAACCCCTTGGTGGTCGAGACGTCCAGCTCCGCGCCGTGCTCGATAAGCCGGTGGACGATGTCGGCGCGCTGCCCCGCCACCGCCCACATCAGCGCGGTGTTGCCGGTCGCCACCGTGGCGGCGTTGACGTCGGCGCCGTACGCCAGCAGCAACCTGACGACCTCCGCGTTGCCGGTCTCGACCGCCGTCATGAGCGGCGTCAATCCGCTCGTCTGCGCCGCGTTCGGGTCGGCGCCGGCGTCGAGCAGGCGTTCGACCATGCCCGGGCTGGCGTTCTCGCAGGCACGGGCCAGCGCCGTCACCCCGTGGTCGTCGGCGGCGTCGACATTCGCGCCCGCACCCAGCAGGAAGTCGACCGACTCGCGGTCGTCCCAGTGCGCGGCGTAGACCAGCGCGGTCACGCCGTCAGCCCGGGCGGCGTTGGCGTCGACGCCCGCGTCGAGCAGCGCCCGGACGGCCGCCCAGTCCTGATCCGCGGCGGCGTCGACCAGCCGCGCCCCGTCCTGCCCGGCGGCCGGCAGGGCCGCCAACACGAACATCGCGGCGGCCGCCACAGCGAGGCGGCCCATTCTCGAGGTCATGCACACTCCCCCGCGCCCATCGTACCTAGAAGTCGAACTGGATCGCGAACTTCGCCAACCGCCCCAGCATGATTACCTGCGGCGTCAGCCAGGAGTCGCCGCACGGCCCGCCGGCGACGGACGCACACCCGGGGTTCTCGCGGGTCACGGCGTTCGCGTTGAACAGGTTGAAGACATCCAGCATCGTGCGCAGCCGCGTGCCGCCGGCGAAGGTGAAGATCTTGGTGAACCGCAGGTCGAGCTGCGAGTACCGCTCGCCGTAGACCGTACCCGGAGGGATGACGTTGACGGTCTGCGAGCCGAACACGGACGGCCGCCCGAGCGCCGCCGAGATTTGCGCGTCCGTGAACGTGACGTTGGCGAGACGTTCAGGCCCCTGCTGGTTCTGCAGCGTCGCCGCGATCTGGATGTCGTACGGCAGCGTATAGGAGGTCAGGAACTTGATCTGGGTCAGCCAGGCCTGATCGGTGCTGCAGAACGTGGGCGACTCGTCTTCCAGGTTCTCCGGCAGCGCGGCGAGCTGCGCGCAGCGGTCCGTCGAAAAGGCCCCCGTGCTTACGCCGCCCTGGAAGAGAATCTCCCGGAGGCGGGCATCGAGCGTGAAGTCGAAGCCCTGCCATGTCCGGCTTTCGCCGCCGAAGTTGTCGGCGCCGGTCGTAATCCGGTCGGGCAGCCGAATCGACCCCGGCTTCTTGTCGACGAGCGTGATCGGGGCGCCCGCGTTCGGGAGCCGCGGGTCGTTGGGGACGGTGAGCGTTGCCGTGTCGAAGTCATCCGGCCCCACCGCCATGTCGTCCTGCGCCGCGAAGTTGACGTAGGCGCGGCGGAAGTAGCCGACATCGAGCGACACACCCGCCGCCAGCTCGTGCTGGACGCTGGCCGAGATCTCCCAATTCGATAGCCGGTTGCCCCATCCGTGGCTCCAGCCGCTGTCGAACGCATCGGTGACGATCGGCCGGCCGAAGGCCGGGTTCGAGTTCGGCGTGAGCAGCTCGCCGTTGGGCGCCGGGTTCAACGGATCGCCCTGGGGCAGGCCGTCTCCGGGAATGCAGTTCGCATCGACGCATCCCGTCAGGCCGTCGTTCCAGCTTCGCTGCTGGACCGTATTCGTCTGCCCCGGATTGAGGGCCACCGACCAGTCCGTGCCGTCGCGCTGGCCCGCGCGGTTGGCCGACACCTTGAGCGCCGTGCGCCCGTCGCCGAACAGGTCGTAGGCCAGCCCGACCCGGGGCTGCAGGTCGTGCCAGGCGACCGCCGTGCGGCCTTCGATGAAGAAGTCCTGCGGCGCCCAGGCCGATGCCGCGAGGACCTGGTCGGGATAGTCGGAGCTGAAATAGTCGTAGCGCAGGCCGGCATTGATCGTCACGCGGTCGAGCGTCCACTGCTCCTGGGCGTAGATTCCCATGCTCGGCCTGAGCCGGTTGCTCCCGACCCCGGGGGTCCGGAACGTGGCGCGGATGGGAAAACCGCGGAACGTGTTGAGGTTGGTCCAGTCGTTCTCGCTGCCGTTGAAGGTGTTCTCCTGCAGGAAGAGCGCGCTCATCCCGAACTTCAGGTTGTGGCTGCCGGTCACGTACGACACGGAGCCGCGGACGAAGTTGGTCATCTTGGGGCTGCGCCGCTGCGTCGCGCCGCTGAACCAGCCGGACATGTTGCGCAGCCCGGTTACCGGCGCGAACTCCAGGATGCCGGGAATGGTAGTGACCGCCGACGCGGTGGGCCGCAGCAGGTGCTGCACCGGCAGGTGGGACGCCCCGGCCTCGAACAGCAGGCGGTTGGTCTGGGGCCGCGTCCACGTGGCCTGGTAGGTGTTCGTGCGCACCTTGACGTCCACGCCCGATGACGGCGCGAGATAACAGCAGGCAAGCTGTCGGCCCGTGCCCCACCAGGGCTGGTTGGTCGCGCTGTTGGTCCAGTACAGCTTGACCTTGTCCCTGCCGGTGGCCTGCCACGTCAGGTTGATCGACTGCTCCCAGACCTCGGTGACGTTGAGCGCCGGGTTGTCCAGGTCGGGCGTGTAGACGAACGCCGCCGGATCGGTGTCGTGGAACACGCTGGCGGGGAACAGATTGCCGCGCTGCGTGGTGTGCGTCAGGAAGAACCAGAGGCGATCCTGCACGAGCGGTCCCCCGAAGACCGGGTTGATCTGCCAGACCTCGTCGATGCGCGTTCCGCCGATGAGCCCGCGCTGCGTCAGGTCGTCATCGACATTGTCCGCGTTCAGCTCGGGCCAGGTGAAGGTCGTGAAGAAATGCCCGCTGAACTCGTTTGCGCCTTCGCGCGGAATCATGTTGATCCGCACGCCGCCCGTCTCGATCTCCGCCGAGTTGCCCGAGTACTCGATGGACATCTCCTCGAAGTTCGAGTCGGGGAAGACGCTCCAGGCCGCCCCCTGCGTCAGTGAATCGCCGACGTCCATGCCGTTGATCTCGAGCTGCTGGTCGAGGTTCGAGCCGCCGTGGATCGACATCTGTTGCAGGGTGGTCGGCGATACGCCGCCCATGTCCTGTCCCAGCGGCGTGAGAAACGACTCCGAGGACTCCATCCCGGGGACGAGCAACGCATAGTTGAAGAACGACTTGCCGGTCGGGATGCTGTCGATGACCTCGCGGTCCATCACCTGCCGCTGCTCGACGTTCTGGATGTCGACCACCGGGCTGTCCCCGGTGACCGTGACGGTCTCCTGGATGTCGCCCACCGCGAGCTGCACGTCGATGCTGGCCGTGAAGCCAATGCTCAGCTCGATCCCCTCCCGGACCAGCGTGCTGAATCCAGGCAGGCTGTACGTCGCGGAATAGGTGCCGGGCTCGAGGGCGACGATCAGGTACTGGCCGTTGCCGTCGGTTACCGCGGTTCGGACCTGCTCGATGATGGCGGGGCTGCGCGCTTCGACGGTCACGCCCGGCAGCACGCCGCCGGTCTCGTCGGTGACCGTGCCGCCGATCGCGGAGCCCTGCGCGGCGGCCAGGGTGGGTGCGAGCAGCAGACACGCCACTGCCGCGCCGAGAGTGAATCCGTGAGCCCGGGCAGGTTCTCCGTGACGATCGGACATGGTTTCTCCTTTCACGCGTGAACCGCGACACATCTGGGGGCAGCCACAAGGGGCACCCCGGCCAGGAGCCAGTACCGAACGGAAATGCAGGTATCGAAGACCGGCCGGAACCGGTCTTCACACGGACGCTCGCCAGACGACCGGAAGGCGTGGTGGGAACTTGGCGCGCCATCGGAATCGACCTCTCGCAACGCCGCCGCCGAAGGCCAGTATACGGCCGATTCTCAGGGGTGTCTACAAGGCAATGCGCCGGATGCTTCAGCCCGCGGGCGGTCCCGGGATGCGGCCCTCGGTGGTCAGCCTGATGCGGTAGATCCCGGTCCGCGCGGTGATGTACAGCATGCGGCCGTCGTCGCCCCACGCCAGGTTGGCGGGCGCCTCCGTCGGGCTGATGGTGCCGAGGTGCTCACCCTCCGGCGACAGCACCCAGATGCCGCCCGGCCCGGTCGCGAACACGTTGCCCGCCAGGTCGACCTTCATGCCGTCGTGGCCGCCCGTGACCGCCGGATCGTCGATCGCGTAGAAGACGCGCCCGTTGGTGGCGCCGTCGGGGCCCAGGTCGTACGCCTTCCAGGGCCCGCGCGTATTGGCGATGTACAGCGTCCGTTCGTCGGGCGACAGCGCGATGCCGTTGGGCGCATCCTCTTCTGCAAGCAGCTCCAGACGGCCGTCGGTGTGCAGCCGGTAGACGCCGTTGTAGTCGAGCTCGCGCAGCGGCGATTCCTCGTACCCGTCCAGGCCGTACGACGGGTCGGTGAAGTACAGCGTCCCGTCCGCCGCGATGTCGATGTCGTTGGGACTGTTCAGGCGCTTCCCGTCGTAGCTGTCCGCCAGCACCGTGCGCGTGCCGTCGGCTTCGATGCGCGCGACCACCCGGTTGCCGTGCTCGCAGATCACGAGACGGCCCCGGCTGTCGATGGTCAGGCCGTTCGGCGTCGGATTGCGCCCGGTGAGGTCACCTTCGAACCACGGCGCGCGGAACACGCTGGCGCCCTCGGCCGCCGTCCACTGGTAGATGTGCCGGTCGCGGACTTCGGAGAACAGCAGGCGCGACTCGGCCCGCACCCATACCGGCCCCTCGGTGAACATGAAGCCGCCGGCGAGCTTCTCGATGCGGGAATCCGGCGGCACCAGGCCATCGAATCGCGGATCGACCCGCAGGACCGTCCCCTCGCCGGACGGCGCCGGCATGGGCGGCGCGGCCGACTCCGGCTCGGCGGGCGGACCGCACGCGGCAGCGACGACGCCGAGACATAGCAAGGCAAGCAGCGGCAATCTCATGTCTGCCTCCCGCACCGGGCAGCGTTTTGGGGCATGATCAACGCATGACCGCTACGGCTCGACGGACAGGCGGCGCGTGACGGAATTGCCTCAGCAGGCCGCCACGCGCAGGCCGATCAGCCGTTGGGCCAGGCTCGGTACGATCCTGATGGTTTCGTCGCTGCCCCTCTGGCCGCTGCTGCTGGTGGTGCCGTTCGTGCCGATCAGCATCGCGGCGCGCGGCGCCGCAGGCACCGGCATCGTCATCCTCGCCGAAATCATGTTCTGGGGCGGCGCCGCGCTGGCGGGTCCGGAAGCCGCGCGGCGCGTCCGGTCGTGGTGGCGCCGGCCGCGCGGCAACTGACCGCCCCCGCCCTCGCGTTAGAGCTCGCGGATCCGCACGTTGCGGAACTTCACCACGCCGGCGCCGTATTGCAACCCGATCGGGCCGCTGGCGTACGTCGAGTCGTTCATGTCCACGGTCTGGGTGCCGTTGAGCCGCACGGTCAGCCGCGTGCCCTCGGCCCTGATCTCGTACGTATTCCAGCGGCCGCCCGTGCTGATGACGCTCGTGGGCGCGGCGAAGTGGACGATGCCCCCGGTGCGGTAGGTCTGGTCGGGGCGCGTGTCGAAGATGTTCACTTCGTACGAGTTGTCGTCGCGCACGGACTGCGCGTCGGCGCAGCGGACGAAGATGCCGCTGTTCGCCGGCTCGTCCACCCAGAACTCCAGCGTCAGCTCGAAGTCGCCATACGACCGCGGCGTCACGAGGAAGCCCCTGCCGCTGTCGGCCCGCACGGCGTCGTCCTCCAGCGCCCAGTTGGCGTCGCCCAGCACGTTCCAGCCATCCAGGCTGCTGCCGTCGAACAACGTCGTCCACCCGCCGTCCTGCGCGGCCGCGCCAACGGCGCCCTGCAGGCCGATCCCCCCGATCAGCAGTCCCACGACGATGACGGTCGCTTGCTTCATTTGCGTTCCCCCCGTTCCGGCAGCGCGTGCCGAGAGCACCCCGCGCATCACGCGCTGCGCCGCGCTGCACTTATATCACGGTAGCCCCGCACGGCGCGGTGCTCGCCACGCTCGACACCGGCATTCCGGGCGCATCCGTGGCACCCGCCGCCAGGATCAGGGCGGTGACCGCCAGTCCAACGCCCGGCAGCGAGAACGCCGGCGAGTCAGGGCGCACGGCGAGCCGGCCAGGTCGCGGTTGCAGGTTGGCCAGTCGGCGGCCATGGGGCGCATGATCCCTCGTCGGGATCGGAGAACCCCGTCATATGCCCGAAATGGACCGGATCGGCAGTACAATGACGGGGCCGCCTGCATTACTTGCGACGGAGCGCGGTAGCGGGAAGGCGGCGGGCTGCCGGGAGGCGACGTCTTGAAATCACTATCGCGTTCGGCCAGATTGCACGATACAGGCGGCACGCCGCGGTCCCCGCTGGCGGCGTGGGCAGCCATCGCGGTCATCGGCTCGGTCTGCGCGCTGGGCGCGGCGGCGGCCAACCAGTCCGACATCGCGCACGCGGACCTGCTGCAGTCGCTGCCGCGGGCCGGCGAGCTGCCGCCCGGCTTTCGCGCCGCCAGCGAGCTTGCCGGCCGCGGGACCTTCTACACCGCGGGCGGGCGCTTCGCCCATCGCGTGGACGACGGCGGCGAGACGCACGGCTCGAACTCGCTGCCGATCTGGGAACAGAGCGAGAAGGCCGACCCGACGCAGGGCGTGCTGTACGGCGTCGACGACGGTGCGGTCGTCTCGGCCGGATACCTGATCCGCCACGCCGACATCGCGGCGCACAAGAGCTTCCGGCACCTGAGCCTGCGGGGACTCGACTTCCCCGCGCCGCAGCATCTGACGATCGACTTCATCGAAGGCGACGCCGGCGGCCAGCACCTCCTGCTGTGGCACTTCCTGCCGCTGGAGGGACCGGTCATGCCGACCCTGCCGTCCGGGTCGCTGCCGCCCATCGCCAGCCTCCCCGAGCGGTTCAGCCTGTACGCCTGCCAGGAGTTTCCCAACGACTTCTGCCCGCGCATGGGCCGCCACCATCGCAACGAGGCCACGGGTTCGAGCCGCCCGCCCGGCGCGACAGGCGACCATGGCGTGACGTACGGCGAAGCGGCGGGCAAGCTGATATTCATCGAGCACGTCCTCCCGCAGCAGCACCTGCTGGACGGCGCGTCCTGGAACCCGATTCCGCTGAACGGCCTGCCGATCCCGCCGATCGACAACCTGCACCTGCTGCACTACAACGGCAACGACGGGCCGGTCGGACGCTATACGGCGCACATGTACTTCGTCCCGGAGCGCACGTATCTCGGCTGGGACAAGTCCCCCGACGAACTGTGATGTCGCCGCGGTGAAACGTCGGCGGCAAGGAGATGGTTGTGATGCATCGCATGAGATTCTGGGTTGCGGCGGCCGGCATCCTGGCGACAGGCGCAGGCGCCGCGCTGGCGGCGGCAGCGGCCAGCGCGCAGGCTCCGGCTGACGTCGACGAGAACTTCACGGCGCCGCGGACGCCGTGGGGCGCTCCGGATATCCAGGGCATCTGGAGCAGCGGCTACATCGAGACGCCGGTCGAGCGGCCGGACGAGATCGGCGACCAGGAGTACCTGACTGACGAGGACATCGAGGCCGAGCACGAGCGCCTGCTCGCGCAGCAGGACCACTCGACCGGCGGCGCGGCGCCGCCCACGCCCCGCCCGGGCGACACCGGCACCTACAACACCGTCTTCAGCGGCCGCGGACGCGAGGTCATCCGCACGCGGCGGACCTCGCTTATCATCGATCCGCCCGACGCGAAGATCCCCTGGAAGCCCGGCGTCCGGGAGCAGGTGGACGCGGAGGTCACCCTCGCCGCGGGCGTGCGCGGCCGGTTCCGGAATGAAGGCACCGGCGGACCCGAGGACCGGCCCAACGACCGCTGCCGGGGCATGATCCTGCCCCACCGCTTCGGCACGTGGGAGTCCGGGGGCGGCCACCACCGCATCGTGCAGACGCCGGACGCGGTGACCATCTACTACGAGTACGGCCCGCACGGCGGCGCCTACCGCACCATTCCGCTCGACGGGCGGCCGCACCTGCCGCCGCACATCCGCCAGTGGCTGGGGGATTCGCGGGGCCGGTGGGAGGGCGACACGCTCGTCGTCGAGACCACGAACTTCACCGACAAGACGAACTACGAGGGCGCGCGCGACAACCTGCACCTGACCGAGCGGTTCACGCTGGTCGGGCCGGACTTCCTGCTGTACCACGTCACCATCGAGGACGATACGGTGTTCACGCGCCCGTGGACGCAGGAGATTCCCATGACCCTGCAGAACGCGCAAGAGAACAGGATCTACGAAGCGGCCTGCCACGAAGGGAACTACGGGCTGACCGGCATTCTGGCGGGCGCACGCGCGGACGACGCCCGCCGCTAGCTTGCCGCACGCCGGACACGCGACATGCTCATCCGCAAGGCGCCGGACATCCGCTCCTCGGAGATTACGGACGAGCGGCACTACCTGAGCCGTCGCGAGTTCGTGCGGGCGGCGTCGGGCGCTGCGCTGGCGGCAGCCGCGGCCGCGACGCCGGGCCTCCTGGGAAGAGCAATGCACGCCCAGGAACCGCTGGCGCCGTTGACGCCGAGCCCTTACAGCACCGACGAGAAGTGGAACTCGTTCCAGGACATCACCAGCTACAACAATTTCTACGAGTTCGGCACCGACAAGGAGGACCCGGCGCGCCACGCGGATCAACTGACCACCACGCCGTGGAGCGTGCGGGTCGAAGGGCACATCGGCGTTCCCGAGGCCGACTACGCGCTGGAGGACATCCTCCGCCCGCACCCGCTCGAGGAACGCGTCTATCGACTGCGCTGCGTGGATGCGTGGTCCATGGTCGTGCCGTGGGTCGGCTTTCCGCTCGCCGACCTGATCAAGCGCTTCGAGCCGACGTCGAGGGCGCGGTATGTCCGCTTCGAGACGCTCTTCCGGCCCAGCGAGATGCCCGGCCAGCGGCGCCCGATCCTGCAATGGCCATACGTCGAGGCGCTGCGCATGGACGAGGCGCTGCACCCGCTGACCATCATCGCGGTCGGCCTCTACGGCAAGACGCTGCTGAACCAGAACGGCGCGCCGCTGCGGCTCGTGGTGCCCTGGAAGTACGGCTTCAAGAGCATCAAGTCGATCGTGCGGATCCAGTTCGTCGAGAACCAGCCGCGCACGTCATGGAACGTGTCGGCCCCCAGCGAATACGGCTTCTGGGCCAACGTCAACCCGCACGTCGACCACCCGCGCTGGAGCCAGCGCAACGAGCGCCGCATCGGCCGCTTCTTCCGGCAGGAAACCCGCATGTTCAACGGCTACGGCGACGAGGTGGCCAACCTGTACGCCGGCATGGACCTCCGCCGCAACTACTAGCGGCCGGTCCGGGGGTACGGGAAGAGCTTGAATCCCTGAGCCAGCCGCTGGTCGACGTCAGACGTCTCGAACGTCCCGCAGAGCGCGTTGTGGGCCACGCACGCCCGGGCCACCGTGGCGGTCGCCTCCTCGACCTCGGGCGCCCGCAGATTGGGCCCCGGCGTGCCGACTCCGAGCGACAGGCTCAAATCGGCCGGACCGACCATCACGCCGGCCAGACCCGGCACCGAGAGAATCTCGTCGATGTTGTCGATGGCCGTCTGCGACTCGACCATGACGAGCGCGAGCAGCTCGCCGTCCGGATTCAGGGGCCAGACGTCCGAGCGCTCGAAGTACGCGTCCCGCGACAGCCCCCAGTAGGCCGGCGCCGCCCCCGGACAGCAACCGCGCTTGCCGGCCGGCTCGGGATAACGCGCGCCCCGCTGCGGGGGATAGCGCATCGTCTCGACGAGCCTCGCCGCCTGCTCGGCGGTCTCGACCTCCGGCACGATGATGCCCATGGCGCCGACGCTGAGGAACTGCTTGATCATGTGCTGGTACTGCTGCACGCCCCAGTACGGGATGCGGACGATCGGCGTCAGGCGCGGCCGCTCGCCCTCCACCCGCAGGTCGGCCATCGCCTGTTCGATGTCGTCGCGCAGAAACGGGCTCAGCGTGAGCGACAGAAACACCCAGTGCTCGTCACCGAACGCGGCGTTGCCCTGCTCGAACTGCTCGATGACCTGATTGACCCGCACGCCCGGCTGCTGCGCCGCAAGGCTCGCCACGAGCACGCCGCATACCGCTGCCGCCAGGACCACCACCAGACCCGGCGCGATTCGCCGCCCGCCGCCGCCTGCCTCGTATCTCATCGTCCGACTCCTTCCGGGTGACCGCACGCGGGTTCCGAACCGCACGGCGCGATCATACGGTGCGCCGGGGCCCGGTCAAGGTATCTTCATTCCCATGCGTGGTCTCAAGCCGGTCGTGTTCGCGGCCTGCCTCATCCCGCTCGGACTGCTGCTCTGGCGCGGCTTCACGGGCGATCTGACGGCCAATCCGATCGAGTACATCACGCACCGGACGGGGGACTGGACCCTGCGGCTGCTGCTGATCACGCTCGCGATCACGCCGCTGCGCCGGCTGACCGGCTGGAACGCCGTCATCGGCGTGCGCCGCATGCTCGGCCTGTTCGCGTTCTTCTACGGCAGCCTGCATTTCCTGACCTACGTCGTGCTCGACCATTTCTTCGCGCTCGACTCGATCCTGGAGGACATCACGGACCGCCGCTTCGTGACCGCCGGCTTCACCGGGTTCGTGCTCATGATCCCGCTGGCGCTGACCTCCACGCAGGCGATGGTGCGGCGGCTGGGCGGCCGGCGCTGGCGGGCGCTGCACCGGCTGGTGTACGCCAGCGCGTGCGCCGGGGTCATTCACTACCTGTGGCTCGTCAAGGCGGACCTGCGCCCGCCCCTGCTGTATGCCGCTGTGCTGGCGCTGCTGCTGGGATTCCGCGCGTGGCACTATTGGCGCGCGTCGGCGGCGCGCAGCGCCTGAGGTGCGGATGAAGGCCGAAGCTGGTGAAAAATGCGGGTTAGTTCCAGTCGTGCGCGGCCGCTTCGGCCCGCATGGCGTCGGCGTCTGCCTCGAGCAGGAAGCCGTCGCGGATGCCCGCCTCCAGCGCCGCATCGAACTGCTCCAGATACGCATCCCGCGTCGGATAGAGCTCCGACAGCACCGGCTCGGGCGTCGGCGAGGGGTCGGCCGGGCCGCCGTCCCAGGGATCCGCATCGCCGTTCCACTCGTCGGTCCTGCCGCACAGGCGGCAGAACCCGGGTCCGCCGGCCGGCGCCCGCACGCCGTTCAGCGTGCGGACCGGCACGTCGACGTGGGGCGTGCGCACCCCTCCAACCACGATGCCGGTGTCCGGATCACGGCGCAGTTCGTCTCCATCCGTAGCGAGCGGCGGCGCGCTCGGCGGCGGCGGCCCGCCGGCCATCCACCGCCTCATGTGGCGCAGCGCCGCGCGCATCGGCCAGGTCATCGGGCCGTCGTTGATGGGAACGGAGAGCTCCGGCGCCGACTCGTCGTCGCAGGAGAACGCCAGGGGTCCGATGCCGCCGCCCGTCAGCAGGTAGCGGTCGGCGTGCGCGGTGCCCGCCAGTTCCCACGTCCTGATCAGGTCGGTGTCGGGCTGCCGGGCCGGCATGAACCGCGGAACGTCCCCTTCGGCCTCGATGGTGAACACGGGCACATCCAGGTCTTCCCGTATCCGGGCCGGCGACGGGGTCGGCATGGTCGGCTGGTTGTCCGCGTCCTGCGCGAGCGGCGCGGATCCGCCGGAGCGGCTGTGGATGTAGAACCCGTCGTACACGCGGGCGAGCGGGTGCACGGCGTTGACGTAGGTGACCATCCGCGACGCCGACTGCGATTCGCCGTCCGCGATGACGTAGCGGATGGCGCCCGTCAGCTCTCCGAGCGGCGCCAGATCCCCGGGCGTGCGTATGGCGCGCGCTGCCTGGCTGAAGATGTCATACGAATACGAGTCGCCCGGATGGTGCACGTCCGCATAGCGCTCGGGGTTGATGTTCTTCAGGCCGGCCGCGCCGTAGACGCCGGCCGCCTGCGCGCCGACGCCGACGTACGCGTAGCCGTCGCGCAGCAGCTCGGCGTGCAGCATGGAGAAGTTCGGATCGGCCTCGGTCTGGCCGGAAACGTTGAACCACTCGACGAAGACGATGCCGTTGAAGCGCAGGGGATCACCGGGATAGCGCGCCAGCAGGCGGACGACATACGGCGCAGTCTCGCCGGGCTCCGCCTCCCAGACGCCGTCGCTGTCCCAGTCGCCCTGCTTGACGTACGCCTGCGCGGCGCCCTCCAGAAAGAACTCCCGCTCGACGTAGCCGGCGGCGTCCATTTGCGCCTCCCGGCCCGCGAGGACGACCCCGCTGTCCGGCGCGGCGCGGACCACCGGCGCCGCGCGCTCGGCGACCGCCCCGCCCCCCCGCGGTTCTCCGCAGGCGAGGAGCGGCGCGGCCGCCAGCAACGCGACGGCCGGCAGTTTCCCGCATCGCGGCGGCAGCGGCATCGTCAGAAGTTCAACTGCATGGTCAGCTTCGCCAGGCGCCCCAACTGCACGCCGACCGGCTGCAGGTAGTTCCGCAACGTGTAGCGCTCGCGCGCCACCGCATTGGCATTGAACACATTGTACAGGTCGAAGCTGGCCCGCAGGTTCGCCGTGCCCCCGAGATCGAGCACCTTTGCCAGGCGCAGGTCCACCTGGTTGAGCCGGTCCCCGTAGGCGGAACCGGGCGGAATGACGTTGACGGCGATCGACGTCTCCGTCGGGGCGCGCCCGAGCGCCGCCTCCGCAACCGCGTTGGGCACCGGGACAACCGCCAGGCGCGGCGTCCCCGCGCGGGTGAAGAACGTCCCGGAAAACACGATGTCGTAAGGGAACGTGTAGGAGCCGAAGAGCGAGGCCTGGTGCAGCCAGGGCGTCTCGGTGGCGCAGTGCTCCACGGGCACGACGCTGTCGCCGCCGCCGGTCAGTCCGCCGGCTCCCTGGTTGATGCGTTCGGGCAGCGCCGCGTTGACCGCGCAGGCGTCGGTCGTGCGCTTGCCGGTGGCGAATCCGCCCTGAAACAGCACGCCCTCCACGCGGGCGTTGAAGTTGAGGTCCACACCGTGCCAGCTCTCCATGCGCCCGCCGAACGCGTCGGCGTTGCCGGTGACGTTCTGCGGCACGCTGAGCGCCGCCGGATTCAGGTCGACGAGCGTGAGCGGATAGCCGCCGCCATCGGGCAGCCGCGGATCCTCGGGCACCATGAACACCCACTGGTCCCAGTCGCCCGCGCTGACCGCCTGGTTGTCCACTGCCGAGAGATTGACGTAGGCGCGGCGGAAGTAGCCGACATCGACGCTGACGCCGGTCGTCAGCTCGTGCTGCAGGCTGCCCGAGAACATCCAGTTGGCCTCCTTCTTGCCCCAGCCGAATGCGTAGTCGGGATCGAAGCGGTCGGTGATGGCCGGGCTCGCGAACCCCGGAGTGGGGTTGAAGCTCAGGATTTCCCCGTTCGGGTACGGGAGCAGCGGGTTGCCCTGCACGAGCCCGTCTCCGGGGATGCAGACAGCCGGGTTCAGGCAGACCCGTCCGTCCAGCCACGTCCGGCTCATCAACACGTTGTTCGCGACCGGATTCACCTCGCCGGCCAGCGCGATGGCGTCCCGCTCACCGTAGCGCGACGCCGACGCCTTGAGCGCAGTGCGTCCATCGCCGGTGACGTCGTACACCACGCCCAGCCGCGGCTGCAGGTCCTTCCAGCTCGCCACCGTGGCGCCGGAGAAGGTCCGCGGCGTCGGCGCCCACGTCATCGCCTCCGTCGCCTGGTCGGGATAGGACCCCTCGAAGTAGTCGAACCGCACGCCCAGGTTCAGCGTCACGCGGTCGATGGTCCACTGGTCCTGCGCGTAGACGCCGATGTTGTTGAGCTGGTTCGTCTCGTTCGGCCGGGCGTGGAAGCGCGCCTGCACCGGTCCTCCGAAGAACGTGATCTGGTTCGTCCAGCCGTTGTTGCTCTGGTAGCTCTCGTTCTGCCACTTGTGGGTGGACTGGATGCCGACCTTCAGATTGTGGCTGCCGGTGACGTACGACATCGACCCGCGGATCGACGTGTTGCGCGTCGAGAAGTGGACGCCGGTGCCGCCGAAGAAGAAGCCCATGTTGCGTACCATGTCGGACGTCGAGGCCTCGTACGAGCCGTACAGGTCGGTCCTGGCGTCGAAGAAATTGGGATTGCCGCGCGCGAGCTGCGTCTCCGCATCGAGCGGAAACAGATCGGTGAAGTTGGGCTGCATCGATACGGCCGCCTCGAACAGCACGCGGTTGGTCTGCGGCCGGACCCAACTGGCCTGATACGTGAAGGTGCCCGAGTCGATTTCGCTGCCGGCCTCCGGCGAGATGAAGATCGGGTCCAGCGCGGATCCGACCAGATTGGGGCTGCGGTTGTTGGGGCTGTGCCGCCAGAACGCCTGCACCTTGTCCTTGTCCGATGCCTGCCAGGTAAGGCGCAACGTCGCTTCGTGGCGGTCCGTATTGGTGCGCGCCTTGTCGGCGGGGCTCGGCATGTACAGCGTGCCGCTCGTGTCCTCGTTGATGAACAGCCCGGCCGGGAACTGCGCGGCGCGGCGGAAGGTGTACGTGGCGAAGAACCAGAGCCGGTCGCGCGCGATAGGGCCGCCGATGGACGGCGCGAAGCTCCACGCCTGATCAAGCGTCGTGCCGCCGTCGAAGCCGCCCTGGATCCCGCGGTCGACCAGTTCCTGGTTGATGTTGTCCGCCAGCCAGCTCGAGTGGGCCATGTCGGCGAACAGACCACCGCTGAACGTGTTGCTGCCCTCCTTGGGGATCATGTTCAGCCGCACGCCGCCCGTCTCCACCTCGGCGGAGCTGCCCGAATAGTCGTAGACGAACTCCGCCATCGGCGTATCGGACGTGCTGCCGCCCGCGGGCGACCCGTCGAACGCCACCTGGTTGACGTCCATGCCGTCGATCGCGACGATGGCGTCGGCATCGCGCGAGCCGTGGATCGAAATCCGGTTGCTGCCACCGCCGGTAATGCCCCCGGTATCCGCCGAAACCGACGTCGTAGGCCCGCCCTGGACGTTCATCGCGGGCACGAGCAACGCCATCGCATCGTAGGACCGCGCCGTCGGGAGTACTTCATACACCTCGCGATCCATGGTCTCGCGCTGCTCGACGCTCTGGACGTCGATCAGCGGGCTGGCCTGGGTGACCGTGACCGTCTCTTCGAGCGCCCCGACGGGCAGCTCCACGTCGACATTGGCGGTGAAGCCGCCGCTCAGGTCCACCCCCTCGCGCACGACCGTGCTGAAGCCCGGCAGCGTGAACGTCACGGAGTAGGCGCCCGTCTCCAGGGCGACGATCAGGTACTGCCCGTTGCCGTCGGTGACGGCCGTGCGCACCTGCTCGATGAGCGCCGGGCTGCGCGCCTCGACCGTCACGCCGGGCAGCACGCCGCCCGTGGTGTCGGTAACCGTGCCGCCAATCGCCTGTCCGTGCGCCGCGCCGGGCGCGAGCAGCAGGCAGGCTGCGGCCGCCAGAAATAGTGCACAAGTAGATCGTCCGCCGGACATGTTCATGGAGCACTCCTCGTGGTGTGGTTTGCGCCCCTCGAATCCGTTGATCACATACGGTTCGACAGGGCGTCGGCGGTGCAAGGATACACCGGCGCCGACTGCAGGCGCGCTGCGGCCCTCCGTCGCCGCGCGCCGCAGGAGGCTGCAATCTACCGCGGATCGCGAACCATTAGCGTGATGGTCGGCGATGTCCCCACTTGCACCTCCCGCATCACCTCGAACCCATGGCGCACATAGAACGGAACGTTGCGGGGATTCGCCGATTCCAGGAAGGCCGGGACGCCATCCGCGTCGCACTTCGGAAGCGCGTGTTTCATCAGCGCGGAGCCGAGACCTTCGTTCTGATGGTGCGGGTCGACGCCGATCGCAAGCAGATACCAATGAGGCGCTTCTGGGTGGAATTTCCCCACCGTTTCGAGGGCGGCGAAGACATCGTCGTTGCCGTCTCTGGAAGCCGTCTCTTCGATCATCGCGTCCAACTGCCTGCGTTTCGCCTTGTTGGCTTCGGCGTCAGCGACCGATTCGGCCGGCGGGAACCAGATGGCGGCCGCGCTGAAACCCTCGACGCAGTGCGCCGAGCGACAGGCGATTGCGTGGCGGATCTGGATGCGCATCATTGCGGCGAAATGGGTCAGATGATCCCGCGGATCGGGATAGAACAAGCGAATGCAGGGGTCTGTCGCGAAAGCGAGCGTCAAGGGCGCGATCGCCTGCTCGGCGTCGGCCTCCCCCACGGATTGGACTTTCGGGCGTGTCATCGAACCACCTCAGAAGTTTAGCTGCATGGTGAGCTTCATCAGGCGGCCCGGCTGGACGCCGATCGGCTGGAGATAGTCGCGCAGGGTGTAGCGTTCGCGCGCGACTGCATTCGTGTTGAACACGTTGTAGATGTCGAGGCTGGCGCGGATGTTCGCTGCGCCGCCAATACCGATGACCTTGGCCAGACGCAGGTCCGTCTGGTTGAGCCGGTCGCCATAGACCGAGCCCGGCGGAATGACGTTGACGTTGATCGACGATTCCGTCGGCGGACGTCCCAGCGCCGCCTCGGCGACCGACGTGGGCACGGAGACGACCGCGAAGCGCTGCCGCCCCGCGCGCGAGAAGAATGTCCCGGACAGGACAATGTCGTACGGGAAGGTATAGGAGCCGAAGATCGATCCCTGGTGGATCCACGGCGTCTCGGTCGCGCAGTGCTCGACGGGCACCACGCTGTCACCGCCGCCGGTGAGCCCGCCCGCGCCCTGGTTGATCCGTTCGGGCACGGCCTCGTTCACGGCGCAGGCATCGGTCGTCCGCTTGCCGGTCGCAAAGCCGCCCTGGAACAGCACGTTGTCCAGGCGCGCGCTGAAGTTCAGATCCACCCCGTGCCACGACTCGCTGCGGCCTCCCAGCAGTTCGGCGTTGCGCGTGACGTTCTGCGCCACGCCGAAAGCGGACGGGTTGAGATCCACGATCGTGAGCGGATAGCCGCCGCCGTTCGGCAGCCGCGGATCCTCGGGCACCATCAGCGTCCACCGATCCCAGTCCTCGGGGTTGTTCGACTCGTCGTCCACCGCGGCGAGATTGACGTACGCGCGGCGGAAGTAGCCGGCGTCAACGGAGATGCCTGTGGCCAACTCATGCTGCACGCTGCCCGAGAACTGCCAGTTCGCCTCCTTCGTGCCCCAGCCGAAGGCGTAGTCCGGATCGAAACGGTCGGTGATCGAAGGGCTGGCGAAGCCGGGAGTGGCGTTGAAATCCAGAATCTCCCCGTTCGGGTAGTTGAGCAGCGGGTTGCCCTGCACGATTCCGTCGCCCCGGACGCAGACGGAAGGATCCAGGCAGAACAGCCCGTCCAGCCAACGCCGGCTCATCGTGGTGTTGTTGGCCACGGGGTTGATTTGACCGGCGAGCGCGATGGCGTTGCGGTCGCCGTAGCGCGAGGCCGAGGCCTTGAGGGCCGTGCGCCCGTCGCCGGTCAGGTCGTACACCACGCCCAGCCGGGGCTGGATGTCCTTCCAGATGGCTACGGTGTCGCCGGGAAACTGCCGCGGCACCGGCGACCAGGTCATTGGCTCGGTCACCTGGTCCGGATAGGACCCGTTGAAGTAGTCGAAGCGTACGCCCAGGTTCAGCGTCAGCCTGTCGATGTTCCACTGGTCCTGGGCGAAGACACCGATGTTGGTCAACTGATTGGTCTCGTTGGGCCGCGCGTGAAAGCGCGCCTGCACCGGGCGCCCGCGGAACGTAATCTGGTTGGTCCAGTCGTTGCCGCTCTGGTAGCTCTCGTTCTGCCACTTCTGGTTGGACTGTATGCCCACCTTCAGGTTGTGGCTGCCGGTGACGTACGACATCGACCCGCGCACCGACATGTTGCGTGTCGAGAAGTGAACGCCGGTGCCGCCGAAGAAGAAGCCCATGTTGCGGACCATGATGGCATTGGTCGCCTCGTACGAGCCGTGCAGGTCCGGCCGGGCGTCGAACACGTTCTCATTGCCGCGGGCGAGCTGCGTCTCCGCGTCGAGCGGCAGGAGGTCGCTGCCCGAAGGCTGCAGCGAAACGGCCGCCTCGAACAACACCCGGTTGGTCTGCGGCCGGATCCAACTGAGCTGATACGTGTTGACCGTGCCGTCGGACTCGCTGCCCGCCTCGGGGGAAATGAAGATGGGGTCGAGCGACGACCCGGAGAGATTCGGCAGGCGATTGTTGTAGTACTGCCGCACGTACGCCTGCACCTTGTCCTTGCCGGTGGCCTGCCACGTCAGCCGCAGCGACTCTTCGTGGCGGTCGGATCTGTCGACAGCACGTTCGTCCAGGAGCGGCTGGTAGCTCGTTCCGCTCGTATCCTCGTTCACGAACAATCCCGCCGGCAGCAGGGAAGCGCGCCGGAAGGTGAAGGCCGCGTAGAACCACAGGCGGTCCCGGGCGATGGGGCCGCCGACGGACGGCGCAAGGGCCCAGTTCTGGTCGATCCCCAGGCCGCCGTCCATGCCCCCGACGATGCCCAGGTCGACCAGCTCCTGATCGATGTTGTTGGCGAGCCAGCTCGAGTGGGTCATGTCCCCGTAGAAGCCGCCGCTGAACGAATTGCTCCCCTCGCGCGGGATCATGTTCAAGCGGACGCCGCCCGTCTCGACGTCCGCGGAGGTGCCCGAATAGTCGTAGACGTATTCCGCAATTCCCGCATCGAACGGGCTGCCCGCCGGCGTTCCCTCGTACGCCACCTGGTTGATGTCCATGCCGTCGACCTCGACGACCGCATCCGCTTCCCGCGAACCGTGGATCGAGAGCCGGGCGGCGCCGCCGCCGGTGACCCCAGCGCTGTCCGCGGCTATCGACGTCGTGCGGCCACCCTCGACGTTCATCGCCGGGACGAGCAGCGCCATGGAATCGTACGAGCGCACCGTGGGGAGCGCCTCGAAGACGTCCCGGTCGAGCGTCTCCCGCCGCTCGACGCTCTGGACGTCGATCAGCGGACTGGCCTCGGTGACGGTGATCGTCTCTTCGAGCGCGCCGACCGGCAGCTCGATATCGATGTTTGCCGTGAATCCCGCGCTCAACTCCACGCCTTCGCGCACGACGGTGCTGAAGCCCGGCAGCGTGAACGTCACGGAATAGACGCCCGCCTCCAGCGCGACCACCAGGAATTGGCCGTTGCCGTCGCTCACGGCCGTGCGCACCTGCTCGATGAGCGCGGGGCTGCGGGCTTCGACCGTCACGCCCGGCAGCACGGCGCCCGTGGAATCGGCGACCGTGCCGCCGATAGCCTGAGCGCGGGCGATGGCGGGCATTGACAGCAGGCAGGCGGATGCCGCCAGGATGAGTGCAACGTTGGGCCGGCGTCCGAAACCAGTCATTACGACCTCCTCGCGGTGCGCTATGGATCCCTTGAAGCACTACCTCATCCGCCGCCGTCCTCCGCTGCAACCATCAGCGCGGGCGGCGCCTCCACGATGCGGCCGCCCTCTGCAACGCAGCTCGCCTCCCCGGCCTGGACGTCATCCATGCAGCGGTACAAGGGCTGGCCCTTGAACGCCCACTGCGCGCGCCCGTCATCGCGCGTCACGACCGACCAGTCCCCTGTCGGCACCGCCGCGGCCGGCGCGCCGAGCGGGGTCCACCGGTCGCCGCAGGCCGGCTCGCAGCCGGCAGGCGCGACGTACAGCGTCAAGCCGCGCGCGTCCGCCAGCGCGATGCCATGGGGTGTCGTCTCGGCCACGATGCCCGGGGGCGCCCCCGCTACCGCGAACCGCGTCTGCCTGCCGGCAGTCCGCAGGTACGAGCTCCGGCGCCGCCGGCCGTGATCCGGAAACGGATCGACCGTGGCGAATTGCCACAGGTCGCCCTGCCCGATGGCCCAGTTGGTTTCCTCTTCCCAGCGGTAGCGGTACAGCGGACGTCCCCTGTAGGCCCACTGGGGCGCGCCGTCGGGCCGCGGGACCAGCGTCCACTCCCCGAACGGCTGCGCGTCCGCGGACGCCCGGACCGGCGGCCACACGGACACGCAGGCGTCGAAGCAGGTCGAGATTCCCGGTTCCGTATCGCGCCGCGTCACGTACAGGGTGTAGCCCCCGGCGTCGGCGAACACCGGTCCGACGGGCGTGCTGCCGATAGTGATCTCGGGCGGCGTCTCCGGCGGCGGCTGTCCCGCCCCGGAGCCGGCCGGCGCAGTCCAACCGGCGGCGAGCGCCGCGACGGCAAGCACGCAGGTTCGGCTTCGCATCATGAAGCTCGCGCCGGTCAGCGGCCGGCGCCGCAAGTCACAGGACCACTTCGCCCACCGGTCGGCTGGTTTCCATCGAGCCGGCGCCGAAGCGGTCGACCGGCACGCCCATCACCTGCATCGCGGTCAGGCCGATGCGCGACACCGGGTCCGACTGCCCGATCACGCTCAGGCCCGAGCGCACGCGCCCGCCCGCCAGGCCGGCGAACATGATGGGCATGTTCGTGATGTTGTGGTCCTTGGCCAGCTCGGTCTCCGAGTGCGCCACGACCAGCATGCGATCGAGCAGAGTCCCGTCCCCCTCCGGTGTACCCTCCAGTATCCCGAGGAACGTGCCCCATGCCTTCATGATGTCGGCGACGAACTTCGTCGACTCGGGCTGGTAGCCGAGCTCGGCGTCGATCGCCTCGTCGTGGGTCAACTGGTGGTGCGACGTCGCGCTGCCGCGCCGCGTCAGCGACGAGGCGCCGTTGTTGAAGCTCACGTTGAATACCTTGGTCTGGTTGCACGCCAGCGCCATGGCCAGCAGCCGCACCATCACCTCGTGGTTCTCCGTGACGTCTTCCAGCACGTTCGCCACTTCCTTCTCGCGGGGCGCTTCGGGGACCTTGCACGCGACGAGCGGCTCGGGCTTCTGGAGCCGCAGGGCCAACTGGCCCTCGACCTGCCGGACCCCGGTGAAGTACTGGTCCAGCCGCGCGCGGTCCGCCGCGCCCAGCCGCCGCTCCAGCGCCTTGCGCTGCTCGTTCACGACCGACAGCACGCTCTTGCGCGCCATCGTGGTCGGATCGGGGGTGAATGCGGCCGCGTTGGGATCCACGAAGCCTTCGCCGAAGAGGCGCTGGTAGAAGCGCGCCGCGTTCGTCTCGACCGGGTTCATCTGCCCCGCGCCCTGGCCGCTCAGCGAATTCCGCCGATCGCCGATCCCGGACACGTCGAGCGTGCGGAACCGGGTGTCGCCGCCGATATGGTCGGCGATGATGCTGTCGAACGACTGCGCGGGCAGCGTGCCGCTGACGCTCGGCGCGACGCCGCTCCGAATCGACGGCCCGCCCGTGGCGTGCGGAAAATTGGGCCGGCCGTCGGTCAGGCAGTCGAAGCCGCCGAAGATCGTGACCTTGTCCTTGTACGCCGCCATCGGCTCCGTCTCGGGCAAGACCTCCCAATCGGGCCCCGCCGTCGTCGGATGAAAGCGTCCGGGCGTCACGCCCAGGCCCCAGAACCACGTGCCGAACCGCACCGGCAGCGGCGCGCCCGCCGCCAGCGCCGTCCCGTTGCCGTTCAGGAAGCAGTCCAGGTACGGCAGCGATACGGCCACTGTTGCGCCCTGAAACATGCCACGCAGCACGGTTCGCCGGCTGATGCCTGACTTCATCGTCAGTCCTCCCTGTTCCTTCGGATGCTAGTTCGCTCCGTCCTGCCGTGCCCGTCCCACCTGGAAAAAGGCATCGCTCGTGGCGACCGCGCCGAACAACGCGCGCACGCGATACTCTTCCCCCGCGAACCGTGACGCCATTTCGGCCGCCCAACCGAGGTCGTCGTTGGCGAGCGGCCGCCGCAGCGCGTACTCCGCGACCCGGCGCGCCAGGCAGCGCGGCGCAGCCGGATGACGGCTCACCGCCGCGCCGAGCTCCACCGGTCCCGCGATTTCGGTGCCGTCGAGCGTGCCGCTGACGTCGATCGGTGCGCCGTTCTCGGTCGTGCGATACGCGCCGACGCCGTCGAAGTTCTCCAGCGTAAGTCCAATCGGATCCGTGATGCGGTGGCAGCCGGCGCACACCGGGTTCTCGCGGTGCACCGCCAGCCGGTCGCGCGCGGTGCGCAGCTCCAGGTTTTCCGTTTCCTCCAGCAGCGAAAAGTCGACGTTGGCGGGCGGATCCGGCACCGGCTGGCACAGCAGCAGCTCGCGCAGCGCCTGCCCGCGCAGCGTCGGCGAGCTGCGGCCGTCATGGGAGAACGCAGCCAGGAAGCTCACCTGCGTCAGCAACCCGGCCCGGCCGCTGCCCTCCGGCAACTCGTAGCGCACCCACGCGTCCCTGCCCGGGGTCACGGGCAAGCCATACACCTGCCCCAGGGCCCGGGTCATGAAGGTCGTGCGCGACGTGAACAGCTCGCGGTAGTCCCGGTTCTCCCGCACGAGCAGGTCCACTATCGTGCGCAGGGTCTGCTCCGGCATTTCCGCCTTCACGTCCCGCACGAACTGCGGATACAGGACCGGGTCCTTGGCCAGGTCCTCGATGCGCTCGAACCCCAGCATGTCGGAGAAGAACGTCCGCACCGACGCCTCCAGGCGCGGAGACGCGATCATGCGGTCCACCTGCCGCGCCAGACCCTCGGCGGAATGCAGGTCGCCGCGCGCCGCGGCGTCGAGCAGCAGCGCGTCGGGCGTCGTATCCCACAGGAAGAAGCTCAGGCGCGCCGCCTTCGACCAGCCGTCCAGGCGCACCTCGCCGGGCCGCGCCGGGTCCGGTTCCGTGACGTCGATGTCGAACAGGAAGTGCGGCGAGACGAGCATCGTCTCCAGCGACAGCGCGAGGCCGGTGTAGAAGCTCCCGCTCAAGCGGGCGCCTTCTCTGGCGGCCGCGACCTGGCGCTCCAGGTCGGCCGGCTCCAGCGGACGCCGGAACAGCAGGCGGCCCACCCGCTCCAGGAACGCGCGTGCACACGTGTCGTCCGCACGATCCTCCGCGGTCGGCCGGCAGCCGACCAGCGTCGCGCGGTGCGCCTCGTCCACAACCTGCCCGGCGATGGCGCGGGCCATCTGCGTGTACTGCTCGAAGCCGGCCGGCGAGACGGAGATCGCGCTCACCGCGGAAGTCTGCAAGCCGTGCGGCAGCCGCACCAGCGGGTCCATGCGTCCGGCCACCTGGATGTCCGGGCCGAAGATGTCCGCGATCGCGTTGCGGTACTGCTCCTCGGTCAGGCGCCGCATGGCGGTCGCGTCGTCACCCGCCGGCTGCGCCGCGGCCGCACCCGGCGCCACCG
Source organism: Vicinamibacteria bacterium (assembly GCA_022820825.1). GTDB lineage: Bacteria > Acidobacteriota > Vicinamibacteria > Vicinamibacterales > UBA8438 > JAAXGX01. The sequence continues at coordinate 54,178 of JAJEEU010000097.1, forward strand.
CCAGCCACGCGATGATCCCCGCGCACAGCGCGTAGCGCCGGTCGGGCCCGACAGCCGGACACCGCATCGACGGCTCCTACTCTCCCTCGTGGATCGCGAACGCGGGAATCCCGCCGATCCTGTGCGCCGCGGAGATCGTCGTGCACTGCCCGGTCGCCGGGTCCGGGTCCCCGTCGGCCATCAGCGCGAAGGTCTTGTACTCCGAGGCGCAGTCCATGTTGGCGGTCGACGCGGTGCCGCGGCAGCAGTACCCGATGGTGGATATGTTCCACAGCGGGCGGTAGCCGCCCATGAGTCCGCTGACGCTCCCGTCCTCCTCGAGCTTCAGCTTGAACCGCACCCGCCGGAACTCGTGGGAATAGACCTCGCCGAATGCCCCCCACGTGAACAGGCGGTACCTCAGGAACAGCCTGTCCAGGTGATCGACCCGCAGCTCGCCGTTCACGATGCGGCCGGTCGTCTCGTTGCGCCACTTCGGATTCGACGTCACGCGGAAGGACTGGTGCGGCAGCGGCGCACCGCCCGGCGTTCTGAGGACCAGGTCATCCACCGCAACGGAATAGATGCCCACCTCGACCTGCCGGTCGTTCTCGAGGTCGTCGACGCCGCGCAGCTCGATCAGGAACGGATCGAGCTCGCTGCCCTGCTGCTGACTCTCGCCGGTGCCGCGCCGGCTCTTGTAGCAGCCCACCGCGCGGTAGAGCTGGTTGTCGACCGCAGGCTCGCCGTTCAGCCCTTCGAACTTCGGGTGCTCGCAGGTGAGCGGCGTGGCCCGGCCGTCGGGCGTGCCGTCGAGGTTGAGGCCGTACGCCACCGGGCTCTGGATGCCGCGGTGCGGCGGGTGGCGGGGATCGTCCAGGAACGCCTTTGGATTCTGGCAGACGTTCTCTCCGCCCGGCCCGTTGATGAACTCGCCCTTCCAGGCGTTGGCGTACTCCTCGGCGTTCTCGGGCCTCAGGATCCGTTCGCGCTCATCGGGGCCGAGCGTGGCGAGGAAGTTCTCTTCGACGGTGGGCTCGAAACCCAGGGGGCAGTCCGCTTCGAACGGCCCGTAGTGCATCGCGAGGCGCGTGTCCACGACGAGGAACCCCAGCGTGCTCCCCTCGCGGGCCCCGGCAATGCCCTGCAGCGCGACCAGCGCAAGCGCAGCCAGAACGGCGCAAGCGAGTCGCCACGACCGCCGCAACCGACCGTAGATCCCGTTCATGACGCCTCCAAGACCCGATTGCCGCCGCGAACGCGATGCCGCCCCCGCCACGGCCGCCATTGCCGGCGCACAGCGGCGCCGTCGAGGTTCGCGCTCCGAACGGGTCGCGAAACCGTGGCGAAAACGACCCCGCCATGCTACCACGCGCTGGCCCGGCGCGCCTACTGCGGATCGGGCGGCTGCCGCGGGCGGAGCTCCTGGAAGAGGCGCACGACGCCGTAGTGGTTGGCCATCGCGGCGTACGTCCACGCGGTGCGGCCGTCCTCGTCGCGGATGTCGAGGTCGGCGCCCGCCTCCAGCAGGACGCGCACCGCCGCCACCTGGCCGGCGGTCGCCGCCTCGATTAACGCCGTGCGGCCCTGGCTGTCGGCCGCGTCCACGTCGGCGCCGTTGTCCAGCAGGAAGCGCAGGGTGCCGAGGCTGCCGCTCGCGGCCGTGGCGATCAACGCCGTCACGCCGGCGGCGTCGCGCCCGTTGACGTCGGCGCCCTGTCGCAGCAGCGTTCGCACGACCTCGACATGTCCGTCGCGCGCCGCGTACACCAGCGCGTCGCCGCCGGCCGGCGCCGCTCCGGCGCCGGCCAACGTCTCCATCAGGTCCAGGTGGCCGTTGGCCGAGGCGTAGCTGACTACCGAACCGCCGTAGTTGTCGGTGCGCGCCGCGTCGGCGCCGGCCCGCAGCAAGGCGGCCGCAACCTCCGCGTGGCCGTTGAGCGCCGCCGCCATGAGCGCCGTGCGGCCGTCGCTGTCGCCCGCATCGACCTCCGCGCCGTTCGCCAGCAGCAGCTCCACGCTCCGCTGCGAACCGCCGAAGGCCGCGCCCATCAACGCGGTGGAGCCGTTGGCGGTCGCCGCGTTCACATCCACGCCGCTCGCCACCAGGGCTTCCACGGCTTCGCCGTGGTCGGCCGACGCGGTCGCCATGAGGATCGTCACGCCCTCGCCGTCCTCCGCGTTCACGTCGGCGCCGGCGGCGACCAGCAGGCGGACCACGTCGGCGTATCCCTGCCCCGCGGCCAGCGCCAACGGCGTCAGGCCGCTGTCGTCCTGCGCGTCCACGGCCGCGCCCGCTTCCAGCAGGACGGCGGCGACCGCGGCCGCTCCGGAAAAAGCGGCATGCGCCAGGGCCGTCCTGCCGCCCCGGTCTGCCGTACCGAGAGCGCCCGGCACGGCCTCGACGAGGAGCTCCGCCACCGACGCATGTCCGCCCGTCGCGGTGTGCATCAGCGGCGTCAGGCCGAGGATGTCCGCCGCATCGACGGCAGCGCCGGCCGCCAGCAGCTCCTCCGCGACAGCGGCGTGTCCACGCGCCGCCGCGTAGGTCAGCGCCGTCGAGCCGGACTCATCCGTTGCGGCTGCATCGGCGCCCGCGGCCAGCGCCTCACGGGTCGCTGCCGCGTCGCCGGCCTGCGCGGCCTGCAGTAGCCGGGCGTCGAGCGGACGCGGCGCGGGTTGCGCCGGATCCTGGCCCGCCTGCGCGGCCGCTGCCATGCCGCACACGACCAACGCCACGAGCAACCGCGACGCGGAAGCCGCCTGCATCCACGGACCGGGCTCAGGTTGGACCGCCATTGCGCCATTCTACGCGCGGATCGCCGCGGCCTGCGCGCTGGATTGCCGTGCCCGCACCCCGTATGATGGCCGCCGTATCCCGCAACAGGCGCGAGGAATCCTTGGCAGGCACCTCACCTCAGGCGAGCGGTTCTCTTCCTGGTCCGGGCAGTCCGCCGTGCGGGCACGGCGTGGCGGGCCGGCGCCGTGCGGCCTCCGCGGCGGCCCTCGCCGTTGCAGCCTGGATGTCCGGAGCGGCGGTCCAGGCCCAGACGCCGCCATCCGGCGAGTGGCGCGCGTTCGGCGCCGTTGCGGGCAATACGAAGTACTCCCCGCTCGACCAGATCACGGTCGAGAACTTCCGGGATCTCGAGATCGCCTGGCGCTGGACGTCCATCTCCACGGAGGTGACGCGCGCCCGGCCCGAGGTCAACGCCCTGCAGTTCAAGACGATTCCGCTGATGGTGGACGGCCTGGTCTATGTCAGCACGGCCATCGGCCAGGTGGCGGCGCTGGACGCCGGCACGGGCGATCTGGTCTGGTCGTACGACCCGCGCACCTACGAGCGGCTCGACCGCCCGGCCAACGTCGGCTGGCACCACCGCGGCGTCTCGTACTGGGAGGACGCGGCGAGCACTGACGCCCGCATCTTCATCGCCACCCACGACCTGCTGCTCGTGGCGCTGAACGCCCGCACCGGCGCGCTCTACTCCGACTTCGGCGATGGCGGCACGGTCGATCTGAGCGGCTCGCTCGGCCGCGCCATCGACCGCACGCGCCTGACGCATTCGCAGCCGCTGGCGATCGTGGGCGACACGGTCGTCGTCGGCAGCATCGTGCAGGACACGTTCCTGACGCGCCGCGAAGCGGACCCCGGGCACGTGCGCGGCTTCGACGCGCGCACCGGGGCCATGAAGTGGATCTTCCACACCATTCCGCAGGGCGACGAGTACGGCGCCGACACCTGGGGCAACGAGTCGTGGCGCTACAGCGGCCACACGAACGTGTGGGGCACGATGGCGGTGGATGAAGAGCTCGGCTTCGTCTACCTGCCGACCGGCACGCCGACCAACGACTGGTACGGCGGCATGCGGCCGGGCGACAACCTGTTCGCCGAGAGCATCGTCTGCGTGGACGGCGAGACCGGCGAGCGCATCTGGCACTTCCAGGCGGTGCACCACGGGCTGTGGGACTACGACTTCCCCACCGCGGCCAACCTGCTCGACGTCACCGTCGGCGGGCGCGAGATAAAGGCGCTGGCGCAGACCAGCAAGCAGGCGTTCACCTACGTCCTGGACCGCGTCACCGGCGAGCCGGTGTGGCCGATCGAGGAGCACCCGGTGCCGGCGGGCGACATACCGGGCGAGTGGTACTCCCCGACGCAGCCGTTTCCCACCAGACCGGCGCCGTTCGACCTGCAGGGGATCACCGAGGACGACCTGATCGATTTCACGCCGGAGCTGCGGGCGGAAGCGCTGCGGATTGTGGAACGCGTCCTGATCGGACCGATCTTCACCCCGCCGCCGCTGCGCGGCCCGCAGGGGCCCCTCATCCAGTCGCCCGGCCCCGGCGGCGGCATCAACTGGCCCGGCGCCGCGGTCGATCCGGAGACCGGACGCATCTTCATCCCCTCGCAGACCCGGCTGCGGGCGGTCGAGCTCACGGAGTTCGCCCCGCCGGCAAACGTTGGCTACTTCACCGAACCCTGGCCGGGACCGGCGCCGGGGCCGCGCGGCCTGCCGCTGGTCAAGCCGCCCTACAAGCGGGTGACCGCGATCGACCTGAACACCGGCGAGCACGTCTGGATGAGCCCGCACGGCGACGGCCCGCGCAACCACCCGGCGCTGCGCCACCTCAACCTGCCGGCGCTCGGCGGCCACGTGGGGATGCACGGCGGCGGTCCGCTCGTCACGAAGACGCTGCTGCTCGTCAACTCGGGAGGGCGGTACACCGCGGATCTCGCGGAGGGGGCCAGGACGATAACCGCCTACCACAAGGACAACGGCGAGTACCTGGGCTCGCTGACGCTGCCGGCCGTGCCGTACGGCAATCCGATCTCCTACCTGCACGAGGGCCGGCAGTACATCGTCGTGGCGGTAGGCGGCGGCGGCCGGGCCGCGCCGCCCGAGCTGATCGCGCTCGCCCTGCCCCGCGACTAGCGCGCCATAGCCGGACCCCTACCGCGAACCGGCGACGGCGCGGTCTTCTGCGCGCGCGCCGGACAACTGGTTGTACAGCCCGTAGTTCCCCTCGTGGCAGGCGTACTCGAAGATGACCCCGTCCAGCTTCCGCATCGGCAGCGCCACGGTGAACGGCCGCGTGAAGGTGAGCGGATCATCCACGGTGTACTCGTAATGGAGCAGGTCCTCGCCGTCGCGGCGGAAGCGCTCCGTCAGGTGGTAGGCGTCGCCCGTGCCGTACGCGGTGCGGATGTTGGAGCCGTAGGCCACCTCGTTGACGAAGTTGCGGGTCTCGACGACCAGCGTGTCGCCCTCCCAGCGGCCGCGCGAGTCGCCCATCCACTGCCGGATATGATCCGGCAGGTGCGGCCGGCCGTCCAGCGGCACGATCCGCGCGTCGTTGATCATCTCGTTGAACAGCACGACGTAGCCGGGGCTCTGGAAGATCTGGACGTTGTTGTTGTAGGCGTCCGGCAACATCGGCGGCCCCACGTTGTTGCCCACGATGCAGCGCTCCGACAACCCGCGGTCCTCGGGGCCGTCGGTCCCCGCGCCGCCCGAACGGTAGCGAATCGGCCGTGCCTCCGGCACGTCCCGCTGGAAGTCGGCTTCCTGCTCCACGACGCCCGGCCGGCGCGGCGGGAGCCGTCCGTCCGGCGGATCGACGATCAACGAGGTGCGGCCGCCCGCGATCACGTTCGTGCCGAAGTCGAGCCAGAACCGGTTGTAGCCGCCGACGCTGCCCGGCGGCGGCACGCGGTCGACGTTGTTGCGCACGGCCTCGGCCTCCAGCTCGGCGACCTCCTCGGCGGTCAGCACGGCCGTGTCGCCGAAGCGCTCGGGGCGCTCGACCGGCGTGATGGTGCGGTAGTCCCAGACCGCCTGCAGGTCGGGGTCGCCCCACGGCGTGCGGTCGGCCATCCATCCGCCCTGCGGCTGCGCGGCGGCCAGCGCCGGCAGCACGACGAGCAGGCTTGCGAACGCCGCGGTCCTGGTCGACACAGGCTCTCCTCCTGCTTGCACGAGGTACCGTCCTGATCCATCATGTGTAGCAGCCTGTGGTGAAACCCCGCGTCGCACCGAGAGCGGCGAGGCGCCCGGCTGGCAAGGCGCGAGGAACGAGCATATTCGACTATATGTGAGTGACGAGCAACACAGCCAGGCGGGATGCATCGTCGCTCGAATGCAGCGGGGCTTTTGCCACAGGCTGCTGGTACCTTCGGCAAGCCGGCGGATCAAGGAGGAAGGAACGATGCTCCACAGAAGTCTCGCGGCGGCATTCATCGCGATCGCGGTCGTGGCGTTGGCCCCGGTCGGCGCGGCGGCGCAATCCGCAGGAGCGGAAACGCCCAGGACGGCCTGGGGCGCACCGGACCTGCAGGGCGTCTGGGACTTTCGCTCGCTCACCCCCCTCGAGCGCCCGGCCGATCTGGGCGACAAGGCCTTCCTGACCGAGGAGGAAGCGGCCGAGCTGGAGCAGGCGGAGCTCCAGCGCAACGAGAACCTGCTGACCCGCGAGCGCCAGGACGTGGAAGCCGGCGGCAACGTCGACCGCCGCGAGGACGGATCCCCGGGCTTCTACAACAACTTCTGGCTCGACCGGGGTACCCAGACCGTCGGCGACCGGCGCACGTCGCTGATCGTGGACCCGCCGAACGGCAGGGTCCCGCCGATGACGGCGGCCGCTGCAGAGCGGGCGGCGGATCTCGCCAGGGAGCGGCAGGGAGTGGACAACCACGCGCCCACGCCCGGCGGCTGGATAGAGGACCTGGGCGCCGACGGCCTGCAACTCCGCTGCATCACCGGGTTCAACTCCGGGCCGCCGATGACTCCGGGCGGGTACAACCAGAACGTGCAACTGTTCCAGACGCCCGACCAGATCGTGCTGCTCAACGAGATGAACCACAACTTCCGCGTCATCCCGCTCGACGGCACGCCGCAGACCGGCATCCCGCAGTGGACGGGTGAATCGCGCGGGTACTGGGACGGCGACACGCTGGTTGTCGAAACCTCCAACTTCCTGCGCGAGACGAGCTTCCAGCGCGGGCGCACCACGAAGCACTTCCACCTGACGGAACGCTTCACGCGCGTGTCACAGTCGACGCTGAGCTACGAGGCCACGGTCAACGACCCGACGGTGTGGCAGGAGCCGTGGACCTACGAGATCCCGATGCAGTGGAACGAGCAGCCGCTGTACGAATACGCCTGCCACGAGGGCAACTACGGCCTCACCAACATCCTGGCCGGCGCCCGCGCGCAGGAAGCCGCCGCGGAGAGTTCCGAGCAGTAAACCCGGACGCTGCGCTTTGAAAAAGGCCGACGCCGCTCACGCGGCGTCGGCCTTTTTCTCTTGCGACGCCCGCCGCGCTTGCGGCGCCATACCTGATATCTGGTATGGACAGGCTCGCTCCCCGTTTGGTTACCATCCGACGGGTTTGCACCAACTCTGAGAGGAGGGGTGTCTTGAGACTGCTTCGAAGTTGTCTGTGGACGGCTGCGCTGTGCGCCAGCCTCGCCGTGGCTGCGCCGGCAGCCGCGCAGGAGACCGTCATTGCGGGTACGGTGGCCGACGAGACCGGGGGCGTCCTGCCCGGCGTCACGGTTACCGCGCTGCACGTGGATTCGGGCAACACCTTTCTCGGCGTTTCCGACGGGACGGGCGGCTATCGCATCGGCGCGTTGCGGACAGGAAACTACAACGTCACCGCCGCGCTGACCGGGTTCGCCACGCAGCTCCAGGAGTCGGTGGAGATGCTGGTCGGCCAGACGGTGGTAATCGATTTCACGATGACGATCTCGACGCTCGAAGAGACCGTCACCGTGACGGGGGCGGCGCCGTTGATCGACGTGCAGCAGTCCAGCATGGGCGGCAACGTCGACACGCGCCAGTTGGAGGCGCTGCCGGTCAACGGCCGGAGCTGGATGCAGCTCACCACGCTGGCCCCGGGCAGCAGGGTGAACTCCGCGCAGACTTCGGATTCGCCGTCCGGCCTGTGGGCCACCGATTTCCAGGTGAACCTGGACGGCCAGCCGGTGAGCCAGACCTTTTCCCTGGCGCAGCTCGGACAGCCGCGCTTCAGCCGCGACGCGATCGCGGAATTCGAGGTGGTCAGCAGCCGCTTCGACGCCACGCAGGGGCGCTCCACCGGCATCCAGGTGAACGCGGTGACCAAGTCCGGCACCAACATGTTCGCCGGCTCGCTGGCGGGCTACTTCCGGCACGACAGCATGAACGCGGCCGACTTCTTCGCCAACGAGGTGCTGCCGTATTCGAACCAGCAGATCAGCGGCACCTTCGGCGGCCCGATCGTGCGCGACAGGTTGCACTTCTTCGGCTACTACGAGCACGAGCGCGAGCCGAGATCGTATTTCTTCCAGAGCGGGATTCCGGAGTTCGACGCCCTCGGCAACGGGCCGGACAACACGGGTCTGCAGTACACGCCGCAGAGCAGGCTGTTCGGCGGGCGGGTGGACGGGCAGCTCAGCGATTCGACGCGGCTGATGGTGCGCGGAAACGGGTGGCTGCAGAATCAGCTCCGCAATCCTGAACGGGAACTGACGAACCACCCCTCGACGCTCACGGAACAGAGCTACGTGTCGCGGCAGATCTACGGGACGCTGACGCACGCGACCAACCGCACGGTCAACGAGCTCAAGGTCGGCCTGAACCACTTCCATGACGACCGCGCCAACTACTGGGGGTTGCGTGCGCCGGAAATCAACCTGGCGGGGCTCGTCATCGGGCCCAGCGACGTCATCAACGGGGCGAACCAGTCGCAGGACGTCTTGTCGTTCCGCAACGACTTCACCATGTTCCGGGGGGGGCATACGCTCAAGATCGGCGGCGAGTTCATGCTGCCCAGCTACTACGTCTTCTCGCCGACCTCGCGCGACGGCACGCTGTTCGCGGATGCCGGTCCGATCCCGGACAACATCGCGGAGCTGTTTCCGTCCATGGATCCGTCGACCTGGAACCTCGACGGGCTGCCGGGGTCGATCCTTCGCCGGTGGGATCAGACCAGCGGCCGCTACGACGTGCATGCCGTGACCTGCGACGACCCCGGCCCCATCCCGGAAAGCTCGGACCCTGACAACGGCTGCTGGCGGACCAAGCCCACCGTGGCCTGGTGGATCCAGGACGACTGGCGGGTCACCCGCAACCTGACGCTGAACCTGGGCCTGCGCTGGGACTTCGCGCAGGACATCATGGCCAACGACATCGACCTCACCTCGATTCGGGCGCCGCAGTTCGCGAACGATCCGATCCGCACCGGCGCGCCGCAGGAATTGACCATGTTCCAGCCCCGCATCGGGTTCGCCTACTCGCTCAACGACAACCGGACGGTCGTGCGCGGCGGCTACGGCCTCTACTATTCGGGCATGAACGACGTCAGCGCCATCCACACGGAATATGCCCTGGCCTTCCAGATTCCCGAGTGGAACTACGACGGCCGGCCGAACTTCGCATCCGATCCGTACAACCTCGCGGGGGACGGCTCGCGGCCGACATACGAGGAGATCAGGGACGGCGCGCACGCGGGCCTGTACCGCCTGAACGTCACGGGCTACGGCCCCATCACGCTGGACGATGCGCGCATCCCCTATTCGCATCAGTTCACGATGGGCATGCAGCAGCAGGTGGGCGAGACGATGTCCGTCCAGGCCGACTACGTTTACATCGGCAGCCGGCGCGGACGCTACCCGTGGAACGAGAACCTCACCTACGACCCCGAGACCGGATTGAACCGTCCGTTTTCGGACCCCAGCACGCGGAGGTGGCCGGACCTGGCGCATGTCCGCATCTTCGAGCACGGCAAGACCACCGACTACCACGGCCTGGAGACCGCCTTCACCAGGCGCTTCAGCCAGGGCTGGCAGTTGTCCGCGACGTACACCCTGGGGTTCTCGGAGTCCTGTGCGCCGTCGCCCGTGGACTTCGCGTTCCCGGTGTCCCGCGATCTCGGCGGCGACTGCTGGCGCAACACCCTGGGAGACGGGGGGCCGTCGGATCAGCGGCACCGCGCGGTCTTCAACGGCATCTGGGACCTCCCGTACGACTTCCAGGTGAGCGGCCTGTATTTCTTCGGCTCGGGCCAGCGCTTCGACTCGTTCAACCCCGTCGACCTCCGCGATACCGGCGGCTTCTATTGGCCCTGGCCCGCCAGCGCGCAGCGCCTGATGTTCGACGGCTCCATCATCGACCACGGATCCGTGCAGGGCGAGCCGATCCACCGGGTGGACATGAGGCTGCAGCGCCGGTTCCACATCGGAGCGGCGTACGTCGACGCGATGCTCGAAGTGTTCAACCTCTTCAACCACCAGAACCACGGCTTCTACCAGCGCGTCGCGATCCTTCCGACGTTCGGAGACCCGCTCCCGAGCGCGGACGTCGCGTACTGGCCGCGCATGGTGCAACTGGGGTTCCGGGTGGCCTTCTGATCCGCGCGTGAACGAACGGCAACTGAGCGGGGCGGGGCGCCATGTGGCGCCCCGCCCCGTTTGCTTTGGGGAGCCTTCCGCAAGGCCATTGAAGCGTTAGAATTTGCGGATGAGAATCGCCATTGCCTGGGCACTGGTGCTGCTGGCCGCTTTCGCGCCCGCCGTGGTGCACGAGGGAGCCGCCCAGGAGCCCGACGCAGCCGGCCAGCAGCCGGCGGAGGCGGGCCCGTTCACGGGAGAGCAGGCAGCGGCCGGCGCAGCGGCGTTTCAGGCCAACTGCGCCTTCTGCCACGGGGCGGACCTGACGGGCGGGCCGTACGCGCCGCCGCTGGTTGGTGCCACGTTCGAGGACGGCTGGAGCCCGCGGACAATGCTCGATCTGCTCGAAGCCATCCGCACGATGCCGCCCAGCGACCCCGGCGCGCTGGGCGACGAGGCGCACGTCAACATGGCCGCCTTCATCCTGCAGGCGAACGGCGTGGCCGCGGGTGCGACGCCGTTGGCGGTGACTGCAACCGCGTCCATCGACGCGGTGCTGGCCAACCGGTCGGACGCCGCCGGACCGCCCGGGGCGCCGCTCCTGCGCGGGGCCTGCGGCACGCTGGCCGACCGGCCGCCCACGGTGACGTCCACGAGCGCGCGGAATCCGGGGTCGGGTAGCGAGTGGCCGCGGTACGGCGGCGCCGCTTCGAACCAGCGCTACGCGGCGCTGGGCCGGATCTCCGCGAGCAACGTGGCAGAGCTCGGCGGCGCGTGGATGACCCGCCTGCCGGGGCCCACGAACCAGTCCTCGCTAACGATGGCCAACGGGCGGATCTTCGCGGGGCTCATGAACTGCAACGTGGCCGCGCTGGACGCCAAGACGGGCGAGTTCGTCTGGGTGGCGGAGCTGGCGGAGCCGCCCGCGCGCCGCGGCCTGGCGATCGCCCCCGAGCTCGGCTACGTGCTCGTGGCGGGCTCGGGCGGCACGGTCACCGCCCTCGACATGACAACCGGGGAAACGGTTTGGACGGATGAGCTCGCGCGGGACGCCGCCAACGATCAGCCCCTGCGGATATCCGCGGCGCCCACCTACGCCGACGGCGTGATGCTCATCATGCTGGGGGGCGGCGACAGCGGCCGGCGGGGCGGGGTCAGCGCCGTCGACGCGCGCACCGGCGCCGAAATGTGGCGCTTCTACAGCATTCCCGGACCGGACGAATTCGGCTACGACACGTGGCCGAACAACGAGATGTGGCGCGCGGGCGGCGGCGGGGTCTGGAGTCCGGCGGCCATCGATCCCGAGCTGGGCATGGCCTATTTCGGTACGGGCAACCCGAACGGCAATCCCCTGGGCCTCCAGGGACAGCACGTGACGCAGCATCCGGGGCCGCACCCCTCGCACTCCGGAGACCTGCGCCCCGGCGATCAGTTGTTCGCCGCCTCGGTGGTGGCGCTCGACCTCAAGACGGGCGACTACCGCTGGCATTTCCAGCTCACGCGGCACGACATCTGGGACATGGACGTGCCCACGCCCATGGTGCTGTACGACACGACCCTGGACGGGCGCCCCCGCAAGGGCATCGGCGTCATGCGCACGGACGGGCACCTCTTCCTGCTCGACCGCGTCGACGGTTCGCCGCTGATGCCGATCGAGGAGCGCCCCGTCCCGCAGGATCCCTTTCAATACACGGAGGCCACGCAACCGTTTCCGGCCGGCGGCGAGCAGGTGGTCCCGAACTGCGCCGAGCCGTGGCTCCTGCCGCCGGGGTTCAGGCCCGGGTGCTACTTCGAGCCGCTCAACCAGGCCAACGTGATGGCGCCCTACATCGGCGTCCGGCAGGCCCCGATGGCCTACAGCCCGGAAACGGGCTATTTCTACGTGGCGGCGGCCGTCTACCCGTGGTGGGCGACGCGCTTCGGCGTGTCGTACAACGAACCGGGCATGCAGTGGTACGGACTGATCACGGCCGTCGACTCGCGCACGAACAAGATCGCGTGGCAGCGGCGGTCGCCGTATCCGAAGGCGCACGGCGGCGGCATGCTGGCCACCGCGGGCAACCTGGTGTTCTACGGCGAGGTGGACGGCAACGTCCTCGCCCGCGATGCCGCGACCGGCGAGTTGCTGTGGCAGTTCCAGACCGGCCAGGGCGCCGACTCGGCCCCCGTAATTGCCTACGAGCTGGACGGGGAGCAGTACGTCGCCGTAGCACCGAGCGGCGGCGGGTCGACGCACGGTCCGGCGATGGGGGCCAGGGCGACCGGCGACGTGGTGTGGGCGTTCAAGCTCGGCGGCGCCGTTCCACCGGCCAGTCCGCCGGTGTTGCCGCCCGCGGTGCAGACCTTCGAAGGTCACGGACCGGTCGAGAAGACGAACGCGGTGGTCATCGACTTCGAGGAGCGGCGCAAGGACACCATCCGGCCGCCGGGCCTGAAAATCGACGACTACGAGACGTTCGTGCCACGGCGCGTGCAGGTGCCGGCGGGTGAGCAGGTCACCTGGACCAACACCGGCGACGCGCCGCACACGATCGCGGTGCGCCAGCAGCCCTGGACGACCGGGGCGATCGCGCCCGGGACGACCGGCTCGATTCGCTTCGAGACGCCCGGCAGGTATGTGTACACCTGCGAGCAGCACCCCTGGCACCAGGGAGAAATCACCGTCGTGCGGTAAGATGGCGCCATGTTGATCACGAGGAAGCACCTGCCCCGCCGCACCGTGCTGCGCGGACTTGGTGCGGCCATCGCCCTGCCGCTGCTCGACGGAATGGTCCCCGCGGCCACCGCCCTCGCGCGGACCGCGGCAGCCCCGATCCGCCGGTTCGGGGCGTTCTACGTGCCCAACGGCATGGCCATGGGTTGGTGGTTCCCCGAAGCGGAGGGTCCGCTGAACGCGCTGCCGCCCATCGCGACATCGCTGGAGCGGCACAAGGACCAGCTCCTGCTGCTGGGCGGCCTCGACGTGGAGGCCGCCAACCTGGTCAGGAAGGGCGGCGACCACGCGCGCGCCGCCGGCACGTTCCTCTCGTGCGTGCCGTTCGACGCCATCAGCGACTCGAACGTGATCGCGTCCGTCACCGTGGACCAGATCGCGGCGAAGGAGCTGGGCAGGGAGACGCAGCTCGCGTCGCTCGAGTTGGCCATCGAGTCGACCGACATGCTGGGCGTCTGCGACAACACGAGCTGCTCGCTGACCAATACGATTGCGTGGAGCACGCCGACGACGGCCCTGCCCTGCGACAACGACCCGCGTTCGGTGTTCGAGCGGCTGTTCGGGAGTAGCGGCAGCACCGACCAGGCCGCACGGCTCGCGCGCATCGAGCAGGACCGCAGCATCCTGGACGCGGTCACCGACGAGATCGCCCGGCTCGACCTCGGTCTGGGACCTGCCGACAGGCGCAAGTTCGACGAGTATCTCGACGCGGTGCGGGACGCCGAGCGCCGGATCCAGATGGCGGAGGCGCAGAGCTCCCGCGAGCTGCCGGTGCTCGAGCAGCCCGCGGGCGTGCCCGACGACTACGCGGAGCACGCGAAGCTGATGATGGACCTGCTGGCGCTCGCCTACCAGGTGGACATGACGCGCATCAGCACCTTCATGCTGGCCCGCGAAGTGAGCGGCCGCGCCTATCCCGAGATCGGCGTCGCCGACTCACACCACCCGCTGTCGCACCACCAGGACGAGGCGGCCAAGCTCGACCGGCTGCACAAGGTCAACGAGTACCACTTCCGGCAGTTCGCGTACCTGGTGGACAAGCTGGCCAATACGCCCGAGGGCGACGGCACGCTGCTGGACCACACGCTGTTCCTGTACGGTTCGGGCATCAGCGACAGCAACACGCACTTCCACGACGACCTGCCGATTGCCCTGGTCGGCGGCGGCGCCGCCGGGATCACGGGCGGGCGCTACGTGCGCTATCCGAAGGGCACCCCGCTCGCCAACCTGCACGTCGCCGTGCTCGACAAGCTGGGATTTCCGGTCGACGCCTTCGGCGACAGCACCGGCAAGCTCGACCGCCTCACCGGCATCTGAACAAGCTCGGCGGCCGCCGGGGGGTTCGAGGCGCAGCCCCGTCTGACATTCAATGCGCAAGCGGGTGCGGGCGCATCTGGAACCTGACCGCCTTCGACCCGTTCCCGGTATCGCCGCCGTCGCTGTACTCGCCCTCGACGTGCCAGGGCGTGTAGGTCGAGAAGCTCGACCAGAGGCTCCTGCCCTTCCAGCCGGTGGTTGCGTCGTCGACGCGCCCGTTGGCCGAGCGCGAGAAGAACCCCATCGGATAGGGCACGCGCAACTGGATGAACTGCCCCGTCTCGGGCAGCAGCACCTGCAGCGCGTCGTAGTTCGTCGTGCCGTACAGCGGGGTGTCCGCCCCCAACCCGAGCACGTTGTGCAGATCGACCTGCGGCAGGTACGTGTTGTCCGCCTCGACATTCGTGCCGATGTGGTTCGGGCCGCCCTTCCGGTACACCGTCCAGGCGTCCTTGCAGAGCTCGCCGGTGGCAGCCGCCGGCCCGGGGGTCACCTCGCACTTGCGGTAGTCGAACGACGTGAAGTGCTGGCTGCCGCGCCAGTTCATCCAGACGACCCCTTCGCTGTCGACGGCCGCGTGCGGACCGCCGGAGATGTCCAGGCCTTCCGGCGGCGTGAACACTTCCGCGCGACACGTGCTGGGCGGATCCGGCCCCTTCACGAGGCGCGTGAGGCGGCCACGGGTAGTTTGCAGCGTCCACGAGCCGTCTGCGTCACCGCACCACGCAACGCCGTCCGGATCGTTGAGATCCACGGCGATCTGGTAACAGCCGAGGTCGACCCGATGGTCGCGGGTCGGGTCGATCGGCTCGTCGGGCTCGGTCCACCCCTGTGTGATCTCCCCGTCGCCGTTGGTGTCCACCACCGCCGGACACCAGCCCACGGACTCTTCCGTGTTCCTGGTTTCCAGGAACGTGGGCGTGTCGATCCAGAACACCACGTCCCGGGAGCCGAAGTACATGTAGTCGTCGGGACCGAACTGGTTGTGGTCGAGGCTCGTGCAAACGTCCCCGATCGACGTGAACTCGCCGGTTTCCGGCTCGTAGAGCGACGCCTGGCGCGGCAGCGCCCGGCGGCTGCGGCTGGTCAGGGGAAAGTGCTCCGCGTACTTGTTCTCCGGCGATGTGCAGAACTCGGGGTTCTGCCGCGGCGCCTCCCGCACGATGGCGCTCAGCCACGCGCGCCCGCCGCTGTCCATCGCCAGGCTGCGCGGCTCCGACTGGCGCTTCCAGACCGGCTCGTCTCCCCAGTAGGGCGACCACGGCGTGTTGTCGCGGGTGACGGGCGACTCGGACGGCACGATGAGGTTGCGGGAGCTGTTCTCGACCGGGTCGAGCATCGTCAGGATGTCGTTCGAGCGGGAGACCATGTAGACGGGTCCGTGCGGATTGACCGTGCCGTCGCGCAGGTCTGCGGCGACCGCGTCGGTGCGGCCATCGAACTTCGTGCCCCAGTCGTAGACCGTCACGACCAGGTTGCGCTCCACCCCCACCGGCCGCTCCGGCTTGTCGGGCGGGAGCTCGCCGGCCGCGACGCGGTCAGTCCACTCCGCGAACGCCTCGCGATCGTCGCCCAGCCCCCGCCAGGCCGCCGCCATCGACGCGCCCTCGGGCCCGGCCGCGACGCGCATGTCCCAGGCTTCCAGCGAGGTTGCCGTCTTCTCCCGAATGCTGACCGGGATCTCCCGCGTGGCCTTGTTGCCGATCTGATGACACGCCAGTCCGCACCCGGCGATCGGCTTGTCCATCAGCGCCAGCCAGTAGGCGGCCGGGTAGTACTCCGCGGCGGCCGCCTCGCTCGGCGCCGGCACCGCGCCGAGATCGAGCGACTGTCCCGGCGTGGCGGCCTGCCGCGGCGAATCGACCAGGCCGTAGCCGCGCACCCACACCTGGTAGTTCGCGTCGGGCAGATCGGGGATCACGTAGCGCCCCTGATCGTCGGTCACGACGGAGCGGGAGAACTTGGTCGGCAGGTCGGTCGTCTCCGCGACCACCCAGACGCCCGCTTCCGGGCCGTCGGGACCGGTGACTACCCCGCCGATGTCGTCGCCGTCAATCTCGACCCGTGCGCCGGCCTGCCCGGTCTGCACCGACTGCACCGAGCCCAGCAGAAGCAGACCCGCGGCGACGATCAGAAAGCCTGCCACGCGCGAACCATGGAACCTCATCGTCTCCCCCTTGGGGCTGCGCCCCAAACCCCCGGCGAGCCCTGGCGGGGACCCCATAGACCCGCGCCGGGCTTGCCGGGCCGCACCGTGCGCGGCCTGGGGAACGCCTGCTTGAGTGCTCGTCGTCCCCCGAGCTGATTGCGCTGCTGCGCGGAATGCTAGTCTAGCGTCGATTAGCGGGTTTCACCAGCCCGTAATCGTGTTCATTTGCTCCGCGCTTCGTATTCCTTTTTGAATCCGGTCCGGCCGTTTGTAATCGTGAAGCTGCCGTCGTCGCCCGCCGACATCTTGATGAAGTGCGCCGTGCTGTCGTCGAGGTTGAGGATCGGCAGCACGCCGGCGACTTCCGCAATGGCGCCGACGTGGTCGGAGTGATAGTGCGTGGCGAGGAAATAGTCGATCTGTGCGACGCCGGCATGGCGCGCCGCCGCCAGTATGCGCTCCGCGTCACGCGGGCCCGGAAAGCCCGCGTCGATGAGCAGCGCCGCCCCGGACGGCGACACGATCAGCGTGCCGCCGCCGCCCTCCACGTCCAGGTAGTAGATGTCGAGGGTGTCCTGCCCCTGGGCATGCGCCGCCGCCAGCGGCAGCACGAGCAGGACGACCGCAATACAAACGGGCCGGAGCACCACCGCTCTGCTTCCAAGGAGGCTGCGCAGCATCGTCAGATGGGGTCAGCCCCAATCCCCCGGGGATGCTAGCGCTGGGAGGGCGAGGGCGGCGCGCCGGTGTTTTCCGAACCGGTGAAGATCCGACGCCCGTCGGGAAACGTCACGTCGAGGCCGGTCGCCCGGGTCGACTTGTCCTGGGCCTGGAAGCCGTCGACCTGAATCTCCGACCCGATCGGCAGCATTTCCTTCCTGATGCCGCGCCGGAACAGCGGACCCGGCGGGCCGACCTCGATCGCCCATTCGACGGTCTCGCCGTCGGTCCCCGTCACGTCGATGTAGATCCACGAGTGCGGGTTGAGCCACTCCACCCGCTTGACCGTGCCGTTCAACGAAATCGGCGCATCCACGTCGAATTCAGCCGAAAACGCATGGTGCGCCACGGCCGGCGCTGCCGCCGGCAGCATGCCGGCAGCCAGGACCGCCGCAATGAGCCTTGTCGTTCTCATTTCACCACCTCGATACTTGGGGCTGCGCCCTATGGTATCGCATCGATTTGCGAGGGCCGGCCGAAGACGCTCTCGTCGATCGGTACGTTCAGCTCGATGTTCGTGATCTCGAACGAGTCACGGCCGTCGAGCCACGAGAACGTCCACTGGTGCGGGATCATGACGCCGTCGACTTCCCGATAGTCCGCATAGTCGACCTGCGTGGGCAGGCGTCCGATCGGGGAGCGACCGTAGCGGATATAGCGCGTCAGCAGGCCTGTCTCCTGGTCGAAGTACAGCGTCACGACCAGTCCGCGCGGACCGGATCCCTGGACAACCTCCACCGGCCTGCCGTCGATATAGTCGGGATAGCCCACGCGCAGGACCGACAGGACCTCGCCGAGCTGTCCGGGAAAGGCGACCATCGCGTCGAACCGGGCGCCGTCGAGCTCGGTGCCGCTCAGTGCGTATTCGCCGAGCACGGAGAGCGGCGTGTTGATCCACCCGGCGCTGCCGTCGTAGGTGCGCGCGCTGTTGTCGCGGCCCTGTGCGTCCGGGAACGCGATGACCGTGCTGCGCTTGTCCGGCGCCTGCGCCCATATGCGCACGCTCCCGCCGCCGCCGAACCCGCCGAACCCGACGCTCGTCGCCGTGGCGCTGTAGCTCGTGAGCGCGTCCACCCGCTGCGCCCCGCCGAGCGCCTCGATGTACTTGTCCAGGATCGTTTCCGGCGCCGGCGCGCCGGGCACACCCGCAAACAGATCGTCGGAATAGAGCGGCGGCGCGCCGTAGGCGTGCTCCATCGTGGGCGTCAGCAGCGGGCGGTCGCGGCTGTGGTGGCAGGTGAAGCAGGAGACCACCTGCCGCCCGCCGAAGTGGTCGCGGTTGATCGCGTCCACCATTCTCACCATGCGCCGCGCCATGATCTTCGTCGGCGGATCGGCCGCCCAATCCACGTCCCGGGTGCCCGCGTTCACGTGGCAGTTCGCGCAGTCCCAGCCGAGGGAGGCGCACATCAGCCCCATGCTGGCCAGGAAGTCGTCGACCGGCATGTCCTGGAGCACCTGGACGTTGTCGAACACCTCTCCCGCGGTGAGTCCGGGTTCGGCCGCGGTCTGACCGCCCGCGCCGGCCGCGACCCCGATGCCGACCAATGCCGGAACCGCCAGGCACACTCCGACCACGATCCAATGCTGCAATCGATATGCTCTCATTTCGCTCTTCCGCACGCTATTGGCGCGGATTTCTCCGCAAATGGCCGTAGAGCAGCTCTTCCGCGAATTCCACGCACTTGTACTCGAGCAGCTCCGCATTTTCCTCTACGCGGCGGTACAACGGCATGCGGATCGTCCACGGCCGCGTGAACACCTCAGGATCCGTCATTGTCGCTTCGTATTGCAGGGTGTTCTCGTCAATCGCGGAATAACGCTCCGTGACCTGCAACTGGGCGCTGTGGTAGTTGCCGGCGCGATCGAACCACGTCTCCTCGTGGAGGCTCTGGACGTCGACCACGAGCGTGTCGCCTTCCCAGCGGCCCCGCGACCAGCCCATCCACATGGCCATGGGGCTCTCGCCGACGTCGGTCATGTAGATCGTGCGGGTGGCGTTGGCGAACTCGTACGCCATGAATATCGCGTCGGGCGTCTGCGCGATCTGGAAGGGGTACGGCATGTACGTGGCGCGCGGAATGCCCGGCAGGAAGCACTTGATCTCGGGATCGCGCTCCATCCAGTTCGCCGCGTTCTCCCGCTTCCTGGCGAGCGCTTCGGGCTTGTATGGAATCTCGCCGCCCTCGACGACGCCAAGCCCCGCGGGCACGCTGAAGGCGGCGCCCAGGGCGAACACCGGTCCCTGCTTCGCGGGATGGGCCTCCAGGTCCCAGTTCGCCGTGTTCTGCGCCTGCCAGATCCCGTTGAAGTCCGGCCTGCCGCCGGCGGTCCGCCTGCCGGCGAACTCTCCGGCCTCGCCCTCCGGTGGGCGCTGGACCGCCATCACCACCACGGCGCACGCAACGGCGCCGAGCAGGAAGGCGACTACCGGATTCAATGATCGCATCCGCAGTTTCCCTACTCACACGTCTTCAAAGCTGCTCGCTCGTCGCGCTCCATCGGGCACGCGCCTCACCGATCCCGGTTACGACGCGGGAGCGCCTGCCGCGGCGTTTTCCCGTTCGCGGGCTGTTTCGAGCATGTTGATCATCGTCGGCGGCGCGCCTCCCGCCCCGGCATTCCCCTCGTGACAGGCGAATTCGAAGAGGAAGGCCTCCATGCCCTCCCTCTTCTCGAAGTCGTAGGAAATGGTCCACGGCCTGGTCCAGACGGTCGGGTCGTTGGTTGTCGCCTGGTAGTGGAGCGCGGCGTCGTCGACGCGCGTGAAGCGCTCGACCACCTGCAGGTTCTCGTCGGGGCTGCCGATCGGCAGCATGAAGCCGACCGCACCCTGATTGATGAAGTTGCGCGTCTCGACCACCAGCGTGTCGCCCTCCCAATAGCCGCGGGACGTGCCCCGCCACTGGCGGAACGGAGGATGCGGCCTGCCGTCGAGGGGAATGATCCGGGCCTCGTGGATCATCTCCTGGTGGATGATCACGTGGTCCGGCGTCTGGAAGATCTGGACGTTCCGGTTGTAGCCGCCGGGCAGCATGGGCGGACCCTGCTTCGAGCCGATGATGCAGCGCTCGGGCAGCGAGCGGTCCTCCGGGCCGTCGGGAATCTCCATGGCCGCCAGCAGGTCGCGCCGCCGCTGCTCGCCTTCCGGCGTCAGGGCGGGCATCCTGCCGTCCGGCGGATCGATCACGAGCGACGTCTGCCGGGTCCTGGTCACCTCGGTGCCGCGCTCGTACCAGATCTGGTTGAAGCCGCCGATGGCAATCGAAGCCGCGGCCGCCGTGGAATCGGACGTGCTGGGAATCTCGCCGGCTGCTTCCTTCTCGCGGAGCTCCACGTGGTCCTCGAGGGTGCCCTCCTTCCACCGGTCGCGGGCCGCTGCCGCCTCTATCTGCGCCACCTCTTCCTCCGTCAACGTGGCGCGATCGGCGAACTCCGCGGGACGTTCCAGGGGCGTCAGCGTCTGCAGCGCCCAGACGCCCTGCAGGTCGGGATGGCCGAACTCGGTCCGCAGCGGCGCGTCTCCAGCGGCAGCCGCAGGCTCCGACTGGTCGGCGGCAGGAGCGCAACCCGGCGCCGCAATGGCGACGATAATCGCGACAACGGGCAGGCGCCTGCCCATCCATGCCGACGATTGACTATTGGTATCCATCAGCGATCCCTTCGGCTCGCGCCCGCGGCGCGGTTACTCCTGATTCTCCGGGGCGAGTGCCACGTCACGCCGGCGCGCGAGGGTTTCTCCGTCGACCCCCAGCGTCGTATCGGCCCCCAGCGACGCCAGCAGCTCCGCCGTTTCCGGATAGGTATGCCACATGAATCCGCCGGCCGCCGACCCCTCGGCCAGGCGAAACGCGGTCTGTCCCTCGTGCTGCTGCGCGTCGATGTCCGCGCCCTGCCGCACGAGGTACTCAATCACTTCGTTCGAGGCTATGAACGCCGCGCCGTGCAGCGGGGCGAAGCCCGCTTCGTTGGCCGCGTTGAGGTCCGCGCCGGCCTCTACGAGAACCTTGACCCCTTCCTCCACCAGCGGCACCACCGGGCCGCGGACCATGCCCACCCGGCCGGGTCCGCCGCGGTGGCCGAGGCCCGCCGCCGCCATGAGCGGCGTGGTGCCGTCGGCCGTCGCCAGGCGGAAGTCGGCGCCGGCCGCCAGCAGCTCTCGAATCACGTCGGGCGAGCCGGTCTGCTGCCGGTCGTGCAACCCCCACGCCGCCACCCACAGCGGGGTCGCACCCTGCAGGTTCCCCGTGCCGACGGCAAAGTAGTTGAAGGCGCCGTCCTTCAATGTGGTGTTCGGGCTTGCCGTCGCCGCGGTGGTGATGCGGCGGTCGGGATCGGCGCCGCGGGCGAGCAGCGCCCTGACGAGCGTCGCCCTGCGGTCCGGATCGAGCTGCCGCAACCTGTGCGCGCGGGGACCCACGCCGCGCAGGTGGGTCCATTCGCGGATCCAGTTGGTGACGTCGCCGGCGGCAACGTGGAGCGCCGGCACGCCGTGGAGGCTCCCGTCCGGATCGGCGCCCTGCTCCAGCAGGTACAGCGCAAACCGGTCCTGGAGATAGAGAATCGCCAGCGGCAGGGCATGCGTTCCATCCGAACCGGTGCGATTCACGTCCGCGCCGGCGGCCAGCAGCAGTCCGGCGCTGTCGATGTCGCCGCTGCGCGCCGCGAACAGCAGCGGGGTGAATCCGGTCTGCGCCCGTGCGTCGACATCGGCGCCATGCGCGACCAGCAGCCGCACGCTCTCGTGGTGCCCTTCCCCGATCGCCCACATCAGGGCCGTGTGGCCGGTCTTGCGGACGCTTGCATTCACGGCGGCGCCGCTCGCCAGCAGCGTTTCGACCAGGTTCGCATTGCCGGTGCGCGCGGCGATCATGAGCGGGGTCAGGCCGCTCACCTG
Organism: Vicinamibacteria bacterium; assembly: GCA_022820825.1. Taxonomy (GTDB): domain Bacteria; phylum Acidobacteriota; class Vicinamibacteria; order Vicinamibacterales; family UBA8438; genus JAAXGX01. The sequence continues at coordinate 76,329 of JAJEEU010000097.1, forward strand.
CGCGAGATCGGGATTCGCCCCGGCCCGCAACAGCCGCTCCACCATCGCCCGGCTCGCGTTTTCGCACGCGAGCGCGAGCGGCGTGACGCCCAGGTTGTTGGCGGCGTTTGCGTCGGCGCCCGCCTGCAGCAGAAGGTCCGCCATCCGCAGATCGTTCCAGTGCGCCGCCCACTGCAGCGCGGTCGCCCCGTCCGGCCGGCGCGCATCGACATCGACGTCCGCTTCGAGCAGCGCACGAACGGACTGCATGTTCTGTCGGGCGGCGGCGTCAACGATCTGCGTATCCTCTGCCGCGGCCGGATTCGCGCCCGGCGCCGCGAGCAGCGCGACGATGCACAGGCAACCCCACCGGCGTCCGTTCCTCAAGCGCATCCCGGTCTCCACATTCCCATCGAGCGTCCTGTTTCCGATTACCGCGCTACTGGCCCTGCGCGCCGCCGGCCGGAACCGACGGCGCGGCCGCGCCGTCCGGCACATGCCGCATCCGGAACGGCTGGCTGTTCACTATTGCCAGCACCAGCGACGACCAGCGGTAGCCGTCGCCGGCAATGTCGCGCACGATCCGCCGCACGGCCGGCGCATCGTAGTAGTCGACGCCGCGCCCGATAGCGTACGTGAGCAGCTTCTCCGTAACCGTCGTGACGAATTCCTCGCCCTCCAGCAGGACCTCGCGGAACCGCTGCGGGCTGTCGATTCGCGTTCCGTCCGGGAGGAGCGTCACGGTCTCGATCGGGATACCGTCGTCCTCGTCGCGCCATCTCCCGATGCCGTCGAAATTCTCCAGGGCGAAGCCCATCGGGTCCATCCGACGGTGGCATGACGCGCACACCGGATTGCTGCGGTGCTCGGCCATCCGTTCCCGCAGCGAGGTCGGCTCGCTCGTGCCGTCGTTCTCCTGCAGCGGCGGCACGTTGGGCGGCGGCGGCGGCGGCGGGGCGCCCAGCAGGGTCTCCAGCACCCACTTGCCGCGCACCACCGGCGAAGTGCGGTGCGCGTAGGAGGTGACGGTGAGCAGGCTCGCGTGTCCCAGCAGCCCGCGCCGCGCCGGGTCGTTCATCGCCACCCTGCGGAAATGGCTCCCGTACACGCCCGGGACGTCATAGTGCGCGGCCAGCCTGTCGTTCAGGTACGTGTAATCCGCCAGCAGCAGGTCCTGCAGGCCGCTGTCGCCGCGGACCTGGCTCTCGAAGAACAGCTCCGTCTCCGTCGCCATGTCGTCGCGCAGCGTGTGGTCGAACTCGGGAAAGATCACCGGATCCGGCTCCAGCGCGCGGAGATTGCGCACCAGCAGCCACTGGCCCATGAAGTCGTTCATCCAGCGGCGCGCCCTGGGCTCCTCCAGCATGCGCCGCACCTGCTGCTCGAGCACCGCCGGCTCCTGCAGCCGGCCGCTGGCGGCGACCCCCAGCAGTTCGTCGTCCGGAATGCTCTTCCAGAGAAAGAACGACAACCGCGACGCCAGCTCGATGTCGCTGATGCGATACACGTCGCCCGGCCGCGCGCCGGCCGGGTCGCGCTCGATCCGGAACAGGAACGCCGGGAACGACAGCAGCCCTTCCAGCGCACGCTGGATGCCCCCCTCGAAATCGCGATCCGCGCGGCCCAGCCGGTAGAGCCCGATCAACTCCTCGAGATCCGCGTCGGTGACAGGACGCCGGTAGGCGCGGCGCGCCAGCGTGCTCAGGATCTGCGTCGCGCACGGCTCCTCTTCCGCGAGCGTGGCCGGCCGGCACGTGAAGATGCGCCGGCGCGCCGGCGTGTCACCGGGCCGCGTGGCGCCGTACGGACCCGCGATCTCGACGGTATCGATGCCGGGGTCGCCCGCTTCGGAGAAGATCGTCTCGAACTTGACCGAGCGCGGCAGCAGCGGCAGGCTCTCCGACTGCGCCGGGGCCGCGTCGACGAACGCCACCGTCACCAGCCGCACGCCGGCGTTTACGGCCAGGCGGAAATCGAAGTCGTCGTCCGCCGTCATGTTGTAGACGTGGCGCCGCTGGGCCTCGACGTCGTCTTCGGGGATCGACAGCAGAATGCCGGGGTCGTTGCCCGGGTACTTGCCGCCGACCGTGAAGGTCCGCACCCGCGCGCCGTCTATGCGGACCTCAATCTCGTGCTCGTGGTCGAGGCCGCGGATCGCGTACCCCTGCTGCTCCCGCTGCATGCGGATCCTGAAGGTGTATTCGCCGTCCAGGGGAAACGCGTGGCGAATTGCCAGGCCGCCGCGCGTCCCGAACGGCATGTCCTCGCCCATGCGGCTGCTCTGGCGCCCGAACTGCGGGGCGCGATGGACCTGAATGGCCGGCCGCGTGGCCGGATCGCCAATTGCCAGCCGGCTGATCTTGGTGGCCGCGGACATGTAGCGGTTCATGAGCACCGGCGTGACCGACAGGACCTCGGCGATGTTGTCGAAACCGAACGCCCCCGTATCGGCCGGCAGCAGGCTCGCGCCGTCGATTTCCAGCGCCAGCAAATCCCGGATTGCATTTACATATTCGGTGCGGTTCAGCCGCCGGACGGAGACGCGCCCGGGATTGGGATGGGCCGCCGCGTGGTCATCCAGCGCAGACACGAGCGAGGCCGTAAACGCGTCGACTACGGCCTGTTCGGGTTGCCGCGCGCTGGCGGGCGGCATCTGCCCGCTGCGCAGCTTGCGAACCACCTTCTCGAGCACTGGCGCGCTGGCGCCGAGGTCGTTGATGTCGACCGTGTCCAGCACGAGTCCGGCGGTCTGCATGCGTTCGTTGTGGCAGGTGACGCAATACCGATCGAGGAGGGTGCGATCGAGCTCCGCCGGATGAGGCGCCGCCTGAAGTGCAGGATTCGGCGCACCGGCGGGCCGTGCAGACGCAGCCGGGAGGGCGCTTCCCGCCGCGGCGGCGACGCCCGTCGCGGCGATGGTAATGCCGGCGGCCCGGACCACCTGGCTCAGCTTTGACATGTGCATGGCTCTGCCAGCGTCGGGTAAGCGGTTGGCAGGCCCCAGTTTACCGCCCCCCCGCACTTGCGCGCAATGACTTCCTGATCAATCATGTGTCGGAAACTGACGCAACCTGCACGCACAAGGAGGAGCAAGCCATGGTCCACAGATTTCTCGCGCTCGTATTCGTGGCGGCAATCGCGCTGACACCGTTCGTCGCCGCGGCGCAGCCGGCGGATGCGGAAGCCCCGAGGACCGCCTGGGGGGCGCCGGACCTGCAGGGCGTCTGGGACTTCCGGTCGCTCACCCCGCTGGAACGGCCCGAGGAGCTGGGCGACAAGGCGTTCCTGACCGAGGAAGAGGCGGCCGCCCTGGAGCAGGAAGCGGTGCAACGGAACGACGCGCTGCTCAACCGGCCGGCCGAGGATGCCACCGCCGGCGGCAGCGTCGACGTCCGGGAAGACGGTTCGCCCGGCTTCTACAACAACTTCTGGCTGGACGGCGGTACGTCGACCGTCGACAGCCGGCGCACGTCGCTGATCACCGACCCGCCCAATGGCCGCATACCGCCGATGACCTCAGCGGCGGCAAAGCGGCAGGCGGCGGTGGCCATGGAGCGCCGCGGCGTAGCCACGCACGAGCCGACACCCGGCGGGTGGATCCATGACCTGGGGCCGGCGGGCCTGCAGCTCCGCTGCATCACGGGGTTCAACTCGGGTCCGCCGATGACGCCCGGCTTCTACAACCAGAACGTGCAGATATTCCAGACGCCCGACGAAGTGGTGCTGCTCAACGAGATGAACCACAACTTCCGCGTCGTGCCGCTGGACGGGCGCGATACGCCGGGACTCGCGCAGTGGACCGGATCGTCCACCGCCAACTGGGACGGCGATACGCTGGTGGTCGAGACGCGGGACTTCCTCCGCGAGACGAGCTTCGCCTTCGGGGTAACCACGAAGCACCTGCACGTCGTCGAACGCTTCACGCGCGTGTCGCAGGACACGTTGCAGTACGAGGTGACGGTCGACGATCCGACGGTGTGGCAGCAGCCGTGGTCCTACGAAGTCCCGATGAAGTGGAACGACCAGCCGCTGTACGAGTACGCCTGCCACGAGGGCAACTACGGCCTCACGAACATCCTGGCCGGGGCGCGCGTGGCGGAAGCGGCCGCGGAAAGCTCCGAGCAGTAAGCTCGTTACCGGGGGGACGGCTCGCCGTTCCCCCGGCGGCGCACCTCTACGCAGCCTCCTGGATTGCGGGGCAACATGAATGAGCCTGCGTCAGCACCCGCCGGTACGACGACGCCGGTCAGCGACAAGGGGTTCGTCGCCGCGATCCTCCTGTGCTTCTTCCTCGGCGCGTTCGGCGTGCACCGCTTCTACGCCGGCAAGATCGGCACCGGCATCCTGATGCTGATTACCTTCGGCGGGTTCGGAATCTGGGTGCTGATCGACTTCATCCTCATCGTCACCAGCTCGTTCAGGGACGGTAACGGCCTGCTGATCAAGCCGCCCAGGAGCTGATCCCCGGCGTCGCTGCGCCGTCAGCTCCTGGTTCTGGACGCCGAAGAGACTGGCCGCGCCGCCAGCGGCGCCGCACGGCTCTACGAGAAGAGCGTGAGCTTGATGAGCAAAGCGAGAATGACCGGTCCGTAGCCGAATTTCAGCAGCTTGAGATCCGCCTTCAGGTGGGCCAACTCGGCCTTCAGGGCGGGCGTGTCGGCTTTGAGGTCGGTCTAGAGGCTGGCCACGCGACAACCATGCAGCCAAGTCTACTTCGGTTGCCGTTCTCGGCCGCAGCAGTGGTTTCCCGACTCGGTGCGCGGAGTCCGAGTACGAGTTGGACGATGGCACGCGGTGCGTTCCCGCGGGAACGCGCGTACCGGCACACGGTTCAGCGGGCAGGGGCGGCCCGGATGCCGATGCAGCACGATGCCGACCAAGCGCCCGGCCGTGTGGACGGCGCCTAGCCTGTGGACACCCTACGGGTGCCCACAAGTCCGTTGGATCCCGCGCTGCACGCGGGCTCCACACCGTCCACAGGGGGCGATATCGATGTACGCCAGATTATTTTTCCCGGCGTGCATTTTCTGCTTGACAACTTTTTCGAGGCCGGTTGCCGCGATTGGGTTACGCCGCCAGGAATGCTCCTCTGACCGCCTCTCCGGCCGCAGTACGCGCTTCGCCCGCCGGGGAGGTCAATTTCGCCGCCGATGTGCCATCCCGACCACCTGACGGACGTGCAAGCCTTTTTAATTCAGTAGGTTACAATAGGATATGCCTGCTTTGAACGATTCCGATGCGCCCGTGTCCTCCGCCCATTCCGTCATGCCTGCACCGCTGGCCGTGCCCACTCCGCCGGCCTTGCCGACGCCGTCTTCCGAGCCGGCGTTGCCGTCTGCATCGTCCGAGCCGGCGGCCGGCGGCAATCCGCCGGATTTCGATCCGCTCGACAACATTCCGCCGCTCGACCCGATGCTCGATCCCATCGGGCACCGCCGTGCAGAGCTCGAACGGTTGGGCGAGCGCATAGCCGAGCTCTCCTCCCGCATACAGGCCGCCACCTACGACCTGTTGGTCCTGATCCGCGAGTTCGACGCCGGCAACGGCTGGTCCGGCTGCACCTCCTGCGCACACTGGTTGAGCTGGCGCACGGGCCTTGCGCCCGGCGCGGCCCGCGAGCACGTGCGGGTGGCGCGGGCGCTGGCGAAGCTGCCGAAGCTGAGCGACGCGATGCGGCGGGGCGCCGTCTCCTACTCGAAGGTGCGGGCCGTGACGCGGGTGGCCACCCCGGAGACCGAGCAGGCGCTCCTGGACGTGGCGCAATGCGGTACGGCCGCGCACGTGGAGCAGATCGTCCGCGGGTGGCGAAGGGTTGACCGGACCGCGGAGCGGACGGAGGAGAAACGGCGGCAGGACAGGCGGTCGCTGCGCACCTGGGTGGACGACGACGGG
>JAJEEU010000086.1 GCA_022820825.1 Vicinamibacteria bacterium
CGACCCCGCGCTGGCGACCGCGCGCGGCTTCCCGGCGGCAGGCGGCGCGCTGCTCGCCGCGGAGCTCGACCTGGACGCGCTCGACGGGCTCGCCACCGACCGCCGCGCGCTGCACGCCGCGCCGCTGCCGCGCCATCCGTCGATCGTCCGCGACCTCGCGGTGGTGGTCGACGCCGCCTTGTCCGCGCGCGCGGTTCGTGACACGATCCGGGCGGCCGCACCGCGGACGCTCGTCGCCGTCCGCGAGTTCGACCGCTACGCGGGGAAGAACATCCCGGCGGGCCGTGTGAGCCTTGCCCTGCACCTGACGTTCCGCGCGCCGGACCGGACGCTGACGGACGCCGAGGTGACACGGACCGTCGACACCATCGTCGAACGCCTGGCCGCGGAGCATGGCGCCGCGCTGCGCCAGGATGGGAGCTAGAAGCATGGAAGTGTCGGAACAAGCGCTGGACGTGACCCAGGTCGAGCGGCTCGCGGTGAAGGTGAAGGGCCTGATCGACCTCCTGGAACGGACCCGCGCCGAGCTGGAGGCCGCCAACCGGGAAAAGGCCGCCCTGCGCGGCGAGCTCGACGACCTGCGCGAGCAGATGGCGGGCGCCAGCTCGGAACGCGCGGCCGAGGTGGAACGCCTGCTGGTGGAGCGCGAGCAGATCCGCGTGCGCGTGCAGAGCATGCTCGGCCAGATCGAGACGATCGGCGCAGCGCTGGAGGATGAGGAAGCGCTGAGCGAAGCATGAGCAACGCCGACGCCCCCGGCATCGTCACCGTGGAGATATTCGGCGGCGAGTACCCGGTCAGGAGCGGCCTGGACGCCGAGTACGTGAAGCGGGTCGCGGAGTACGTCGACCGCAAGATGCACAACGCGGCCGACCAGACGCGCGGGGGCGACACCGTCCGCATCGCGGTGCTCGCGGCGCTCAACATCGCCGACGAGTATTTCCGGCTGCGCGAGGCGCGCGCCGGCGGCAGCGACGCGCGCCGCATGACGCTGGAGCTCGAGCAGTTGATCGACACCGCCCTCACCGACGAGGCCCTGCCGCCCGGCGAGTCCGAAGAGCCCGCCTGACGCCTGGCAGCCCGCCCATCTTGCAAGCGATCCGGGTTCATTCTAAGATCGGGACACAGACGGAATACGGCAACTGTCCCGGCGGCTCGCGGGCGGCTTCGGCGGCCGGCCGCGGGTGGCCAGTGATCAGGGATTCAACCCTGCTTTGTGCGTGATGGTCCGGGGGATCGCTTGAACCAACGTGTATATGACGAGAGCCGCAATGCCCTGTGGTGTGCAAGCCTCCGCGCGAGGAAGCCTGAAGCAGGGAACGCACAGCGGCTCTCCCTGCCGAGGCAGGTTCATGCGACCTCCCCACACGGCAACGCGGGGCCCTTTGGAGCGGCACCACTGACCGCGTCGAGCGCCGGCGCGCACTGCACCTGAGCGCGTCCGGCCGGCCTTCGGCGCCCGTCGCACGGCTGCCCGTGAGTCCGTCGGGGTGACTCACATGGGCCAGTTCGCAGCGAGCGTCTCACCGGCCGTCATCGTCCTCCTCACCGCCATCGTCCTGCTCTTCGCCTGGCTCGCCGTGCGGCGCCGTGCGGCGCAGCAGGTCCTCGGCCGCGCCGGCGAGGAAGCCGAGCGCGTGCTGCGCGACGCCGAGGCGCGCCGGAAGGAGCTGCTGCTCGCGGCCAAGGAGGAAGCGCACGCGCTGCGCGAGGCCGCCGAGAAGGAAGCCCGCGACGCGCGGGAACGGGTGGCCGAGGGCGAGCAGGCGCTGGCCGCGCGCGAGCGCGAGCAGGCAGCGAAGGAGCGGGCCACGGCGGACCGGGCCTCGGACGCCGCCCGGAAGGACCAGGAGCTCGGGCGCCGCGAGGGGGAGCTGCGCGAGCGCGAGGCGACGGCCACGGCGCGCGCGGAACGCTACGAGCAACTCGCCACGGAGCGCGAGCGCGAGCTGCAGCGCGTGTCGGGCATGACGGCCGAGGAGGCGAAGGAGGCGCTGATCCGGCAGATCGAGTCCGAGGCGCGCCGCGACGCCGCGAACCTGGTTAAGCGCCTGGAGCACGAGGCGCGCGAGCAGGCCGCCGAGAAGGCGCGCCAGATCGTCACGCAGGCGATCCAGCGCAGCGCGCCCGAGCACGCCCTGGAGGCCACGGTCTCCGTGGTCGACCTGCCGAGCGACGACCTCAAGGGGCGCATCATCGGCCGCGAGGGCCGCAACATCCGCGCGCTGGAGAACGCCACCGGCGTGGAGCTGATCGTCGACGACACCCCCGGGGCCATCATCCTGTCGAGCTTCGATCCGTACCGGCGGACCATCGCCAAGCAGGCTATCGAGCAGCTCGTCGCCGACGGCCGCATCCACCCGGCGCGCATCGAGGAGGTGGTCGAGAAGGTCACCGGCGAGATCGACGAGGCGAGCCTCAAGGAGGGCGAGGCGGCCGGTTTCGAGCTGGGGCTGCACGACATGAACCCGGAGATCTACCGGATGATGGGGCGGCTCAGGTTCCGGACCAGCTACGGCCAGAACGTCCTGGCCCATTCCAAGGAGGTCGCGTACCTGGCGGGCGTGATGGCCCGCGAGGTCGGCCTCGACGCGCACGTCTGCATCCGCGCCGCGTTCGTGCACGACATCGGCAAGGCGATGGACCGCGACCTGGAAGGCACGCACCTGCAGTTGGGCATCGCCTTCCTGCGGCAGCACGGCGAGAGCGACGCCGTGGTCGACGCGATGGCGGCCCACCACATGGATATCGACTGGCCGTCGCTGGAGTCGATGATCGTGCAGGCGGCGGACGCCGTCTCGGCGGCCCGGCCGGGCGCGCGGCGCGACATCCTGGAGTCGTACGTCAAGCGGCTGGAGCAGCTCGAGGGGATTGCCGATTCCTTCAAGGGCGTCAACAAGGCGTTCGCCCTGCAGGCCGGACGCGAGATCCGGATCATGGTCGAGAGCGGGCAGGTGTCCGACGAGGACGCCGTCTGGCTGTCGAAGGACATCGCCAAGCGGATCGAGAACGAGCTGGAGTATCCGGGCCAGATCAAGGTCACGGTGATCCGCGAGACGCGCGCCATCGACTACGCGCGCTAGCCTCTGCGACCCCTGCCCGTGTCGAGCGCGCCAGCGGGACCGACCGTCGCCGAGCTGGGCGAGCGGGCCATCATCGCCCGCATCGCTGCGGCACTGCCCGCGGCGCCCGCCTCCGTCACGGTCGGCATCGGCGACGACGCGGCGGTCGTCGAGCCCGAGCGCGGCGCGCTCACCGCGGTCACCACCGACACCGTCGTGGACGGCGTGCACTGCGACCTGCGGTTCACGCCGCCCGACGCCGTCGGCCATCGCGCGCTGGCGGCGAGCCTGAGCGACCTGGCGGCGATGGGCGCCGTCCCCCGCCACGCCCTGCTGTCGCTGGGGCTGCCGGATACGTTCCCCGCCGCCGCGCTCGACGACCTCGTGCGGGGCGTCGCCGCGCTGGCGGAGCGCCACGACACGGCGGTAGTGGGCGGCAACGTCACCCGCTCGACCGGACCGCTCTTCGTGGAGGTGACGGCGCTCGGCAGCGTCAGGCGCCGCCGCGTGCTGCGGCGCTCGGCGGCGCGCGCGGGCGACGGGCTGTACCTGAGCGGCGCCATCGGCGGCGCGGCCGCCGGGTTGGCCGTGCTGCAGGACGCGGCCGGCGGCGCGGGCGCGGACGTGCCGGAAGTCGAGCTCGCGGCGTGC
>JAJEEU010000060.1 GCA_022820825.1 Vicinamibacteria bacterium
GGCCGCATCGCCGTGCGGGAGGTGACGAGCGCGGACGTGCTCGATACGCTGCGCCGCGTGTGGCACATCCGGCCCGAGACGGCGCGGCGGCTGCGCCAGCGCATCAGCGCCGTGATGGAGTGGGCCGTGGCGATGGGCTACAGGGCCGACAACCCGTGCGACCGCATCGCGCCGGTGCTCGGGCCGCAGCAGGACCTGGTCAAGCACATGCAGGCGCTCGGCCACCGGGAGGTGGCCGCGGCCATCCGGACCGTGCAGGCAACCGGCGCCACAAAGGCCGTGAAGCTGGCTTTCGAGTTTCTGGTGCTGACGGCCACCCGCTCGGGCGAGGTGCGGGGCGCGCTGTGGGCGGAGGTCGACCTGGCGGCGGGGGTGTGGACGATCCCGGCGACCAGGACCAAGTCGAAGCGCGAGCACCGGGTGCCGCTGAGCCGGCGGGCGACGGAGATCCTCACGGCGGCGCGGAGGCTAAGGGGCGGAACCAGCCTGCTGGTATTCCCGAGCGCGCACGGCGGTCGGATCGGCGAGACGCGGCTCTCGCGGCTGCTGAAGGTGCACAAGATAGCCGCCGTGCCGCACGGCTTCCGCTCGAGCTTCCGGGACTGGGCGGCCGAGGAGACGACGCATCCGCGGGAGGTCATCGAAGCGGCTCTGGCGCACGTGGTGACGAACCAGACGGAAGCGGCGTATGCACGCTCGGACCTTTTCGAGCGCCGGCGGCGGCTGATGAACGAGTGGGCGGCCTACCTGGAGGCCGGGCGCGTGGTGCAGGAGCTGCCGCTGTGACGGCCCTGCAGCCAGCCGGGGGCGGTCCGGGAGCGCGAGCTGAATCGGCTCGGACCTGCGCGCATGCGCGCAGGTCCGCCAGTGGAGCGGCGGTCGATGCGCTGCTGGGTGCTTGCCGGTTTGCCGGCATGAATGGGGGGACGGGCTTTTCCGGCTTACGATTGGCCCTTTGTTTCCGGGGGGAAAGTGGGGGAGCGACAACGGAAGAAGTAGTACACCCCCTGCTCCCCCGCACCGGCCCCGGCTGCCGGCGGCCCCGCCTCTCGCCCCGCCGCCAGCAATCCACCCGCTGGAGCGGACTGGCGCGCCTTCGCGGAGAAAACCGTAAAGGGCCGGATCTGGTTGCTGCTGCAAGCGGCACGGCGTGCGCCCGGCCGGTCCGGTTTTCGCAGCGAATGCGCGCCAGTCCGCACACCCCCGCGACGAAGCCTGGTGAGAGATGCGGGTCCTGGCCCGGCCGGCCTTGATCCGGCACCGCCGCGGCCGTACGATGCGTTACATGCGAACAGGGAGATTCAACGTGCCGCGCCAGCTCTTCACGTCGCTCCTGTTGGCCGTCATTGCGCTCGCGCAGTTGCCGCATGCCACCGCGCAACTCGCCGGGCAGTCTCCGGAGCGCCCGAACATCATCATCATCCTCGCGGATGACATGGGGTGGAACGACGCGTCGTTCCACGGGGGCGACATACCCACGCCCAACATCGACCGGCTGGCCGCCGAGGGCGTCGAGCTCAACCGCTTCTACACCAATCCCAAGTGCACGCCCACCCGCGCCGCGCTGCTGACCGGGCGCGACCCGCTCAAGCTTGGCCTGACCTACGCAACCGTCTACCCGTGGAGCGCCTTCGGCGTGGCCGTCAGCGAGCACTTCATGGGCGAGTCGCTCCGGAGCCAGGGCTACGAGACCGCGGCCATCGGCAAGTGGCACCTGGGCCACACGGTTCCGGCGCACCATCCCAACAGCCGCGGTTTCGACTACTTCATGGGCTCGCTGAATACGGGCGGGGACTACTTCACGCACCGCAACCAGGGCGGCTACGACCTGCAGCGCAACGGGGAGAGCACCCCGGAGCTCGACGGCCAGTACAACACGGACGTCTACAGCAATGATGCGATCGACTGGATCCGGAACGTGCGCGACAAGCAGAAACCGTTCTTTCTGTATCTTGCCTACAAGGCGCCGCACTCGCCGTTCCAGGCGCCGCAGGCGCTGATCGACGAGGCGGGCGGCATCTATCCCGCGATGATGGTCTCGATGGACACCGGCATCGGCGGCATTCTCGACGCGCTGGAAGCGGAGGGCATTGTCGACGACACCATCGTCATGTTCCTGAGCGACAACGGCGCCACGGCGGGCAACGGCAGCAATGCGCCGCTGCGCGGCTACAAGCTGGCGACCTACGAGGGCGGCATCCGCGTGGTGGCGGTCATGCGCTGGCCCGGCGTGCTCGCTCCCGGCACGGTGAGCACGCAGGTCATGACGTCCATGGACGTGTTTCCGACCCTCGCGACGGCCGCCGGGGTGGAAGTGCAGGCGGAGCGCGCGCTGGACGGCGTGGACCTGTGGGAGGAGATCAGCGGCGGACGGGCAACGCCGCGCACGGACGACATCTTCTACGCCTCCGAGACCGCGCTGGGCAGGCAGTTCTCGTGGAGCGTGCTGCGCGGCCACATGAAGCTGGTGCAGAAGGTGGACCAGACGTTCGAGAGCCTCACCATCGTCAACGAGCTGTACGACGTATTCGCCGATCCCGGGGAGTCCAACGACCTGGCCGCGGCCAACCCGGACCTGGTGCGCGAGCTGGCGGACGCCCTGATCGCCTGGCGCCGGCAGCATCCCTATGCCGGCAGCCATGCGCGCGTGGTGCCGCACCCCGGTTGGCGGGCGCCGCTGGACTGGGCGCGCGCCATGCACCTGAACGGCCTCAACGTGAACCCGGATCCGGGCGACAACATCTACGGCATGGGTCAGCGCGGAGAACCCGGCCAACCATCCGCGGTGCAGCAGAGGCTCGATCGCCTCTACGGCAACCGCGGCCGCACCATTTATCCGCAGTAGGCGGCGGGAGGGCTCATGCACCGAATACTCAAGTGGCAGACACCGTGTCTACTGGCGGCTGCCGGCATCCTGTCGGCGGTTGTGCTCGTGGGCGCCGCCGAGGCGCCGCAGGAGCAGGATCTCGCCGAGACCGCGTCGCAGTTCTCCGTACGCACGGCGGCCGATCTGATCAACTACGGCGCCGACCTCGACACCGCCGTCGAGATCGCGCCGAACGTGTACCAGGCGCGCGGCACCGGCAACACCCAGATGGTCACGACCCCGGAGGGGAACGTGATCATCGATACGGGCACTTCCAGGCACTCGGAGCGGCATCGCGAGCTGCTCAGCGCCGTTTCCGACGGTCCCATCCGCTACGTCGTCGTCACCCACGCGCACAACGACCACGCGGGCGGCGTGCCCACGTGGACCGATGCAGGCACGCAGGTCGTGGCGCACGCGCGCTATCCGGAGGCGCAGCGCTACCTGAACGAGCTGATGCCGTACCAGACGAACCGCAACCTCATCCTCTTCTTCGGCCAGCGTCCGGCGCCGCAGGGCAACGTGGCCGAGCGGGCTGCCCAGGCCCAGACGCGCGTCGAGCCCGACATCCTCGTCAACGACCTCTTCGAGTTCGAGCTCGGCGGCACGCGCTTCGAGGTGATCGCGACGCCGGGGGCGGAGGGTGACGACGCCGTTTCCGTTTGGCTTCCGGACACCAGGATTCTCTTCGTGGGCGATACCCTGGGGCCCATCTTTCCGATGTGGCCCAACCTCTACACCTTGCGCGGCGAGAAAATGCGCTTTGCCGCAGAGTACATCGAGACGCTCGACCGCATCATCGCGCTCGAGCCCGAGATTCTCGTGCCGAGCCACTTCGAGCCGATCGAAGGCGCCGCGGAGGTCCGGGCGGGACTGCAGCGCATACGCGACGCGGTGGCCTACGTGCACGATGCGGTCGTCGACGGCATGAACGCGGGGCGCAACGTGCACGAGCTGATGCGCGACATTCAGCTTCCCGCCCACCTGGAGCTGACGGAGGCGCACGGCAAGGTGTCGTGGGTCGTGCGCTCGATCTGGGAAGGCTATGCCGGTTGGTTCTACCTCGCCTCGACCACCGAGCTGTACCCCGTTCCGGTCAGCGATATGTACTCCGAGCTTGCTGAACTCTCCGGCGGTCCCGACGTGCTGGCGCGCCGCGCGGCGGAGCACGTCCGGGCGGGCCGGCCGGTGGAGGCGCTGCACCTGGTGGAGGTCGCCCTCGCCGCGGACGCGGACCACCGCGCGGCGCTGGAGGCGAGACTCGGCGCCCTGGAGCAGTTGCTGGAGCGCGCCGCCGGCGTGAACTTCTACGAGGTGCGCTGGCTGACGCACCGCATCGCCCTCACCCGCCAGCAGTTGGAGTGACCGCCGGCGCAGCCCCCATCTACCAAACGCTGCCGAACACGCCGTCGCGCAACGACTCGTCGATCACGAGCACCCGCTCCTTGAAGCGCCAGCCGTCCGCCGTGCGGACCAGGACGTCGTCGTAGTGTCCGGACAGCGCCGGCTTGGGCGGCGAGTACGACACCTCGAACGACACCCAGTACACGCGCGAGGTGGCGCCGTCCGGCGTCGGCGTGACGACGAGGTTGTTCTGCAGGTGGCGCCGTTCGTGCTCCGGCGGCCGCGCCTCCCAGCGCCCCACCGTGCGCTGGACGATCGTGTCGCGGCCCTCCACCGGCTGGCCCATGCCGTCGATCCGGTAGACGGCGTCTTCCGTCCAGACCGACTCGAACATGTCGCGGTCCTCGAAGTCGAGCGCCTGGTAGTACTGCGCGACGAGATGCTCGATCTCCGCGTAGTCCTGGCCCGTCAGCGCCGCGCCGCGCGTGCCCTGCGCGCTGACCCACCCGGCCGCGAACGCGCCGACAACCGTTGCCGCAATGACGATCAATGCACGCTTCATCACCTGTCCTCCTTGTTGTCAGCGGTTCAGGATGCCGGCAGGGCGAACGCCAGGATCCGGTTGCTGGCGACCACGACGATGTACTGCCGCCCGCCGACCTGGTACGTCATGGGACTGGAGCGCACCGGCCGCTCGCTCATGTACTCGAACAACTGCTCGCCCGTCCGCGCGTCGAAGGCGTAGAACCCGCCAGTGTCGGTGCCCTGCACCAGGATGTCGCCCGCGGTGACCAAGTTGCCGCTGACGCCGATGGGCGACACGGTCGGCGCGCGCGCCTGCCACACCTGCTCGCCGCTGATCGGCTCGTAGGCGCTGATGGTGAGCTCCGGCGGCATCTGGTTCCGGCGCGAGCTCACCTGCGACGTCATGCCGCCGCGCCCCTGGCCGATCTCGATGGAATCGCCGACCGGCTTGACAATCAGCGCGATCGTGCCGTCCTTGGCCGTCATGTACAGCAGCCCGGTGCGCGGCGAGAACGACGGCGGACCCCAGCTCGACCCGCCGTGCGCCACGATGTAGCCGTGGGTCATCGAGTAGGGCGTGTAGAGCTGCCGCGCCATCGGGCGGTCGGCAGGGTCGGCGACCATCGGCCAGGTGTTGCAGAACGGCGCCATGAGCACACCGCGCGCGTTGTAGGGGAACGGCTGCGTGGGCCAGATCTGCTCGCCCGGAACGTCGGTCTCGGTCGGCACGACCATCTCGACCATGGGGTTGATCGGCGCGCCCGTCGCGCGGTCCCACATGTACATCAGACAGTTCTTGCCGCCGGCACCCACGCCGCGGACGGTGCGGCCGTCGCGCGTGGCGTCGAAGAGGATCGGCCCGGTCACGTGGTCGATGTCCCACACCTCGTGGTGGATTGCCTGGTAGTACCAGGCGATCTCGCCGGTCTCCATGCGCAGCGCGATGGTCGCGTTGGTGAACAGGTTCATGCCCGGCCGGCCGGAGCCGTCGTAGTCGGCCGACGGGTTGCCGGCGTTCACGTAGACCAGGCCCAGCTCCGGGTCGATGGCCGGCATCGTCCAGACGCCGCCCCCCGCGCGCAGGCCGTCGCCCCAGGTCGGCCGCGCGATGTCGTAACCCTCGTCGCCGGGCCGCTGCGGAATGGTGTTGAACACCCAGCGGATCGCGGCCGTGCGCGCGTCGAAGGCGATGACCAGGCCGCCAGGAATGTGCTGGTCCGAAAGTCCCACCCCGGCGTACAGCACGCCGTCGTGGTACGCCGGCGGCGCCATCATCTGGTGGCCGAGCGCGGCCGGGTCGAGGTCGGGCGGATAGCTGTCGGGATACTTGTGGTGCAGGGCGGCCGCCACGATGTCTCTGCGCCCGCCGTCGCCGAACGCCGGGTCCGGCTGGCCGGTCGCCGGGTAGACGGAAAAGACCGTCGTGCCGTAGAAGGGGTACAGCCGCCCGCCGCCGTAGCCCGGCCCGCGCGGCCGCGTGACCCGCTTCGAGATCGAGTCGGGGTCGAAATCGCTCGTCCACAGCCGCTCGCCGGACGCGGCGTCGAGCGCGAAGGCGGCGCCCGCCGCGTCGTTGTAGTACAGCACGCCGTCCACCACCAGCGGCGTGACCTGCAGGATGGAGTGGTCGCGTTCCATCTCGACCGACCAGGCCAGCTCCAGCCGCCCGACGTTCGACGTGTCGATCTGGTCGAGCGCGGCATAGCGGCTGCCGTACAGGTCGAGGTTGTGCGACGGCCAGTCGAAGCCTCCCGCGCCGGCCGCATCCTGCGCGCGCGGGGGGGCGGCCGCGGCCAGCAGCGTGACGAAAGTTGCGGCGGCGGCAAGGCGGGTTCTCGACATCCCGCGAATGTACCAACCGGCCCGACGGCCGGTCAATCACCAGTTCGGGTGACGGGCGGCCGTCGCAGCCCGAGGGTACGCGACCCGCGCCGCGTCTGTGCGGGAGCTATCCGACGGTTACGGCCAGCTCCTGGTCGTCGAACAGGTGGCCGTCCGAGAGCCTGGCGCGGAGCAGGTACTGGCCGGGCTTGCTGAACGTCACGGTCATCGTCGCCGGTTCATCGGCGCCCGGCTCGGGACGGTCGGCCTCCACCGTCACGCTGGCGGGGCCGCGCAGCACCGTCCACGTGATGCGCAACTGATCGTCGATCGTCACCTCGCTCGGGCGCGTTCCCCTGCGCAGCACGGGGACGTTGACCGGCGCGCGCGGCTCGTCCGGCGGCGGCTGCAGCGCCGGAGGGGTTTCCTGACCGCGCGCCCGCACCCGCGGGGTGCGCGGCCCGGGCAGCTCGTCGTCGCGCATCGTGGCGGTCACCGCCAGCGTGTCCGGCAGCGCGACGGTCGAAGCTGCCGCGGAGATCGACAGGGACGGCGCCTGGTTGGCCCGCTGTGCGTCGGTCGGCTCGCGGCCGCGCAGGATGGGATCGATCTCCCATACCGCGTCCAGCCAGGCGATCGCCTGCTGGCGCTGGCCGCGCACGGTCAAGCTCCAGATCAACTCGCGGTCCCCGAAGTCGGCGGGCACCGTGACGCTGAACACCTGGCGGTGCACCCGCGGGTAGAAGAACGTCGGCTGGCCCTGGTCCTCCGGTCCGGATTCCAGCAGGTTGTCGGCTCCGATGGGGACGTGCACCTCTTCTACGTGGTTCCGGTTGATGTAGCCGAAATGCATCTCGAAGGTGCCGTCGGGGTTCCGGGACCAGCCGTCGAAGAACGGGGCGACGGACTGCCCCGAGGTGAACCGGAAGTTGAACGGATCGGCCTGGGTGGCCGCGCCGGCCGGCAGGAGCAGCACCAGCACCAGGACCAGGCCCGGCAGCGCGGCCGGACGGATCCCGATCGACGGCGTACGCATCGCGGCGGGCTCCTAGTTGGTCCTGCGCCGCGCCTCGCGCGCGGTCAGCTCCGCTTCGTACTCCTCGTCCGACATGTCGTACCAGCCGATCCACGCGAATCCCATCTCGTCGATGGTCCGCCCTCCGCTGCCGGTCCAGTTCCGCGGATCCGGGTTGGCGCGGTGCGCCGCGGTGTTGTCGTGCCAGTTGATGACGTGGAGGATGGTGCCGGCCGGCACCAGCGGCGCCGAGTCGTCGGCGTAGTTGTACGCCAGGTGCCAGTTGTAGTCGAAGTGCGCGCAGTTGACCACCTCGGAGGTGACCGGCTGCGTCGGGTAGATCAGCTCCAGGCACTGGTACTTGCCGAGCATGTGCATGTGCGGCTGGAACATCGTGATGCGCGCCGCCTTGCTGAAGCGCGTATAGCCGTCGGTGCGCGTCACCTGGCCCGGCGGCAGATCGACGAGGCCGGCGATGGTGCCGTGCGCTCCGGCGAGCTGCTTGGTCCAGCGCACGTGCTTCGGCACGGTGCCCTTGGGGTGGAGGACGATGCCCATCTCGATGACCGTGTCGATGTCCTCGCCCACCGAATGGAGGTGGTAGCTCAGCCGCGTCTGGCTGCCGGCCTGCAGCAGCACGCCGGAATCTTCCGGATAAATCTCCGCCTGCTTGCCGGAGGCGTACTCGACCAGGTGCCGCTCGGATTCCACGCCCTCGGTGATGTCGCCGGGGGCTGTGGCGTATGCGTTCGTGTGGTGGACGACCAGCCGCGCCTTCTTGTCGGCCGGCTTGGTCTGCATGGCGCGGATGTAGCGGTCCTCCTCCAGGCCGAAGTCGGCGTACAGGTTGCCGAACAGGTCGGGGCCCGCGGCCGGCACCAGGTAGTTGGGGTAGCGGACGATGAGGTCCGGCTCGCCGATCTGCCAGTCGTCGGCGCTGGCGTACTGCGGCAGCGGCGGCATGTCGTCCGGGTTGCCGCGCGGCGCGCCGGCGTCCACCCAGTTGACGATCGTGGCGATCTCCTCGTCGGTCAGCGACGGGTCGTCCTTGAACTCCTGGATGCCGATGCGCCGGTCGATGTGCCACGGCGGCATCTCGCGCGATTCCACGCGGTTCCGGATCGACCGCGCCCAGGGCCGCACCTCTTCGTAGGTGATCAGCGACATCGGGGCCACTTCGTCGGGGCGGTGGCAGCCCGAGCACGAGCGGTGGATGAGCGGCGCCACGTCGCGCGTGAACGTGATCTCGCGCTCGCCCGCGGCATCCTGGGTCTGCGCGGCCGCCGGCGCCGCCGCGAGCGCGGCCAGCAGGGTCAGCCCCATGAGAACCGGAATGCCGATGCCTGAACGTCCCGAGTGCAGCATGCGCACGTCGTACCTCCAGAGAGCAGTTTTCCGGACGCATCTGCACCCGGAAGAGTAATCGCGATTATGAGCCGGATCCGCCTCCCGCGTCAACGTTTGCGGGCGCCGGCGGGCATCAGAACTGCAGGCGGTCGATGAACCAGAACATCGCGAACGCTCCGACCACGTACGACGGTGCGAGGCGCGTCCAGGCCGGCATGCGCCAGCCGTGCTGCGACAGCGCCCAGAACGCCGCGAGCGCCGCGGCGATGAACAGCAACTGGCCCAGCTCGACGCCAACGTTGAAGAGCAGCAGCGACAGCACGATGCCGCCGGGCGGCAGGCCGACATCCACCAGCGTGCCGGCGAACGCCAGGCCGTGCAGCAGGCCGAACCCGAACGGCACCAGCCACGGCCTGCGGCTGGTCAGCCCCGCCCGTCCGCCCGCGGCGTGGACCAGTTCGACGGCCAGGAACACGATGCTGAGGGCGACGACCGCTTCGACGGTGGCGGCGTCGACGCGCACCAGGTCGAGCGCCGCCAGGGCGAGCGTCAGGCTGTGCGCCAGCGTGAACGCGGTGACCGCCGCCACCAGCCGGCGCCCGCCGCCGATCAGGATCAGCAGCAGCAGCACGAACGCCAGGTGGTCGAGGCCGCCCAGGATGTGCTCGAAGCCGAGCTGCAGGTAGACCGGCGCCGACAGCGCGGCCGTATCCGCAAACGAAATGGTCAGCGACGTCTCGTCGGGCGTGAGGAACCGTTCCAGCTCGCGGCCGTCGGCCAGGGCAATGCGCACCAGCACGTCGGTGATCGTGCGCTCCAGCCCTTCAATCGTGATGGCGACACCGTCGAGGTCCTGCCCGCCGCCGCCGGCCGGCCGCCACACCCTGATCAGGTGATTGAGCGTCAGCTCCTGCGCCGCCGGATCGCCGTCTAGCCAGCCGTTCGAGAGATGCGGGACGAGCCGCACCGCCCGGTCGCCGACAACCGGCTGCTTCCACAGGATCTCGACGTTCCCGCCCGCCCGCTCGGTGATCTCCAGGTAGGCGGGGCGGACCTCGTGACCGGCGACGACAGCGGCGCACGCCAGCATGCCCGCCAGCGCGGCAACGCCCGCGGTGACGCCCCGCGGCATCAACAGCCCGTGGTGAAAGTCCCGCGTCGCACCGAGAGCGGCGAGGCGCGCGGCTGACAAGGCGCGAAGAGCGAGCATATTCGAAGATATGTGAGCGATGAGCAACGCCGTCAGGCGTGATGCATCGTCGTTCGAATGCAGCG
>JAJEEU010000090.1 GCA_022820825.1 Vicinamibacteria bacterium
GCCCCGCCCCGGGTCGCGCGGCCGGCCGCTGCCCGCGCCGCAGACACCCCGCCCGCGCCGGCGGCGGGAGACCAGGCGGCCGCCCCCGCGGTGGACGTCCACGCCGATACCGGTCAGGTTCACTAGCCACACCATGCAGCCGCAGCAGCGACACCGGCCGGCGGTCGGCGGCGCCGTCCTCGCTCTGGCCATCTGCCTGCAGCCCGCGGGCGGCGGCATGCGGTCGCAGGAGCTGCCCGAGCTCGTCGCGCCCGGAGCGAGCGTAGAGCGGATCGCGCGCGGCTTCGTGTTCGTCGAAGGACCGGCGGTCGACGCCGACGGCGCGCTGTACTTCACCGACATCCCGAACAACCGCATCCACCGCTGGACCGCGGACGACGGGGTGACCACGTTCCGCGAGGAAAGCGGCGGCGCCAACGGTCTGCGCTTCGACGCCGACGGCACGTTGATCGCCTGCGAGATGGGCAATCGGCGCGTCGCGGCCATCGACCCGCAGGGCGGCGGGCGCGTGCTGGCGGAACGCTACGACGGCCGGCGCTTCAACAGCCCGAACGACCTGTGGATCGACGCGCAGGGGGGCATCTACTTCAGCGATCCGCGCTACGGTCCGGATGACGACCTGGAGATGGACGGCCACCACGTCTATTACCTGACGCCCGACCGGACCGCCGTGCTGCGCGTGGCGGACGACCTGGAACGACCCAACGGGATCATCGGCTCGCCCGACGGCACGCGGCTCTACGTCGCGGACCACGGCGGCGGCCGTACTTACGTCTATACGCCGGCCGCCGACGGGACGCTGAGCGGCAGGCGGCTGTTCGTGGAGCAGGGCTCCGACGGCATGACGATGGACGAGCGGGGCAACGTCTATCTCACCGGTGAGGACGTTACCGTCTACGACCCCGGCGGCAACGTGGTCGGCTCGATCGCCGTCCCCGAAGCGCCGGCTAACCTGACGTTCGGCGGTCCGGAGCGCAAGACGCTGTTCATCACGGCGCGCACGTCGGTATACGCCGTGGAGATGACCGTCAGCGGACAGTAGGTGCGCGGCGCGTAGTTGCCGGACCGTTCCTGCTGATACAATCTGGAGTCCCGATCGATGGAGGAGCGCGGCGCCTTGTGCGTGCAGTGCCGCCGCCGGCCGGCCGCGCCGGCGTGGCGCCCGTTCTGCTCGGAACGCTGCAAGCTGTTCGACCTCCAGAACTGGCTGGACGGCCGCTACCGCATCCCGGGACAGACTGCTGAGCCGCCGCGCGACGGCGAGCCGAAGGACGGAGAACCGTGACCGGAGAGGCGAAGAACGATCCATGGCAGACACGCTGACGATTACCGACAACCGCACCGGCCGGCAGTACGAGATTCCGATCACGGACGGCACGATCCGGGCCATCGATCTGCGGCAGATCAAGGTCGATCCGGACGAGTTCGGCATGATGACGTACGACCCGGCCTTCCAGAACACGGCGTCCTGCCGCAGCCGCATCACGTTCATCGACGGAGACAAGGGCATCCTGCGCTACCGCGGCTACCCGATCGAGCAGCTTGCGGAGCACAGCACGTTCGTCGAGACGGCCTACCTGCTGCTCAACGGGGAGCTGCCGACGGCCGCGGCGCTCGAGGCGTGGGAAGCGGAACTCGCCGGGCACACGGCGCCGCCCGCCGGGATCAAGAGCCTGCTGGACGGGTTCCAGTCCGATGCGCATCCGATGGGCGTGTTCCTCAGCACCGTCGGCGCGTTGTCGACGCACTATCCGGAGTCGAAGCAGATCTTCGACGAGGACAAGCGACGCACGCAGATAGCGCGGCTGATCGCCCAGGCGCCCGTCATCGGCGCGTACTCCTACCGGCGCGCCAACGGCCTGCCCTACGTCGACCCCGACCCCTCGCTCAGCTTCGCCGGCCGGTTTCTCGGCATGCTGTTCGGAGAGCCCGGCGCGCCTTACACGCCGGACCCGGTGCTGGAGCGGGCGCTCGACATCCTGTTCATACTCCACGCCGACCACGAGCAGAATTGCAGCACCAGCGCGATGCGCGGCATCGGCAGCTCGCAGGCCGACCCGTTCGCCGCGCTGGCCGGCGCCACGGCCGCGCTGTACGGCCCGCTGCACGGCGGAGCCAACGAGGCCGTGCTGCGCATGCTCGCCGCCATCGGCTCGGTCGACAACGTGCCGGAATTCATCAAGAAGGTGAAGGCGGGCGAGGGCCGCCTGATGGGGTTCGGCCACCGGGTGTACAAGTCGTACGACCCGCGCGCCACGGTCATCAAGGCGCAGGCGTACCGCGTCTTCGAGGTGACCGGACGCAACCCGCTGCTGGATATCGCCATCGAGCTGGAGCGGATCGCGTTGCAGGACGACTACTTCGTCCAGCGCCGGCTGTACCCCAACGTCGACTTCTACTCGGGCCTGATCTACGAGGCGATGGGCTTCAAGCCCGCCATGTTCACGGTGCTGTTCGCCATAGGCCGCACCCCCGGCTGGGTTGCCCAGTGGCAGGAAATGCTGCGGGACAAGGACCAGAAGATCGCCCGCCCGCGCCAGATTTACCTCGGCGCGGGTGAACGCGACTACGTGCCGCTCGACCGGCGCTAGGCGCCTGCGCCCGAACGGCCGGACCGGCGGTTGACAGCCCGTGGTGAAAGTCCCGCGTCGCACCGAGAGCGGCGAGGCGCGCGGCTGACAAGGCGCGAAGAGCGAGCATATTCGAAGATATGTGAGCGATGAGCAACGCCGTCAGGCGTGATGCATCGTCGTTCGAATGCAGCG
>JAJEEU010000029.1 GCA_022820825.1 Vicinamibacteria bacterium
CCCCGGCGGTGGCGCCGGAGCCGGCCCCGGCCGCGCCGGACGCGCCGGAAACCGTGGTCGCGGAAGCGCCCGATCCGGAACCCGCCGCGCCGGAGCCGGAGCCCGAACCCGTGGCCGAGCCCGAGCCGGCGGCGCCCGATCCGCCACCTCCGCCACCGATCGTGCTGCGCGTAACGAGCGACGTCGACGGCGCGGATGTCTTCATCGACCGCCAGCACGTGGGCACGACGCCGTTCGAGTCGCACGCTGTCGAGCCGGGCCGCTACCGCATCAACGTCGCGGCGAGCGGCTACGAGAGCCATGCCGAGGACGTCGAGATATCCGGCGAGCTGACATCCGTGGAGGCGGTGTTCAGGCTGGTCCGCCTGGACGAGCGCATCCCGGTCGTGCACCGGCACGGCTTCGGCGACTGCGAGGGCGAGCTGGTGGCGAGCACCTCCGGGATCGCCTACCGCACGGATGACGACGATGCGTTCGAGGTCGGCCTCGACGGTCTGGAGGAATTCGAGGTCGACTACCTGGAGCACAACCTGCGTATCAAGGTGCGCGGCGGGCGTACGTACAACTTCACCGACGGTGAGGAGAACGCGGACGCCCTGTTCGTGTTCCACCGCGAGGTCGAGGAGGCGCGCGAACGCCTGGCCCGCGGCGACCCGCCGGCTACTCCTTGAACCATGCCCCCCAACCGGTGCTCGTGGGCCACGTCCGATCCCGCCTACTTCGCCTACCACGACGAGGAATGGGGCGTGCCGCTCCACGACGACCGGCGGCTGTTCGAGATGCTGGTGCTCGAGGGCGCCCAGGCCGGGCTGAGCTGGCTGACGATCCTCAAGCGGCGCGAGAACTACCGGCGCGCCTTCGACGGGTTCGACCCGCAGGTGGTGGCCCGCTACGGCGATACGGAGATCGCGCGCCTGCTCGCCGACGCCGGCATCATCAGGAACCGCCTGAAGATCAATTCCGCGGTCACGAACGCGCGGGCGTTCCTGAAAGTGCAGGAAGAGTTCGGCAGCTTCGACCGCTACATCTGGGACTTCGTCGGCGACCGCCCGGTGCAGAACGCCTGGACAAGGCTCGACGAGCTGCCGGCGCGCACCGCGCTCTCGGACACCTTGAGCAAGGACCTCAAGCGGCGCGGCTTTTCATTCGTCGGCTCGACGATCTGCTATGCCCACATGCAGGCGACGGGCATGGTGAACGATCACCTGGTCAGTTGCTTCCGCCACCGCGCCGTGCAGCGGGTGGCCGAGTGACGGGCCGCTACCACATCTGCTGCAACAGGGTGAGCAGCGCCGCTTCCCCGTCCGGCTCGTCGTGCAGGCCCGGGCGTTCCGCGACCACTTCCCTGGCGACCGCCGGCAGCTCGTCTTCGCGCGCGCCGACGTCGCGCAGGCGGTCCGGCAGCCCGAGCTGGCGGATGAACGCCTCCACCGCGTCCGCCGCATCCGCCGCGACCGCCTCGGGACTGCGCCCGCGCACCTGAAGGCCGAGCGCCTCGGCGATCAGCCCCTGCTGCCGCAACGTCCGCGGCGCCAGGTAGCGCATGCAGTGCGGGAGGGTGATGCACGAAGTGACGCCATGCGGCACGTCCCAGCGCGCGCCGATCTGGTGGCCCAGCACGTGGCTCAGGCGCACGCCGACGTTGGCCATGCCGAAGATGGACATCCAGGCCGCTATCTGGCACTCGCCGCGCGCGTCGAGGTTGTCCGGAGCGGCGATCGAATCCGGCAGATGGCGCCGCAGCCGGCGGATGGCCTCCATCGCCAGCGCGTCGCTCACCGGCTGGGGATTGACCGACCAGAGCGCCTCGATGGCGTGATCCATCGCCTTCACCCCGGTGGCGGCCCACAACTGCCGCGGCGTTGGCAGGGTGACCTCGGGATCCAGAACCACGGTCCGGGGACAGATGCGCGGGTCCGCGCGCAGGCCCTTCACGCGCGTCGCTTCGTCCGTGATGCCGGCGAACGGCGTGAACTCGCCGGCCGACAGCGTCGTCGAAATGGCAATCTGCGGCATGTCGGCCTGCGTCTGGCCGTCCTCCAGCAGCTCCTGCGCGACGATCTTGGCGGCGTCGATCGGACTGCCGCCGCCGAACGCCACGAGCGCGTCGGCCCGCAGCTCGCGCGCGCGCGCCACCGCCGCCTGCACGGTCCCGCTGGGCACGTGCTGGCGGACGCCATTGTACGTGCCGGCCCAGCGTGCGCCCAGGCTGCGCTCCAGCCGCTTCACGAGCGTCGTCCGCGTCGACAGGCTGCTGCCGGTAAGGATGAGCGCCCGCCGGCAGCCCCAGCGGTCCAGCTCCGCCGGCGCCCGGTCCAGCGCGCCGGCGCCGAAGATCACCTTTTCGAGCTGCGGGAACCGGTACTCGCGAATCATGCTTCCTCCCGGCGGGACGGCGCTTCCCGATTGCGCGCGCGCCGGCGCGAGTGTACCCTCCACGGAAGCAACGCTGGCAACCAGGCTGCAGGAGGTCGGACGATGAAACTGATGCACGTCGCGGTCATCGGTCTGGGTGTGCTGCTCGCGGCGGCGTCCGCAACCGCGCACCACTCCTTTTCGGCGGAATTCGACATAAACAAGCCGATCACGCTGCGCGGCACCCTGACCGAGCTGGAATGGGTCAACCCGCACGGGTGGGTGCACATCGACGTCGAGGGCTCGGACGGCGAGGTGGTGAACTGGGCGGTGGAGATGGGCAACCCTACGGCGCTGCTGCGGCGCGGCCTGCGCAAGAGCGACTTCCCGCCCGGCATAGAGTTCGTCGTCGAGGGCTACCTCGCCAAGGACGGCACGCCGACCGCCAACGGCATCACGATCACGCTACCCGACGGGCGCGTGTTCTATTCCGGATCGGTGGGCACCGGCGCGCCGGAACCGACCCCGCAGCAGTAGCAGCCCGTGGTGAAAGTCCCGCTGCATTCGAGCGGCGATGCATCGCGCCTGGACTGCGTTGCTCATCGCTCACATATCTTCGAATATGCTCGCTCTTCGCGCCTTGCCAGCCACGCGCCTCACCACTCTCGGTGCGACGCGGGACTTTCACCACGGGCTGCTAGCTTCCGGATGGAGCACGTGCCTGCGCGATCGGGAGCGGCGCCGTTCGCCGCGATCGGCTTGTGTCTGGGCCTGGCCGCGGCGTGCGGACAGCCGCCCGCCGACGTTCCCGACGCGTACGCGCCGCCGCGCACCGCGGACGGGCAGCCGGACCTGCAGGGCGTGTGGCAGGCGCTGAACACGGCGGCCTGGGACATCCAGGACCACTCGGCCAGCGCCGGCGTGCCGGCCGGCCAGGGGGTGGTGGACGGCAACGAGATCCCCTACCAGCCGTGGGCGCTGGAGCAGAAGCGGCTGAACTTCGAGAACCGCGCGACGGCCGACCCCGAGACGCAGTGCTACATGCCGGGCGTGCCGCGCATCACCTACATGCCGTATCCGTTCCAGATCCTGCAGTTCGCCGATCGCATCCTCATCCTGTACGAGTACATCCACGTGACGCGCACCATCTACATGGACGGCACTCCGCATCCCGAAGGGCACATCGACTTCTGGATGGGCGACTCGCGCGGCCACTGGGAAGGCGACACCCTGGTGGTGGACGTCATCCACTTCAACGACCGGACCTGGTTCGACCGCGCCGGGAACTTCCACAGCGAAGCGCTGCACGTCGTCGAGCGCTACACGCCCACGGGCCCGGACCATCTGCACTACGAGGCGACCATCGAAGATCCCAAGGTCTTCACCCGGCCCTGGACCATGAGCATGCCGCTGTACCGCCGCCAGGAAGCGGACATCCAGTTGCTGGAGTACGAGTGCTACGCTTACTCGGAAAGCGAGCTGGCGGCGGACAGGTGACGCCAATGCCTGCTCCGAGAGGGAGGCACCGATGATTGTGCGCTACGGCGCCCCGCTGGCCGTCGCCGCCGCCCTGGCCGCGTTCGCCTGGAGCGGGATGAGCGGCATGCCCGCCGCCGCCCAGGAGCTGCCGCGCACCGCGGATGGCCGGCCCGACCTGCAGGGCTACTGGGACGGCGGCCCCGTCAACGCCTCGCACAGCGTCGAGGACGGCTGCTGCGACGCCATCCATTCCCGCATGCAGAGCCGCGGCCCCGAGCGGCTCGGCCTCCCGGAACAGGTCGTCATCGACCCGCCGGACGGCCGCATTCCGTACCAGCCGTGGGCCGCCGAGCGGCGCACCGAGATGCTGTACGACATGGAAACGCCCACCGAGCTGGCGCATATCGACCCGGAGGACCGCTGTCTGCTGGTCGGCGTGCCGCGCAGCAACTACCGCGGCGACCTGGAGATCCGGCAGAACGATGGCTACGTGGTGATCCAGTACGAATGGGCGCACGCCTACCGCGTCATTCCGATGGACGGCCGGCCGCACCTCGGGTCCGGCATCAAGCTTTTCAACGGCGACTCGCGCGGGCGCTGGGAAGGCGACACGCTGGTCGTGGAGGTCGCCAACTTCAACGACCTGCCGTGGATCGACTCGCACGGCAGCTTCTTCAGCGAGGCGCTCCACGTGGTCGAGCGCTGGAGCCTGGTGGACGCCGATACGCTACGTTACGAAGCCACGCTCGAAGACCCGAACGTGTTCACGCGGCCCTGGACGCTGGCGTTCACCATGGGCCGCATAGGCGCCGACGGGCAGTACGAGTTCTTCGAGGAGAGCTGCTGGGAGGGCGTCACCAACAAGCACCGGCTGGCGGCCGGCCGGATGGCGGTAGAGGCGGGCGAGCGCCGCCTGCACACGCACGACGGCCTGCCGCAGTGACGCATGCGCACGATGGTCCACTACGTTGACACCGCTCGTCTCCTCGGCGCCGCGCTGGTCTGCACCTGCCTGGCAGCTCCGCTCGGCGCGCTCCAGGATCCGGACGCCCTGCGCACCGCCGCCGAGGGCGGGGACGCCGACGCGGCGTACCAACTCGGGCGCGCGTACCAGCGCGGCCGCGACGTGCTCCGCGATCCCGCGGAAGGGGCGCGGTGGATCAGGATCGCCGCCGATCAGGCCCACGCCGAGGCCCAGAACGACCTCGGCCGCTCGTACGCCAACGGCTACGGCGTGCCGCGCGACCTGGCGGAAGCCGTGCGCTGGTTCCGGCTCGCCGCGGACGGGGGGTTTGCCGTCGCGCAGGGCAATCTCGGGCTGGCCTACTCCAACGGGCTCGGCGTGACCGCGGACGACGAGGAGGCGCTGCGCTGGTTCCGGCTGGCCGCCGAGCAGGAGCTGCCGCTTGCGCAGTATCGAATCGGCCTGGCGTACGCCAACGGCACGGGCGTGGAGGAGGATGACGCCGAGGCGCTGCGCTGGTTCCGGCTGGCCGCGGACCAGGGGTTCGCGGCCGCGCAGCACAACCTCGCCGTCGCCTATGCGAACGGCCTGGGCGGCGTGCCGCAGGATGCGCCGGAGGCCGTCCGCTGGTTCCGGCTGGCCGCCGAGCAGGGACACGCCGCGGCGCAGGGCAACCTGGGCATCGCCTATTCCAACGGGCTGGGCGTGGACCGCGACGCCGTGGAAGCCGTGCGCTGGTTCCGGCTGGCGGCCGAGCGCGGATACGGAGCGGCCGAGTTCGCGCTCGTCGACCTGGAGGCGATCCTGACGCTCGAGGAGCTGGAGGAGGCCGAGCGTCGCGCGGACGAATGGCGGACGGCCTACCGGCTGGCGCGCAGCTCGCGGCAGTAGCCGCTCGGGAGGTAGGGAGCATGCAAGATCTACGTGTAGCGGCCGCCGTGCTGGCTCTGGCCGCGTGCGTCGCGCAGCCGGCGTTCGGACAGACGCCCGAGGCGTGGGAGCCGCCCCGCATGCCCGACGGCCGTCCCGACCTCCAGGGCGTCTGGCTGAACAACATAGCCACGCCCCTGCAGCGGCCGCCGGCCCTGGCCGACCGCGCAAACCTGACGGACGACGAGGTCGCCACCCTGGAGGAGCGGGCCGAGCGGATCTTCGAGAACGGGCGCAGCGCCTTCACCACCCCCGAGGGTGCGTTCCGGGCCGCGCTCCAGGACGTGGAGACCTACAACGGCCAGTCGACCAGCAGCTCGATCGGAATGGTCGACATCACGTTCACCGACCGCACCTCCCTCATCGTCGACCCGCCCGACGGGCGGATACCGGAGCAGACCGAGCTCGCCACGGCGCGTGAGACGGCGGTCGACGAAGGCTGGACGTACAAGGCCGGCCCGGAGGACCTGAACAACATCCACCGCTGCATCACGACCGGCGTGCCGCGCATCGGCGGGAACTTCGGCGCCGGACCGTACACCTACTACCAGATCGTGCAGACGCCGACGCACCTGGCGTTCATCAACGAGGCGTTCCACGACACGCGCCTCATACCGCTCGACGAGCGGCCGCACCTGCCGGAGCAGATCCGGCAGTGGAACGGCGACTCGCGCGGCCACTGGGACGGCGACTCGCTGGTCGTCGAGACGCAGAACTTCTCGCCCAAGAGCTACTTCCGCGGCTCCACCGACGGCCTGCACCTGGTCGAGCGGTTCACGCTGACCGGGCCGGACACGCTCACCTACCGCGTCACGCTCACCGACCCCTCCGTCTGGGCTACGCCCTGGACCGTCGAGATCCCGTTGCAACGGCGCGACCAGGCGATCTACGAGTTCGCCTGCCACGAGGGCAACCACTCGATCGAGGGCATGCTCAAGACCGCCAGAATCGAGGAAGACCGGCCCTGACGGCGCGGCCCTTCTGATGTCTTGCGAGCTCGAAGTCATCGAGCGCAAGAGCACCCTTCCCACGAATCGTCCGCCGCTGCTGTTCGTCCACGGCCTGGGGCACGGCGCCTGGTGCTGGGCCGAGCACTTTCTCGACTACTTCGCCGGGCAGGGATTCGACGCGTATGCGCTGAGCCTGCGCGGCCACGGCAACAGCGGCGGGCGCGACGCGCTGCGCTGGACCTCAATAGCGGACTACGTCGACGACGTCGAGCGGACGGCAGCGGAACTGCCGCGCGCACCCGTGGTAGTCGGCCACTCCCTGGGCGGCATGGTCGTCCAGCACTACCTGCAGCGGCACGCCCTGATCAGCGACAATTATTTTTGCCGGTCGGCGAGGCCGCGGTCGGCCGCTTCGTTTCCCCGCCCCGAGCCGTGTGAGACTGCCCGTTTTCCTTGTGGAGGACGGGTTGGTCACGGACGCGCAGGTGCGGCGATTGCGCGA
>JAJEEU010000005.1 GCA_022820825.1 Vicinamibacteria bacterium
TCGCGCAATCGCCGCACCTGCGCGTCCGTGACCAACCCGTCCTCCACAAGGAAAACGGGCAGTCTCACACGGCTCGGGGCGGGGAAACGAAGCGGCCGACCGCGGCCTCGCCGACCGGCAAAAATAATTGTCGCTGATCAGCCAGTATGGCCATAATGCAGTATGGCCACTACATCCATCAAGTCGACGTACTCGCTGGACGTCGAAACCGTACGCGCGCTGGAGGGGTTGGCGCGCCGCTGGAACGTGTCGAAGTCCGAGGCGCTGCGGCGGACTATCCGGAGCGCGGCCCGCCGGCAACCTGCTACGGGAGGTGGGGCGTTGCAGGCGCTCGACGTGCTTCAAGCCTCCGTTCGCTCGGGCGGGATCGACCTCGCCCGCTGGGAACGGGACGTGAAATCCGAGCGGCGCGCCGCCAGCCGGCGGCTGGCGCCCGAACCGCGATGATCCATCTGGACACGAGCTTTCTCATTCGTGCGCTCAATCCGGGGTCGCCGGAAGACAGGAAGCTCCGCACGTGGGTCGGAGCAGGCGAAACCCTGACCATGAGCTCGGTCGCCTGGGCGGAGTTCCTCTGCGGTCCGCTGGGCGGAGCCGAGTTGGAGCTGGCTGAACGGATCGTGGAACGCCGGAGCGACTTCACGCAGGATCAGGCCGTGACCGCCGCGCACCTGTTCAACGAATCCGGCCGGCGCCGGGGAATGTTCATCGACTGCCTGATTGCTGCCGCCGCCCTTGCCGACGGCGCACTCCTGGCGACCGCGAATGCAGCAGACTTCGGCCGATTCAAGTCAGCCGGCCTGACGCTGGCCTAGCAGCCCGTGGTAA
The DNA here is from genome assembly GCA_022820825.1 of Vicinamibacteria bacterium. Classification (GTDB taxonomy): domain Bacteria; phylum Acidobacteriota; class Vicinamibacteria; order Vicinamibacterales; family UBA8438; genus JAAXGX01. Next base: position 829 of record JAJEEU010000005.1, read on the forward strand.
AAGCCCCGCTGCATTCGACGGGCCATGCATCCCGCCTGAGCTGCGTTGCTCATCGCTCACATATAGTTGAATATGCTCGCTCCTCGCGCCTTGTCAGCCGGGCGCCTGACCCGTCTCGGTGCGACGCGGGGTTTCACCACGGACTGCTAGCCGGCATTGCCCAACTCGTTCAGGACTGCACTCTGCTTGCGCTGAGCGGGGCGCATCATGCCTCGCTCAGCGTCAGCCACGCGTCCGTCCGTCTTGATGGAAAGGTTAGCCCCAACCGATAGTGATACTGCAACCACCGGCGAGAACACACTTTTGGAACCAGCAAAGGATGTTCCACCACTGGCAACTACCACCGCCTCCCGTGCTGGTGCCGGTTGACGGCTGTTCGGGATCTGGATCGAGTTGGTTGCAGGGAGTAGTTAGATCCTGGAAACAACCATCCCCAGATTGTTGTTGGGCGTTGACGCTCACCACACTATCAATACCGGTGTCCGTAGCCGTCGGCATCAGCGCAAAAAGAAAAACCGCAGTCGTGACTGCGATGACGAACCGAATTACGGTGCTGCGCATATTGACCTCCTCCTTCGGGCCCAGCCCTCTCCGCTTGCGGCGACTGGGCTCCGATTAGTTTGCAGGGGACCCCAGTGTGCACCTAGAACCGGAAACCGAGCGACATCTGGAACGTCCGACCGCCGGATAGGCCAGCCAGCCAGGGCGGATAGTGGCCTTGCGCCGTCCCTTCGCCGAACCGCGGTCCCTTTTCGTACGTGGTCGGCAGGCCCAAGTCGTCCACCGGTCCATCGTGTATCGGGTTCACCGTGGTATTCCAGCCAATCAACGTGTCGTTGTTGAACACGTTGTACAGCTCGAACTTGAAGTACGGTTCCGCCGTGCGCCAGATCGGCAACTGGTACTGCACCGACAGGTCGAGCAGGCCGTAGCCCTTGAAATTCTCCGTGCCCCGCTCCCCGTAGTACAGCGTTTGCGTCCTGGGCCCGCTGGCGTAGCCCAGTTCGTCCAGGACCGCCTGCTGCCGGTCGCTGAGCGAGACTCCTGCTGAGGCGAGACTGTAGACCTGCCCCGAGTTGTAGCGCCAGATGCCGCCCAAGTCGACGTCGCCGGCCCAGCCGAGGTCCAGGTTGTAGATGCCCCAGATGCGCACCTTGTGCCGCTGGAAGTCGTTCAGGCGACCGAACGGATAGTTGCGCTCGGGGGTAAAGATCTCCGGGTAATCGAAGGCTACGGACGGAACACCGGGCTGGTTTGTGGCTTCGCCCTCGAAGTTGCCCTCGTTCCGGATCTGCACCGTATAACTCCCGTCGAGCTGGAAGCGGCTCGTCACGCTGTAGCGGCCGTCGAACTGCAGCGCGTCGTAGTTGCGCTCCAGCAGGTCCGTATTGCGGAACACTTGATTCACGAACGTACCGTAGCTCTGCCCTTCGTACATGACTTCCGTCGCGCCGGTCGACAGGTCGAGAAAATCCTCGATGAAGTTGCCCGCCCGACGGCGGATGTACGTGGCCTTCAGGTGTCCACGAGTGCCGAGCGTGCCACCGACCGATACCGTGAACTCCTTGGTGAGAGGCGACTTCAGATCAGGATCGAGCATGACGTTCTGCGTGGCGAACGAACCACGAAAAATGAGGTAATTGTTCGGGTCGAAGCCCGGAGCGAAGTCGAGGCCCTGCCCCGGCGGGCCGGTGTAGATGCCGAGCAGCTGGTCCGGGTTGCCGACGTTCGTCGTCTCGGAGAACTGCGTCTCGCTGTACTTGCCGGCGTAGTGGCTGTACGTGCTCTGGATGGTGAAGCGCCCGTCGCCGAGCGGGTCGTACGCCACGCCGAGCCGGGGCACCACCGAGCTGGTGTCAACGGTCGTGATCCCACCCGTTGCCTCGCTGTCGACCGTCTCGCCGCGCACGCCCAGGTTGAACGAGAAGTGCTCGTTCAGCGCCCATTCGTCGTTCAGGAAGAACGACGTGGTGTTGATGTCGATGCGCGCGCCGCGCACCGGAAGCCAGTGTTCGATCAGGGAGCCAAACGGGATGAATAGCGGAATTAGTTGCTCGTTCGCATCGAGCAACGGCGTTCCGTCGGGGCCGACTGCGTAGTCGGCGTCGAACACGTAGCCTGTCGAGCTCTGCGAGTTGCCGCCGGTATTCGTCGACGTGTAGCGCTCGAACCCGGCCTTCAGGCTGTGCGAGCCGGCCGAGCGGCTGGACAGGAACCAGGTGACGTTGCCCGTTATCTGCCGGTTGTTGCGGTCCTCCGGGTCGGTGGCGTCGAAGTACGGCGCGTTGTAGTGGCCCAACGCCTGCGTGAACGTGATGAACGGCGAGTCGAAGATGTTGGTCGAGGTGCCGCCCTGATCACGGAAACCGAACCGCTTCTGCGAGTACTGCACCTCGGCGAAGACGTCGTCGGTGAGCGCGCCGCGGTAGGTAGCCACGAACAGGTCGTTCGGCTGCCTGCCCGCGGTGATCGTGCTCGGCGTGATGCTGAAGCTGAAGGTAGGGCGTGTCCTCGTAAAGGCTCTGCGCAGATAGCTGCCCGATAGCGTATGGCCTGGCGCGACGGTCCCGGTGAGCTTGATCTGGTTGCGTTTCTCGTCCGAGACGCGATTGAAGCCGATGCCCGTGTCCTTGAACGTGTCGGTTTCCTCCTGCGCCGTAAACCGGCCCGAGTAGAAATACCACAAGCGGTCCCGCACGACCGGGCCGCCGAACGTGATCTCGTGGCTCAGGTTGTCGCCGAGGTCGCCCTCCCGTTCGTCCGTGCCGCTCTCACGCTCGAAGGGCGTCACGGAGGTCCAACTGGGCTTGTACATGTTGAGGCGGTAGCTGCCCGAGAAGTCGTTGCCGCCGCTCTTGGTGATCACGTTGATGACGCCGCCGGAGAAGCGCCCGTACTCGGCGGAGATCCCGGACGTGAGCACCTGCGTTTCCTGAACGGCATCCTCGACGAATAGATTGTTCGCCGTCCCGAACAGGTTGTCGTTGATGTCGACGCCGTCCACCAGGAAGATGTTGTCGTAGGCAAACGCGCCGTTGATGGTCACCTGACCGCCGTTCGGCGTGTTGTCCGTCAGGCCCGGCTGCAGCTCGGCGACGCGCCACGGCTGGCGGCTTGTCGGCAGGGCGTTCACCTCGTCGGCCGTGATGTTGGAGCTGGCTACGGTGGTCTCGATCGGCGTCGGGACGACGCCAACCACCTGGATCACCTCGACGACGCCGGCCGGCGCCATGGCGGCGTTCACCCCGACGTCGCCGCCCAGCGACACGGTCGCCATCTCGTTGACGTCGGCGAAGCCCTGCAGCTCGAAGACGACGCCGTAGTCGCCCGGCGGCAGCGCCAGGATCTGGTAGTTGCCGTTGATGTCGGTGACGGTCGTGCGCAGGCCTTGCAGCGCAGGTGACCGCACGGTTACCGTGACGCCCGGCAGCACGAGCCCCTGGGCGTCGACCACGGAGCCGCGGATGGTGCCCGTCTGGCGCCCCTGCGCCAGCGCGGTGGAGTGCAGCACGGCGAGCAGCGCCACGCTCAGCGCCAGGACCGCCGGCGTGTGCCCGCTGCGTCCTGGCCTCGGGCTAGACGACTCGGATTCCATGCTCCCTTTCCCTCCCTTGTGCATCCGGCGACTTGCAGAATGCGGTATTCACCGGCACGCCGCCGCGCGCGACGCCGCTCCCCCCGCGGCTGCGTGGCGACGTGAGATGTAAATATCACGTTAATACGACAATAATACGACGTTAAGAGCGCACGATCGCACTCCCGGCGGCCAGCGGTCAACCGGCGGGCTACACTCTCTACATGGCGCGGAGCGGCGCATACGCGCTCGGGCGCCTGGCGGGCAAGCAGTTCCGCAAGGCGCAGTGGATGTGGGCCTCGGCCACCGGCAGCGAGGACGAGGCGATCCGCGCCGAGCAGGCAGTCGGGCGCGACATGGCCGCGGCGGTGCGCGAGGACGCCCGCGGGCCGGTCGATCCCGCGGTGCAGGCGGCGCTCGACGACGTTGCCGTGCCGCTCGCCGCGCACGTGCGGAACCGGACGCACCGTTTCGAGGTGGCGCCGCTGCCCGGCGCCGAGCCGAACGCGTTCGCGCTGCCGGGCGGCTACATCTTCGTGGCGCCGGCGCTGGTGGACCTTGCGGGCGGCAACCGCGACGAGCTGGCGTTCATCGTGGCCCACGAGATGGCGCACGTCATCCGCCGCCACGCCATAGACCGCATCCTGAGCCAACGCGCCCTGAAGGCGATCACGCTGGCATCCCCCGCCGCCCGCAGCATCGCGCCGTGGGTGCGCACGGTCGGCGTGCAGTGGCTGGAGAGGGCGTACTCGCAGGATCAGGAGTACGAGGCCGACGAGCTGGGCGGCCGGTTGATGCGCGCGGCGGGCTTCGACCCGGCCGGCGCCGTCCGCATGCTGGAGCGGCTGGGCGCCCTGGAACCGGGCGGCGGCGCGTCCGGCCTCGGCAACTGGCTGTCCACCCACCCCCCGACCGCCGACCGCATCCAGCGCCTCCGCGAGCAACTCGCGCTCAAATAACCTCCGCCCCTGCGCATGACTGACATTGCGCGGAGCAAGACAGGGGACGAAGAGCACCCCAGCGGTCGTCCCCAGGCCGCGCACGGCGCGGCCCGGCAAGCGCGGCGCGGGGCGAGGGGGCCCCGCTAGGGCTTGCCGGGGGTTTGGGGCGCAGCCCCAAGCTGAGAGATGCTATGCTGCGCGGTTGTCTGCCGCCACGCGGGAACGACCCGACCAGATCATCTGCCGGCCCGACGCGGGCGCCTCCCCGCTCTCGCGCGAGGGGCGCATCCGGCGGCGGTACTCGCGCCGGCTGCAACTGCTTCAGATCCCGGAGGACCTGACCGGCTGGAGCGTCCTCGACGTCGGGGCGTGGCACGGCTACTTCGCGTTCGAGTGCGAGCGGCGCGGCGCCGACCGCGTGCTGGCCGTCGACCGCTTCGCCTGGGACCGGTACGGGATGGACGGCTTCCTGGCGGCGCACGAGCGGCTCGGCTCGCGCGTCGAGCACCGGCGGGCCGACGTCCACGAGCTCGACCCGGACGAGATCGGCCGGTTCGACCTGGTGCTGATGCTGGGCGTGCTGTACCACCTGCGCAACCCGCTGCAGGCGCTGGAACGGATCCGCCGCGTGACGCAGCGGCTGTTGATCTGCGAGACGCACGTGCTGCTGCCGTTCGTCCACGAGCGTTATCCGCTGATCCCGTTCTTTCCCGGCGACGAGCGGGCGCGCGAGCAGCCGGACGAGCTGTGCGCCATGCCGACGTTGGCGGCGCTGCGGCAGATGCTAGAATCCGTCGGATTCGGCGGCGTCGACGTGGTATACACCCCGTCGTTCCGCTACTGGAAGAAGCTGATCGCGCTCGCCACGAACCGCCCGCAGTCGGGGCGCGGCATCGTGCACGCGCGTGTGTGAAGGAGAACAGATCCCATGAAACTTGCGGTGCTCGGCCTGGGAACGATGGGCGCGCCGATGGCGGAAAACCTGATCAAGGCCGGCTTCGAGGTGACCGTCCACAACCGCACGCGCAGCCGGGAGGAGTCCCTGGAGCAGCTCGGCGCCGCGCGCGCCAGGAATCCGGCCGCTGCCGCTGCCGACGCGGAGATCGTGCTGTCGTGCGTCTCCGACACACCCGACGTCGAGTCCATCCTGCTCGATCCCGAAGTGGGCGCCATCACGACGCTGAAGCCGGGCACGCTGGTCGTCGACTGCTCGTCCATCGAGCCGGAGGCGACGCGCCGGATGGCGCGGCAGCTCCGGGAGAAGGACATCGGCTTCGTCGATGCGCCCGTGTCCGGCGGCTCGGAGGGAGCCATCCACGGCACGCTCACCGTGATGTGCGGCGGCTCGGAGGAAGACTACGAGCGCGCGCAGCCGGTGCTGCAGGTGATCGGCAGCCGCATCACCCGCATCGGCCCGGTCGGCTGCGGGCAGATCGCGAAGATGGCGAACCAGGTGGTGATCACCGGCACCTTCATGGCGCTGGCCGAGGCGCTGACGCTGGCCTACCGCGCCGGCGCGGATCCGGACCGGGTGGTGGAGGCGATCGGCGGCGGGGTGGCCGGCTCGTGGATCCTCGACAACCGTTCGCAGAAGATGCTCAAGGACGACTATCCGCTCGGCTTCCGCCTGCGGCTGCACCGCAAGGACCTGGCAATTGCCCTGGCGACCGCACGCGACGTCCAGGTGCCCGCGCCCATCGCCAGCCTGGTGGCCACGATCGAGGACGCGCTCATCGCCCAGGGCTACGGCGACGAGGACATGTCGAACCTGGCGCGCTTCGTCCGCCACGGCGCCGGCATCCCCGACGGCCCCATGAAGGCGTGATCTAGTAAATCAACACGGCAACCACGAAGATCATCACCGCGAACGCCAGCACCCACTGCCACATCTCCTGCTTGTCCTCGGCCGGGACGAGCTGGAAGGAGATGCTGCGGTGCGCGTTCACCGCGGTGCGCAGGAACGGCGTCGCCGACACGCCGGCGCTCTCCATGACGAACGAGCGGCCGTCCGTGCGCTGGTCGAGCATGTTCAGGCCGTCGGTGTCGAGCCGCGTGCGGATCTGATCCAGGTCGGCCGCCAGCGACTCGTCGTAGTCGATGCCGCGAACGTAGTTGCGGAGCACGTCGTCGAGGTTCGTGCCTGTCCGCGACCCGATCCCGACGGAGTACACCCGCAGCCCGCGCCGCTGGAACTCGGACAGCGCGGCGTCGAGGCGCGCCATCTGATCGCGGCTGCCGATGAAGTCGCCGTCCGTGAACAGCAGCACCAGGCGGTCGGAGCGCTCGTCGGGCGTCCAGTCCTCGTCGCCCGACTCGAACCGGTCCTGGTTGTCGAGCGACTGGTAGACGTGCTCGAACGCCGTCGCGATGTCGCTGTCCCACGGGAAGGCGTCGCCCGAGAGCGTATCCGGCGGCGCGACGCGCCCGACCTGCTCGACGAACCGGTCGCCGTCGGATGACAGGTGCGCCTTGCGTACTGCTGTGGTGCCGAAGACGAACAGCGCCGTCCGGTCGCCGGGCGTCAGGATCTCTTCCGTGTACAGGTTGAGCGCCTCGCGCACGGCGAGCTCGAGCCGCGGGGGTCCGATGTCGCTGACCCACATGGAGGCCGAGCCGTCGACGACCACGGCCACGTCGACATCGCCGCGCTTGAAGCTGCGGCCGCCGTACACCCAGTACGGCCGCGCCGCCGCGACCGCCACCGCCATCAGCACGAGGATGGAGAAGAACCAGAACTTGATGTGCCCGAGCAGCGGGTACGAGGATCCGTGGGTGCGCGCCGGCCGCAACGCCAGCCGCAGCCCGAGTATCAGCGAGCCGAACAGCAGCAGCGCCAGCGCTATGGGAACGGCCATCAGGAATTCGGGGCTCTCGAATTCCACGGCCTCCCGCAGGATCATCTGGAACGCGCCCACCGCCGGCTCTCCTCCGCTGCCCTTCGCTCCCTCCGGCTAGCCGCGGCGGCGGCGCGTGGGAGTCCCCTCGCCCTTCATCTGCTCCAGCTCCGGCGCCTGCATCTGGCGCAGGGGCTCCAGCGCTAGCCGCACGGCGTCCGGGTTGCTGGTCAGGTCGTAGTTCCACTTGTACTCGAAATTGCCCGTCTCGTCGCTGCGCAGCGCCCGCTCGTAGTCGGCGTTGACGTCCTCGAGCACGTCCTGGATGATGGCGGCCTTCATCGCCATCCCGTCGGGGTCGTCGTCGGGGATGGCGCGGTAGCGCTGCCGCGCCAACTGGAACTTGGCGCTCGCCAGGAGGTACGAAGCGCGCGGATCGTCCACCTCGTCCTCCAGGTCGCGCACGACCGCCTCGTAGTCGCCCGCCAGGTAGCGGTAGGCGGCCTGCTGCAGGAACGCGTCACGGAACAGGTACGCCTCGGCGATCCACTGCAGACCCCAGCCGCGGCTCTCCTGGTAGAACGCCGTCACCCGCTCCAGCCCCGCGCCCATCTGCTCGGTGCTGCCGCGCTGGGCGCTGTCGCTCAGCGCGTCCAGCTCGTCGTAGAAGCCGGCCAGGCTCTGCGCCGGACCGGATACGACGAAATAGAAGACGGCCGCCAGGATGAACCCGATCATGTACTTGAACGCATGCTCGCGGTCGAGCAGGTCCGTGACTCTCATTTACCGCTCCTTGCAAATTCCGCCGGCCGCTACGGGGTCGTCCCCCAGAACAGCTCCGCCAGGAATCCCATCGGGATACCGACCACCAGCATCGCCATGGCGGCCAGCAGGAAGCGCGAGTAGATGGGCACCTTCAGCGCCCGGTGCTTCATCTCGACGCGCACCGCCTCCCGCTCGTCGATCGCTTCGTACGCGCGCGTGAGGCTGTCCTGGTCGGTCACGTCGAAGTAGTCGCCGCCGTACTCCCGGATCATCTCGATCAGGCGCGGCGTCGACGCGGGGTGGCCGGCCATCGCCGTCCGGATGTCGCTGGTGTTGATGTAGATGATGTACGGCACGATGTTGCGCTGGTTGAGCGCGGCGAACTCCGAGTCGGGGAATTCGTCGACCGCTGCGTCGGTGATGATGAGCACCGCGCGGTTCAGGTCCTCCCCGACGTTCATCAGCGCCTCGTCGCGCTCGAAGTGCCGCATGATCGAGCGCAGCGGTCGGATGATGTTGGTGTCGCCCTCCGCCGGGATGATGCGCACCTTGTCGGGCGGCACCACCATGGCCTTGTCGAGCCGCTGCGTCGTGACGTACGGCGCGTCCCATACCTGGAAGTAGTACAGCTCGTCGTCCATGACGAAGTCGTCCACCATGTAGGGGTACGTCGAGAACAGCCACAGCGAGACCCGGTCGTTCTTCTCCCGCCGCATCTCCAGGAATTCGAGATGCGCCTCGCGGGCCACCTCGGCCTTCGACTTGCCGGTGTCGGGGAACTCCCACGCCATCGACCCGGACGTGTCCACCAGGTCGACGCGCACGCGCGACTCGATGTAGCCGCTCACCTCCTCGGTGGCGGTCAGGAACGGATCCGCGGCCGCGAAGAGCATGAGCGCCAGCGCCGTGCCGACGAGCAGCTTGGGAGCGGTATGCAGCGCGCGCACCCAGAAACCCTTGCGGTGGGCGTGGGCGATCTCGTGGCCGGAGTGGAAGCGGGTGTGCCGCCGCTGCCAGAAGCCGAGCCGGCCGGCGGTGAGGAACAGCACGGCGCCGACCACCGCGGTCAGCACGATCGCCATGCCGACGTCGCCGTAGCGGACCTGCTCGAACCGGGTCTCGAACAGCTCGAGCGCTCCGGAGCGCAGGAAGGCGACGAGCTCGTCCCAGGTCATCAGCATGGGATCACCGCAATCCGACAAGCCCCTTGATGCGCGTCCACAGTTGTACGTGCGGCCGCAGCATCGAGATCGATTCGTCGAGCAGCCGTGCTTCGCCGGGCGGGTCGTCGATGGGCGTCGCGACGCCCTCCTCGAGACTGCGCTGGTAGTCGACGAGACGGTCGGCCAGCCTGCCCAGCGCCTCCTTGCGCGGACCGTCCTTCAGCCCCGCCACGTGCGTGCTGATGTCCCTGGGCGTGTCGCCGGCGTGCAGCTCCGGCAGCTCGGCCCGCATGTACTCGCGGCCGGTGATGATCAGGTCGCGCTTGAGGTCGAGCAGCGCGTCGCCGTTGGCGGACGGCGCCGTCTCGTCCAGCATGCGCACCTGCTGCCGCAGGCTGCGCCGCGCCTGCCAGATCGACGGCGCCGGCTGAATCTGCGCCTCGATCCGCTCCAGCTCTTCTTCCTCCTCCCGCTTCGCCTCGGAGACCTGTTTCGGGCGCCGCGCCTGGCGCACGAGCAGGACCAGCCAGACGAGCAGCGGCAGCGGCGCCAGCGTCCAGGCCAGCACGCGGAAGGCGGTGGCCCGCGCGGAGAAGCTGCCCAGGTCGATGGTGTCGCGGATGTCCACCAGCGGCGTGTCCGTCAGGGTCGTGACGTAGCGCACCAGGTTGCCGGCGCTGTCGATCTGGCGCACCTCCGCGTCTTCCACGTCCTCGCCCAGGTCGCGCACCAGGTAGTAGAAGCTGAATCCGGGCAGGACATACGTGGACTTCTCCGGCGCGATCAGCCGGAAGACGTAGGTGAAGTCCCAGATGTGCTCGTCGCCCACCTGCCGCTTGCGGACGTCGAGCGCGGTCCCCTCGAACGGATGGACCGGCAGCGTCTCCGGCACCATGCGATCCTCGAGGATGATGATCTCGCGCCCCTGGTCGATCAGATCGGGGAAACGCACGCGGTAGGTCTGCGTGATCGGATCGCCGGTCTTGACGACCGTCGGCTCCAGATCGAGCGTCTCCACCTGGACGGGCGAATCGTCCGCCGCGGCGGACTGCGGGGCGGGCTGCGGCTGCGCCGCCGCGAGGCCGGCGTTCAGCGACACCGCCCCGAATGCCACCAGCACGGCTGCCGCCATTGCGGCGCCGCTCTCGTCTCTAATCGCTTTCAGGCTCACTGCGACCTCTCACCGGGACATCCTGGATACCAGGAACTTGGCCAGCTCGTCGGCATGATTCTGCGGCGTCAGGACGGCGGAGTCGATGCCGCACTGACGCTTCAGCCGATACTGAATGTCCGCGTGCGCTTCCTCGATCTGGCGCCGGATGGCCCCCGCCTTGCGGGCGGAGATCACCGTCTGGCGCCCCGTCTCCATGTCCGAGATGCGGATGTAGCCGAGGCGACTCCTGACCTCGTACTCATCCGGATCGTCCAGAATCAGCAACATCATATCGTGCTTCGCCGCGAGCGTCCGCAGCCGCTTGTAGTCGATCGCGTCCGGGTCGTTCACGAAGTCCACCAGATCGGAGATCAGCACGACCGAATGGCCCGTCTTGAGGCGGGCCATCATGAAATCCAGCGCTATCGAGAAGTCGGCGCGCCGCCGCGACGGGAACTCGCGCTCCAGCTCCAGCTTCTCGAAGATCTTCTGCGCCATGTGGAAGACCTGCGGCGAGCCGAGCCGCGGCTTCATGAACAGCTCGATGCGGTCGGAGAAGCCGAGCAGGCCGACCGGGTCGCGGATGTTGGCGCGCGTCAGGCCGATGTTGCCGATCAGCTCCAGCAGCAGTATCGCCTTGTTCGATTCCCGGGAAAGCTGGAACAGCGTCGAATACGACAGGTCCACCACGAGGAGGGTGCGGAGCTCCTTGGGCTCCATCCGCTCGATGCGGAACAGCCGCCGCGGATACGTCTTGAGGCTCAGCGACCACGCGATGTCCTTGAGCGGCTGGCCCTGCCGCCATTCGTCGACCCCGACGATGTCGTACCCGGCGCCCTTGAAGGCGCTCTTGTGCTCGCCGTAGTGGATGCTGGTCGCCTTCTTCTTGGCCTTGATGCTGTGCTTGATGTCGCGGAAGCGGGCGAACACTTCCTCTACTTCCACGGAGGAACCTCCATGTCCTGGATGACCTTCCGGAGCAGATCCTCCTTGTTCACGGAAAACTCCATGCCCTCCTTGAGCACCAGCCTGTGGGCCAGCACCGGCTCGGCGACCGCCTTGATGTGATCCGGCGTGATCACCGTGTCGCCGTTGAAGAAGGCGAAGGTCCGGGCGACGGCCTCCAGGTGGAAGTGCACGCGCGGGGAGATGCCGACACGGATGTACTCCTTGACGGTGCGCGCGGCGCGCCCCTGCGAGCGGTGCGGCCGCGTATTCCTCAACAGGCGCACCTTGTACTGCTGGCCGTACTCGGAGATCTTCACGTTGTCGAAGATGTAGCGCGCGATGTCGAGCACCTCGTACAGGTTGGTCAGCTTCTCCACGTGCTTGCCGACCACGTTGTGGGCGCTGATCTTCAGCTCGTCGTCTTCTTCCTCCGGATCCATCATGTTGATGGAGAGCGTCGTGCGGTCGAGCTGCGCCACCGGGTTGGCGAACGTGCCCTCCTCCTCGCCGAAGATGTTCTCCGTGCAGATGACCATGAAGAAGCGCGGCCCGTCGATGTCGTTGAAGTCGCACGACAGCGGGAAGAGCGGCAGCATCTTGCCCTCGGCCAGGTTGCCGTAGTCGGACGACAGGGTGGCCGAGCTCTCTTCCATGCCTTCGAGCACCGCCGCCTTGGTCTTGCCCGAGAGCCGGTTGTCCTCGTCGATGAGGACGATGTGGGCCATCAGCTTGCCGGGCTTGAAGTGGATCTTCCGCGTCCCGTCGAGCTCCTCGACGATGGTTTCATAGCCCAGGATGTCCTCGGGCATGTACGTCGGCAGCCCCTGGATCCGCTCGAACTTGGCGTCGACCGCCATGGCGCAGGCGCTGACGAGGTCCGTCTTGCCGGTGCCGGTCGGGCCGCGGAACATGATGTGCGGCTGGCGCAGCAGCTTGCCCTGGCTCAGCTTGTCCGTATACGGCAGCAGCGTGAAGAACGCCCACGACAGGATGCGCGCCGCATCGTCCAGGCCGTACAGCCACTTGGTCGACTCGCTCTGAAAGCGGTCGACGACCTCCCGGGCGCGATCGAGGTCGATCGCGGGCTTCGCCTCCACGGTCGCGGGTTTCGTCTCCACGGTCATCTACGCTCTCCCGGCTGCTAGCGGACACCGAACCCGACGGTCATCCCAACGTAAATCTCCCGGCCGGGCGACGGCTCGTAGTAGCGCCCGCCGAAGGCGTTGGTGATCGTCGAGGAGTTGTAGCGCTCGTTGAACAGGTTGTCGATGCCGACGAACGGCCGCAGGTCGGCGTCGCCGCCCTTGCCGTCGAAGGCGAAGCGGAGATCGACCACGGTGTACGCCCAGTTGTAGGCGGTGTTCGCGTTGTTGAGGGTGTACTCGTCGACCCAGCGCAGTTGCGCGATCGAGGTGAGCCCGAACGGGGCGCGGTGCGTGACGCCGGCGAAGACGCGGTGCGGCGGCGCGCCGGGCTCCAGGAAGCCGGCGAAATCGGTGCCGTTCAGCGTGAACCGGTCGAACACGAAATCCTGGTAGGTGTACGCGAAGCGCGCGCTGAACGTGGAATCGGGCACCCACTCCAGCAGCATCTCCAGGCCGTTGCGCGAGGTCTCGCCGGCATTCACCTGGTACACCTCGTCGTCGGGCCGCTGCTGCGGCACGAACGCGTTGGCGACGTTCGAGGTGTAGTACGCCACCTCGTAGCGCAGCCGCGCCGGCTCCGCCAGCCCGCGGATGCCGAACTCGAAGCTGGTCAGGTCCTCCGGCTCCAGGGCCTGGTTGAACCCGCCCTCGCCGGTCGGCGTGTTCGACAGCTCGACCGTGGTCGGCGTCTCGAAGGCGGTCGAGACGTTGGCGAACAGGTTGAGGTTGCGCGCCGCGCTGACTGTCACGCCTACCGAGGGGCTGACCGCGTCCATGTTGCGGTCGCCCGACTGGTCGCCGTTGTCCAGCAGCCGGTCGCCGGCGCTGAACTTGTAGTAGTTCCAGCGCACGCCGCCGGTGAAGCGCACGCGTTCGTGCGGCGAAATCCCGATCTGCGCGAAGGGACCGGCCGACACGACGTCCTCGGTCTGGCTGACCATCAGGTTCGTCGAGGAACCGTCCCCGGCCTGGCCGAACTCCATGCGGTCGTCGTTCTGCGTCGCTACGTCCATGCCGGCCGCCCAGTCGACCGTCACGGCCCCGGCGTCGGCGGCGCCCGTATATTCGGACCGGAACCCGAACCCGTTGCGGCCCAGCTCGATGTTGCGGAAGGCGCCGACCGCGTTCAGGTCGCGCCACATGCCCCAGCCCGTGACGCGGAAGCGCTGCGTGTCGCTGAAGCGGTGCTCCAGCGTGACGCCGCCCTGACCCTGGCCGGCGGCCTCGCCCCAGCCGCGCGCGGCGGCGATCCCGCGGGCCATGCAGGCGCCGGCGACGCACTCGCCGTTCTCGCGCACCGGGTCGGTGCTGGCGTCGGCGCGGTTGAGGAAGCTCGGGCTCTCGGCGAACGGCGAGTCGTAGTGGTTGAACACGCCGCGTATCTCGGTGTTGGCGGTCAGCTCGCGGCGCAGCACGAAGTTGGCCTGCGTGATTTCCGCGTGGCCGTTCTGGCGGAAGCCGTCGGTCTCGAAGCGGCTGAAGCTGCCCATGAACTGCGTGCCGGTGTTGCCGGCATCCACCCGCACCTGCTGGCGGTTGTAGCCGTGGCTGCCGAACTGGATGTCGGGCCGGATCGTGAATGCCCTGGACGTGTCGAAGGTGGTCTCCAGGTTGATGACGCCGCCGGCCGAGTTGCCGTAGAGCACCGAGCTGGGCCCGCGGATGACGTCGATGCGCCCGACGGAGCCGAGGTCGACGTTGCCCGGCTCGGTCGTGCCGTCGGCCGTGGTGATGGGAATGCCGTCCTGGAGGATGGCCAGGCCCCGCAGGCCGAAGCGCGGCTCAGGCGCGCGGATGCTCAGGCCGATGCCGCCCGAGAGGCCGTAGTTGCGGCGGTTCTGGACGAACAGGCCGGGGATGCCGCGCAGCGCCTCGTCGAGCGAACTGCGCCGCTGGCCGACCTCGATGGTGTCGCGGTTGACGACGGCGATGGCGTTCGGCACCGCCGCCAGCTCCTGGTCGACGCGCGTCACCGTGACCGTCTCCGCGATGGGGGCGATGCCGAGCACGATGTCGAGCGAGGCCGCCCCGGAGCCGACCGTCACCATGCCGGGATCCGTCCGGAACCCCGGCAGCATCGCCTCGACTTCGTACTGGCCCGGATCCAGGCGGGGCACGACGTAGTCGCCCCGGCTGTCGCTGACCACGCTGCGCGAGCGGCCGCTGTCGGCGCTGGTCGCGGTCACCGTCACGCCCGGCAGGACGGCGCCGCTGCCGTCCCGGATGGTTCCCTCGATCGATCCCTGGCCGGACTGCGCCAGTGCTGCCGGCGCGCCGCCCGCGACTACCAACGTGACGGCAAGCGCGGCGCCGGCAAGGCGGCCGGCGATGTCGCGCATGTGCTTCCTCATTTCCTCTCCTTCGATTCGTGTCGCAGCTTCGTTACCCGTTCGAGGGCGCGGCGGGACGTTCCGCTCAAGTGCCCCGCGGCGGCTACGCGGCCGCCTCGCGGCCGGGCTGCCGCGCGAGCAACAGCGCGGCCAGCGCCACGACGGCCAGACCCGCGGCGATGTAGAACGCCTGCTCGTAGGCGCCGGTGGCGTCATAGACGCGGCCTGCGATAACCGGGCCCACGATGCCGGCGACGCCCCAGGCCGAGAACAGCAGGCCGTAGTTCACGCCCATGTTCCGGGTGCCGTAGAAGTCGGCGCAGGTGGAAGCGAACACCGACAGCAGCGTGCCGTAGCAGTAGTAGATGACGATGAGCAGGAGGTAGAACAGCACCACCTGCCCGGCGAAGACATAGAAGACGGGCAGCGCCACCGCCGACAGCAGCACCATGAGCCGCAGCGTGTTGAGCCGCCCGAACGTATCCGACATCCAGCCGGACAGCACCCGCCCGCCGGTATTCCCGATGGCGCCGATCGTCAGGCCGAGACCGGCCGCGGCGCCGAGGCCGGCGGCCGTGCCCACCGGCACGAGCTGGCTGATCACCATCAGGCCGGCGGCCGACCCCAGGCAGTACGCGATCCAGAGCAGGTAGAAGGTGGGCGTGCGGACCATTTCCGCGGTGGCGTAGTCACGCCCCGCGGGCGCGGCCGGCGCCGACGCGCTGCCGGCCGCCGGGGCGGGCGCGGTCGGCGGCTTGTAGCCCTCCGGCGGGTTCCGCAGCAGCCAGGCCGCGGCCAGCGTCATCACCAGGAATATCGCGCCGGAGATCTGCATCGTCCCCTGCCAGCCGTAGGCGGGAATCAGCACCTCGCGGGCGAGCGGGCCGTAGATGCCCGAGCCGGCGCCGTAGCCGCCTACGACGAGGCCGACCGCCAGGCCGCGGCGGTCGGGGAACCACTTGGAGACGACAGGGATCGGGATGGCGTAGCCGAAGCCGTTGCCGGCGCCCGCGATCGCGCCGAACGTGATGTAGAGCCACAGCAGCGAATCGGTCTGGCTGGCCAGGAAGAAGCCCAGCGCGTACAGGATGCCGCCGGCCGCCGCGACGCGCCGCGGCCCGAAGCGATCCTGCAGGAAGCCGGCGACGACGAACCAGGAGCCGACCGACAGGATGGCGATGGTGAAGACGACGGACACCTCGGTGCGCGTCCAGCCGAAATCGGCTTCGAAGGGGGCCACGAACACGCTCCAGGCGTAGATGACGCCCAGCGCCAGGTTCATCAGCACGCCCCCGATGATTACGTTCCAGCGGTTCATGGTCGTCCCCTGGTGTGAAAGAATTGTGCAAGCCTACTTTCTCGGGGCCGAGTGGTCAACAAACGCCGGGGCCGGCCGCCCGGGCGAATCGGAGGGTTCACACGTGGCGGACGGAACATCCCCGATAGTGAAGGTGGTGGGCAATCTCGGCGAGCGGCTGTCCACCTTCACGCAGCGCTGGATCCCGGATTCGTGGGTCGTCTGCATGATCCTGACCGTGCTGGCGATCCTGCTGGCGATGGCCGGCGCCGACGCCACGCTGAACGAGGCCGTGCTGGCCTGGGGCGGCGGCATGTGGCAGTTGCTGGAGCTGGCCATGCAGTTCAGCATCGCGATGATCGCGGCGCACGCCTGCGTCTCGTCGCGGCCGGTCTTCAACATGCTCGACCGGCTGGCCAACCTGCCCGACAAGCAGCGCCCGACGCAGGCGGTCTTCATGCTGGCCGTCTTCTCGATGGGCATCAGCTACCTGAACTGGGCGCTCAGCCTGGTCGCCTCCGCGCTGTTCGTGCCGTTCGTCGCGCGCCGCAACCCGCGGGCGGACATCCGCGTGCTGATTGCCGCCGCCTACCTGGGGGTCGGCACGATCTGGCACGGCGGCCTGTCCGGCTCGGCGCCGCTGATCCTGGCCACGCCGGGCAATCCGCTGATGGAGCCGGGCAGCGGCGCGCCCGTGATCGACCGCCTGATTCCGGTCACCGAGAGCCTGTTCAACGCGTTCAACCTGACGTACGTCTCGGTGCTGTTCGTGGTGGCGCTCCTGACGGTCGTCGTGCTGCACCCGCGCGAGAACCCGCAGACGATGACCGACGAGCAGATCGACCGCATCATGCCGAAGCTGCCGGACGCCGACGAGCAGACGACGCCGGCCAAGCGCCTGGAAGGCTTCCCCGGATGGGTGCTGCTGGCGGCAATCCTGATCGGCTATCCGCTCGGCCACTCCATAGTCACGCGCGGGTTCGGCGCGAGCTGGACGATCAACGCCTACAACGCGGTGTTCCTGGTGTCCGCGCTGCTGCTGCAGGGCCGGCCCGCGAACCTCGTGCGCGCGTTCGCCAACGGGGCGCGGACGGCCTCCGGCGTCATACTGCAGTTCCCGTTCTACGCCGGCATCTTCGGCGTCATCAACAACACCGACCTCGGCGCCTGGCTCGGCAACCTGTTCGTGCGCTACGCGACCACCGAGACGTATCCCATGGTGGTCTACTTCTACTCGGGGTTCATGAACCTGTTCGTGCCGTCGGCCGGTTCCAAATGGCTGATCGAGGCGCCCTACCTGCTGCCCGCGGCGGCGGAGCTGGGGGTCTCCGCCACGACCACCGTGCTGGCGTACGCCTACGGCGACTCGACGACGAACCTGATCCAGCCGTTCTGGGCCATACCGATCCTGACGGTCACCGGGCTGCGCTTCGGCGACGTGCTCGGCTACACCGGGATCATCCTCGTGGCGTGCACGATCACGAGCGTGATCGCGATGCTGCTGATCCCGGCCGCCCTGTAGGCGGGGCGGGGCTCCTATGCAGCGGCGAGCTGGCGGAGCACGTACGGCAGGATGCCGCCGTGCCGGTAGTAGTGCAGCTCCTCGGGCGTGTCGATGCGGGCGGTCGCCGTGAACTCCGTCACCTTGCCGTCCGGTGCGGTGGCGCGCACCTGCACGTCGCTGCGCGGCGCCAGCCCGTCGGCGATGCCGCCGAGCTCGAACGATTCCTCGCCGGTCAGGCCGAGGCCTGCCGCGCTGTCGCCGGCGCGGAACACCAGCGGCAGCACGCCCATGAACACGAGGTTGCTGCGGTGGATCCGCTCGAAGCTCTCGGCGATGACCGCGCGCACGCCCAGCAGCAGGGTGCCCTTGGCGGCCCAGTCGCGCGACGAGCCCGAACCGTACTCCTTGCCCGCCAGCACCAGCAGCGGCGTGCCGGCCTGCCTGTAGCGCATGGCGGCGTCGTAGATTGACATCTGCTCGCCGCCGGGGAGGTGGCGCGTCCAACCGCCCTCCGTGCCGGGGGCCAGCCGGTTGCGCAGGCGGATGTTGGCGAACGTGCCGCGCATCATCACCTCGTGGTTGCCGCGGCGGCTGCCGAACGAGTTGAAGTCGCGCGGCGCGACCCCCTGGGAGATCAGGTAGCGGCCGGCCGGGCCGTCCGGGGGGATGGCGCCCGCCGGCGAGATGTGGTCGGTCGTGACGCTGTCGCCGAGCAGCGCCAGCACCTGCGCGCCGGCGATGTCGCCCGGCGGCGCCGGCTCCGGCTCGAGCGCCTGGAAGAACGGCGGGTGGCGGACGTAGGTCGAGTCGTCCGTCCAGTCGAAGCGGTCCCCCGCCGGCGCCGGCAGGCCGCGCCAGCGCTCGTCGCCGTCGAACACGCCGGCGTACTTGGCCGTGAACTGCTCCGTGTGCAGCGCGGCCGCCATGGCCTGCTGCACCTCGGAGGCGGTCGGCCAGATGTCCTTCAGATAGACGTCCTCGCCGTCCGCGCCGCGGCCGAGCGGCTCGGTCGTCAGGTCCATGGTCATGCGGCCGGCCAGCGCGTAGGCCACGACCAGCGGCGGCGAGGCCAGGTAGTTGGCCCGCACCAGCGGCTGCACGCGGCCCTCGAAGTTGCGGTTGCCGCTGAGCACCGACGTCACGACCAGGTCGTTCTCGCGCACCGCCGCGGCCACCTCTTCCGGCAGCGGGCCGCTGTTGCCGATGCAGGTGGTGCAGCCGTAGCCGACCAGTCCGAAGCCGAGCTGCTCCAGGGGCTCGAGCAGGCCGGCGGCGCGCAGGTACTCCGTCACCACCAGCGATCCCGGGGCGAGGCTGGTCTTCACCCACGGCCTGGGGCGCAGCCCGCGCTCGGCCGCCCGCTGCGCGACGAGTCCGGCCGCGATCATGACGCTCGGGTTGGAGGTGTTCGTACAGCTCGTGATGGCGGCAATCACGACCGCGCCGTCCTCCACCCCGGCCGCGCCGGCGCCGTCGGCGGGCGCGGCCCGGCCGGCGGACAACTCGTCGAGGACGCCGGCGAACGCCGCCTTCGCACCGGCCAGCGGCACGCGGTCCTGCGGCCGCTTGGGGCCGGCCAGGCTCGGTTCGACCGTCCCCAGATCGAGCTCGATAACGTCGGTGTAGAGCGGCTCCGCCGCGGCGGAAGCGAACAGCCCCTGGCTCTTCGCGTACGCTTCGACCAGCTCGACCTGCGCCGCGTCGCGGCCGGTCAGCCGCAGGTAGTCCAGCGTCATGCCGTCGATGGGACAGATCGCCACCGTCGAGCCGTACTCGGGCGACATGTTGCCCAGCGTCGCACGGTCGGCCAGCGTCAGCGACGCCAGCCCGGGGCCGCAGAACTCCACGAACTTCCCGACCACGCCGTACTGGCGCAGCCGTTCCGTGATGGTCAGCACCAGGTCCGTGGCGGTGGTCCCGCCGGGCAGCGCCCCCACCAGCCGGAAGCCGATGACGTCCGGGATGAGCATCGAGATCGGCTGGCCGAGCATGGCCGCCTCGGCCTCGATGCCCCCGACGCCCCAGCCGACGACGCCGAGCCCGTTCACCATCGTGGTGTGCGAGTCGGTGCCCACCAGCGTGTCGGGATACGCCGTCGGCGCCCCGTTTGCGTCATCCCGGCAGACCACCCGCGCGAGGTATTCGATGTTCACCTGGTGCACGATGCCCGTATCCGGCGGCACGACCCGGAAATTGCGGAACGCCTCCTGCCCCCACTTGAGAAACGCGTACCGCTCGCGGTTGCGCGCGAACTCGAGCTGCGCGTTCAGGTCGAAGGCGTCCGGCCGGGCGAAGTGGTCGACCTGCACCGAGTGGTCGATAACCAGCTCGGCCGGCTGCGACGGATTCACCGCTTCGGGGTCGCCCCCCAGCCGCGCGATGCCGTCGCGCATGGCCGCCAGGTCCACGACAGCCGGCACCCCGGTGAAGTCCTGGAGCAGGACGCGGGCCGGCATGAACGCGATCTCGGTGTGCGTGCCCGGCGTCCAGCGCGCCAGCGTCTCGATGTCGCCGGCGCTGACGAAGCGGCCGTCCTCCCGCCGCAGCATGTTCTCCAGCAGGATCTTCAGGGAGTATGGCAAGCGGGCCACACCCGGATAGCCGGCCGCCTCGAGCGCCGGCAGGCTGTAGAAGCGCACGGGACCGCCGCCGGTGTCGAGCGTGCGCGCGGTGTCGAAGGAGTTGGTGTCGGGCATCGCTATATTGGGGCTGCGCCCCAAACCCCCGGCGGCTGCTAGCGGGGACCCCGTCGCCCCGCGCCGCTGCCGCCGGGCCGCGCCGTGCGCGGCCTGGGGACGACCGCGTCGTTTTTCGCCGTCCCCTTGCTGAACTGTTACGTTACTGCCTAGTCAGCCGGGCGTTGCACCGGTCTCGGTGCAACGCGGGGTTTCGCCACGGGCTGCTAGAATGCCATTTTGCGAACCGCTAATGATCGCCCACGACCGCTGTGCGACGCAAGCGGCAGGGGAATGGGGACCGACATGCGGATACTCCTGACGGCCGTGCTGCTCACGGCGTTGGCTTGGGAGCCGGCAATGCGTGCACAGGACGACTACGCAGCCTCGATCGAGACGTGGCGGGCGGAGCGGGAGGCCCGGCTCACGGCGGACGACGGCTGGCTGACGGTGGCCGGCCTGTTCTTCCTCCGCGAGGGAGAGAACGGCTTCGGCAGCGACCCGCTGCATGACATCGTCCTGCCGTCGGGGCCGGCGGACGCCGGTGCGTTCGTGCTACGGGACGGCCGCGTCTCGCTGCGCGCCGCGCCCGGCGGCACCCTTGCCGTCGGCGGCGAGGAAGTGACGGCCGCCGCGCTCTGGCCCTACGAGAACGAGCGCCCCGAGCTGAGAATCGGGCCGCTTACGCTGTTCGCCCATTCCAGCGGGCCGCGCCTGGCCATCCGCATGCTGGACCGCAACAGCGTCATCCTGCGGGATTTCGCGGGGCTCGACTGGTATCCGGTCGACGCGGACTATCGCGTCCGGGGCCGCTTCGTGCCGCACGCCGAGCCGCAGGAAGTGCGCATCCAGAACATCCTGGGCGACGTCGAGACGCTGACCAGCAGCGGCACCGTCCGGCTGTCGATCCGCGGCGAGGAAGTCGAGATGCTGCCGGTCGACGCGGACGGCCAGTTGTGGTTCATCTTCCGCGACCTGACGAGCGGGGCCGAGACGTACCCGGCGGCGCGGTTCCTGTACGCCGACGCGCCCGAAGACGGCTGGACGGTCGTCGACTTCAACAAGGCGTACAACCCGCCGTGCGCCTTCAACCCGCACACCACCTGCCCGCTGCCGCCGCGCGCCAACCGCCTTTCCGTGCGCGTCGAGGCAGGCGAGCGGGACTATCGTCGATAGATGGGGCTGCGCCCCAAACCCCCGCCGGCCACTCGCGGGGGCCCCGTCGCCCCACTCCGTGGCCGGCGGGCCGCGCTGTGCGCGGCCTGGGAACGGCCGCTTGAAGCACGCCGTTCCCTTCCATATTCGACCAGTCGGGGTCATGCGCTTGTTCGTCATGGCCGGGAATCCGGCGGCAGGCGTGCGTACAGGTCGAGGATGCCGCCGGCGCGCAGGGCTTCCAGGGGGCAGCGGATGGCCGCCGTCGCCCACGCGGGGCGGCCCGGGCGGCCGGCCACGGGCGTTTCCCAGCCGATCACCTGCAATCCGGCGGCCGCGACGAGGCGCGCCAGCGTTCGCGGCGTGAAGAACCACAGGTGGTGCAGCGCCCCGTAGTGCTTCCAGCGCCTGCGCTTCAGGCCCAGGCGGCTCTGCCAGCTCTTGAGCGTGATGTTGAAACCGGCCAGGTTGGGCACGCCGACGTGCAGCGTGCCGCCCGGCTCCAGCACCGCCCGCGCGGCATGCAGCTCGGCCAGCGGATCCTGCGTGTGCTCCAGCACCTGGTTGAACCGTACGGCGTGGTAGCGGCTTGCGCCGAATTCGATCGACG
This sequence comes from Vicinamibacteria bacterium, assembly GCA_022820825.1. GTDB lineage: Bacteria > Acidobacteriota > Vicinamibacteria > Vicinamibacterales > UBA8438 > JAAXGX01. The sequence continues at coordinate 22,923 of JAJEEU010000005.1, forward strand.
GCAACTGCCCCTCCCACAAACGGGCTCCGGTTGCCGCGGCGGCCGGCGTCAGGACCACGTCGGTGCCCTCCGCTTCCCAGCCGCGCGCACGGGCGAACGCCATGAAGGCGCCGCTGCCGCAGCCCACGTCCAGCAGGCGCCGGCCGGACGCTTCCGGACGTTCGAGCCAGCGCATCTGCCGCTCGAACTGGTAGCGGCGGATGGAGTCCGTGATGTGCTCCCCCGGCGGGTGATAGGCCGGGCCATAGATGGCCCGCACCAGGTCCTCGAACACGGGCCGCGGGCTCTGGAACTGCAGCCCGCACCGCTCGCAGCGCGCCAGTTGCAACCCCTGGAAGTCGATCGCGAACGGCCGCGGCGCAACGCCGCACAGCGGACAGGCGACCGGCTCCCGCCTGGAGAGCGCCTGCTCGACGGCGGAACGCGGGCGGCCGAAGAGCGACGCCGGTCCGGACGGCGGCGCTGATGAGGTAGTCGGCACGGTCTTGATAACATTCTGCCGCATGCCGACCGTACTGACCGCGGCGGACGTCGAGCGCATTGCGGCGCTGGCGCACCTGGACCTGAGCGACGCGGAGGTGCGGCTGTTCACCACCCAGCTCGCGCAGATTCTCGAATACGCCCAGCGCCTGAAAGAGGTGGACACCTCCGCGGTGTCGGCCACCTGGCACCCGGGCGCCGCCGCCCCCGGTCTGCGTCCCGATACGGTGCGTCCGTCGCTGCCCCTCGAAGACGCGCTGGCGGGCGCTCCCGAGCGCGGGCCCGAGGGCCTGTTCCGCGTTCCGAAAGTCATCGAGTGATGGCGCCCGGCGCCTGGACCGCCACCGGGATCCGCGCCGCCGTCGCCGCCGGCGATCTCTCGGCGCGTGAGGTGTGCGCGCGCTGCCTCGACCGGATCGCCGCGGTCGACGGGCGCCTGCACGCCTTCACGACCGTTCTGGAGGATGCGGCGCTGGCGCGCGCCGAGGAAGTGGATGCGCACCGCGGCGCATGGCGCGACCGGCCGTTGCTGGGCGTGCCGGTCGCGGTCAAGGACATCATCTGCACGCGCGGCGCGCCGACCACCGCCGGCTCCCGCATCCTGGCCGGCTACCGGCCGCCGTACGACGCGACGGTGGTCACCCGCCTGCTCGACGCGGGCGCCGTGATTGTCGGCAAGACGAACTGCGACGAGTTCGCCATGGGCTCGTCCACCGAGCACTCGGCGTACGGCCCCACGCGCAACCCCTGGGCGCCCGACCGGATTCCGGGCGGCTCCAGCGGCGGCGCCGCGGCCGCGGTGGCTGCCGCGCTGGCGCCGGTTTCGATAGCCACCGACACCGGCGGGTCCATCCGCCAGCCGGCCGCGTTCTGCGGCGTCGTCGGCCTGAAGCCGACCTACGGCAGGGTATCGCGCTACGGACTGCTCGCCTTCGCCTCCTCGCTCGATCAGATCGGGCCTCTCACGCGGACCGTCGAGGATGCGGCGGCCGTGCTGCAGGTGCTGGCGGGGCCGGACCCGCGCGACGCCACCACCGCGGAGGAGCCGGCGCCCGCCATGGCGGACCTGCTTCCCGGCAACGTCGGGGGCACCCGCATCGGCGTGCCGCGGGCGGCGCTGGCCGCTGGCGTCGACGCCGAGGTGCTCGACGCCTTCAACGCCGCGCTGGCGCTGCTGGCCGAGCGGGGGGCCGAGGTATGCGACGTCGACCTGCCGCACATGCAGTACGCCGTGCCGGTGTACTACCTGGTGGCGCCGGCGGAGGCGAGCTCCAACCTGGCGCGTTACGACGGCGTGCGCTACGGGCACCGCGCCGCGCTGCACGACGCGGCGGCAGGCGTTCCGGAAATGTACGCGCGGACGCGCAGCGAGGGATTCGGCGCGGAGGTGAAGCGCCGGATCATGCTGGGCACCTACGCCCTCAGCGCCGGTTACTACGATGCCTACTACGTCCACGCGCAGCGTGTGCGCAGCCTGATCCGCAGCGACTACGACGCCGCCTTCGCCGGCGTGGACGCGATTGCCATGCCCACCACGCCCACGCCCGCGTTCCGCATCGGCGAGCGCATCGACGACCCGCTGGCGATGTACCTGGGTGACGTCTTCACGGTCAGCTCCAACCTGACCGGGCTGCCGGCCATCAGCCTGCCGGCCGGCTTGACGCGGGCGCGCCTGCCGCTGGGATTCCAGTTGATCGGGCGCCCGTTCGACGAGGCGACCCTGCTGCGGATCGGGGACGTGCTGGAGCGCGACGCCCCCTGGAGAGACGAGCGTCCACCGGTATCCGCGTGAACCTTGCCGACGGGGGAATGCTGCGGGCCGGCGGGATAATGCTAGGACTTGGCGTCCGACTGCTCCACCAGCTCGGGGGTGCGCAACTGATCCGCCGGGCCGCGCGGCGCGCCGGGCGGCAGATACGTGGCGCGGGTGCCGAGGCGTTCCGCGATGTTGCGCACGATGGCCGAGCCGCTGGAGCGGCCGCGGTGCTTCGAGAAACCGGCCATGACCAGAAAGCCGACGAACAGGGCCAGCAGAAACCCGGTCGACACGGCCAGCCCGACCAGGGCGTATATGGCTATGTTGGTGATTTCCGCGGCATCCATTGGGGTTCAGGCCTCGTCGGCGGAGGGCTCCTGCTCATCCGGCAGCGCGTAGGCGATCAGGCCCTCGTCCACTTCCTCCATCGCGATCCGCTCCAGCTTGGCGGCGGTAGCGGGCCGCTCGCCCGTCTCGGGGTCGGGTGCGAGCGCGGCCAGACGGGGCAACGCCCCGCGCCGCAACTGCTTGGCGCGGCGGGCGGCCACGTCGACGTACAGGAACCGGCTCTCGCGCGTGATCGTCGGCATGACCTTCGACCAGTCGGGCGCGTCGGAGGCCTCTGCTTCGATCGCGGGCTCCACCGGCGGCGCGGATTCCGCCGCCGGGACTGCTTCCTGAAGTGCTTCTTCTGTACTCACAACTCATTAGGATAAACGAAAGGGCCCCGCCAAGTCGACATGCGCCCCACCCCTGCAGCGGGACTTTTGCCAGGGGCTGCCCAGGCTGTGCGATCATGGGCGGAACCGGCGGGCCGGAATGCAGCCCGCAACGACATGAAGATACTGTTCATCGGCGACATCGTCGCCAAGCCCGGCCGCGAGATCGTCCGCAGGGCCGTGCCGCTGCTCATCGAGCGCCACGACATCGACCTGACCATAGCCAACGTCGAGAACGCGGCCGGCGGCCGCGGCGTCACGCGCGAGGTCGCGGAAGCGATATGCGCCGCGGGCGTCGACGTGATGACCACCGGCAACCACGTCTGGGACAAGAAGGAGGCGCTCGAGTACATCCGGATACAGCCGCGGCTCATCCGGCCGGCCAACTATCCGGCCGGCGCGCCGGGCCGCGGCCGGTACATCAGCCGTACGCGCGGAGGCGAGCCGGTAGCCGTCGTCAACGTCATGGGACGCATATTCATGAACCCGCTCGACAATCCGTTCGCCGTCGTGCGGGAAGAGATCGAAGCTGTCAGCAGCGAGGCGCGCGTCGTCGTGGTCGACTTCCACGCCGAGGCGACGTCCGAGAAGCTGGCGATGGGCTGGCATCTCGACGGCAGGGCGACGGCGGTGGTCGGCACGCATACCCACGTGCAGACCGCGGACGAGCGGCTGCTCCCGCAGGGTACCGCCTACATCACCGACGTCGGCATGACCGGAGCGCACGACTCGGTCATCGGCGTCGAAGTCCGTCCGGTGCTGCAGCGCTTCCTGGACGGCATGCCGTCCAGGTTCGACACGGCCACCGGGAATCCCCGCCTCAACGCGGTCGTGATCACGGCCGACGCCGAGACCGGCGCGGCCCGCGGCATCGAGCGCGTGAGCGTATCGACCCGGGACGTCGAGACGTACGCCGCGCAGCGGGTGGCGACGTGACGGAGCGCCCCGCCCTGCCGTTCGGCGAGCCGGATCCCGCGCCCGAGCGGCCTGCGCCGTCCGGGCCGCCGGCTCCTGCCGACCCGTCGGCGCCGTCCGCGCAGCCGACCCGGCCCGCCCGCCGCGTGCTGACCGTGACCGAGCTGACGGCCAGCGTGCGCGTGCTGCTCGAATCGAGGTATGCCGAGGTCTGGATCGAAGGCGAGATATCGAATGCGCGCGTCTGGAAGACGGGCCACCTGTACTTCACGCTGAAGGACGCCGGCGCACAGTTGCGGGCCGTCATGTTCCGTTCCGCGCTGCGCCTGCAGCGGTTCCGGCCGGAGGACGGCCAGCACGTCATCGCCCGCGGGCGCATCAGCGTGTACGAGCCGAAGGGCGAGTACCAGATCGTGTGCGACCACCTGGAGCCGCAGGGCGTGGGCGCGCTGCAGCTCGCCTACGAGCAGCTCCGCCGCAAGCTGGAAGGCGAAGGGCTGTTCGACGCGGCGCGCAAGCGCGCCCTGCCGCCGCTGCCGCGCAAGATAGGCGTGGTCACGTCGCTCGACGGGGCCGCGCTGCGGGACATCCTCAACGTGCTGCGCCGGCGCCATCCGGACGCGCACGTGATCATCAGCCCGACGCGCGTCCAGGGCGACCGGGCGGCCGAAGAGATCGCCGCCGCGCTGCGGCGCCTGTACGCCGTGCCGGACGTCGACGTGATCATTGCCGGCCGCGGCGGCGGCTCCATCGAGGACTTGTGGGCGTTCAACACGGAGCCGGTGGCGCGCGCCATCGCCGCTTCGCCGGTACCGGTCATCTCCGCGGTAGGGCATGAAACGGACTTCACGATCAGCGATTTCGTGGCTGACCTGCGGGCGCCGACGCCATCGGCCGCGGCGGAGCTGGTGGTGGCCCGCAAGGACGAGATGACGGCGCGCATCCGCGGTTTCGAACAACGGCTGGGCGCGGCTGCACGGGACGCGCTGCAGCGGCGGCGCGCGGCGGTGCAGGCGCTGGAGGCGCGGCCCGGACTGGCCGGCTGGCCGGCGCGGGTCGCGGTGCGGGGGCGCCAGGTCGGAGAGCTTGCGCACCGGCTGGCTCGGGCGGGACGGAACCACGCGGCGCAGCGCGAGCGGCGCCTGCACGAACTGCGGCTGCGGCTGGAGGCGCTCGATCTCGGCCGCCGCATCGACGGCGTCCGGGCGCGGCTGACGGTCGCGCGCGAAGCGGCGGCCGTTGCGCTGCGCATGGCCCTGCGCGAGCGCGACACACGGGTGCGGTCGGCCGGCGACGCACTGGCGGCCGCCATCGAAACCACGCGGCTGAACCGCGACACGCGGCTGCGCGTAGCGGCCGGCCGCCTGGAGACGCTGAGCCCGCTCGGCGTGCTGGGCCGCGGCTACGCAGTCTGCTGGAACGCGGACCGTTCGGCGATCATCCGCGACGCTGCCGCGGTCTCGGCGGGGGACGACGTGCACGTCACGCTGCACGAGGGCGCACTGGACTGCACGGTCACGAAGGTCGAATGATGGAAACCAAGATCAAGGATTTCGAATCGGCGCTGGCGGAGCTGGAGTCGATAGTCAAGAACCTCGAAGACGGCAACCTGGCGCTGGAAAAGTCACTGGCGCTGTTCGAGCGCGGGGTTACGTTGTCGCGCTACTGCCATACGCAGCTCGAAGCGGCCGAACGCCGCATCGAGGTGCTGACCGAGCGCGGCGAGGTGGAGCCGGCTCCCGCGGCGGTCGCCGGGCCGCCCGAGCCGAGTGCGGCACACGAAGCGGGTGAGGACCCCGGCGGGGATGACGTCCCCTTCTAGCGGCCGGGTCAGCGGTGATGCGCCGCTGGCCGCCTACCTGGAGGCCCGGCGGGCCGCGGTGGAGGCAGCGCTGGAGCAGTACCTGCCGGCGGCGCCCGACTGCCCGGCGCCGATCGCGGACGCCATGCGCTACAGCCTGCTGGCCGGCGGCAAGCGCCTGCGGCCCATCCTGACCCTGGCGGCTGCCGAGGCAGTCGATCCCGACGCTGGCGCGGCGCTGGCGCTGCCGGCCGCCTGCGCCATCGAGATGATCCACACCTACTCGCTGGTCCACGACGACCTGCCGGCCATGGACGACGACACCTTGCGGCGCGGCCGGCCGACGACGCACGTGGAATACGGCGAAGGCATGGCGATTCTCGCGGGAGACGGGCTGCTGACGGAGGCGTTCCGCGTGCTGGCGCGCTGGCCGGCCACGGATGACCCGGTGGTCGCGGACCGCAAGCTGCGCGTCGTCGAACGGGTGGCGGCGGGCGCCGGCGCGGCCGGCATGGTCGGTGGGCAGGCGCTCGACATCCAACCGGCTGGTGCGGGCGGCGACCCGCCGCAGCCGGCGGCTGACGCCCGCGCCGAGCTGCGCGAGCTCCACGAGCGGAAGACCGGCGCGCTCATACGCGCCGCCGCAGCGGCCGGCGCCATCATGGCCGGCGCGGAGCGCGAGACGCTCGCCGCCGTCGACGCCTACGCC
>JAJEEU010000028.1 GCA_022820825.1 Vicinamibacteria bacterium
TGCGACCCGCAATGCCGGCAGCACGACGCTCCTCAGGAAAATGTTCCCGAATGCGCTCCCACTGCTCGTCGGTCAGCTTCACCATCAACATGCAGCATAGCGCATCTCAATGCTTGCTTCAATTTTGAGATAGGTTCTAGCGTTTCCGCCATCTCAGCCAGTTCGTTCTTCGGAAGGGACAGCACCGTGTCTACCACTGGAGTAATCTGCTCACTCTTTATGTAAGCCTCCAGTTCATTCTGCAGCTGCTCTTCAGCAGACCGCAGGATTCCCTCAAGGGCATCTCGGATGTTGTTACGTTGCTCCGATGTCATCCCGCCATCGGCTGCATCTTCGACGATCGCACTTGGAAGCACTTCAGACATACGGTGGATAAAATTGTAGATTGTTGCTTTTATCGCGGGACTGATACCTTCCATGAACGTCGAAACCATCTCCGTTTGCGCAAAGGGGAAGATCCCGCCTTTTTCATGCCCGTCGATGGCAATGCGAAAGTGGTGGTGTGGCTTACCAGCCATGACACCTCGGACATCGTGTTGGACGAGCATCGGGCAGACATCGTCCGTGCCAAACCCAGTGAAGACCATTCCGCAATCGGATACAACCGATCGGATGTTGAGCAATGTTCGCGCGACCAGTTGCCTCAAGAGAACGCGCTGGTCGTCACTAAATGGTGTTTGCTCAAAAACCCGGTTAGCGACACTGTCAATGGCCTCTGAATGCTCCGCCGACACCAACGGTACGTCCGTGCGGTCGGCAGAAGTAAGCAGTTCTTCTCCTTCAACTGCTTGGCGATGTTGCTCAAGTAAAACCGTCAGTTCCTCCTTGAGGGCGCCCTCAGAGATCTCACCGTCAGCCTCAATACGGGCTTTCACCCGAGTGTCGAGATCTTGTTTAACTCTGGACAAGAAGCGGAAGGAACCCCGGCGAACGAACCGATCCTGCCGGTCTTTTGGAAACAAGTGAGCGCTGGCACCAAGGAACTCCAGGAAGGAGTCAGCGTACTCCTGCAAGCTCTTAAAGGCATCTTGCCCAAGTTGCTCTCGGAACACCTTAACGGCGGTTTCCACCGGCAGTCCCCCGAGTTCCGCACTGCCATAGATCATCACGCCAACGGGCTCATGTTTCGATAGCGTGAATAGCTTGTTGACAGTGTTGTAGATTTTAGGAACTCGATTGGTCCTATCCGAGACCGTGACAGCACTGTCGGCCGCGAGCGCAACGGCCTGACTATTCAGAATCGCAATCTCCGCAGTCATCTCTCAAAGATCATACCTGGAGCCACCCCCACACTCACCAGGTGACGCCCTTCTGTTCTCCGGGGGAGAGCGGACGGTGGGACAGGCGGTACTCGCCCAGCGCGCGAACGAGATGCGCGCCCGTTTCTCGTTGTTGCCCGGCGGCATCTTCTTCGTCCATCCAGGACTGAAGAAATCATACGAGATCCGAGGCGTGGGCGTGCCGCGGCAAGCGCCGATCCGGGAGTCTCACATCGCCTCGTTGAGCGGCACGGTGCCGGACTGTCCTGTTCTAAGGTCGTTGAGCCGCTGCTCGGCGATGTGCAGATCCTCCTGGTCGTCCAGATACTCCTGAACGCCCTCGACCATGCAGGAAGCCTGGTTGCGGCCGGTGCGGTCAGCCAACTGCTGGAGGCGTCTATCGACATCCTCAGGCAGGTCGAGCGAGACGACGCCCATGGTGAGTTCTCCAGTGTGTCAAGCGCAAGAACTCGCGCTGAACCTCAGTATCTCACACCGGTCGGCGTGCCCGGGCGGGCGGTTTTCTCTCCTGCCCAGCCGGGGTTTGACGCACCAGAACGAATGGACTACCCTGCCGGTCATACCGCTCGCCTTACACGGGGAGGGATTCATGCCTCGCATCGTGAAGCTGACGTTCATCGTTCTGGGCATCGCCGCGCTGGTTCCGGCGGCCGCCTCAGCCCAGGACGCCGCAAGCATCGCAGGAGCCGTCACGGATACGACCGGAGGTGTGCTGCCGGGCGTGACGGTCGTCGCGTCGAGCCCGGCCCTGATTGAAGGGTCGCGCACGGTCGTCACCGACGGGGCCGGCGCGTACCGCATTGTCAGCCTCCGGCCGGGCACCTACAGCGTGACGTTCACGCTGCCCGGGTTCAGCACCGTCGTGCGCGAGGGGGTCGAGCTGGAGGGTTCGTTCGCCGCCGCGGTGGACGTGCAACTGTCCGTCGGCAGCGTCGAGGAGACCGTGACGGTCACCGGCGCCGCGCCGATCGTGGACGTCCAGCAGGCCCAGCAGCAGGAGGTATTCGACTCGGACGTGCTCGACGCCATCCCGACGGGCCGCACCGTCCAGAACGTGGCCGTCCTCGTGCCCGCCGTGGTCTCCAGCCAGCCGAGCGGGGTCGGCGGAACCGACCTTCTGGACCTGGCGCAACTGTCGGTGCACGGCGGCGAGACCGACGACTTCCGCATCCAGAGCGACGGCTTCATCCTGGGCAACGCGTACCAGTCGTACAACGGCTTCGTCCCGAACCTGGGCGCGACCGCCGAGACGACGGTCAACACCGCGGGCGCGGGATCCGACTGGTGGGGCAGCGGCGTCGTGCTGAACGTCATCCCCAAGGAAGGCGGCAACGACTACAGCGGCGAGATATTCGTCACCGGCGCGACCAGCGACTTCCAGAGCGACAACCTGACCGACCGGATCGTGGAAAGGGGACTGTCCTCGGCCAACTCGCTCAAGGACACCTACGACATCAACCCGTCGTACGGCGGGCCGATCGTGCAGGACAAGCTGTGGTTCTACGCGTCCGGACGGTTCACCCAGTCGCGCATGTTCGCCGGCGGGACGTACTACAACAAGAACGCGGACGACCCGAACAACTTCTTCTACGAGCCCGACTTCGACCGCCAGGCATTCCACGGCAACTGGTCCAATTCCGCCAGCACCCGCTTCACCTGGCAGGCCAGCGAACGGAACAAGATCGGGATTTCCTACGAGTACCAACGGGCCTGCAAGTGCGGCCAGACCGGCTTCGGCACCGGCGGCTGGGGCGCCAACAACCTGGTCACGCCGGAGGGGGCGTACGACGCCACCTACCCCGACACCTGGTCGGGGACGGTGACGTGGACGGCCCCGATCAGCAACCGCGTGCTGCTGGAAGTGGGCTTCATGGCCCGCAACGAGAAGAACGGCTCCAGCGGCCCGCGGCCGCCGGCGGACGATCCGGTCCACGACTTCATCCCGGTGTACGACTACGGCACCAACTACGCGTACAACGGGCGGTTGCCGGTCGTCAGCACGATCTGGTCGTTCTTCTCGTCGACCGTTCCGCAGGCGCGCGCGTCGCTCTCGTACGTGACGGGCAGCCACTCGTTCAAGTTCGGGTTCACCCACCTGTACGCCAAGACGGACCGCTACGACACCGACAACAACCACAACCTCCGCTACGGCGTCGTCAGCGGGCTGGGTGGGCTGTTCGGGCTGCCGCTCGCGCCGAACTATCCGTTGCCGGTCCTCTTGTTCCAGTCCGCCGCGCCCTATCCGGAGAACACGCGGCAATCCGAGACCGGCATCTACGCGCAGGACGTATGGACGCTGGGGCAACTGACGCTCAACCTCGGCGTGCGCTTCGACCGCTATCGCACGACGCATCCGTCCATGTACTTCGGGCCCGGCCCGCTCACGCCCAACCGCGACTTCACCACGCCCGACATCGACCACTTCAACCAGAAGGACATCACGCCGCGGGTCTCGGCCGTATACGACCTGTTCGGCACCGGCCGCACGGCCCTCAAGGTCAGCATGAACAAGTACGTGCGGGGGCATTCCATCGACATCTGGGACGGCAACCCGGCGGAGCTGATCACGCGCAATCCGCTGCGCACCTGGCACGACGGCAACTTCAACTTCGTCCCCGACTGCGACCTGACGAGCCCGCTGGCCCAGGGTCCGCCCAACTTCGCGGCCTACTTCCTGGGCGTGGACTTCTGCGGATCGATTCCCAGCGACTGGGGCCAGGCCAACTACGTGCCCAACACGCGGTTCAATCCCGACACCATCTCGGGCTGGGGCAACCGCGGCTGGAACTGGGAGTTTTCGGCCGGCGTGCAGCACGAGCTGGTCGAAGGCATTTCGGTGGACGTCGCCTGGTTCCGCAAGGTCTACGGCAACCTGCTGGCGATCACGAACGAGGCGCTCGGCCAGGACGGCTACGACCAGTACTACCTGACGGCGCCGACCCACGAGGGTCTGCCCGGGGGCGGCGGCTACGAGGTCGGCCCGCTGCTCGACCCCAAGCCGGAATCGATCGCCGGGGGATTCCCGATCTCCAACTACCAGACCTTCGCGAGTGACTTCGGGGACTCCTTCCAGCACTGGAACGGCGTGGACGTGAACCTGAACGCCCGCATGCAGAATGGCCTTTCGCTGGCCGGCGGCTTCAGCACCGGCCGCGCATCCATGAACGACTGCGACGTCGTCAACAACACGGGGCCGGCGGTGTCGTTCTCGCTCGGCCGCCCGGCCGCGGGCTCGACCGCATCGCACCTGCTGCACTGCGACATCAAGGGCAACTTCCTGACCAATGTGAAGGCCTACGGCGCATACATCATCCCGCGCATCGACGTGCAGCTTTCAGGAACGTTCCAGAGCATTCCCGGTCCGCTCATCGAGGCGGACGTGACCTTCGCTGGAGCGCAAATCACGTCCGCGCTCGGCCGGCCGCCATCGGAAGGCGGCGACGTCGAAGTGCAGGTGGTGCCCCTGGACGCGCTCACGTCGAGTCCGCGGGGCGGCACCGGCGCGGGCTCGCTGTACGGCGAGCGGCTGCACCAGTTCGACTTCCGCGTCGGCAAGATCTTCGAGTTCGGCGGCACGCGCACCGCGATCAACCTGGACATCTACAACATGTTCAACTCGGACGCGATCGTGAACGAGAATCCCACGTTCGGCGCGAACTACCGGGACGTCCGGCGGATTCTCATGGCGCGCATCTTCAAGATCAGCGCGTCGTTCGGTTTTTAACTCCGCCTCCGCGGGTTGGAGCACCAAGGGGCCCTGCTCCCGGACATGGGGGCGGGGCCTCTTTTTTTGCCCGAATGGTGCGATACTGCCGCGTGACGCCATGCGGACTCCTCGCACGCTGACGCTCGCCGCGGTCTCGCTGGGCGTCTGCCTCACGATCGGCGCCGCGCCGCCTGCATCCGCGCAGGGCAACCAGGACGGCGAACTCCAGGGCCGTATGGAGCGCGGACGGCAGCTCGCGGCGCGGCACTGCTCCGCGTGTCACCTGGAGCCGGATCCCGACATTCTTCCCAGGCAGAGCTGGCGCACGGCTCTCGGCTACATGGGTTTCCTGCTCGGCATGCGGAACGTGGACTACCTCGAAGGCGACCCGCCGGTTGGACGGGCCTCCGTCCTGGCCAGGCGCGACATCCTGGTGCGGGAAGACGCCATCCCGGACAGCCCGGCGCTGTCGGAGCGCGATTGGGAGGCGCTGCGCCGCTACTACGTGGAGAGCGCCCCGGAGGCGCCCCTGCCGCAGGAGAACAAGCCTCCGCTGGAGTGGGAGCTGTCCCGCTTCCGTGTCGTGGAATCCGACTACCGCGTCCCGGGCGCCGTGACCACGCTGGTGCATGTCCGGCCGGAAACCGGCGAGGCGTACATCGGCGACAGCGCGTTGAACACCCTGACCGTGCTCGGCGAAGGCGGGCAGATCAAGCTCGCCGGACAGCGGCCCGCCACCAACATCTATCCGATCGATATCGTATTCACGGGCGAGCGGGCCTACGTCGGCTCCATCGGCGACCTCGACGCCAGCCGGCCCACCGAGGATCGCCTGGCCCACATCAGTACACTGGAGCTGGTGGACGGCGGCATCGAAGGCGCTCCGGCGTCAGTCGTCGTCGGCGGCCTGTACCGCATGGCCGACATGGCGGTCGCCGACGTGAACGGCGACGGCCGCCTGGACTTCGTGGCCTGCGGCTTCGGCCACGTGACAGGCCGCACGTCGTGGTTCGAGGCCCGCGCCGACGGCAGCTACGAGGAGCACGTTCTCATCCCCCGCGCCGGCGGCGTGAAGGTGGAGGTGGCCGATTTCAACGGCGACGGCCGGCTCGACATCGCGGTGCTGATCGCCGAATCGCGCGAGGCGTTCTACATCCTGATCAACACGGGCGACGGTCGATTCGAGCGCCGGGAGATCTTCGAGACGCAGCCGGCCTACGGCCATACCTACTTCGAGCTGCAGGACTTCAACGACGACGGCCTGGACGATCTGCTCGTCGTCAACGGCGACAACGTCGACTCGGATCCCTACAACACCCGCAAGCGCTACCAGGGCGTGCGGGTCTACCTGAACCGCGGCGGCCTGCGGTTCGACGAGGCGTACTTCTATCCGCTGTACGGGGCCTTCATCGCCAGGTCGGCGGACTTCGACAACGACGGCGACCGGGACATCGCCGCCATTTCGTACTTCCCCGACTTCTCCGCGGTGTTGCGGGAGTCGTTCGTGTACCTGGAGAACCAGGGCGGCCTGGAGTTCACCGCGTCCACCAGCCGCGAGCTGGCGCGCGGCCGGTGGATGACGATGGACGCCGGCGACATCGACGGCGACGGGGATGTTGATGTCGTCCTTGGCGGCGCGTACCTGCAGCTCGGGATGCTCATGCACCTCGACCTGTTCACCGAGCTGCGGGAGACCGGCCCGGCGGTGCTGCTGCTGGAGAATACGCTCCACTGAGCCCGGCCCCTCGGAATGCCTGGACGATGACCGCTCGGAAGAAGAGACGCGAGCCGCCGGCGCCGGTCAACCACCACCCTGCGAAGCGTATAGACAGATCCCGGCTGATCCTGTCGTTGCCGTTCGCCTGCGCCGCGGGCCTGGCGGCGATGGTGCTGCTGCCGGAAGTGGCGCCCGGCGCGCGGCTGTACTGGTCGCTGTGCGGCGCCGCGGGCTTTCTGGCCGCCTGGAGCGTGCTGCTGGCCGCCAGGCAGATCCGCAAGCCGCGGACGCTTGCCGTCGACATCATCCTCCGCCGCCAGCACTACGTCCAGGCGCTCGCGCAGGCGTCGATCTTCCTGTACTGGGGGTGGTACTGGCGCGAGGTCTATGACTCGGCGCACCTGATCGCGGCGCAGCTCCTGTTCGCGTACGCTTTCGACACGCTGCTGGCGCTCTCGCGCCGCGACAACCACACGCTCGGGTTCGGCCCGGTGCCGGTCGTCTTCAGCATCAACCTGTTCCTGTGGTTCAAGCCGGACTGGTTCTACCTGCAGTTCGTGCTGATCGCGGCCGGGTTCGCGGCCAAGGAGCTGATCCGCTGGAACAAGGACGGGCGGCGGGCGCACATCTTCAATCCGTCGTCGCTGCCGCTCGGCGTCTGCTCCCTCGTGCTGCTGCTTACCGGCACCTCCGGCATCACGTGGGGCTACGAGATCGCGAACACGCTGAACTACGCGCCGCACATCTACCTGTTCATCTTCCTGGTCAGCCTGCCGGGGCAACTGCTGTTCGGCGTCACCACGATGACCATGTCGGCGGTCGTCACGATGTACCTGTTCGGGCTGGCCTACTTCGCCTCCACCGGCATCTACTACTTCTTCGATTCGTACATCCCGATCGCCGTGTTCCTCGGCATGCACCTGCTGTTCAACGACCCGTCCACGTCGCCGCGCACCGAGCTCGGGCGGATCCTGTTCGGCGTGCTGTACGCGGCGGGCGTCATTGCGCTCTATGCCGTGCTCGACCGCGCGACCATCCCGACCTTCTACGACAAGCTGCTGGCCGTGCCGGTCATGAACCTGCTGATCCAGGTGATCGACCGCCTGGCGCGGTCGCGCCCGCTGCGGCGCGTCGATCCGGCGGCGCTCGGACGCTCCCTCACCGGCCCGCGCCGCAACCTGCGCTACGTCGGCGTCTGGACCGCGATATTCATCGCCATGAGCACGGCACAGGGAGTCGGCGACCACCACCCCGGGCAGTGGGTGCCGTTCTGGCAGCAGGCGTGCACCGAGGGGCGCACGTACGGCTGCCGCAACCTGGGCAACCTGGTGTCGAACTACTGCCGCGCGCGTTCCGGATGGGCATGCAACGAGTTCGGCATCCTGATCAACCCGCGCCAGAACCCCGAGTTCGCCACGCGGGCGTTCCGGGAAGCGTGCGACCTCGGCTTCGAGCCCGGCTGCGCCAACCTGGACGAGCGCGCGTGGGGCGCGCCGCGCAGAACGGCGCCCGGAGTGGACGACTACCGCGTCGTCCTGCAGGGCAACAAGGGGCCGTTGCGCGACATGTCCGCGGCGGAGTTGTACAGTCTCGCCTGCGAGCAGGGGTTCGCCGACGGCTGCCGGCGGGCCGGCATCGCAGATACCGGAGTTGCCGCGCGGTAGCGGCGGCGCCGTCACGGCCCGATATCCGACGTCAAAGGAGATTCGCGTGCGGGGAGAGAAGATCCTGATTACCGGTCCGGCGGGCCAGGTGGCGTTTCCGATCGCCCGGGCGCTGGCCGCGGAGAACGAAGTCTGGGGCATCGCGCGCTTCGGCAAGCCGGAAGACCGCGAGCGCGTCGAGGCGGCCGGCGTGCGCTGCGTGAAGCTGGACCTGCAAGGCGATTCCTTCGACGCGCTGCCCGACGACTTCACCTACGTCTTGCACCTGGCCGTCGTCCACAGCTTCACCCCGGACTTCGAGCACGACCTGGCGGTCAACGTCGAGGGCACGGGCCTGCTGATGGCGCACTGCCGGAAGGCCAGGGCATTCCTGCACTGCTCCTCCACGGCCGTGTACGAGGCGGTCGCCAACGAGGCGTTCAAGGAATCGGATCCGCTGGGCGACAACAACCGCGGGATGATGCCCACCTACAGCATCTGCAAGATCGCCAGCGAGTCGATGGCGCGCTACGGGGCGCGCCAGTGGAACCTTCCGACGGTCATCGCGCGGCTGAATGTCCCCTACGGTGCGAACGGCGGGTGGCCGTCCATGCACCTGGAAATGATGCTCGCGGGACAACCGATCGCGGTCGGGCCCGGCGAGCGGCACGTGTACAACCCCATCCACGAGGACGACGTCATCGCCCAGATCCCGCGCCTGCTCGCCGTTGCCGACGTCCCCGCGGTGACCGTCAACTGGGGCGGCAGCGAAACTGCCAGCATCGAGGAGTGGTGCGCCTGGCTCACCGAGCTGACCGGCGTGGACCACGAGATCGTGTTCCACCCGGACATGCTGCAGAGCATCGGGATGGACACGACCCGCATGCACGAGCTGATCGGCAGGACGACCGTGCAGTGGCGCGACGGCTTCCGCCGCATGGTGGAGGCGCGCCACCCGGAGCTGCTTGGCGGCAAGTAGCAGCGGCCCGAGCCTGCGCGCGGTGCGCTGCTAGAATCGCGGAAACCTCATGTCCCAACGGCAGCGGCGGGCTGCGCGCAAGGCACGCGAGGCGTCCATGCCGGGCGCCGCGGCGCCCGGGACCCTTGCGCAGTACGCGGGGTTGCCGCCGCAGCGTGCGCTGGCGCTCCCCCTGGCGTTCGCTGCCGCGCTCGCAGCGTTCGCGGTCACGGGATCCGTCAATCAGGAGCCGGGGATGGTCCGGGCGATCTGGGGCGCCGCCGGCGCGCTGCTGGTCTGGGCCTTCCTGCTGTACGGCGCCGCGTCCCGCGGCCGGCGCGCGTTCGCGCTCGACGTCGTGATCCGCAAGCAGCACTGGGTGCAGGCGTGCGCGCAGCTCTCCGTCTACATCTACTGGGGCTGGTACTGGCGCGAGGTGTACGACTCGGCGCACCTGATCGCCGCGCAGCTCGCGTTCGCCTACGCGTTCGACATGCTGCTCACGTGGTCGCGGCGCGAGCGGTACATCCTCGGGTTCGGGCCGTTCCCGATCATCTTCAGCATCAACCTGTTCATGTGGTTCAAGCCGGACTGGTTCCACCTGCAGTTCCTGATGGTGGCGGTCGGCTTCGCGGCAAAGGAGTTCGTCCGCTGGAACAAGGAAGGCCGCCGGGCGCACATCTTCAACCCCTCGTCGTTCCCGCTCGGCCTGTTCGCGCTGGGGCTGATCCTGACCGGCACGACCGGCATCACGTGGGGTCCGGAGATCGCGGTGACGCAGATCTTTCCTCCCCACATCTACCTGCTGATCTTCCTGGCCAGCGTGCCGGCGCAACTGCTGTTCGGCGTCGCCTCGATGACGCTCTCGGCGGTGGCCACCACGTGGCTGTTCATCCTGGCGCACCACGCCCTGACCGGCAGCCATTTCTTCAGCCCGGCCGCGCTGGGCGGCGGCGCGGTGCCGATTGCCGCGTTCCTCGGCATGCACCTGCTGTTCAACGATCCCTCGACGTCCCCGCGGACCGAGCTGGGGCGCATCGTCTTCGGCGTGCTGTACGGCCTGAGCGTGATCGTCCTGTTCGGTGTGCTGGAGAGCGCCGGCATCCCGACCCACTACGACAAGCTGCTGGCCGTGCCGGTGCTCAACCTGCTCATCAAGGCCATAGACGCCGCGGCCCGGTCCGACCTGTTGCGGCGCTTCGATCCGGCGCTGCTGGGCGCGGGGCTCGCGCCGCGGCGGCGGTATCTCGCCTACGTCGCGGTCTGGACCGTTGTCTTCGCGGGCATGCAGTTCCAGACGAGCTCCGAGGTGGCGCTGGCGCGCGGCGTCTCGCTGCTGTCGCAGGGCCGCACCGAGGACACGATCGCCCATTACAGGCGCCTTGTTCTCGAGAATCCGGAACGGGCGGCGTACCAGAACGAGCTGGGTTACGTGCTGCTGCGGGCCGGCCGCGCCGCCGAGGCGCTGGAGCCGCTGCAGCGCGCGGCGGCCCTCGACCCGACCATGGCCCAGACGCACAACAGCCTCGGCGCCGTGCACGTGCAGGGCGGCCGCCTCGAAGCCGCCGTTGCGGCGTTCCGCGAGGCGCTCGCGCTGCAGCCGGACTACCCGGAGGCACAGTTCAACCTCGCACAACTGGTAGACGGCGGACGCGGCGTGGCGGCGGACCCGGTCGAAGCCGCGCGGTTGTACCGGGCGGCCGCCGAAATGGGGCACACCGGCGCCCAGGTCAACCTTGGCAGGATGTACAGCGACGGGCGGGGCGTGGCGCGCGACGACAGCGAGGCAGTGCGCTGGTACCGCCGTGCGGCCGAGTTGGGTCAACCCATCGCCCAGTTCAACCTGGCGCAGATGTACGCGGCCGGGGACGGCGTCCAGCAGGACGACGCCGCAGCCTACGTGTGGTACAGCATCGCCGCCGCCCGGTTGGCGCCCGATCGGCGCGAGGCGTCAGTCTCCGCACGCGCCCGCGCCATCGAAGCCCGCGACGCGGTGGCCCGGCGGATGAGTCCCGACGACATCGCCGAGGCCGAGCAGCAGGCGCGCGGCTGGCAGGCCACCGGACCGTGACCGCTTCGACAACCTCAGGAATCGCGCGGGTTGCCGTACTTCCCCTGCCATTCGTCGAGATGCGTCCTGTCCGACAGCCGGACATTCATCCGGTACGCCGCGCGCGCAATCGCGTGGGCGGCGACCGGGGCCGTCACCAGCAGGAAGACGATCGTCAGGCCGGCGATTGCGGTCTCGGCCGTATTCCGGAAGTACAGGGCCGCCGCGCCGAACACGAGGCCTACGCCCAGCGTGCCCGCCTTGGTGGAAGCGTGCATGCGAATGAGCACGTCCGGCAGCCGCAGGATGCCGAGTCCGGCGACGAACAGGAAGAAGCCGCCGGCCAGCAGGCAAGCGGCGACGAGCAGCTCCCACCACGGAATCTCAACTGCCATCAGGCTCCTCCACCCTTTCGCTGTCTCTTCTGTCGCGCTCGAGCAGCTCGGTGGTGCGCTCGGCGTACCAGGCGAAGGCGACCGTCGCCAGAAAGGCCACGAGCGCCAGCGCCAGGGCGATGTCGAGAAAGTGCGGCTCGCTGTGCGTGACTGCCAGGAGGCCCGCGATGGCGACCGCCAGCACCGTGATGAGGTCGACCGACACGACGCGATCCGGCAGGCTCGGCCCCTTTATCAGGCGTACGAGCGAGAAGATCAGCGCCAGCACGGTCAGGACCGTCGTGGCGTCGATCGCCCATCCGACGATCTGCGAGTGCTCCGCGAGATCCGTCACTGCATGGCCTCCCGGACCAGGCGCTCGAAGCCCGTCTTGATCGTCCTGCGCGCCTCGTCGGGATCGTCCACGAACATGTCGTGCACGTACAGCGTCTTCCCGTCGGGGCTGACGTCCAGGCTGAGCGTGCCGGGCGTCAACGAGATGAGATTCGCCAGCACCGTGATCTGAATCGGCTCTTCGATGTCCAGCGGCACGGCCACGATGGCCGGGCGCGAATTGTGCCGGGGCGTGATCACCTCCCAGGCGACCTCGAAGCTCGAGACCGTGAGCTCGTACAGAAAATACGCTCCCAGGCGGGCCGCCAGCAGCGCCCGTTTGAAATAGGCGGTCCGGCCGTACATGGGACTCGACAGGCTCAGGGCCGCGAACGCCAGCAGGAACCCCCCGAGGAAAGTCCCCAGGTCGAAGGTCCCGAACAAGGCGCACCAGCCGCCGGCGAGCAGCAGGTTGATTTGGAAGAGTTTCATTGGCTGCCTCGACCGAGCACGGCTGCGACGTAGAGCGAGGGGTCCATCAGCTCGGCGGCGGCGCGTTCCGCCAGCGTGTAGAGGGGCCCGGCGTAGAGACCGATTGCCACGGTGATGGCGGCCAGCGCCGCAATGGGAGCCAGCAGCAGCCACCGTCGCCGCGGCGCGACCGGAGGCGGCGGCCCGGATTCCTCCGGGCGGGCCTTCCAGAAGGCGTTCAGCCAGATCTTGGTCATCGAGAAGACCGTCAGCAAGCCCACGAGGAGCGCCACCCCCGCGAGGACGAATTCTTCACTCTCGACCGAAGCCCGGATCAGCAGCAGCTTGGCCCAGAAGCCGGACAGCGGCGGGAAGCCCGCCAGCGAGAACGCCGGCACGAAGAACAGCGCCGCGAGCAACGGCTTGTCGCGGTAGAGCCCGCCGAGCGTCCGCAGCTCGGTCGAGCCTGCCAGCCGATTCACGGCGCCCGAAACGAAAAAGAGGTTCGCCTTCACGATGATGTGGTGGATGACGTAGAAGATCCCGCCCAGCAACCCGAGCGTCGTGAAGAGCGCGAGGCCCAGGATCATGTACCCGATCTGACTGATGATATGGAACGACAGGATGCGCCTCAACTCGTTCTGCGAAGCGGCGCCGAGAACGCCGGTAACCATGGTCAGGCCCGCCACCCAGAGCAGCAGCTCGTGCGTGTACCCGACGTCGTGCCGGAAGATCAGCGTGAAGAAACGCATGAGCGCGTAGACGCCCACCTTCGTCAGCAGGCCGGAGAATACGGCCGAGACCGCGATCTGCGGCGTGTGGTAGCTGGCCGGCAGCCAGAAGAACAGCGGGAACACCGCCGCCTTCAGACCGAACGCGATGATGAACACCACGGCGACCAGGGTGAGCAGCCCCTGGTCTTCGACTTCCTGCACGCGCAGGTGCAGGTCTGCCATGTTGAGCGTGCCCGTCAATCCGTACAGCAGTCCGATGCCGCTCAGCAGCAGCGTCGTCGCGATCAGGCTCAGGGCGGCGTAGCGCACGGCGCCATCCAGTTGCGCGGGCTTGCCTCCCAGCACCAGCAGGGCCAGCGAGGCGATCAGCATGACCTCGAACCAGACGTAGAGATTGAAGACATCTCCCGCCAGGAAGGCGCCGCATACGCCCGCCAGCAGTGCGTGCAGCAACGGATGCAGGGCCTGGGAGAGCCGGCCGCGCCGCGTGTCTCCGCAGGCGTAGATCACGGTCGCCAGTCCGATCAGGGCCGAGACCGCGACCATCGCCGCGCTCAGGTGATCCGCCACCAGCGTGATGCCGTAGGGCGCCGGCCAGCCGCCGATCTGGACCGCCGCGATACCCTCTCGCCAAACGTGCGAGAACAGGCCCGCGGCGGCGGCCGACAGGGCGACGGCTCCGGCGAGGCTCACGCCTCGTTGCGTCCTCTCGCTGCCGCGGCCCGCGAAGCCGATGACGGCCGCGGCCAACGGAATCACGATCGGACAGATCAGCAGCCAGTTCAATCGGCCGCCCTCCGCCCCGCATCCGCCGCCGCTCCCGCCGACGAGGGTTCCGCGGCCCGCATGCGGTCGGTGTCAACGGTTTCCAGCTCCTGGTACGTCCGGAAGGCGAGCACCAGGGCGAACGTGAACAGGCTGAAGGAGATCACGATCGCCGTCAGCATCAACGCCTGCGGCACGGCGTTCGAGATGTCGGGAAGGGGCAGGGACTCTCCCGGTGCAATCAGCGGCGGCCGGGCCCGCGTCAGGCCCCCGCTGTCGAGGATCACCAGGTTGGCGGCATGGGAGAGCAGCGCCAGCCCGAAGATGAAGCGCACGAAGTTGCGGTCGAGCATCAGGTAGACGGTTGCCGTCATCAGGACGCCGACCAGCACCGCGATGATTGGTTCCATCAGTGAACTCCCTGTCGCCGGCGCTGCCCGGCTACTCCTGCTCCTTGATCCCGAGGACGAACGTCAACACGACGCCGACGACGACGAGGTAGACCCCGACGTCGAACATCACCGGCGTGCCGACCGTCAGCCCCGCGAGGGTGCCCCATTGGCCGGTCAGGAACGGGACGCCCTCCCGGATCGATCCGACGAAGCCCGATGCGATCGCGACCGCCAGGCCGGCCGCGCCGACCGCGCGGGGGTCCGCGCGCAGTATCCCGCGGGCCGCCTGCGGGCCGAAGACGAAGGCGTACAGGCTGAACGCGATGGACGCCACCAGGCCGCCGACGAAGCCGCCGCCGAGTTGCTCGTGGCCCCGCAGCAGCAGGAACACGGAGAACACGAGAATCAGCGGGACCAGCCGGCGCGTGGTCTCCCGCAGGATCATGGTGTTCATGATGCTGCCGTGCCACGCCTGGGCGCGCGCAGCGACTGCCCGCGCGCCCGGTAGCAGCGCGCCTTCCCGCCGCCGGGTCCGCGGCAGCAGGAGGGCGAAGACCGCCGCGCCGGCGATCGCGAGCACCGTAATCTCTCCCATGGTGTCGAGAGCACGGAAATCGACCAGGATCACGTTGACGATGTTCCGGCCGTGACCGCCCGGCACGGCGTTGCGCTCGAAGTACTCCCTGAGATCCGGCTGGGGAGGGGACCCGGTGACGGCGAGCAGGACCAGGGTGACGCTGACCCCCACCGTGACGGCGACGATGGCGTTGCGCAAGCGCTTGGGTCTGGAGGGCCAGACCTCGTTGCTGAAGTCCGGAAGCTTGAGCAGCACGACGGCGACGATCACCGTGATGAGGACCTCGACGATCAATTGCGTCATCGCGACGTCCGGCGCGCCGAAGTTCAGGAATATCAGCGCCGTGGCGACTCCCACCACGCCGAGCGCGATAATCCCGAGCAGACGGGACCTGGAGCGGATGATCACGACCGACGCCGCGGCAACCACGGCGGTGAGCGACCAGTCGAGGAACGTTGCTTCCGCCAACCGCAGCGGCGCGGGGACCACGTTCTTCAGCCAGAGCGTCACGGCCAGGCTCAGCCCGAGCGTGGCGAACACGATCATCAGGTAGTGCCGCTGGATGCCGGACTGCAGCCGGCGGGTCTGCCAGGCCGCGACGGCGGCGATGCCGTTCATGGCGGCGTCGTACGCGCCGTCGGCGCTGAACGGAACCAGTCGCCTGCAACCGGCCAGCGCTTGCTTGACCGCCGCCAGTTTCCAGAACGCGAGCACCGCCGCGGCCAGCGTCGCGAGGGTCAACGCGAAGGCCTGGCCGGTGCTGTGCCAGGGAGCGTGCCCGGTATCCGGCAAATGCCCGGTCACGGCCGCTTCCGCGGGCACGAGGAGGCGCATGAAGGGAAATTCCGGGGCCAGCCCCCACCAGATGCCGACCGCGGCGAGCACGACCGGCCCGCACCACAGCGCCCAATGGCCTTCCCGCCCCGGCTTGCGGTAGTCGGGACGCGGGCCGAAGAACGGCCTGATCGCAAGCACCATCGCCACGGTCGCGATCGGCGCGGCGGCAAAGAATACCGCCCACGGCACATAGCCGGCGGCGTCAGGCGCGAAGCCGGCGGTGTACAGGAGCTCCTTGCCGACGAAACCGACCGAGGGCGGCACGCCGGCCATCGAGACGGACGCGGCCACCGCGGCGGCGAACGTGACGGGCATGGCCTTCCGCAGACCCCCGAGCCGCGTCAGGTCGCGGGTGCCGGTGGCCTTCTCGATCGTCCCGGCGACCAGGAACAGGGCCGCCTTGTACAGGGCGTGCGCGACCAGGAACGCGAGCGCCGCCAGGACGCCCCGCGACGGCTCGCCCTGCCCCGCGGCGGGCGGGGATCCGAGGAACATGACGCACACGCCGAGCGCCATGACCGTGGTGTAGGCCAGCACCTGTTTCAGGTCGGACTTGCCCAGCGACACGAACGCCGAGTACACCGCCGTCACGGCTCCCACGACGGTCAGCGTCACCATCCAGAGCTCGGTGCCGCCCAGGAGCGGCGTCAGGCGGGCCAGCAGGAACACGCCGGCCTTGACCATCGTCGCCGAGTGCAGGTAGGCCGAGACCGGCGTCGGGGCCGCCATCGCGTTCGGCAGCCAGAAGTGGAACGGAAACTGCGCCGACTTGGTGAACGCTCCGAGCAGAACCAGAACGACGATCGCCGTGTAGTGCGGGTGGGCCGCGAAGCTCCCCTGGCCGGCCAGCATCTCCCGCAGGCTGAACGTGCCGGCGGCCTGGCCCAGGACGACGAAGCCGGCCAGCATGGCCAGGGCGCCCGCGCTGGTTACGAGCAGTCCCTGCAGAGCGGAGCGCCTGGCGGTGGCGTCTTCATGCGAGTAGCCGATCAGCAGGAACGAAGTGATCGTGGTGAGCTCCCAGAAGACGAACAGCGCGACGAGGTTGTCGGCCAGCACGAGGCCGAGCATCGCCAGCATGAAACTGACGAGAAAGAGCGTGAACCGGCCGCGTTGCGGATAGCCCTTCATGTACTCGCCGGCGAAGAGCAGGATGAACGCGCCGATCCCCGTGATCAGCAGGGCGAACAGCAGGCTCAGGCCGTCGACCACGAAGTCGAGATCGATGCCCTGTTGCGGCAGCCACGCCAATTCCCAGACGAGGACCTCGCCGCCGGAGACGGCTGGAACCATCGTGCAGAACCACACGAAGAGCACGACGGGCAGGGCAACTGCCAGACGCACGTATGGCGGGTTCGTCACACCAGATTCCCCGAACGGCCGTCCGGTTCAGCGTTCTGCGCGGCCAGCACCATGTTGCGACGCGAGTGGTTGTTATGGCAGGGCGAACACCCACAGCACGCCGCCCTGCGGGAGGAGCGTCGTCGTGCCGCGGCTGCGGTCGAGCGCGTTCTGCATGCGCGCGGCGTCGAGTCCCCAGCCGGCCTGCACGGCAATGTACTGCACGCCGTCGACCATGTAGGAAGTCGGCACGCCGATCACGCCGGTGTTGGTGCGCTGCTCCCAGAGCGTCTCGCCCGTGCGGCCGTCGAAGGCGCGGAAGTAGCGGTCGTTGGTGCCTCCGGCAAACACGAGCCCCCCGGCGGTGGTGAGGACAGGGCCCCAGTTGTGCGACTCGAACTCGCGGGTCCACACCTCCTCGCCGGTGTCCAGGTTCCAGGCCTGCAGCTCGCCGATGTGCTCCGCGCCCTCGCGCACGTACATCTGCGACGAGCCGCCGGTGAACACCTTGCCCGGGCTGTATTCCACCTCGCGCGTGTTCATGAAGGCGCACAGGTTGTCGTTGGCGGAGAAGTACAGCAGGCCGGTGACGGGATTGAACGCGGCCGGCGGCCAGTTCTTGCCGCCCCAGATCGAGGGGCAGAAATCCAGGCGCGTGCCGGTCCGCGGCTTGCGGTTGGGGTCGTACTGCGGGCGCCCCGTCTCGGGATCGATGCTCGTGAACACGTTCTGGTGGACGTACGCCGTGGCGTCGATGAAGCCGATGCGGTCCGCCTCCCGCTCCAGCAGCCAGAGATAGCCGTTGCGTCCGGGGTGCACGAGCCCGCTCACCGTGCGTCCGCCGCGGTCAATGTCGACAAGCAGCGGCGCCGCCACCTCGTCCCAGTCCCACGAGCCGTTCCAGTGGTACTGGTGGTAGCCCTTGAGCTCCCCGGTGTCCGCGTCGAGCGCGATGACCGAGTTGGCGTACAGGTTGTCGCCCGGCCGCTGGTCCCCCAGCCACGGACCGGCGTTCCCGGTGCCCCAGTACGTCAGGTTCAGCTCGGGGTCGTAGGTGCCGGTCACCCACACCGGCGTCGCCCCGGTCCGCCAGGTATCGCCCGGCCAGGTCTCGTTGCCCGGCTCGCCCGGCGCAGGCACCGTATGCGTCCGCCACACTTCCGCGCCGGTCTCGGCGTCGAACGCCGCGACGAAGCCGCGGATGCCCAGCTCGCCGCCCGACACGCCGACCAGCACCTTGCCGTTGACCGTGAGCGGCGCCATGGTCATGTAGTAGCCGATCCGCCAATCCCCTGCCTCCGACTCCCACACCACGCGGCCGGTCTCGGCGTCGAGCGCGACGACGAACGAATCGACCGTCGCCATGTACACCTTGTCGCCGTACAGCGCCACCCCCCGGTTGGTGGGGTGAATCTGCAACAGGTCCTCCGGCAGGACCCGCACGTAGCGCCACTTCATGTCGCCCGTGCGGGCGTCCAGGGCCAGCAGGTTGTTCTGCGGCGTGGTGATGAACATCGCGCCGTCGTTGACGATCGGCGGCGATTCGTGCCCTTCGGTCAGACCGGTCGCGAACGCCCAGACCGGACGGAGATCGGCGACGTTCGCGGTGGTGATCTGATCGAGCGGGCTGTAGCCCCACCCGTTGTAGGTGCGGCGGTACATCAGCCAGTCGCCGGGCGGCGGATCCCGCAGCTCGGCGTCGGTGACCGGCTGATACGCCGGGCCCTGCTGCGCCGCGGCGGGCGGCACGGCCAGGGCGAGGAAAATGAACGCCGCGCAGGCGGAGGCAGCGCGGGAGAACGTCATGGGCTTCCGTCTATGCATCTCTACTCCAGACTGCGTGATACAGGCGGCCGTCGACCGCGCCGGCCAGCACGTCGCAAACCCCTTCGCCGGCGCTGCACGCGCTGACGTACCCCGACAGCGGCACTGCCTGACCGGCCGACACGGGCAGGCCAAGCGATTCGAAGCTGCTCCAGTCGGCGCCGTCCCAACAGGCGTGGACCAGGTCGCCGAAAGACCCGCGCGCGAACACGTCGAGGCGCGCCGGACCCCAACTGCACGCCGCGGGCGGACCCGTCAGCGGCGCGGGCGCCAGCACCGCCGGATACGACGGATCCGGAACCTGCGGCGAGCCGAGCGACGCGTAGCGGCTCCAGGCGGCGCCGTCCCACCACTTGAGCAGCAGGTCGCCCGCGCTGCCGCGCCGGAACACGGCGATGCTGGACGGACCGCAACCGCAGGCGGCGACGGCCTCCAGCGGCGACGCGCCGTCCGGCGCGCCCAGTGCATCGAACGGCGCCCACTCGCCGCCGCTGCGCACCGCGTGCAACAGCTCGCCCGACTGCCCCACGGCAAATATGTCGAGCCGACCGCCTCCCCCGCGGCAGACGGCCGGCGGACTTGCGATGCCGACCGGGATGGCGCGGCCGCCCGACACCGCGGCAGGCGCACCCAGACACTCGAACCGGGGCCGACCGCCGCCGAGCTGCCGCATGTGCAGGAGATCTCCGTCCGGGCTGCGCGCGACCACCTCGATGGACTCGGCGCCGCTGCCGCCGGAACCTCCGCCGCAGGCCGCAAGCTGCCAGTCGACCGGCACGTCCATGCCGCCGCCGGCGCTGCGGGCCGTCGGGACGCCGAGCAAACGGGCGTTGCCCCAGCCGCCGTCCGGCGACCGCTCGCGGCGCACCAGCTCGCCGGCGGCGGTCCTGGCGAGCAGCACGACGCGGTCCGGCGCGGGCGAAACCGCCACCGGACAGAACAGGCCGGCGCCGATGGCCGACCACTCCGCGGGCATGACTACTCCGCGCGGACCGGCTACACCTTCGTGCGAATCCAGCCGTAGCGGGTATGCCCCGGCACGGGACCGAGCTCCGCGTACTTGTCCTTGAGCTTCGACATGTTGTCCGCGGTATAGCCCGGGAACTCCATGATCGTCTTCAACTCATCGGAAATCCGGTCCTCGTAGTCCGCCGGCACCGGCCGGTAGATGCGGTCCTTCTCGGCGCCCTCGACCGGCTCGATGCCGTACAACTGTGCCGAATTCAGCCCCAGGATCTTGCGCTTCGCCGTATCGGTCAGCTCCGGATAGCCGAACTCCTCGCGCAACTGCTCGGGAATCTGGAAGCGCCAGAGCGCGTCGATCTGCCACTGCGGCGAGCCGTACCAGACGCAGTCGGAGCCGAACACGATGCGGTCCTCGCCCAGGTAGCGCATGAGCTGCCCCATGATGTGGGCCGCCACCGTCGGGAACGTCACGATGGACGAGGCCCACGTGGTGCCGATCTCGGCGATGCAGTTCGAGTACGGCGCCACGAGCTGCGCGTACTCGGTGGTCCACTTGATGTCGGGCACCCCGTCGCGCAGCGTGCGCGAGCGGATGGTCTGCAGCGAGTCCGCGTGCCACGTGGTCTGCTGGATGCAGGCGTGGTACGTGACGAACTTGAGGCCCGGCCAGTCCTGCGCCGCCTTCGGCAGATCGGCCGGATGGCCCAGCACGGGGTCGGGCGGTCCGGGCGCCAGCCCCTTGTGGACGCAGATGTTGTTGAAGCCGGGATACTCGTCCCGGATGCGGTTGTAGACGTTCTGGATCAGCTCGAACGTCGGATACGCGACGTCCTCGTCGTCGTGCCGCCAGCGCCGCATCAGGCTGTTCGGATCCTCGTCGACCTTGGCGGCGTTCGAGATGTTGTAGCCCTTCCAGGAATCGGGCCGGTTCTCGTCGATCTGCTGCTGGATCCACTCCAGGTTGCCGCGCCCGGTGTAGAGCATCCCGTGGCACATCATCCGGCGCGAGCCCGAGATCTCGTTGACGAAGTCGCGCGCCGCGGCGGTCTGCGCGGCCGTGATGGTCTCGGCAGCCTCCGCCTCCCGGTAGTTGCGCGGCGGACGGTTCTCGACGTTGGGGTCGCCCCGCTGCCCCACGGGCGTCGCCGAGAACGCGGTGACGTTGCTCAGCAGCCCGATCGTCACCTGGCTGTCGAGGTACACGTCCTTGATGAACTGCACGAGCTGGAAGTTGGAGGGGCTCATGGGCAATCCGACGAGGTCGGGATTCCAGACCCGCCACGCCTCGCCGCCCTCGTCCACGCCGCGATCGGCGCTGGGAGCGTATCGCTCGCCCGCGGTCGGCCCCTGCGCGGCCGCTCGCAGCGAATGCCCGCTCGCGGTGTTCGTGCCGCGCACGAGATGGAGCTGGTCGTCGAAGACGAACAGGTCGCGCGGCGCGCCCGCCTGGGCGTAGGCCGCCGGCTCGAACATCTCGATCGGATCGACGTCGAAGAAACGGCCGAACACCTCGTTCATGGCGATCAGCGCGGCCGCCGTGCCGCCTGTGGACGCCAGGAACTGCCGGCGGCCGATGCCCAGCTTGCGGCTGGCCGTCTCGGCGAGCTCCACGATGCGCGCCTCGACGCGCTTCTGGTCGTCCGTCTGCGGCACCGGCATGTACTCGCCGTTGGAGATCATGCGCGTCGGTATCGGCGAGCGCAGCGGCTCGGATTCGTCGGCGCGCTCCAGCTTGGCGATCTGCCCCTCGTCGAGCAGACCGTGGTCGTCCTCCCAGAACTTGCCCGCTTCATCCCACTTGTCAATCGCCATCGGTTTCCTCCCGACTCCGCTTCTTCGACGGCCGCCGCCGAACCTGAACAGCGCTGCTACGGCAGCGCCAGTGCAATCAGCTCACCCGGGTGTTCGTGCCACCCGACCGCCACCACCACGTACTGCCGACCGTCAAGCATATACGTCATCGGCGCGCCGGTGGTGCCGCCCGGCAACTCCATTTGCCATATGACCTCCCCGGTCTGCTTGTCGTACGCCCGGAACATCTTGCCGCCGCCGAACTTGGGCAGCAACGGCACGCCCGCGGTCCCGCCCTCGCCCAGAAAGACCATGGACCCTGTGACGAGCGGCGCGGCGCGGCCCGGCTGTCCGAGCGGCGGCAGGTCAAGGTGCGCGATCGCCGGATGATCCCGCGGACCGTCTCCGTTCGGCGCGGTCCACAGGATGTCTCCCGCGTTGAGGTCGATTGCCGTCAGCCGCCCGTAGGGAGGCTTGAAGATCGGCAATCCGCGCGGACCCTCCAGGTGATCTCCGAAATAGGCGGTGCCGCGCCGGCTGTCCCATACACCCGGCTCCGCCTCCACCATCTCGATGACGATTGGCGAGTGGTTCGACGGTACGTACAGCACGCCGGTTTCCGGATCCACGCCCGCCCCCGTGAAGGTGGTGCCGACGGTGCCGGGCATCTGAATCGTCCCGCGCGTGCCGTCCGGCGCCGGACCCGCGGCCGACAGCGGCGTGAAGAGCGGCCCGTACCGGTAGCGGCTGATGATCTCGATCGCCTCCCGCCGCAGCTCGGGCGTGAAGTCGATCAGGTCGTCGATCGTTACGCCCTGCTGCTCGTAGGCCGGCGGCCGGGTCGGAAACGGCTGCGTCGGGGCATACCACTCGCCGGGAATGTCGCCGGCCGGAACCTGCCGCTCCTCTATCGGCCATACCGGCTCGCCCGTGACGCGGTCGAACACCCAGACGAAACCGACCTTCGACACCTGGGCCGCCGCCTTGATCGCCCGCCCTTCGACCGTGATGTCGACGAGGGCCGGCGCGGCGGGCAGGTCGTAGTCCCACATGTCGTGGTGGACCGTCTGGAAGTGCCAGACGCGCTCGCCGGTGGCGGCGTCCAGGCACAGCAGGGTGTTGGCGAACAGGTTGTCGCCCGGACGGGACCCGCCGTAGGAGTAGCCGGTCGATTGCTTGAGCGGCAGGTAGACGTAGCCCAGCTCGTCGTCGGCGCTGAGGGTCGACCAGGCATTGGTGAACCCCGCTATTCCCCACGAGTCGTTCAGCCAGGTATGGGTGCCGAACTCACCCGCCCTGGGCGGCGTGTGGAACGTCCAGAGCAGCTCTCCGGTGCGCACGTCGTAGCCACGGATGTCGCCGGGCGGCTGCCGGCCGCGGGCATTCCGGGCGGTGGAGCCGACCACGATGACTTCGCCCACCACGAGCGGCGGCGACCGCCAGGTATAGGACTGGACGACGAAATCCTCGTACTGCCGGAGATCGACCTGGCCGGCGTCGCCGAAACCGGCGAAGCGCTTCCCGTTCGAGGGATCGAGCGCCACGAGATGGTGGCCCGACACGGCGATGATGCGCGCCTCGCCGCCGTCGCTCCAGTACGCCACCCCGCGGCTTGCCGCGCCCCGCCCCGGCTCCTCGCCGTCGACACGCGGCGGGACATCGAACCAGAGCACCTCGCCGGTCGCAGCGTCCAGCGCCGCCACGGTGCCGTAGCCCGTGCTCATGAAGAGACGCCCGTCGACCATCAGCGGCGTGTTCTGGTAGTTGAACGGCACCGGCGCGTCGGCGCGTCCCTGACGCACTTCGACGGGCGTAGCGGACTGCCGCCACACTATCCGCAGATCGCCGACCGAGTCCCGGTCGATCTGGTCGAGCGAGGAATACTTGAGGCTCGCGTTCGTGCCGCCGTAGGCGCGCCATTCGTCGCCGGCAAGGGCAGGCGACGGCGGCGTGGCGGCCAGCAGCACGGCCAGCCCCGCCGCGCGGCGCAACCGGACCCACGCGCTGGAATCTCTCGGCATCCGCGCTCAGACTATCACCCCGGCGCCGACAGGCTCAATGCGCGCTGCCCGCCGGGGTGCGTTGGCTGCTCGGCACTACTTGGCTGCTCCGCACTACAAGGTGTTAGAATTCATGGCTGTATCCCGTAGTTCGAAGCTGGAGGTGCGATGATGCGGACCGCATTCGTGCGGCGTTGCTTTCCCAACGTGCTGATGCTTGCCGGGCTGGCGGCCCTGTTGCTGGCGGCGCCGTCCGGCGCGGCGGCCCAGGCTGAACACGACGTGACGTTCACGAAGGACATCGCGCCGATTCTCCAGCGCTCGTGCGAGAGCTGCCACCGCCCGCGCGGCGGCGCGCCGATGAACCTGATCACGTATCAGGAGGTGCGGCCGTGGGCGCGCGCCATCAAGGCGCGCACCGAGGCGCGCGAGATGCCGCCCTGGTTCGTCGACAAGAACATCGGCATCCAGCACTTCAAGGACGACCCGTCGCTGTCGCACGACGAGATCGCCCTGATCGGCAAGTGGGTGGACGCCGGCGCCCCGCGCGGCAACCCGGCCGACCTGCCGCCGCCGCGCGAGTGGTCCGCCGGCCGCTGGACCATCGGCGAGCCCGACCTGGTCATCTCGTCACCGGTCGCCACGGTCGAGGCGGTGGCCGCGGACTGGTTCGGGGGCATCAACCCGCCGACGCCGACCGGGCTGACCACCGACCGCTTCGTCAAGGCGGTCGAGGTGAAGGAAGTCCTGCTCGACGAGAACGACCAGGAACTCGATCCCGCGGCGGCCTCGGCGGGCGGCAAGTCCGGCGACCGCGCCGCACTGAACCTGTTCGTCGTCCACCACGCGGTGATCACGGCGATGACGCCAAACGCCGAGGCGGACAGCCCGCTCGGCGCAGCGGGCAACTTCAACATCACGCACGAGCTGGGCCAGAACGCCACCTACTTCCCGGACTGGGTCGGCATCAGGCTGCCGGCCGACTCCGTCCTCACCTACGACCGGATGCACTACCACTCCGTCGGCCAGGAGGTGCGGGTGCGGGTGGACACCGCGTTCAAGCTGCACCCCGAGGGATTCGAGCCGAAGTACATGCAGGGATTCGGCTCGCAGTCGGGCGCGTTCGACCTGGAGCTGGATATCCCGGCCGGGGAGCAGGACATCTTCCGCGACGGATTCCACCGGCTCAGCCGGCCCGCGATCATGATGACGTTCGAGCCGCACCTGCATTCCAGCGGCAAGCGCATGTGCATCGAGGCGATCTATCCCAACAACGCCCGCGAGATGCTCAACTGCGCCGACTACGACCACAACTGGGTGAAGGTCTACGTCTACGAGGATGAAGCCGCGCCGCTGCTGCCGGCCGGCACGGTGCTGCACCTGCTGGCGTGGTACGACAACTCGGAGTCGAATCCGCGTGTGCTCGACCCGCGCAACTGGAAGGGCTGGGGCAACCGGTCGATAGACGACATGCTGTACCACCTGCCGCGCATGGTCTACCTGACCGAGGAGCAGTTCGAGGAAGAGGTTGCGGCGCGCGGCGTGCACCAGCAGTTCGCCACGTCGCAGAACCAGAACCAGCAGTAACGGGCGATGGCAGGCACAACCACTCGACGGCCGGCGGGAGGCCGGCGCCTGGCGCCGGCGCTCCTGTGCGTCGCCATCATGGGTCTGGGCGCGCTGGCGGTGGTCAGCGGTCAGACCATCATCTATTCCCGCGGCCAGAACGTTGCGCCCGCCTTCGAGGGCTGGGAGCAGAACCCCGACGGCAGCTTCAACCTGGTGTTCGGCTACATGAACCGCAACATGGACGAGCATGTCCACGTTCCGGTCGGACCCGACAACAAGCTGGAGCCGGGCGACGTCGATCAGGGACAGCCCACGTACTTCCTGCCGCGCCGCAACCGCTACGTTTTCCGCGTGCGGGTGCCCCACGACTTCGGCGAGAACGAAGTGGTCTGGACGCTGACCTCCAAGGGCAAGACCGAGCAGGCGTACGGCAGCCTCAAGCTCGACTACGTGATCGACGACCTGCTGCGGATGAAGGACCTCGGAGGGCTCGGCGTCAAGGATATCGAGCGCCGCAACCAGACGCCCGAGGTGCGCATCGAGGACGCCGCCGCCCGCACGGTGCGCGTCGGCGAGCCGCTGTCGCTGACCGCCGTGGCGCAGGACGACGGCATCCCCGAACCGAAGCCGGCAGCCTCTCGGGTGCCCATCAACTACAACGCCTGGGGACTCCGCGTGGCCTGGTTCGTCTACCGCGGTGAGGGCGACAACGTCTCGTTCGAGCCGCAGCAGTTCAAGGTCTACACGGACTACCGGGGCAACTCCCCGTGGTCGCCCGGCTGGACTCCGCCTCCGGTGCCCGCCGACGGCCGGTACCCCGTGACGGCGACCTTCGCCGAGCCCGGGGATTACACGCTGCGGGTGATGGCGCACGACGGCGGCCTCATCGACAACGCCGACGTGAACGTCACCGTCATGGAGTGAACGCCGTGCCTGCCCGAGCTCTGTGCCTGGTTGCGCTGCTCGCACTTCTCTCCGTGCCGACCGCCGGCGGCCAGCAACTCGTCTATCTGAGCGGCCAGACCGTGGCGCCCGCGTACGAGGGTTGGGAACAGAACCCGGACGGCAGCTTCAACATGGTGTTCGGCTACTTCAACCGCAACCTGGACGAGCATCTGCACGTCCCGGTCGGCCCCGAGAACAGCATCGAGCCGGGCGGCCCCGACCAGGGGCAGCCCACTTGGTTCATGCCGCGCCGCAACCGCTTCCACTTCAAGATCCGGGTGCCCGCGGACTTCGGCGACAAGGAGCTCGTCTGGACGCTGACCACGCAGGGGCAAACGGAGAAGGCGTACGGCACGCTGATCCCCGAGTACATCATCGACAAGCAGCTCCCGATGCTCGACGTCGGCAACTTCGGGCGCGACGCCGAGGGACGGGACATGCTGAACGAGCCGCCGTCTGTGACGCTCATGTCGGCGTCGGAGCATACGGTCGGCGTGGGCGAGCCGCTGGCGCTGAACGCGTCGGCGAGCGACGACGACTTTCCGGAACCCAAGGCAGCGCCGCAGGGGCGCGCCGGGTCGCCGCGCAGCCGCAGCAACGCCGTGGGCCTGCGCGTGGCGTGGTTCGTTCACCGCGGCGACGGCAGCAACGTCGCGTTCGATCCGCAACAGTTCAAGACCTATCCGGACTACCGGCTCGGCAGCAACTCCCCCTGGTCCCCGGGCTGGGAGACCCCGCCGCTGCCCGACAACCGCCAGTGGCCGGTGACGGCCACGTTCAGCGAGCCGGGCGAGTACGTCGTGCGCGTCATGGCAACCGACGGGGGGCTGATCGACCACGCGGACGTCAAGGTCACCGTCCGCTGACGGCTTGAGAGGAGAACCTCGCATGCACGCCATCATCCGTTGCGCCCTTGCGACAACCGCCGCCGTCGCGTTGCCGGCCGGCGTTGCTCCCGCAACCGCCGCCGCGGCCGACGACGTGACGTTCACCAGGGACGTCGCACCGATTCTGCAACGCTCCTGCCAGAGCTGTCACCGGCCCGGCGCCTTAGCGCCGATGTCGTTCGAGACCTACGAGGACGCGCGCCCGTGGGCGCGGTCGATGAAGCAGAAGACGGCGCTGCGCGAGATGCCGCCGTGGTTCATCGAGAAGAACATCGGCGTCCAGCAGTTCAAGGACGACATCTCGCTCTCGGACGAGGAGATCGCCATCATCGGCGCCTGGGCCGACGCCGGCGCGCCGCGCGGCAACCCCGCCGACATGCCGCCCCCGGTCGAATGGGCGGACGCGGACGAGTGGACCATCGGCGAGCCCGATCTCATCGTCTCTTCACCCCGGATGGTCGCCCCGGCCGTGTCGGCCGACTACCACGACGAGCTCGGCCCGGTGCCGACCGGCCTGACGGAGGACCGCTACATCAAGGCGGTCGAGGTCAAGGAAGTACGCCTGTGGGATGAAGCGACCCAGGCCGAGGCGCGCGAGAACGCCCGCAGCGGCTTCGGCAACTTCACGATTCATCACATCGGCGTGCACAGCAGCGAGGTGTTCACCGAGCAGACCGACCTCTCGCTGGAGGACCGCAGCCGGTTCCGGATGGTGTACAGCCTGGGTCAGAACGCGACGATCTACCCCGAGGACACGGGCATCACACTGGCCGCCGGCTCGGAGTTGCGCTTCACCGTACACCTCTACTCCTCCGGCGTGGAGGTTCCGGTGCGCGCGGACGTCGGCTTCACGTTCCATCCCGAAGGCTATGAACCGGAGTACAAGCAGTCCGGCTTCCTGGCCATGGGCAACATCGGCGACGGGCTCGACATTCCGGCCGGCGAGGACGACGTGCGCTTCGACAGCTTCTACACCATGCCGCAGCACGGCGTCCTGACCACCTACGAGCCGCACATGCACTCCAGCGGCAAGCGGATGTGCGTCGAGGCGGTCTACCCGGACAATACCCGCGAGATGCTGAACTGCTCGAAGTACGACCACAGTTGGGCGCGGGTGTACGTCTACGAGGACGACTACGCGCCGATCCTGCCGAAGGGCACGGTTCTGCACATCGTCGGCTGGTACGACAACACGCCGAAGAACCGCAACGTCGTCGACCCGCGGAACTGGAAGGGTTGGGGCAACCGCTCCATCGACGACATGTTCCTGCTGCTGCCGAAGGTGACCTTCCTCGACGAGGAGCAGTACGCGGAGGTCGTGGCCGAGCGCGAGGCGCGGCTCGCGGGCCAGGCCACCAACCAGCAGGACTGATGGCGCACCTCACCGTGCGTGCGGGCGCCGCCAGCGGGATCGCCGCGGCGGTGCTGGCATTCGCGATCCCCGCGGAGGTCGGCGGGCAGCACACGTACACCCACGGGCAGAACGTCGCACCCGTGTTCGAGGGCTGGGAGCCGAACCCGGACGGCACCTTCAACATGGTGTTCGGCTTCTTCAACCGCAACTGCGCGGAAGAGGTCCACGTCCCGGTCGGACCGAACAACAGCATCGAGCCGGGCGGCCCCGACCACGGCCAGCCGGCGCGCTTCCATCCGCGGCGCGGCAAGTTCGTGTTCAAGGTGCCGGTGCCGGCCGACTTCGGCGACAGCGAGCTGGTGTGGACCCTCACCGCCCACGGCAAGACCGAGCAGGCGTACGCCACGCTCCACCCGGAGTACATCCTCGACAAGCGCATCACGATGATGAACGAGGCCGGCTTCGGGCAGCGCGCGGGTGAAGCCGACAGCCTCCACCCCGAGCTGCACGTGGACGGCGCGGCCGAACGGAACATCTCCGTGGGCGAACCGCTCACGATCACGGCGCGCGCCAGCGACGACGGCCTGCCGCAAGCGCGCACCGGTGAGGAAGACTCGGATGCGACGGGTCTACTGGTAGGCTGGACCGTGTACCGCGGCGAGGCCGAGCACGTGACGTTCGAGCCGGAGCAGTTCAATCCGGACTTTCGGAGTCGGGCGCGCGGCATCACGCTGTGCGCGCAGAAGCCTCCTCCGACCCCGGATTGGGCGAAGGAACGGCTCTCGGAGGACGGCACCTTCACGGTGACCGCCACCTTCGCCGAGCCGGGCACCTACGTGCTGCGCGCCATGGCGCACGACGGCGGGCTCAAGACCACCCGCGAGGTCAAGGTCAACGTAGCCGGTTAGCGGCGGGTTCCTAGCGCCGCGTCCCTTCGACGTCCGTTCTGATCCGGAACAGCGTCTTCCCGGCCGTCACGTACAGCGTCCGCATGTCCGGACCGCCGAAGGCGGCGTTCGTGATCGTGTCCTCCGGGACAGGGATGAACTCCATCAGCTCGCCGTCGGGCGCGAAGATGTAGACGCCCGTCCGGTTGTCCAGCGTCTCGGTCGTGCCCCGCAGGCGGTTGAGGCCGGCCGCGACATAGAGGTTCCCCTCGGTGTCGATCGTCATCCCGTCGCCGCTGCGGCCGGGATAGAAGTCGTGGAAGACGCGCTTGTTCGCAGCGGTGCCGTCCGCCGCGAGATCGAACGCGAGGATGCTGCGCGGTCCGCCCTCGCTCTGCTCCGTCTCGATGACGTAGAGCGTGGCGTCGTCGGGCGAGATGACGACGCCGTTCGGCCGCTCGACCTCCGGCTCGGTCAGGATCCGCTCGAGCGAGCCGTCGGGATCGATGCGGTACACGCCGTGAACGCCCGTGTACTCCGGGCCGTGGCCCGGCTCCGGCCGGTCGGTGAAATAGATGCGCCCGCTGCCGTCTATCGTCACGTCGTTCGTCCGGTGCAGCAGTTGGCCTTCATAGCTGTCCGCAAGCACCTCGATCGCGCCCGTCGCCATCGTCGTGCGTGTGACGCGCGCGCCTGCGGTGTAGCCGTCGCCGCCCTCGCACGCGATGAGCCGTCCCTGCTCGTCGAAGATCAGCCCGTTCGCGCGGTTGCTCGGCTGGCGGTACGTCTCCACCTCGCCGTCCGGGTCCATGACCAGGATGCGGTTGTTGTCGATGTCGGTGAAGTAGACCGAGCCGTCCGCGGCCACCGTCGGACCCTCGGTGAACGCAACCGTCGCGGCCACCTCGATCGGCCGCGACTCGCCGGCCGGCTCCATGCCGCCGCCGCAGCCGGCTGCGCCCAGAAGGGCAACAACGGCAACGGCGCAGGCGACGATCCGAATGCTGCTGGTCGATTCGGCTCTCGGCATGCTTTCCTCCTCCATACGGACTGCTATTCTAGGCCCGGAACTCTCCGGTGCGGGAGGACGCATGCAATCCAGGTCGATCTGCTGCTGGAAAATGGTCCGGATCATCGCGGGCGGCGTAGCGCTGGCGCTGACGGCTGCGCCGGACGCGTCCGGGCAGACGAGCGCGGGCGGCGAGAACTGGCCGAAATTCCGAGGCGCAAACTCGGGCGCGATCACGGATGACGCCGCCCTGCCGGAGACGTGGAGCCGTACCGAGAACGTCGTCTGGAACGTCGAGGTGCCGGGCCAGGGCTGGAGCTCGCCGATCGTCTGGGACGATCTGATATTCGTCACATCCGTCTTGAGCGACGAGCCGCGCCAGATTCCGGGGCAGGACCTGATCCCCGAGCCGGGCCAGGAAGGCGCGCCGGTCACGTCCGTTGACGGCATCGCCACCGCGCCACCGCTCGCCACGCCGTACACCTGGATGCTGCACGCCATCGAGTTCGAGACCGGGCGGACGCGCTGGCGGCGGGAGTTGCGCACGGGGATTCCCCTGAACCCGAAACACCCCAAGAACACCTACGCGTCCGAGACGCCGGTGACCGACGGCGAGCTCGTCTACGTGTTCCACGCCAACGCCGGGCTGTTCGCGGTCGATTTCAACGGAGACATCGCCTGGTCGCGCGACGTGAGCGTGCCGGCCGCCCCGCCCGGCGTGGAAACGGAAACACGCCTTTCGCCCGGGCGCACGCTGGACGCCGACTACTTCGTCGGCATCGGGCAGGCCGCCTCCCCCGCCCTGCACGACGGCCGCATCTTCATCGCCGCGGACCACGAGGCGCGCTCGTGGTTCTTCGCCGCCTACAGCACGCAGACCGGCGAGGAGCTGTGGCACGTCCACGAAGGCAAGACCGAGGAGGCGTACGGCTGGTCGTCGCCGTTCGTCTGGGAGAACGACCTGCGCACCGAGGTCGTCATCCTGGGCAACAACCGCGTGCGCTCGTTCGGCTTGGACGGAGAGCGGCTGTGGGAGGTCAAGGGGCTGTCGCCAAGCACCACGCCGACGCCCATCGCTGCCGGCGGGCTGCTCTACGTGAGCTCGGGCTTCCCGTCCACGTTGTTCCGCCCCGTTTATGCCATCCGCCCGGGGGCCAGCGGCGACATCTCGCTCGAGGACGGCCAGGCGAGCAACTCCCACGTGGTCTGGTTCCACGACGACGCGGGTACGTACATGCCTTCGGGACTCGTTTATGACGACCTGTTCTACGGGCTGTACACGCAGGGGTTCATGACCGCCCACGACGCCCGCACCGGAGAGGAAGTCTACGGGCGCGTGCGGATCGCGCGCGGCACCGGCGGCTTCACGACGTCTCCGTGGGCCTACAACGGCAAGGTTTTCGCCATGAGCGAGGACGGCGACACCTACGTCGTCCGTGCCGGACCCGAATACGAGCTGCTGGGGGTCAACTCGCTGGAGGAGATGGTCAACGCCACGCCTGCCGTCGTGCGCGGCAGCCTGATCATCCGCACGGTCTCGTCGCTCTGGCGCATCGCGAAATCGGACTGACGCCGGCGGCCGGTCCGACCGCGGTGATCCTCTGTTCCTCACTCGGATGTCGGATACGACCTGCACGACCTCTACGCCCACACCGACCGTTCTCCACGGTGACGCCTATGATCTGTTGCCGTCTCTCGATGCCGGCAGCATCGACCTGCTGATCACGAGTCCGCCGTACTGGGGCCACCGGACGTACGAGCAGACGCACAACTGGAACATCCTCCAGGACTGGCTGAGTACCGGTGCGGCGAAGACGGACCTTCCCGGTTACGAGTGGTACCGGCACAACGGCGGCGTGCTCGGGCTGGAGCCGTTGCCCGAATGGTACGTGTCCCATCTCGTGGAGATCTTCGAGCGCTTCCGTCCGGCGCTCAAACCGTCCGGAAGCCTGTGGATCAACATCGGCGATACCTACTTCGCACGCTGGGCCAGCATCCGCCAGCAGGGGCGCCAGGGTCTGGGCGGCACACCGCGCCAACGCCGCCGCAGTCCGCCAGCAGCGCGGCCACCTTGTGGAAGTTGTAGATCTCCCGCTGCTTCGCGTTCAGTCGGTCGTATGTAATGCGCTTGAGCCGCACCAGCACCTCTCCTGTCGTGCTTGAAGGTTAGCGAGAACGGATCCGACAACACAACCGGCGGAACGTGCGGCGCCGCGGACGATCCGGGTGACTACCTCGCAGCGGCTACAAGCGCAAGTCCGTGTCCAGGCGCGATGCGGCGACGGCGCGCACCCCGGCTCCGAGGCGGCCGGAGTACTCGCCGGCGTGCACCACGATTACCTCCGTGAGATCGAGGTCGTCGAGCGCCGAGCGTATCGAGCGCGTCACTTTCGGAGCCGTGGTGCGCTTGAGCTCGATGCCGATTCGCCGCCGGCCACGGGTGATCACCAGGTCGATCTCCGCGCCGGTATGCGCCGTCCAGAAACGGACCTGCTCGTCCGGCAGGCCGAGCCGATCGATGATCGTCTCCAGCAGGAATCCTTCCCAGGATGCGCCCGACTTCGGGTGGGACAACAGGGCGGGCATGTCGGTGACGCCCAGCAGGGCGTGCAGCACGCCCGCATCGCGCAGGTAAATCTTCGGGGCCTTGACCTGCCGCTTGGCGACGTTCGCGTGGCTCGGCTGAAGCTGGCGGACCACCAGCGCGCCGGTCAGCAGATCGAGATAGCGCCGCACCGTGGTATCCGCCACGCCGAACGAGCGGGCGAATTCCGACGAGTTCCAGATCTGTCCATGCCAGTGAGCCAACATCGTCCAGAACCGGCGCAGGGCCGGTGCCGGCACGCGTACGCCCAGCCCCGGGACATCGCGCTCGAGGAACGTCCGGACGAAGCTATCGAGCCACAGAAAGGCGGCCGCGTTCGAGCGGGCCAGCCAGGCCGGGGGAAACCCGCCCCGCAGCCAGCGCCGGTCCAGCCGGGCGACCCCGACCTCGTGCAGTCCGAGTCCGCCCAGGTTGTAGTAGTGGATACGCCCGGCCAGGGACTCCGACGACTGGCGGATCAGGTCCGGTGAGGCGCTGCCGAGCACCAGGAAGCGCGCCGGCCGCGGGCGGCGATCGGCGAGCACGCGCAGGACGGGAAACAGATCAGGGCGGCGCTGTACCTCGTCGATGACAATCAGGCCGCGCAACGCTCCCAGCACCAAGACAGGGTCGTCGAGCAACCTGGCGAGATCGGCGGGGTGCTCCAGATCGAGCCGGTGGACGGGACCGGCTTGCGCCTTGGCAACCAACTGCGCCAACGTCGTCTTGCCGATCTGCCGCGGCCCCAGGATGGCCACCACCGGGAACAGGCGCAGGCGTCGCCGAATGGCGTGCACGTGGTCGGTACGGGGCAGCATCGACAGCCATTTTAGCAGGATATTTCGGCGGTAACCGCAGAGATTTCATGTTTCATGACCGCGGCAGACGCGTCCACTTCTCCCGGGAACGCGCGCTGGCGACGACCGCCTCGATGAACAGCATGCCGTGCAGGCCGTCGTCGACGGTCGGGTAGTCGAGCGCCAGCGGATCGGGATCTGCGCCACGCAGGCGGGCGCGGAGCGTATCGCAGACGTTGGCGTACACGTTGGCGAACGCCTCGATGAACCCTTCGGGGTGGCCGGACGGGAGCCGGGTGGCGCGCGCGGCGGCGGGACTGCGCGCGGCGACGTGGTCCTGGCCGCGGCTCCACGTCTGCTGCGGACCGTCGAGCGAAGTCGCCTGCAGCGTGTTGGGCGCTTCCTGCCGCCAGCGAAGGCCGCCCCGCTCGCCGTACACCCGCAGTGACAGGCCGTTCTCCTCGCCGACCGCGACCTGGCTGGCGCTCAGCAGGCCGCGGGCGCCGCCATCGAAGCGCAGCAGCACGCCGGCGTCGTCATCCAGCTTGCGGCGGGTGACGAAAGCGTTGATGTCGGCGGCGACGGCCGTGATCCGCTGCCCCGTGACGTACTCGGCCAGGTTCGCGGCGTGCGTGCCGATGTCGCCGACGGAGCCGGCCGCACCGCTTTGTCGGGGGTCCGTCCGCCAGCGGGCCTGCTTCATCCCGGTCCGCTCCAGCGGCGTCGCCAGCCAGCCCTGGTGGTATTCGGCCACGACCTTGCGCACGCGGCCCAATTCCCCCGAGCGCACCAGGTCGCGGGCCAGCTTCACCATGGGATAACCGGTGTAGTTGTGCGTGAGCGCGAACACGCAGCCCGCCTGCGCCACCAGCTTGCGCAGGCGGCGCGCCTCGGCCGCGTCGAAAGTCATCGGCTTCTCGCACACCACGTGGATGCCGGCCGCCAGCAGCGACCGGGCCATCGCGAAGTGCAGGTGATTGGGCGTGACGATCGAGACGAAGTCGACCCGTTCGCCGGCGGGACGCGCCAGCTCGCCGGCGACGAGCGCTTCCAGCGAGGCGTAGACGCGCGCCGGGTCGAGGCCCAGCTCGCGCCCCTTGGCGCGCGACTTCCGCGGGCTGGACGAGAACGCCCCCGCAACCAGCTCGACGCCGCCGTCCAGCAGCGCCGCGCGGCGGTGCACGTCGCCGATGAACGCGCGGGGGCCGCCCCCGGCCATGCCCATCTTCAGCGACCGGTCCAACGCTGCCGCCACGCCGCCCTCAGCGCCGCTCGAATGCCGCGTCGAAGGCGACGTCCGACGGCTCGAAGTCGATTCCCCTGACGAACTCGCACGACTCGCGCGCGCCGTGCTCGCGGTCCATGCCGGCGTCCTCCCACTCCACCGACAGCGGTCCGCGGTAGCCGGCGCGGTTCAGGGCGCGGATGATCCCCTCGAAATCCACGTCGCCGCGGCCGACGGAGCGGAAGTCCCAGCCGCGGCCGGGCGCGCCGAAGTCGAGGTGCGAGCCGAGCAGGCCGGAGCGGCCGTCCAGGGTGACGGCGGCGTCCTTCATGTGCACGTGGTAGATGCGGTCGGGGAACTCGTCGATGAAGCGGACCGGATCGATCCCCTGCCACTGCAGGTGGCTGGGGTCGAAGTTGAAGCCGAACCCCTCGCGCCGCCCGACGGCGTCGAGCGCGCGCGCCGCGGTCACGATGTCGAAGGCGATCTCGGTGGGATGCACCTCCAGCGCGAACCGCACGCCGCATTCCTCGAACACGTCGAGGATGGGATTCCAAAGCTCCGCGAAGCGCGCGAAGCCGGCGTCGATGGTCGCTTGGCTGACGGGCGGGAACGCGTACAGCAGATGCCAGATCGGGGAGCCGGTAAAGCCGCAGGCGACCGGCACACCCATGTTCCGCGCCGCCCGCGCGGTGTTCTTCATCGCGCTGACGGCCCAGGCGCGCTTGGCCTCCGCGTCGCCGGCCAGCGCGTCCGGCGCGAACGCGTCCGAGCGCGCGTCGTTCGGATCGCAGACGAGCTGCCCCGCCAGGTGGTTCGAGATCGCCCAGCAGCCGAGATTCTGCTCCTGCAGCAGCTCGCGGAGGCCGGCGCAGTAGGCGGAGTCGACCGCCGCCCGGTCGACGTCGACGTGCTTTCCCCAACACGCGAGCTCCAGCCCGTCGTAGCCGAATTCCCCGGCCTTCCGTGCGAGGTCGGCAAGCGACAGATCCGCCCACTGACCGGTAAACAGCGTAACCTGACGTGGCATGAACGTAACGATATACTCAACGCATGCTCCGCGCCGTGCAGGCTGCCGCAGGGGCCCTGGCGCTCGCTGCGGCCTCCACGGCCGCGGCGCAGCCGCCGGCATCCGGTCCCAGCGCGCAGAGCGCTTCCGCCGCCGACGCGGCGCCGCTCACCCCCAGCGAGCTGTACCGCGTCGAGCCGCGTCGCGTCGAGGACGCCCCGGACATCGACGGGCGCCTGGACGAGGCCGTCTGGCAGACGGCGGCGATCATCGACACGTTCACCCAGCAGGAACCCTCCGAGGGCGATCCCGCGACCGAGCGGACGGTCGTCCGCCTGATATATGACGCCCGCGCCCTGTATATCGGCGTCGAGGCCTACGACTCGCAACCCGGCGGCGTCATCGCCACCGAGATGCGCCGCGACTCGCCGCGCCTGTTCGACGAGGACAACTTCCAGTTCATCCTCGACACGTTCCAGGACCGCCGCTCGGGCTACATGTTCGTTGTCAGCCCGCTGGGCGCCAAGCTGGAGCAGCAGGTCGCGGAGGAGGGCGAGGGCGGCTGGCGCGGCAGCAACAGCCCCAACGTCAACGTGAACTGGGACGGCGTGTGGGATGCGCGCGCGCGCCGCACCGACACCGGCTGGGTGGCGGAGATCGCCGTCCCGATGGTCACGCTGCGCTTCCCCACCGCCGAGACGCAGGTCTGGGGCGCCAACTTCATGCGCAACATCCGGCGCAAGAACGAGCAGATCTTCTGGGCGCCGATCTCGAAGGAGTACCAGCTCACCCGCGTCAGCCAGGCGGGCACGCTGAGCGGCATCCGCGGGGTCAACCGGGGCATGGACCTGCGGTTGACGCCGTACCTCCTGGCCGGCGGGCGCCAGGATCGCGTCCAGGGCGGCCTGGACGGCTCGGGCTTCAACCAGTACGGCATGGATGTCAAGTACGGCGTCGCCTCGGGTCTCAACCTGGATCTGACGCTGAACACCGACTTCGCCCAGGTCGAGGTGGACGAGCAGCAGGTCAACCTGACCCGCTTCCCGCTCTTCTTCCCTGAAAAACGCGACTTCTTTCTCGAGAACGCCGGCATGTTCAACGTCGGCAGCGCCAGCGTCTTCGGGCGTACCGCGGACCTGTTCTTCACGCGGCGGATCGGACTGTCGGCAGGCGGACAGCCGATCCCGATCATCGGCGGAGCGCGGCTGACCGGCAAGAGCGGCCGCAACAACATCGCGGCGATGAACATCACCACCGGCGACTTCGGCGACGCCGGCGAGAACTTCTTCGTGGGACGCTACAGCCGCGACATCCTGGCGCGGTCGAAGGTGGGCGCGCTGATCATCAACAAGGACGCGGTGGGCGGCGCGCACTTCAACCGCACGCTGGCGGCCGACACGACGCTGGCGCTGCACCGCAACTTCACGTTGACGGGATTCCTGGCGAAGACCCAGACACCGCACGAGTCGTTCCGCGGCCGCTACACGCCGCCCGCGCCGGATGCAGCGGCGCGCGACATGGCCGGCTACATGCGGGGCACCTGGCTGAGCCAGTCATGGCACTTCTACGGCGAGTACGTCGACCTGCAGGAGCACTTCAACCCGGAGGTGGGCTTCGTCCCGCGGGTCGGCATCCGCACGTCGCAGTTCCACGGAGAATGGAACCCCCGGCCGGACCGCTGGAACATCCGCATGCTGGACCCGATGTGGAGCCTCACCTACACGACCGACCAGCGCAACCGGCTGCTGACGCGCCGCATCCACAACATGATCGGCGCCTACTTCGAGGACGGCACCTCGTTCACGTTCTGGTA
This sequence comes from Vicinamibacteria bacterium, assembly GCA_022820825.1. GTDB lineage: Bacteria > Acidobacteriota > Vicinamibacteria > Vicinamibacterales > UBA8438 > JAAXGX01. The sequence goes on from JAJEEU010000028.1 coordinate 37,839, forward strand.
CAACGACCATTTCGAGCAGCTCGACGTGCCGTTCCACATCCGTCGGGACGTCACGATCCCGGCCGGCACCTACCGCTTCGGGGAGTGGATGTTCATGTACCGCTCCGATCCGTCCAGGCGCCTGTACGGCCGGCTGCAGTACTCGCCGCAGACGTTCTTCGACGGCACGCGCACCGACGTGCGGGGCACAGTCGGCGTGCGGGCCACGAGCCGCATCTCCGCCGAGGCCATGTTCAACCGCAGCGACGTCAGCCTGCCCGGCGGCGCGTTCATCGCCGATCTCGCCTCGCTGCGCCTGGACCTGACGCTTTCGCCGCGCATGACGTTCCGCTCGCTGTCGCAGTGGAACTCCACCACCGGCGAGTTGAACAACAGCATCCGCTTCAACTGGATCTACAGCCCCGGGAGCGACATCTACATCGCCTACGACGAGCTGCGCCTGGACGGCGACCCGCTGGGCTTCGACCCGCACCTGCGGCGGCCGCTGTGGGTGCGCAACCGGCAGCTGGCGATCAAGATGACCTACCTTCTGTCCAGATAGGCGGGCCAGCCTTCGCCTGGGCTAACGCATAGGCTACGGCTAGCCTGCGGCTACACGCGGCTGGCGCGGTACTCCTCGACCAGGTAGTCGCAGGCGCGGGCGGCGAGCGCCATCATGGTGAGCGTCGGGTTCTGGCAGGCCGACGAGGGGTAGACCGAGCCGTCCATCACGAACAGGTTGCGCACCTCGTGCGCCTGCTGCCAGCGGTTCAGCACCGAGGTGGCCGGGTCGTTGCCCATGCGCGCCGTGCCGACCTCGTGAATCGCCAGTCCGGGGGGCGAGATGTTCTCCTGCCGCGAGACGCCCTCCGCGCCGGCCGCTTCCAGCATTTCCACGGCGGTATCCGCCATGTCGGCCACCATCCGCCGCTCGTTGTCGCCGAAGGCGGCGCTGATGTGGAGGATTGGAATGCCCCAGGCGTCCACCCTCTCCGTGTCGAGCCGGCAGTGGTTCTCGAAGCGCGGCAGGCACTCGCCGAAGCCGCCGAGGTAGACGCTCCACGGCCGCTCGGCCTTCACGCGGCGCTTGAATTCCGCGCCGAATCCCGGGATGGAATTGGCGTGCCCCCACTTGCTGAGGCTGGCCCCGCCCTGGAAGCCGTAGCCGCGCAGGAAGCCGCGTTCGCGCGTATCGAGGTTGCGGAAGCGCGGGATGTATATGCCGTTGGGCCGGTTGCCGCGCGTGTCGGGAACTCCCCTGAGCACGGGCAGCGTGCCGCCGGCGCCGCCGCCCATCACGTGGTCCATCAGGTAGTGCCCGAGCACGCCGCTGGCGTTGGCGATCCCGTTGGGGTGCCGGCTCGACGTGGAGTTCAGCATGATGCGCGTGGACTCCAGCGTCGAGGCGCACAGCACGACGACCTTGCCCGCCACCTCGCGCTGGTTGCGCGTCAGCCGGTCCACGTAGTACACGCCGGTGCACCGCCCTTCCGCGTCCGTCGTGACGTGGCTGGCGACGGCGTCCGGGATGAGCGTCAGCCGCCCGGTAGCCGCCGCCGCCGGCAACGTGCTGTGGGGGCTGCTGTAGTACGAACCGGTCCGGCAGCCGCGCCCGCAGGGGCCGCAGTAGTGGCAGGCCGGGCGGCCGTTCAGCGCGCGCGTCAGCACCGCGGCGCGGCCGATGGTCAGCGTGCGCCCGAAGCGGTCCGCCACCGCCTTCCTGAGGATTTCCTCGCCGCAGGTGAGCGCCATCGGCGGCAGGAACTCACCATCCGGCAACTGCGGCAGGCCTTCCGCCCGGCCGCTGATGCCGATGAACCGCTCCACCCGATCGTAGTACGGCGCCAGCTCCTCGTAGTCGAGCGGCCAGTCTTCCCCGAAGCCGTCGCGCGACGCCGCCTTGAAGTCGTAGTCGCTGAGGCGGTACGACTGGCGGGCCCACATGATCGACTTGCCGCCGACGTGCCGCCCGCGGATCCAGTCGAAGCGGCGGTCGGCCGGGGTCGTGTAGGGGTGCTCCGCGTCGTCGATGAACAGGTGGTTGGCGTACTCGTCGCACTGGTAGCAGCGCGACTGTATCGGCTGCCGCTCCCGCCGCTCGCGCGGTAACCGCCGGCCGCGATACGGCATCTCGTAAGGGGGCGTGTGCTCCGAATAGTCCTCGGCCGGGTTGAGCCGCCGCCCCGCCTCGAGCACGGCCACCTGCAGCCCCGCCTCGGTAAGCTGCCGGGCCACCCAGCCGCCGGTGGCGCCGGAGCCGACCACGACCGCGTCGAACGTCTGTTGCATGGTTCCGCTTACGCGCCGTGCTCGGCGTGCGTGCAGCCTTCGACGCCGGAGAAGTAGAGCGTGCCGTCGTCTTCGAGTTCTTCGCGCATGCCAACCTCGGACGTGTAGTAACCGGTGACGGTCAGCCGCTTGATCGCCTCGAAGAACTCGACGCCCTCGCGGTCGGCGGCGTCCGCGTCATCCCGCGAGTTGACCGCGGTCAGCAGCGCCACCCGGGCCTCGGCCGGCGCGGCGATGAAGTCCGCGCCGTGGAGCTCGCGCGAACGGCGGTCCATCCAGGCCAGTCCGCGCAGGAACGACTCGCGCTCTTCTTCCGGCGCATCCTCCAGGACGGTGTCGATGAACCGGTTCACGTGAGCTGCCCGCGCACCGGCGGTCTCGGTCCGCGGGATGATCAGCTCCGACAGCTCGACGACGGTTGCGTCCTGGTGGGAGGTGAACACGCGCGGCGTCCAGGCGGCTGCCCCCTCCGCGGTCTGCACCGGAGCGGTGTGCGCCAGCGCCAGCTCGGTCAGGCCGTCCACCCAGGCCGCCGCGCAGACCGCGCCGGCGGGGCCGAGCACCATTCTCCGCAGCGCTTCGCGTCGATCCATGCGATCCTTGCTCGTGCCGGCTCACTATACTCCCTGGCGGAGGATCCGATGATGCGAATGACGCGGCGCGAATGGCACAGACTTGCGCTCGGCGGGGCGGTCGCGGCGGCCGGAAGCGCGTTGCCGTGGGTGCGGCCGCGTCCAGCGTCGGCCGAGTCGCGGTTCGGCGGCGTGCTGATCGGAGTCCAGAGCTACAGCTTCCGCGACAGGACGCTCGACGAGTCCATTGCCGCGATGCAGCAGCTCGGCCTCACGAGTTGCGAGCTGTGGTCGTTGCACGCCGAGCCGCGCGAGTTGTACCGGCCGGAGAACCGCGAGCGGCTGCGGCAGTGGCGCGCGTCGGCGCCGCTTTCCCACTTCCGTGACGTCGCGGCGCGCTTCGAGGACGCCGGCATCGAGCTCAACTCCTACAACCTGAGCTTCAGGGACGACTTCTCGGACGCGGAGATCGCGCGCGGCTTCGAGATGGCGCTGGCGCTCGGGGCTCCCGTCATTACCGCCTCCGCGCAGATGAACACCGTGCCCCGCATCGCCCGCTACGCCGAGATGCACGGCATGCCGGTGGCGATGCACAACCACTCGTGGACCGATCCGAACGAATTCGGCTCGCCCGACGACTTCGATCGCGCCATCCGCATCGGCGGCTCCGCCCCGATCGCCGTCAACCTGGACATCGGCCACATGACCGCCGCCAATTACGATCCGCTCGCCTACCTCAAGGCGAACCACCAGCGGATCGTTACGCTGCACCTGAAGGACCGCAAGCGCGACCAGGGGCCCAACGTGCCGTGGGGCGAAGGCGACACGCCTATCCGCGAGGTGCTGCTGCTGCTGCAGGCCGAGGGCTGGGACATACCCGCCAACATCGAGTACGAGTACGAAGGCGGCGACTCGCAAACCGAGGTCGGCCGCTGTCTCGACTACTGCAGGGCCATCCTGGAGCCGGGCGCTTAGGTCCGCCGCTGCCGCGGACAGGGACGCGTCGCTACGCCTTCGGCGCCACCGCGAGGAACCGGCGCGGATTGTCGACCAGGATCTTGCGGACGGTCGCTTCCGGAACGCCGGCGTACAGCAGCTTCGGCACGAACTGCATCAGGACCGTCGAGTAGCCGAGGCCGTAGTTGGCCTTCCAGTGGTTGACGTTGCCCATGTCGGACGAGAACACGATGTGGTCCTCGAAGCCGGCGTCGAGCAGATCCTGCACCATGCGCACCTTGTCGAGCTCCGGAATCTGCGAGCGGCTCATCTGGTGGCCGACCGTGTCGAGCCCGACGAACGCGCCGCGCCGGGCGATGGCGGAGTGCGTCCCGATCGGGTCATGCTCCTGCTTGACGGTCGACATGTGGCCGATCACGAGATGGGAGAAGTCGACGCCGACCGACTCCATGACGTCCATCTGGTCCATCGCGCAGCTCGGGCAGCTCTCGTGCGGCGTGTGCGTGAAGATCGGCAAGCCTGTTTCGACGTGCGCGCGGCCGATGGCGCGGTGCACCTTGCGCTCGTCCGGCCGCATCTCCAGCGACGAGGCGATCTCGCCGAACGCCCCCCAGCGCTGGTCCGCGGCGTCCTGGACGAGCTGCTCGAACAGCTCGTCCTCGCTCGCCGCGGCGATGTCCACCGGATAGATGGAGAAACCGATGTCCTGGAAGTAGCCGCCGGCCCGCACGATGTGCACGTCGGTCTGCTCGGCCACGGCCTGCAGGTCGTCCAGCGCCTGCTGGTCGCGCCGGCCGGTGGCCGAATCGACGAGGCACGTCACGCCGTCGGCGCCCGCGGCGTCCACTTCGTACAGGACCTGGTCCACCGTGCCGCCGCGGAGATGCTCGTGGATCAGCGTCGCGCCGTTGGACAGATCGCGCGGGTCGACGTCGCCCCGGAGCGTACGGATGACCGCTCCGCTCATGAAGTCGGGCGCCTCGGCGCTGGTGTACCGGATCGCCTGTGCGGCGCCCGCCGTCCCGCCGCAGCCCGCCGATACCAGGCCCAGTCCGGCGCCCGCGCCGAGCATCCCCAGCGCCTCGCGGCGCGTCCATCCACTGTCGAGCGTGTTGTGCTTTCTTGTCGTCATGCGTCCTCCCGAATGGTCAGTGGCTCATCGCGTACAGCACGACGTTCACGCCCAACTGGTAGCCGTCCGGCGAGAACCGCTCGAAGAACCGCGGGTCCTCCCCTTCGCGCTCCCACGCGTCCTGGATGTCGGTGTTGTGCGTCATGGCCACCATCAGGCGCCCGTGCTCGTCCGTGATCCCGCGGAAGTGCGGCACCTCGCTGTCCGGCCCGCGCTCGGAGGTCGTCGCGCCGCCCGACCAGCGCCAGAAGTGGATGTTCGAGATCTGCGGGATCTCCCGGATGTGGAACATCGTCTTGAACACCGAGTGGTCCAGGGGCAGGTCCTTGATCGGATACTCCCCGGGCGGCAGCACCTTGGCGATCTCCCCGGCCCACTGCGCCCACGAGCGCGACCCCCAGAAATCGTCCACCCACAGGAAGCCGCCCTTGAGCAGGTAGTCGCGCAGCCGGGCCGCCTCCACGGGGCGCAGGCTCATCGTGCCAACGTCCGAAGTCATCAGGAACGGGCAGCCGTACAGCGCGTCGTCCGTGACGGTAACCACCCAGTGGTTTGGCTCGCCGACCGGATCCAGGTTGACGTGCGTGGACGTCATCTCCGACAGCCGGATCATGAAATTGATGTCCGCGTACGGATAGTCGGTCGACCAGCCGCGCCCCGACCGCTCGCGGCGGTTGCTGGTGTACATCAACCGGCAGAAGGTGAACCCTTCGTCGACGTGGTTGGCCGGCCTGAAGCGCGGGGGGTAGCGGGAGCGCCCGTAGCCCCACTGCGCGAGTGCGGCCGACGCCAGGGCGGAGGCGGCCAGCAGGACCAGAACGACAGACACCACGGAACGACGGGTCACGCCGCTTCTCCCTTCATGCGCGCCTGGCGGTGGCGGCACCGCGGCCGCGCCGGCACCATTGTGACACGGGCGGGCAGGATGGATCACGCCGCCGCTATAATCAATCCCCGGTCAACCGTTCCGGCAACCGCCGCCGCGCCATGGCCCGCGTCGAACCCGAGGCTCTCGCCCACTACGAACTGGCCCGCATCTACATCGCCGGCAGGCTCTCCGAGGCGCGCCAGGTCGAGGAGCTGCTTGGCGGCAACGGTGTGGACTACGTCGTGCAGGTCGAGCCGTACCGCACCAGCATCCTGTTCGGGCCGCGCAACGGGGCGGCGTTCTACGTCGTCGACACCCAGGCCGAGTTCTGCCGCCAGCACCTCGCCGCGGCAGGCTTCCATCGCGGTCTGCTCGAAGAATGATCCCGGGGCGGGAGACTCAACGGCCATCGTCCCGGCGACCGCGCGCGGACGCCGCGGCATCCGCGCGATCCTGCTCGCGGGCGCCGGCGAGGATGCCCTCCATACCGTAGTGATTGCCCTCGTGGCAGGCGAACTCGTAGATCGCCTCGTCCGTGCGGGTCAACGGCAGGCGGACGGTCCACGGGGCCCGCCAGGCTGTCGGGTCCGTGATCGTCACCTCGTAGGCAATCGTGTCCTCGGCCACCCGCGTGAACCGCTCTACCAGGCGCAGGTTCCGGTCGGAGCCCATTACCGTGGCTTCCGCGGAGAAGTTGGCCGTTTCGACCACCAGCGTGTCTCCTTCCCAACGCCCGCGCGAGTCGCCGAGCCACTGACGGATGCCGCCGGCCAGGTGCGGCCGGCCGTCGAGGGGAATGATCCGCGCATCGTGGATCGTCTCCATCACCAGCGCCACGTGGTCGGCCGTCTGGAATATCTGGTGGTAGCTGTAGATGCCGGCGCCGGACGAGCCGCCCAGCCGCGGCAGCCCGCGCGTCAGGCAGCGCACCCAAGTCGAAAGATCGTCGGGGCCGTCAGGACGCATTTCCATGGCCGCGGCGGCGGCCAGCCGCCGCTCCGCCGCTGCGGTGACGGGAGGCAGCCGGCCGTCGGGCGGATCGACGATGAGCGACGTTCGGTTGTCGAACTGCCGGCCGAGCATGGCCAGCGAGTTGCACGTCGCCCGCGGGTTCTCGTAGCGATCCGCGTCGCCGAGGACGGCCAGGAACAGGTTGTCGCCCGCGGCGAAGTCGCTGCCCCCGTCGTTGAACATGCTATCCGCGCGACGCTGCAGATCCGCGACTTCCTCGTCGGTAAGCAACTCGCGCCCGGCGAGTGATTCGGGCCGCTCCAGCGGTGTCGCGCTGAGGCTGACCCACACGCCCTGCAGGTCGGGGTGGCCGAAGGGCGTCCGCGGCGCGGTCGACGAGCCCCGTGGTTCGGCCGTGCCCTGGGCCGCGGCAACCACCGCTGCGAACGCCGCTACGCAGAACGCCGCCGCCAGGACGAAAGCCTGCCGGCGGCGCCTGCGGTCGCGATTCACGCGCACCCCGATAGGTTGCCCGAACACGGCCGGTGACGCAAGGTCGCCTACCGGTTGATCACCTTCAGTGCGCTCTGCACGATGATCTCCTCGGTGCCGTCAATGTCGACCAGCATGCCGACCACCTGGTACTCCCCCACGGGGAACGAGCGCCAGGTGAAGTGGTGCACCGGCGCCGAGTCGCGGCCCTTCAACCCGATCGTCGTGCTGCGGTAGTACGAGTCGGACTCCGCGAAGACCCGCAATTCCTGGGTCCTGTCGCTCGGGCTGATCCGGATGCTGAACTCGACGTCGCCGGGCGCCTCGACCACCAGCGGCGGGCCGACCGCGATGGTCCTTGCCACCGGTTGCCGGGAGGATTGAGCGGCCGGCCCGGCGGCCTGCAGGAGCGGGTCCGCAGCCAGCACCATCGCGACGAAAAAACAGAGCAGAATGCTGGTCGATCTCATTATTCACCTCCTCCTTGTCCAAGACCGCCGGTCACCAACCGGGCCTGCAATGTTAACTGCATGTTAAATACATGTAAAGGGTCCTTTTCACAAATCGGTTGTAGCATGTCGGCATGGCTGGCTTCAGGCTTGCACCGCCGTGGCCGGTGGATCACGAATCCGGAGGAACTGATGAAGTCCAGGAAGCTCGCACTTGCCTGCGCTCTCGGTTGCCTGCTGCTGCCGTCGCCGGCAGGGGCACAGACCATCCGCATCGAGCGCCTGCTCGACGGCCCCATCATCACCCCCGACATGGACGGACGGATGGGGAGCAACATCGCCGGGCCGTCGCTCATCCGGGTGCCGGACTGGGTGGAGAATCCTCTCGGCCGCTACTACCTCTACTTCGCGGATCACCGCGGCCTCTACATCCGCCTCGCCCACGCGGACGACCTGGCCGGACCGTGGACGATGTACGAGCCGGGGACGCTGCAGATCGAGCAGTCGCACTTCCCCACCACCTGCCCGCCGTGCGGCGCCGACTCGCAGAACCCGGCGGGGGCGTACGCCCACATTGCGTCGCCCGACGTGCACGTCATCGACGAGCGGCAGGAGATCGTGATGTACGTCCACGGGCGGGAACGCGGGCCGCAGGTGACCCGTGCCGCCGTCTCGAAGGACGGACTGCACTTCGAGGGACGCCCGGAAACCCTGGGCCGGGCGTACTTCCGGGCGTTCCGGCACGACGGCTACTGGTACGCGCTGGCCATGCCGGGCGTGATGTACCGCTCGCGCGACGGTCTGACCGGCTTCGAGGAAGGGCCCAGCCTCTTCAACCCGGACATGCGGCATTCGGCCCTGCTGCAGCGCGGCGACCGGCTGTTCGTGTTCTGGACAGAGCGGGGCGACGCACCCGAGCGGGTCTGGCTGGCGAGCATCGACATCTCGGGCGACTGGCAGGACTGGAAGGCGACCGGGCGGGTGGAGGTGCTGCGCCCGGAGCGGCCCTGGGAGGGCGCGGACGAGCCGGTGGAGCCGTCCCGCGGCGGCGCCATCAACGTCCCGGTCAACCAGTTGCGCGACCCGGCGATCTTCGAAGAGGACGGCCGCATCTACCTCCTGTACACGGTCGCCGGCGAGCGGGGAATCGCGCTCGCCGAGGTACATATGGATCCGTAGTTCCCGTGCGCGCGGGGGCCACCCGACCGGCCGGCAGCCGCACCGTCGAGCCGGTGGTATGCTTCCGGTGCGGGAACCAACACGGGTTGACGACATCGACGGCGGACGGGGGGTGACGGCATGAGTGCGGAGCGACTGGCGGCGGCGGGACCGCGGGCCTGGATGGTGTGGCTGCAGACGATCGTCGGGGCCGTGGCGGCAAACCTCCTCGTGCGGGCGGCGGCGCTCGCCGTGTTCGATATTCCGGCCGAGTTCGAGCCGCTGGCGACGGCCGGCCCGACCGTCTTTCTTACGGCCGTCGGGGTCGGCGCCGGCCTGGTGGTCGCCATCACGGTCGACAGCCTGTCCGAGCGTCCGGTGCCGTTGTTCCGGCGGATCGTGATCGTCGCGCTGCTGCTCTCCCTGCTGCCGGACCTGTACATGTTCACCAGCGGGGGCGCGGCGGCGTTCCCCGGCGCCACGGTCCCCGCCGTCATCACATTGATGGTGCAGCACGTCGCGGCCGCCGCCGTCGTGCTCTGGAGGGTCGTACCGCGGGGCTAGACCCGTTGCAGGACACCCTCCCTGACGAGCCGCGCCACCAGCGTCAGCTTCCCCTGCTCATCCAGGCAGTCGGGCAGGTCCTCGACGGCAAACTCGTCAGTCGTCGTGACGAACTCCAGCGCGGGCCGCACGCCGGCCGGCAGCCTGAGCTCCCGGCCAGTGAACCGCAGCAGGCACGCGTCGCCCTCCGTCGCGGCCTCCGTGAGCAGCCCGGGGCGGCGCCGTACCCGTGAGCGTGGCGTCAACCGGTCTGTGCGCAGCCGCTCGCCGAGCAGGTCGGTGAAGAGCGGAACGTCGGTGGCCAGCACCTCGTCCGTGAAGCGGCGCCACACGACCCGCGGGTCGAACCGCGCCTGCACGACCTCCAGCTTCTCGCGAAACAGGCGCTCCTGCTCGGCGGCAGGCACTCCCCCGCCGGCGAACCCGCGCGGAAGGTTCCGGCGCAGCGATTCCTCCTCCAGCGCCGCCGCGGTGACGCTCTCAACGAGGAATTCGGCCCACGTGAACGCGGTGAGGCCGAGCGTGACGTGCAACGACGGCTCATCCGTCGAACGGGCCGCGTGCATCAGGCCGCGCGGCAGGTAGACGGCGCTGCCCGGGCCGAGCTCGAACTCGTCGCTGACCTCGCCGGGAGGCGTGCCGCGCTCGAAACGCTGGCCCCGGAGCGGCAGGCTGACCTTGGTGTCGTAGATCGACCAGCGCTTCGTGCCGCTGATCTGCAACACGAAGACGTCGTGGGTGTCCCAGTGCGGGGCGAATCCCTGCGCGCCGGGCGGCGTCAGGTAGACGTTGGTCTGCACCCGCGACGAGAAGCGCCGCCCCAGCGCGGCGCACAACCACGCCAGCGTCGGAACACGCGTGTGGAGCTGGTTGAAGATGACGGTCGCGCCGTCGTCGAAGTGCCTCGCGACTTCCAGCGGCTGGACCCTGCCGGCGTCGGCCGTGTACTCGCCGGGGGCAACGTCGCCATCGCCCCGGGCCAGCTTGATGTCGGGATAACTGGCGGCGTGTGTGCCCAGCACGCTGTCGAGGTCGACCACCGAGAGAAGCTCGGCGTAGTACGGCGACGCCTCGCGGCGAATGTGGACGAGCTGCTGCTCGTAGTAGTCGCGTTCGAACTCGTCAGTCGACAGCGGATCGATGAGCCAGGCGAACCAGTCGCGGTCCATCGCCGGTCCCGGCCCGGTGCGGTCGGTCATCCGCGGCCGATCGTACAGCGTTCCCATGCGATCGATTTGGACTGCCGGTGCGGCGTCACGGCTTGACAACCATGGCGCGCGCCGCTGAACATGTCGTGGCGAGTGTCGCCCAACAGATTCAGGAGCAATGTCATGCGCAAACCGGACCACCGTGAGACCAGCGCGAACCGATCAGGATCGCCGACAACGCTGAGTGACGCGGACATGACAACCGTCCGGGTCGATCGCCGCTCATTTCTTTCGCGCGCGGTATTGGCCGGCTCGGTAGCAGTAGGCGCCGCGGCGGCCGCGGCCTGCCCCGGCGGGACCGATTCGGACGGCGCCGGCGACTCCGGCGGTGGCGGCCAGTAACGCTGCGGGGTGAAACCCCGCGAGCCGCACCCCTTCCCCACCCGCTGCCGACCGCGGACGCCGGCGCCGGGGAGCTTCCTTCCGCCAAGCCGGCCAGCCATGTCCCTGCGCAGGGCGATTTTCTGGATCCATCTCGCGGTTGGCGTCACCGCCTCCATCGTAATCCTCATGATGGCGGTGACCGGGGTGATCCTCACGTACGAGGAGCAGCTCAACCGCTGGGCGCTGCGGGAATACCGCTCCGACCCGCCGGCTCCTCATGCCGCACCGCTCGGGCTCGACGAGTTGCTCGCACGCGTCACCCGCAGCCAGCCCGCGGCCGTCGTCACGTCGGTGGCCCTGAAGAGAGATCCTGCAGATCCGGCGGTGCTGCGGATCGATGGCGGAGCCACCGTCTACGTCGACCGCTTCACAGGCGAGCTGCTGGGCGACGGTAATACGCGGACGCGACGCTTCCTGCGGAGCGTCCTGTACTGGCACCGGTGGTTTGCGCTCGAGGGCGAGCACCGCATCATCGGCCGCACGTTCACGGCGAGCGCCAACCTCGGACTCCTGTTTCTGATTGTCAGCGGGGTCTACCTCTGGTGGCCGTCGACCGGCGCCCGCGCCGCCTGGCGACCGGCGCTGTGGTTTCGCCGCGGGCTCCGCGGCCGGGCGCGCGACTACAACTGGCACCGCGTGATCGGCTTCTGGTCGGCCGTTCCGCTCGCCGTCATCGTCGCCAGCGGCGCCACGATTTCATATCAGTGGGCCGCCAACCTCGTCCATCTGCTGGCGGGCGAGGCGCCGCCTGCGCAGACGTCGCCGCGATTGTCGGAGCCGGTCGCGCTGGACATCCCGCCGGCCGCGCCCGACCCGGCGGCACCGCCGGTCGAGCTGCAGGCGCTGGTTGCCAAGGCCGCGGCCGAGACACCCGGATGGCGGACTATCACCGTCAACCTTCCCGAGCCGGTCCACGAGCCCGTGGTGGTAGCGGTCGACCGCGGGACGGGCCGCCAGCCGTCGAAGCGCGAGGAGCTGCTGTTCGACCGGACGACAGGCGAGCTGGTCGGGCGCGGCGGCTATCCGACCTTCAGCCGCGGCTTCCGGATCCGTCGCTGGCTGCGCTTTGCGCACACCGGAGAGGTGTACGGGGTGATCGGACAGACGATCGCCGGCGCCGTATCCCTGGGCGTCGCCGTCATGGTCTGGACCGGCCTCGCGATGAGCTGGCGCCGATTCTTCGGGCGCAGCTGAGTAGAATCAGCAGTGGTTGAAGACGTTAACGGAGGATAGCCATGCGATTCGCCGCCCTTGTTGTCGCCGCCGCTGCCGCACTCGTACTTCTGCTCGGCGGCGCCGTACCCGCAACCGCCCAGTCCTGGTCCCCGCCGTCGCCCGACGAGCGCTGCCCCAGCAAGTGGGGCGCCGGAGACGAACGCGGCGCGGCCAACCACATGGGTCCCGCGACGTTGCTCAAGGCCGCACGCTTGATCCAGGCCGGCCGCATGATCGAGCTCGGGCAGGTATTGAGGAGCTCGATGCCGCTCGGCAACCGCCACTTCGACCTCTACATGAAGCCGACCGGCCCGCCCGTGGGTTCGAACCGGCGCGCCTCCAACGAGGAGCTGGTCGTCGCCGAGATGGGCCAGGTGGGCACGCAGTTCGACGCCTTTCCCCACCAGACCATCGGCGACAGCCTCTACAACTGCTTCGACCAGAACGAGGTCATGACGCGGTCGGGCTTCACGCGGCTCGGTGTGGAGAACGTCGGGACGCTCATGACGCGCGGCGTGCTGATCGACGTTGCGGCCCTCAAGGGCGTCGACATGCTGCCCGACCGCTACGAGATCACGGCGGAGGACCTGCAACAGGCGCTCGACCGGCAGGGGGTGGCGCTGGAACCGGGCGATGCCGTGCTGATCCACACCGGCTGGGGCGTGCTCTGGGACAGCGATGGGGAGCGTTTCATGGCCGGCAACCCGGGGATCGGCGTCGCCGCGGGAGAGTGGCTCGTGGAGCAGGATCCGATGCTGCTCGGGGCCGACAACCAGCCGATCGAGGTCTCGCCCACGCCGGACCCCGATGTCTCGTTGCCGATCCACCAGATGATGCTCGTGGTGAACGGCATCTACCTGGTGGAACGGATGCGGCTGGACGAGCTGGCCGCGGCCGGCGTGCACGAGTTCGCGTTCGTCGTGCAGCCGCTGAAGCTCGAAGGCGCCACCGGGTCCACCGTCGCCCCGGTAGCGATCTACTGACCGGCGAGCCGCCGGCCGCGGTGCGCTGGCGCCGCGGCGCCCCGCGCTACGGATCCCCGCTCCGTGCGGCGAGCGCGTTCAGGAGGGCCACCATATCGGGGTCGACCGCCACATCGACCGGCGTCTGTTCACTGCCATTCGCGGCGTCCGCGGGCGCACCCTGCTCCACCAGGAAGCGTGCGACGTCGGCGTAGCCGTGGATGGCCGCGGCGTGCAGCGCCGTGTCGCCCTGCTGGTTTATGGCCGCGGCGGCGATGCCGCGTGCCGCGAGCAGCCCGACCGCCTCCCGGGCCGGCTGGGAGGTATGCGGCCGGTGCACGGCAATCCTGCCCCTCCGATCGAACAACCCCGGCTGCGAGTGCAACCCGGCCGCCAGCATCAACGCTGTCGTGCCGTCGGCCAGCGTCGCGCGGGGATCCGCGCCGTGCGCCAGCAGGACGCGCAGAATGTCGATCTCCAGAAACTTCGCCGCCAGCAGGAGCGGAGTCGCACCGACCAGATTGTGCGGCAGCACGAAGTCGGGCCCGCCGCGCGTCACCGGCGTGCCACGCACAATCCGCGCCTCAAGATCCGCAGCCGCGCCGGCCAGCACCTCGACCAGGCCCCGGTCGCCACGGAGCACCGCGGCATGCAGCGCGGTGTACCCGGCTCGCCCGTCGTTCGGATCGGCGCCCGCGTCGAGCAGGAAGCGCGCGAGGCGGGCGTGCCCGCTGTGCACGGCCGTCACCAGCACGCTCGTCCCGTCGGCGGCGGTATCGCCGACATCGGCGCCGGCGGCGAGCAACAGTCGCGCCGATTCCAGATCGCCGTGGCGTGCCGCAAACAGGAGCGGCGTGGTGGCGCCGCTGTTTACCGTGCCCGAAACGATCGTGTAGATGTCGTTCGGATCGGCGATGTTGACGAAGCGAGGCCGCACCTTCGTACGGGCTAAAACATCCGCCCCGCCAGCGAGCAGCTCCCGGACGACATCCACATGCCGTTGCGCAACCGCCCACATGAGCGCCGTCTGCCCTCTGCGGGGCTCACTGCGATTTACGGCGGCGCCGGCCGCAATCAGATGTCGCACCGCGGCCGCACTGCCCGCGCGCGCGCAGAGCATGAGCGGCGGCGGCCTGCTCGGCGGGCCGGCGTCGGGGTTGGCGCCGGCCCGGAGCAACGCGCCCACCATGCGCCGCGCGCCGTTCACGCACGCCAGTGACAGGGGCGTAACACCCAGGTCGTTCTGCGCATCCGGAGCGGCGCCCGCGCGCAGCAGCAGCGCGGCCGTATCCACGTCGTTCCAATAGGCCGCCCAGTGGAGCGCGGTCGCGCCGTCCGCCTGCCGCTGATTCGGATCGACATGTTCCTGGATGAGCGTGCGCACCCCCGCCGCATCCTGCCGCCTGGCGGCATCTACCAGCCGGGCGTCGGCGGCGGCCGCGGCGGTCGCTGGCAGCAGCAGCAGCGCGAGCGTTCGCATCACAGCCCCGCCAGCTCGCTGGTGCTCTCGCCGAACCGGTCGACGGGCACGCCCAGCTTGCGGAGCAGCGTGACGTGCAGGTCTTCCAGCGGCGTTTCCGGCGCGTAGCGCAGATGGCGCCCCCCGGCGAGCGCGCCGCCGCCGCCCCCCAGCAGCACGATCGGCAGGTTGTCCGGCGAGTGGGAGTTGCCGTCGCTCATGCCGGCGCCAAAAAGGAGCACCATGTGATCGAGCAGCGAGCCGTCGCCGTCGGGCGTCGCCCGCAGCCGTTCCAGGTAGTACGCCAGTTGCTCGGCGTGGTACGTGCTGATCCGCGTCAGCGTCGCCAGCTTCCGCGGGTCGTGCTCATGATGCGACAGTGGATGATGCGCGTCGCGCACCCCGATCTCGGGATAGGTGTGGCCGCTGAACTCGCGGCCGATCATGAAGGTGATCACGCGCGTCAGGTCGGACTGGTACGCGAGCACCTGCAGGTCGAACATCAGCCGGGCGTGGTCCGGAAACGATGCCGGCGTGCCGGCCGGCCGGTTGATCTCGGGCAACTCCCGGGCGTCCTGCTCCTCCGAGCGCTGGATGCGGCGCTCCACGTCGCGCAGGGCATCGAGGTAGTCGGTCAGCTTCGCGCCGTCGGCCGCGCCGAGCGCCCTCCTCAGATCTGCCGCCGTCTCCGCCACCGAATCCAGGATGCTGCGGCGACGCGCGAGCCGGCTGGCCCGGGCTCGCGGGTTCGTGGTGTCGCTGTCACCGAACAGGTGCTCGAAGACGGTGCGCGGGTTGTGCTCCATCGGCAGCGGCGTCGTGGGGCTGCGCCAGGCGATCGTGTCGGTGTAGACGCAACTGGTGGCGATGTCGCACACGCCGGACTCGGCCCGCTCCAGCGACAGCTCCAGCGACGCCAGCTCGGTTTCCTGCCCGAAGGCGCGGGCGGCCACCTGGTCCATCGACATGCCGGCTTCGACCTCGGAGCCGGTGGACGGCTTCGGCGGCCGGCCCGTCAGGAACCGGGTGCTCGCCACGGCATGCACGGCGTAGTACGGCGGGCCGCTGCGGAGACCGGTCACCACGGTCATCTGGTCCCTGAACGGCGCCAGGGGCTGCAGGATAGGAGGCGTATCGAACTGCGAGCCGTCGAGCGCAGGTGTCCAATCGGCCATCACGATGCCGTTGGGCACGTACACCACGCCGAAACGGGAAACCGGCCGCGCGGCGGTCCGGCTGATCGCCGACACGGCAGGCACCATCCCGTCGAGCAGCGGCAGACCAATCGTTGCACCGAGGCCGCGCAGGAACGTGCGGCGCGGCAGGTGCTTCCGCGTGACGATCATGATGCCGCCCTCCGCATCCGGAAGGGCACGCTGCGCGCGACCTCCAGCACGAGAGACGACCAGCGATGGTCGTCGGGCGCAGCCTGCCGTACGATTCCGCGCACCGCCGGCATGTCGGCATGGGTCAGCGGCCGGCCCAGGGCGTAGGCCAGCAGCTTCTCGGCCGCCGTGCGCACGAACTCGTCGGACCGCTCGTCGAGAAGCCGCCGCAGCCCGGCGGGACCGTCGAACTCGGCGCCGTCCGGAAATTGGCCGGCAGCGTCGATCACGCGGCCGGACGCTTCGTGCGCCCTCCACTTGCCGATTGCATCGAACGGCTCCAGGGCGAAGCCCAGCGGATCCATCCGCGCGTGGCAACCAGCGCAGGCCGGGTTCCGCCGGTGCGCCTCCATCCGCTCGCGCATCGACAGCGCCGCGCCGCCCGCATCGCGCTCGGCCAGCGTGGTCGGGGTATCGGGCGGCGGAGGCGGAGGCGGCGTGCCCAGGATGTTTTCGAGCAGCCAGCGCCCGCGCTGCACCGGCGAGGTGCGCGTCGGATACGACGTGAGCGTCAGGATGCTGCCCTGCCCCAGCAGGCCGCCACGCCGCCCGTCCGCGAACGACACGCGCCGGAAGCGGCTGCCGTAGACATTCGGAATCCCGTAGTGCCGGGCAAGCCGCTCGTTGACGAACGTGTAGTCCGCGGCCAGCAGGTCGCGCACGCTGCGATCCTCGCGGATCTGGCTTGCCACGAACAGCTCGGTCTCGCGCCGCAGCGCCGCGCGCAGCGTATCGTCGAAGTCGGGGAACAGCTCCGGATCCGGACTGACGTCCCGCAAACGCTGCAGCGTCAGCCACTGGCTGGCGAAGCCGCTGACGAGCGCCGCCGCCCGTTCGTCCGCCAGCATTCGCCGCACCTCTGCCTCCAGCGCCGCGTCGCCTTGCAGCCGGCCGTTCTCCGCGGCGTCGAGCAGCGCGTCGTCGGGAATGCTGCTCCACAGGAAGAACGCCAGGCGCGAGGCCAGCTCGACGCCACCCAGCCGGTATGCCGAGCCGGGAGCAACACCCTCCGGATCGCGCTCGATCCGGAACAGGAACCGCGGGTCGACGAGCAGCCGCTCCAGGGCCGCCCTGATCCCGGCTTCGAAGCCCCCTTCCCGGCGCCCCTGCCGGTAGAAATCGAGGAGCACCTCGACCTCGGCGGCGGTGACAGGCCGCCGGAACGCCCGCCGCGCAAGACCCTCCAGGATGGTCGCGGCGCACGGCTCGCCGTCTTCCGTTCGCGTGGGCCGGCAGACGAACACGCGCTCGCGGCTCGGCGTCGTCCCGGGTCCCGTTGCGCCGAAAGGGCCGTCGATCGAGATGCTGTCAACGGCCGGGCCGGGCGGGCCGGACGGCGAGCTGCGCAGCTCGGTGAAGCCGAGTCCCAGCCCGGTCAGCGGCGGCTGCAGCACCCCTTCCTCCTCGACCAGGGCCTCGACGAACGACACGCCCGCCGCGCGCGTGCCGGCGTCGACGGGCACCCGCAACCGAAGGCCCTCGTCCGCGGCCAGCGTGTACGCCTCCCACTCCGGATCACCGAGGGCAAGGCCGGCGAAGCTCTCCGGAGCGGGCTCTCCCGGCGCATCTCCCCCGAGGGAGAAGGCGCCGGCCAGCTCCCCGTCGAGCCGCAGTTCCAGGCGGTGCGCATCGCGGAGGCCCCGCACGTAGCCGAAGATGTTGCGCCGCAGGCGCACCGTGAAGACGTACTCCCCGTCGAGCGGAAAGCGATGGCGCACCGCCAGACCGCCCCGTGAACCAAACGGCAGGGCCTCGCTCATCCGGTGGTCCTGGAATACCTGCTTCCCCACGTCGTAGGTTCGCGAGGCGAAGGCTGGGCCGATGGCCGGGTCGCCCACGGCCAGCCGGCTGATCCGCTCCGCAGCGGTCAGGTAGCGGTCGAGCAACACCGGCGACACGGAAAGGACGCCGGCGACGTTGTCGAACCCGCCCAGCGAGGGATCCGCCGGGAGCAGCTCCGACGTATCGAATTCCAGATCGAGCAGATCACGGACCGCGTTGGCATACTCGGTACGGTTCAAGCGGTGGATCGGTGGGCGGCCGGGATCGGGAGCCGCGGCGGACGCCCGGTCGAGCTCGGCCTCGAGCGCGCTGACGAACGCCGCGGCCTCCGTCGCGGGCGGCCGGGGCGCGCCCGGCGGCGGCATCACGCCGCTGCGGAGCTGGCGCGCCACCTGCTCCCAGAGTTCCGCGTCGGCGCTGGCGCCTGCCGGATCGCGTCCTTCAAGGACGAGACCGCCTGCCTGGGAACGCTCGGTGTGGCACGTGACGCAGTAGCGCTCGAGAAGGCTCGGATCGGGAGCCGGCCGATCCTGCGCGGCCGCGGCGTGCGGCGGAGCGAGACCCGCCCCGAAGCACGCTGCGGCCACGCCGACCAGGATCGCTCTCGCCATACGGCTAGGGGCGCCGACTCAGGCCCCGCGCCATGTTAGCAACGATCCGCCCCGGGAATCAGAAATCGACCAGCACGCCGAACTTGAGCAACCGACCGCCGAGGATGTTCGAGGGGCCCAGGAAACCTGCGCTCGGACTGACCGGCGCCACGCCCCAGCTCTCCGCGTTGCCCTGCGAAGGCCGCGCGTTGAACACGTTGTACAGGTCCAGTGTCGGCGTAATCTGCGCCCTGCCGGCATTGAATCGGCGCATGAGCCGCAGATCGACCTGGTTCAACCGCGTGTCGTACAGCTCGCCGGGAATCGTGACCACAATCTCCGAGGTGTCCCCGCAGGGGCCGGTCAGCGTCCCGCAGGAGGAGAGGTTGCGGCCGAGGCTCGGCGTAATCAGGTCGTTCCCGTACACCACCTCGCCGGCGATCGGGATCCCCGGCAGGTGCTTGTAGGTGCCCGCAATGAGGAAGTCGTACGGCAGCGGGTACACGGCCTGGAACTTGACCTGGGAGCCGATGGAGCTCCAGAGCGGCTGCGCCTCGTTGCTGCAGTATTTCGGATCGCGCGGCCCGATCTCCGTCGCGCCGCCGGCCCCGGCCTGGGCGACTATCCCCGTGACCTGCGGAATGTCGTTCAGGAAACAGTCGTCAACCAGCCGCCGTCCGACCGAGACGCCGCCCGAGATCAGGCCACCCGCGCCGAAGCGGAGGTCCATCGCAATCTCGACGCCGTCGTACTTGTCTATCCGCTCGCCGGTCAGGCCCGGTATCGGTGCATCCTGCGTTCGATACCAGACGATTTCCGGGGCAATGGCGCGGGACGCCAGCGTCCGGTCGACGTTGCCGCACACCTGCTGCCCGCTGGCCGAGCCCAACCGCCCGTCGGACGGCACCGGCACGCAGTAGTAGTTGAAATCCGAGGCGCTCAACGCCGTGTCCACGGCGATCTGGCCGTTGTGGAACTCGGTGTGGTAGTAGCCGACGCTCACGCCGAAGCCCGGCCGCACCTCCTGCTGCAGCCCCACGGACCATTGGTAATTGAACTCGCGGATGCCCCATCCCTCGCGCGCGCTCGGATCCCAGGTGAAGGCGATGTTCGGCGTGCCGAATCCGGCCGTGGTGATCGGGCCGCACTCGCCGTTGGGCGCGAAGTTGGTCAGGTCGCAGTCCGGCTCGAAGTCGGCGTTGCCGAGGGCTCCCGTGAAGAAGTTGTAGTTGCCGACCGGGCTGAGTGGCGAGTCGAACCACAGGCGGTTGGCGCTGGCGACGACCGCATTACCCGGGGACAACGACGTCAGGGGGCCGCCCGCCACCCCGACGAGATACCGGCCCCACGAGCCCCTGATCGCGGTCCTGCCGTCCCCGAACAGGTCGTACGCGACGCCGACCCGCGGCGACATGTCCTTGTAGTTCGGCACGTTGTCGACCGCGTCGAAGTGGCGCGCACCGATGAACGGGCCGGCGGGAATATCGACCGGCAGGGTGTAGTTGCGGTGATGGTCAAAGCGCAGGCCGGCGTTGATCGTCAACCGGTCGAACGTCCACCGGCCCGACGCGTACGCTCCGAGCTTCGAGATGCGCCCGTCGCTCCTGAACGGCCCGGCGTACTGGCTGATGAGCATCGGCGCGCCGGAGAAGAAGATGTAGTCATAGCCGCCGGCGGGCACGTTGCCGCGCTGGTTGAACATGCCCCACTGGCCGTCGACGCCCACCTGTATTTCCGTGGAGCCGGTGATGTAGGACGTGCTGGCGCGCCAGGTGACGTTGTTCTGCTGCTGCCGCTCGCCGTTGTCGTTGAACACGAAGTTGTACGTCCCGCCCCAGATGTAGGTCCCCTTGCCGGGGAAGTTGATGTCGGTGATGCGGCGGCGGCCCGGAACGTCCGGCGCGCCCCGGCTCTGGAACTGCACCCCCTGGACCATGTAGCCGACGCCGGCCTGGAACAGCAGCTCGTTCGTGGCCGGGAACGTCCAGGAGCCCTGCGTCACGTGGTGCGGCGTGTAGAAGAAGCTGAACTGCGCCTCCGGCGCCGCCGTGGCCGCGATGCTCTGCCAGCACGAGCACGACTCCTGGTAGTGGTACTGCAGGCTCACCTTCTGATTCTCGGTGGCCTGTATCGTGAACCGCGCCCCGTAGTCGCGGGCCCAGATGTCCTGGAAGGCCGGCCGGTCGAGATCCGGCACGTATTCGTAGAAGACCGTCGACTTGTTGAAGTGGTTGTTGGCCGCGTAGCTCTGGCTGCCCCACCACCGGTTTGCCGAATAGAACCAGACCCGGTCGCGGACGATCGGCCCGCCGATGCCCACGCCGTAGTCCCAGACCTGCTTCATGGACTTCTGGTTCTCCCCGATGCCGCGGGCCCGCAGCGCGTCGGACACCGCTCCCGAGGCGAGGTGCTCGTTCGTGAAGTTGCTCGACAGGAGCAGGCTGAACTGGTTGGCGCCCTCGCGCGGCACCATGTTGATGTTGGCCCCGCCGGTCTCGGTCTGGATCGAGTTGCCGCTCACGTCCACGACCTGCTCGGCCACGGCCACGGTGTTGAACTTGTAGGTGCGCTGCTGCCCGCCGCCGCCGCCGAAGAACACGTTGGCGTTGAAGCCGTCGAACGCCACGCGACCGTCGTCGCCCCGGCTGCCGTGGATGGACAGGCCGGTGCTGGCCTCGGCGCGGTCACCACCGACATCGTTGCGGTCGGCGGTGGAGGCAACGGCTCCCAGCGTCAGCGACGCCATCTGCGTGAGGTCACGCTGTCCCGAGGGCAGCGCTTCGAGGACGTCGGCCGTGAAGACCTGCTGCTCGCTCGACGTCTGCACGTCGACGATGGGCGACGCGGCCGTCACCGTGATCGTTTCCTCGATCGAGCCCACCTGCAACTCGGCGTCGACGTTTGCCGTGAAGCCGGTGGTCAGCTCGATCCCTTCGCGCAAGACCGTGCTGAATCCCGGCAGCGTGAACGTGACGCTGTACACGCCTGGCCGCAGCTCGGTGATCCGGTAATTGCCCTGACCGTCGGTGAAGGCCGTGCGGACCCCCTCGATGAGCGCCGGACTGGCGACTTCCACGGTCACGCCCGGCAGCGCCCCGCCCGTCGTGTCCTCCACGCTGCCCGCAATCGCCCCGGAGGCGGCCTGCCCGGAGGCCGAGTGGGGAATCAGGAGCAGAACGGCGAACGCCGCGATGAGAATGCCTGACGACGTGTGCAGCGTCATTTCCGACCTCCCTGTGCGTCCGAGCGCTCCGGCTGCCAGCGCTCTCCGGGTTGACGAATACGACTACGTCAGCAGGCCGATTGTGCTCACGAATGCGCCGTCATGTAAACACTTCTTTTTGGCGCGAGCCCCACTGCATGCGACCGTGTCAGTGGCGCGCCGAGCCAGATGGAGCGATGAAGGAGGTCAGGGCTGGCGGTACGGCTCGGGCCGCGGCCGGTGCACCTCGTGATGATGGCGGTCCTCGAGGATGCGCGCGGAGCTGCGAATCCAAATTGACCATGGTCAATGACCATGGTAAAAATATTCGTCATGGAAACGATGGCGGTATCGAAGTTCAAGGCTACCTGCCTGGCCGTGCTGCAGCAGGTGCGCCGCACCGGACAGCCGGTGCGGATTACCCGCCGCGGGGAGCCCGTCGCCGACGTGGTGCCGCCAGGTCCGCCGCAACGCCCGGATGGCTGGCTCGGCGCCCTGTCCGATCGTACCCGCATAACAGGCGATATCACGGTCCCCAGCAGTGATCTCGTCACGTGGGATGTCGAGGATGCATGAAGCTCCTGCTTGACACGCACATCTGGGTCTGGAGTCTGAGCGAGCCGTCGCGGCTGTCGCCGCGTGTCACACGAGCCCTCGACTCGCAGAGCTCGGAGTTGTGGCTGTCGCCGATCTCGCTCTGGGAGCTCGGAATTCTGGTCGAAAAAGGGCGGATCAGGTTGTCCGGCGGCCTCGACGCGTGGATCGACGAGGCACTGAAGTTGGCCCCGATGAGAGAGGCCCCCGTGACGCACATGGTCATTCGCGCGCTGCGCGCCGTCGAAACGCCTCACCGCGATCCGGCGGATCGTTTTCTCGCGGCGACGGCAGCCGCTCTCGACCTGCAGCTCGTGACCACTGATGAACGGCTTCTCGCAGGCCGCGGCTACCAGGTCTTGCCAAACCGGTGACGTCTTGACCGGCTGCCATGCCGGCAAGGCCCGAGCAGTCATGGTACGCTGGCCGCATACTGCGCCGGCAGTCGGGGCCGCTAGCTCAGTGGTAGAGCACCTGACTTTTAATCAGGGTGTCGATGGTTCGATCCCATCGCGGCCCACCAGGTTCCATTCGGACAACTGCAGTCTCGCCCAGGCACCCATGCTCTACTCGTAGTCGGCCGCGCGGCTCGCCACCCTACAGGATCAGTGCCCGGGGATACCCTCGTAGGCACGCTCGCCCCAGACATCCCTGACCCTCCGGTCGCGGCCGCAACTGAAACGGTAGAAGCGGTAGCGGACCGGGTTCTTCTCGTAATAGTCCTGGTGATAGTCTTCCGCCGCGTAGAACGGCGCGGAATCGAGGATCGGAGTAACGATCGGCTGGTCGAGCATCCTCTGCGCCGCTGCCCTGGAGTTCTCGGCGAGCTGGCGCTGCTCCTCGTTCGCGAAGACAGCGGTCTTGTACGAATGCCCGCGGTCGCAGAACTGCCCGCCGTCGTCGGTGGGATCGACCGAGTGCCAGAATGCGGTGAGCAGCGCGTCATAACTCACTTTGGACGGATCGTAGGTAATCTCGACCGCCTCGTAGTGGCCGGTGCCTCCGGCCGTGACTTGCGGGTAGGTCGGGTTCTCTGTGGTGCCCCCGGTATAGCCGGAAACCGTTGCAACGACGCCCGGCACCTTGTCGAAGTCCGACTCCACGCACCAGAAGCAGCCGCCGGCGAAGACCGCCGTCTCGAGTTCCTGCGCGCTGGCGGCAGGCGCCAGGAGCGCAAGTGCCAGGGCGACCGTCAGACTATTCCATTGCATCACATGCCTCCGCGTATTCCGTCACTCTCTCCACGTTAGCGGTGTCCGCGGCATCCCGCAAGGCGTACAACCCGTCCTGCCGCGAGGCGGCTTCACGCGGTCAGACCCGCGGCCGCCCGCGTCAGCGGTTGCCGTCCAGGTGGCCCAGCAGCCCCCACACGAAGATCCCGACGCCGACCAGGCCGATGACCAGGCCGACGGGCAACATGATCATCGTCACGCCCAGACCGAGGCCGACGACCATCATGGCGAACCCGATGGCCACCGCGGCCGCGTGGCCGAGGACGAGTCCGCCAATCTCGAGCAGTCTTCTTCCCCGGGAGGTCGATTGTCCTGCCATGGCCATAGCACCCCCGTGAGGACCGCAGCGTACTGGCCGGTCAACGATGTTCCCGGTACGTGCGCGCGCCGAGAGACGCGCGGTGCCGTCAGCGTCCGTTATCGGATGCGGCCGCCGCCTCGCGCTCGGCCGCCAGGTGCGCGAAGTCCTCTTCTTCCAGGTAGGTCATGCCGACCCAGGCATGCGACATCTCGTCGACGCCGCGCGCGCCGAACAGCACCCACTGGTCCGGATCGGGGTTGATCGGGTTGTTGACGGTGTTGTCGTAGTGCGAGTGGAACATGAGGACCGTGCCCTTCGGCAGCAGCGGCTGGACGTGGTCCTCGTAGATGTACTGGATCTGCCAGTTGTGGTCGTAGCGGTTGACGCTGCTCAGCAGCTCGCGGGTGCCGTCGGGGTAGATCGCCTCCATCGACATCCCGGATCCGCGCATATGCATGTGCGGGCGGTAGCTGTGCAGCATCACCGGCCGGTCCATCACGTAGGCGTGCTCCAGCGTGAGGTAGCCGTGCGGCGGGATGATGAGGTCGCGCGCCCTGGGCCCCGAGGTGAACGTGCCGTCGATCAGCAGCCGGACCTCCCCTTCGGTGACCCGCTCGGGCTGGTAGCCGCGCGGGTGGAACCAGACGCCGACCTCCACCACGTCGTCCTCTACCGTCTCCCCGACCGGAAAGTAGTGCAGGCTGAAGCGGACCTGCGCCGGTCCGGGCTGCACCAGCTTGCCGACGCCCTCCGGCAGCACCTCCCAGCGCTTGCCGACGCCCATGCCCGCCAGCCGCACGACGAAGTCGTCCTCCGGCTGCTGCAGCCGTACATGGCCGTGATGGACGACCCGCACGCCGAGCGGGTACGACGGCTTGAACTCCGCGGCCTTGATCCAGCGCGCCTCGGGGATGCCCTCGAACTCGATGGTCGGGTTCCACCACTGGTCCTGCCCGTTGGCGGTGACGGTGTACGGCGTGGAGCTCACGACCAGATCGGGCTGGCCGAGCATGCTGTCGAGCTCCCAATCGGACGCGGGCGGCCAGTCGATCGGCGGCGGCAGGTCGGCCGGGTTGCCCTCCGGCGCCCCCGCGTCCACCCACCGCACGACCGTGTCGATCTCCGCGTCGGTCAGCGAGAAGTCGTTCTTGAACGCCTGGATGCCGACCGTCCGGTCGATGTGCCAGGGCGGCATGATGCGGCGCTCCACCCGGTCCCGGATCTGGCGCACCCACGGCCGGACCTCGTCGTAGGTGACGAGCGACATCGGCCCGATGCCGGTCTCCTGGTGGCAGCGCTGGCACGCCCGCTGGAAAATGGGCGCCACGTCGGCGCTGAAGGTCGGCCCGCTTGCCAGCGCAGGCGATGCAAGGACGGGAACGGCCACGGCAACCGCCGCGACCAGGACGCTAACGCGCTTCATCGCGTTCTCCTCAGGCTGTCAGTCCGTCACGTTGACGTGCACGTAGCCGTTGGTCCAGCAGCACTGGAACTCGAACTCACGAATCGTATTGTAAGCCAGCGCGCGCAGTACGTACTCTCCCGGCGCGTCGAACGTCGCTGCGGTCTCGGCCGCACCGCCGGCGCCACCCGCGCCGCCCGCGCGCCACGCGTCGGCCTCCAGCCTGTCATCCACCCGGCTGAACGCCACGCGCCCCGGTCCCCGGTGCTTGAACCAGCGCACGTTGATCGGCCGGCCGTCGTCGCGGAACGGCGCATCACGTGTCGTCCAGACCTTCAGCGCCAGCGGCCGGCCGACGGCAGCCTGCAGCGGGCCGTGCCGCACGCCCCACGGCCCGCGACCTGGCTCCCCCGCCGGATCGAACGTGAGCAGCGGCGAGGCCGTGGTGTCACCCGGGAATATCCAGCCGTGAAGCTGGTAGGGCGGGCGCGTCACACGCCCCGGCACGGAGTAGGTCCGGCCGTCGACGCGCAGCGTCCAGACCACGTCCTGATCGCCGAAGTCTGCCGGCACCGTCACCGTGAACACACCCCAGTGGCGGCGGTCGCCCTCCGGCATCGGCAGGAAATGGGTAGGTTGCAGGCCGTCGTAGCGGCTCGGCTCGATGAAGTTGTCGGGCCCGATCGGAATCTCCAGCACCTCTTCCGTATTCACGTTGAAGTAGCCGAACGACAGCTCGTAGCGGCCGTCCGGGTGCCGGTACCATCCCTCGAAGATCGGGATCACCGGCCCGCCGGTGGGCCTCAGCAACTGCAGATTGAACTGCGTCTCGCCGGGACCGGCGACGCGCTGCTCGGACTGCCGCGGCTGCTGCTGCGCCGCGGTCGCCGCCCACGCCGCCACCAGCAGCCCGGCGGCGCAGCAGGCCGCCCACCGCAAGCGCCGCGCACCTGCCCCTCGTCGATCGCTATGCATCCCCGCCGTCACCTTATCCCATACGGACCGCCGGCCATTCTACCGGACGCGTCCGCTCGGCAAGCCCGGCACTCCGGTATCATGGCGCCGTGCTGGTGTCACGATCGGTGGGCGCGGCGGCGGTGCTGCTTGGTTTGTATACGCCGGCGCTGGCGCAGCCAAGCCTCGCAAACGGAGAGTGGGGGCACTACGCCGGCTCCACGCACGGCATGAAGTACTCGCCCGTGGATCAGATCTCGAAGGACAACATCCACCAGCTCGAGATCGTCTGGCGCGCGCGCAACCCCGACCTCGACTTCCAGGACGACCCCATCCTCAGCCGCGTCCGCTACCAGGACACGCCGCTGATGGTGAACGGCACGCTGTACACCGTCACCGGCCTCGGCATCGTCATGGCGCTCGATCCCGCCACGGGCGAGCGGCGCTGGGTGTACGACCCGGAGAGCTACCGCATCGGCCGCCCCAACAACGGCGGTTTCCTGTCGCGCGGCGTGGCGTACTGGACCGACGGCGACGCCGAACGGCTCCTGATCGGCACCCACGACGCCTACCTGGTCTCGATCGACGCGCGCAGCGGCCGGCCGGATGATGCATTCGGCGAGGCCGGCAAGGTCGACCTGACGCTCGGCATCCGCAACGTGCGTCGCAGCACCAACTTCTCGGCCAAGCGACCCCTTGTGGCCGGCGACGTGGTCATCGTCGGCAACTCGATCGCGGATTCCGGGCGCGGCACCATCGGCAACCCGCGGACCCGGCAGTTGCCGCCGGGCGACGTCCAGGCCTACGACGTGCGTACCGGACGCAAGCTGTGGACGTTTCACACCGTGCCGAAGGAGTACGAGGCGGGCTACGAAACCTGGCTCAACGGCTCGGCCGAGCACACCGGCAACGCCAACGTCTGGGCCGGCATGGCGTACGACCCGGAGCTCGACTACGTGTACATGGCGACGTCCACGCCGACCAACGACACGTACGGCGGCGACCGGCTGGGCGACAACCTCTACGCCGAGAGCATCGTCTGCGTGGAGGCGCGGACCGGCGCGCGCGTGTGGCACTTCCAGGCGGTGCACCACGGCCTGTGGGACTACGACTTCGCGTCGATGCCTATCCTGGGCGAGATCACGGTCGACGGCCGGCGGATCGACGCGGTCATGGTGGCCAGCAAGCAGGCGTTCACCTACGTCTTCGACCGCGCGACGGGCGAGCCGGTATGGCCGATCGAGGAACGCCCGGTCCCCGCATCGACCGTGCCGGGGGAGCAGGCGTCGCCGACTCAGCCGTTCCCGACGAAGCCGCCGCCGTTCGACCTGCAGGACGCCGTCGTCGACAATCTGATGGACTTCACGCCCGAGCTGCGGGCGAGTGCCGTCGAGGCGCTGAACCTGTTCGACCACGGGCCGCTCTACACGCCGCCGTCCGAGCGCGGCACGCTCGCGCTGCCGGGGACCCGCGGCGGCTCCAACTGGGGCGGCGCGGGCTTCGACCCCGAGACCGGCATCCTGTACGTGCCGTCGCGCACCGCGCCCGCCTTCCTGCGCGTGGGCGCCAGCCGCTCGCCGTCGCCGGAGCAACGCGCGTTGATGCGCTGCTGCCGTTCGGTCGTGACGCCGGAAGGCCTGCCCATCTTCAAGCCGCCTTACGCGCGCCTCACCGCCATCGACATGAACCGCGGCGAGCACGTGTGGATGAGCCCGCTGGGGAACGGGCCGCGCAACCACCCGCTGCTGCGCGACATGGACCTGCCGCCGCTCGGCGACCACATCGACGGCCAGAGCGTGCTGGTGACCGGGACGCTGGTCATCGCCACCGTCTGGAAGCGCGACCGCGGCGCCGGCGAGACCCCCATCGTGCCGATGTGGGATCCCTGGGGCGACCCGGACGCCGGCCGCAAGCTCGTCTACGTCTTCGACAAGGCGTCCGGTGAGCTGCTGCGCGAGATCGAGCTCGACGGCCACACCGCCGCGGCGCCCATGACCTACCTGCACGCGGGCAAGCAGTACATCGCGATCGCCACTGGCGCGAACGCCGAGGTCGAGCTCGTGGCCCTGGCGCTGCCCGATTGACGGCGGCGGCGGCGGAAGGAGAACCATGCGAAACAGCACTCGCCTTGTCGGAATTGCGTGCATGACGCTCGCGAGCCTCACCGCCGCGGCGCCAGCAGTCTACGCGCAGTCGTGGTCGCCGCCGCCGCGCGACGAGCGCTGCCCCAGCAAGTGGGGCGCCGGCGACGAGCGGGGCTCCGCGAACCACATGGGGCCCGAGACGGTGCTGCGGGCCACCCGGCTCATTCGCCAGGGCCGCGTCATCGACCTGGGCCAGGTGCTGTCGAGCGACATGCCGCTGGGCGGCACCCGCCACTTCGACCTGTACATGAAGCCGACGCGGATGAGCCCGGAATCGAACAACCGCGGTTCGAACGAGGAGATCATCGTCGCCGAGATGGGTCAGGTGGGCACGCAGTTCGACGGCTTCACCCACCAGACCATCGGCGACGACCTGTACAACTGCATCGACCAGAACGAGGTCATGACCCGCTCGGGGTTCACGCGGCTGGGCATCGAGAACGTCGGCACGCTCATGACGCGCGGCGTGCTCATCGACGTGGCGGCGCTGAAGGGCGTGGACGTGCTGCCCGAGAGCTACGAGATAACGGTCGACGACCTGCAACAGGCGCTCGACCGCCAGGGGGTCGCGATTCAGCCCGGCGATGCGGTGCTAGTCCACACCGGCTGGGGCACGTACTGGGACACCGACGGCGAGCGCTTCTCGTCCAACGGACCGGGCATCGGGCTTCCGGCCGGACAATGGCTGGTGACGCAGGATCCCATGCTGGTGGGCGCCGACAACGTCCCCGTCGAGGTCTCCCCCAACCCGGACCCGGAGCTCTCCACGCCGGTGCATCAGATCATGCTCGTGATCAACGGCATCCACCTCGTCGAACGGATGAAGCTCGACGAGTTGGCCGCGGCCGGCGTGTACGAGTTCGCCTTCGTCATCCAGCCGCTGAAGCTGAAGGGCGCCACCGGCTCCACGGTCGCCCCCGCGGCGATCTTCTAACCCACCGTGCCTGCGCCCGATCCGGTGGTGCGGTACCTGGAGACGTTCACGCGTCTCCGCGCCCGCAAGCGGTGGTACACCGACACCGCCACCATGCGCTTCGTGGCGCTCACTCTCGGCGCGGCTGGCGAGGGCATCGACCACGACCACCTGGAGGAGGTGGCGACGGGATTGCGGAAGCGGGCGCGCTGGACGAGCCCGCTCAAGTCACAGGGCAGCTACGTGGTCGCGGCGATGATCATCCGGCGCGGACTGAGCCCTGAAGAGGTCCACGCACGCGTATTCGAAACGCGCGACGCGTTCAAGGCACGGCGCCTGCCGAGCCGTGGTACCGGCCCGACGCTGGCCGCGCTGCTGCTCGCACTGCGGAATGCGGGCGGCCCGGTGCCCGCGCTGCAGGTCGAGCGGCTGGAGAATATCTTCCGGCGCTGGCGCAAGGACCATTTCTGGCTGACGAGCGCCAACGACCTGCCGGCTGCGGCGCTGCACGCTGGCCGGGACGCCGCGGTCGAGATGCTGACGGCGGATGTGGAACGAGCCTACGCGCGGTTGCGGGAAGCCGGATTCTGGCGCGGCAACTCCCTGCAGCTCGTGTCGCACCTCCTGGCCGTCGACACGCGGGGCACGGACACGGCCGTGCAGCGGTTCACCGTCGTCGCGCAACGCCTCGAAGACGCGCGCGAGCACGTCCGGCCCGGCCGTTACGACGAGATCGCGTTGCTCGCGCTGACGCAGGAGGCTCCGGCAAGCGTGGTCCGCCGCGTGCTGGAGTACCGCGACCGCCTGCGAGCAGCAACGCCGCGCCCTTCCGCTGACGTGGCGTTCTCGCTGGCGGCCGGCATCGAGCTGGCCGAGGACAGCGCCCGCGCGAGCCACGGCGGCGCCGGCGACCTCGCGGCGCTCAAGGCGCTGCGAGACCTGCTCGACGCGCAAGAGGCGGCCACCATCGCCGCACTGTCCGCCGCCGGGGCCACGTCAGGCGGCTCCTGACCGCGGATCAGCTAGCGCCCGACCCTCGGCAATCACCACTCGGTGCGCTCCAGAATCCGTCGGGCAGCCGCGGTGACGAATCCGTCCCGTTGGGCGCTGGCGCCGACCTGCTCGCACGCGCGATTCATCGCGTTCGTAATTCTGTTGGCGCCGGCACGCGCGACGTCATCCATAAGCGCTGCCCTGTAGCCTCACTCGGCCAGTGGGTGGGGGCGGAGCTGGAACTGGATGACGGAGCTGTGGCGGCCCTTGCCGCCTTCGATGTGCCAGTTGACGTTGGAGCCGTAGTTGGCCCACAGGCCGCGGCCCTTCCAGCCGCCGTCCGGATCGTCGATGCGCCCGTCGAGGCCGCGGGCGAAGAAGCCGAGCGGATACGGCACGCGCAGCACGACCCATTCGCCGCTGTCGGGCTGCAGCGCCAGCAGCGAATCCGACCCGGAGCCGGTCGCGATCGGGACGTTCGTCCCGAGTCCAAGCGTGTCGAACTGGTCCACCCAGTTGTAGTAGTGGAAGTCGGCGCTGCCGGAGTCGCGCACGCCCTTCATCTGCGGCCCCGGCGTCGGATGGAGCGTCCAGCCTTCCGGGCAGTGCTGCCCAGTCGCCCGCGGTCCGTTCAGGACGCGGCACTTGCTGCGGTCGAAGCTGGCCAGGTGCCCGCTGCCCGAGAGCGCGGTCCAGATGATGCCGTTGCGGTCCACGTCGATGCCGCGCGGGGCATGCCCGGTCTGCGCCGGGTCGACCGCGGGATTCTCGATGGACGGCGGTTCGTACACCTCCGCGATGCAACTCTCCGGCGGGTTGTCGCCCCGGTCGAGACGCAACAGGCGCCCCGGAAACGGCCCCGTCCGGGCGACCCACACGCTGCCGTCGACGGGGTTGGCGATGATCCCGTAGGAGAAGCCCGGGATGCGCGTGTCGCGCGCCGGGTCCGCGGCCTCGCCCGGCTCGTTCCACGGCCGCGTGATGCGCCCGTCGCCGTTGCTGTCGATCACCGTCGGACACCAGCCCTGCGACGCCTGCTCGTCGCCCGTGTCGTCGAGCTGTTGCGTGTCGAGCCAGCCGACGACGTTCGGATCCCCGCTGAACCAGAGCGTGTCGCTGTCGTCCTCGGCAAACTGCAGGTGGTGCGTGCCGTAGCAACTGTCGACCAGCGTGAACGACTCTGTCGCAGGGTCGTAGTACGAGATCTGCCGCCCGCTGCGCTCCACGGGGAAGTACTGCGCCGAGGGGTGGGTAGAGCCCGCCTTGCACCAGTCGGGATTGTCGCGCCCGCGGATGGTCGACGTCATCCAGACCCGCCCGCGGGCGTCCATCATGGGGTTGTGCGGGTTGCCGGGCGCGTCGAAGATGATCTCCTCGCCCCAGTACGGCGACGGCTGGAATCCCGGCTCCGTCGGGAAGAATGAGGGCACTTCGTCCACGGGCGCCCGGAGCGGAATGTCGAGCACCTGCGACTGGTGCCGCGCGATGTCGGTGACAACCAGCGTGTCCTGCGTGATGGACACGCCGTAGACCAGGCCGTCGCCGTTGACGGTCGGCCGCCGCTTGTCGGTCACTATCTCGTCGTGGACGTACGAGGTCTCGTCACCCCACTCCCACATGGTGAGGACCACGTTCCGCTCGACGCCCCGCGGGCGCGGGGGCGCCGGCGGCACCTCGCCGGCGGCGATCCGCTCGCTCCAGTCGGCGTACATCGCCAGACCGCGGTCGCGGCCGAAGCGGTCGAGGACGCGGCTCATCTGCGCGCCGCGCTGCCCGAACCGCAGGCGGTGCTCCCATGCCTCGGCGGCCGAGTCGAAACCGTCCAGGTGGCTGATGTCGTACGTGAAGCGGTTGCCCATCTGGTGGCAGAGCTGGCAGCCCTGCTTGGTGACGTCGACCCAGGCGGCCTGGCTGCGGAGCCCGGGGGCAATGCCGTTCCCCTCGGGACCGGTGCCCGGAAACTCGCTCGGGGCCGGCGGTTCGAGGAGCGAGTACCAGTAGTTGGCGGGATAGACCTGCGCCGCCTCCCGGGGAGAGGCGGCCGGCGCTGCCTGCAGCGTCAGGGAATCCCCCGGCTCGGCCGCCACGGGTTCCGAATCGACGAGGCCGTAGCCGCGGACCCAGACGCGATACGTCGCCGCGGGGAGGTCGGGCACCAGGAACCGCCCGTCATCGCCGGTGACCACGATCTTGCGGAAGCGGGTGTCGAGGTCGTCGGTCTCGGCGATCACCCAGACTCCGGCCTCCGGGCCTGCCGCGCCGTTCACGACGCCGCGCAGCGCGCCGTCGCCGGCGGGCGCCTGCCCGGCGGACAACACGGCGGCCAGCGCCGCAACCCCGACCGCAGCGGCCAATCCGAACGGTATGCGTCTCGACCTCGTCATGGGACACCTCCCCCGCCGTTGAAATACCCCCGCCAGCGTACTAGAATACGTCCCAATCTCCATACATTTCGGTGTATTTCGACGGCGGTGCGGGAGAACTGGAATGAGAGCTGCATTGTTCGGTGTCGTAGCTGCGGGAATCGCCGCCGGGCTGGTCGTCGAGCACACGGCCGCCGGGCAGTCGCAGCCGCGCCGCTCGTACGACTCCGGCCAGGAGGTGGTGCCGGCGTACGAGGGGTGGGAGCAGAACGCCGACGGGTCGTTCAACCTGGTGTTCGGCACGATGAACCGGAACTGGGAGGAGTCGTTCCACATTCCGGTCGGTCCCGAGAACAACATCGAGCCGGGCGGCCCGGACCAGGGCCAGCCCACCTGGTTCCTGCCGCGCCGCAACCGGTTCCTGTTCCGCATCCGCGTCCCCGCCGACTTCGGCGAGAAGGAGCTGGTCTGGACGCTGACGCGCCACGGCATCACCAAGACGGCGTACGGCACCCTCAAGCCCGACTACTTCATGGACAACAACGTCATGATGGCCAACAACGGGGCCGGCATCAGGGGTGACCTGTACAACAACGTCGCGCCCGAGCTCGCGCTGGACGGACCGCAGCAGCGGTCCGCGCGGGTGAGCCAGCCGGTCACGCTGACGGCCGTGGCGCGCGACGACGACGGTCTCCCGAGGCCGCGCGCCATGCGGCCCGTGAACCTGGCGCGGCCGTCGAGCGTGACGCCGATCGCGGCGACCGGCCTGCGGCTGTCCTGGTTCGTCTTCCGCGGCCCGACCGACGTTGCCTTCGACCCCCAGCAGATCAAGGTGTGGGAGGACACGCGGGCCAATTCCGGCTCCCCCTGGGGCCCCGGTTGGGAAACCCCCGAGCCACCCGAGGGCAACAAGTGGGTCGTGCGGGCGACATTCGGCGAGCCCGGCACCTACGTGCTGCGCTGCATCGCCCACGACGGCGGCCTCGCGACCTACAAGGACGTCACCTTCGAGGTGAGCGACTAGCTAACGGGCCTCCAACGACTCGACCTGCAGCCGTGCGGCGCCGTCCTGCGGCGCGATCCAGCGTCCTGTCACCCGCACGAGCCGGTCGCCCGCCTCGGCCGCCGGGGCCGTGAAGCCGTCCGCTGCGACGAGCGGGAGGGCGTAGTCGGGCGACAGGGCGAGCGCCGGCATGCCGTTCACGTCGGTGACGTGCCCGATGGCGGTGACCGCCACGCCGTCGGGAACGAAGCCGACGTTGCGCACCGTATCCGACACCGCGGCAAGGTCCAGGTGGCGGCCGGGCTCGACGGCGATGACGATCTGCCCGTCGGGGGGGCTGACCTCGACGCCGGCGACGTAATCCAGGCGGCGCAGCCGCCGTTCGAGCCCGGCGGCGCAAGAGGGACACGACAGCTCCACCTCGATGATCACCCGCACCATCCCCGGCAGGTCCGGTGACTGAAGAGATGCCGCGCCGACTCGTTCGGGCACCGCGAAGACGAAGATGCCGTTGGCGTTGACCGGCGGGCGCCGCAGCTCCGGGTCCATCCGCAGCGGGTTCGACGCCCGCCCGCCCGCATCCAGTTGGCCGGTGGGCACGGCCAGGTACTGGCGGCCGTCGACCGCGTAGGTGATCGGGAATCCCTGAACGCCGTTCGGCAGCCGGGTCCGGAACAGGAGATCTCCGCTCCGGACATCCAGCGCGCTGACGTTCCGGTCCCAGTCCCCGACCACGACGAGGCCGCCTGCGGTCGTCAGCGCGGCGGTGGTCGCGGGCGTGCGCATGCGGTGCCGCCACAGGATCTCGCCGTTCACATCCATCGCCAGCAGTTCGCCGAGCGCGTCGGGGCTGTCGGGATGGGGCCGCATGTTGCCGCTGTTCGAGCGTCCCATGCCGCCGCCGCCCTCGCGGACCTCGATGCCGCCCTCCTCGTAGATGCTCTCCGAGCAGTGCAGGAAGAGCGGGATGTAGAAGGCCTCGGTCTCCGGGTGGTAGGCCATCGCCTGCCAGTTCTTGAAGCCCCCGTGGCTGGGGCACCAGCTCAAGCGGACCCCGGGCTCGGGGATCATCCCGGGCCGGTAGGTGACCCGACCGCGCGCGTCGACGTCGATCAGCGTCTGGTAGCCCGGGTCGTGGGCGGCCACGAACGCTCCCGACTCGCGGTCGACCTCCCAGAGGATCCCGATCTTGCCGAACTTGAATACCGACTTGCGGCCGTCGTGGTCGACCAGCACGTTCTCGTACACCTCGTCCTGGTCGTGCGTCTCCCCCGGCAGCAGTTGCCGGTACCAGACCATCCGGCCGGACTCGGGATCGAGCGCCAGCACGCTGTTGGTGAACAGGACGTCGCCGGTCGTGCCGCGCTGGAACCGCGTGAAGGGCTTGGCCTGCGCCGTCGCCCAGTAGATCAGTCCGAGCTCCGGGTCGTAGCTGCCGGGGATCCAGGCATCCCCTCCGGCCCGCTCCAGGGCCGGCACGTCGCCCCACGACCAGTCGCCGGCCTGCCCCGGCAGCGCGATTGTCGGCGTGCTCCACACCCGCTCGCCAGTCTCCGCGTCGTACGCCGAAATGAAGCACTTGTCCGTCTGGAACCGGTCGCAGCCGGCCAGTCCGCTGACGATCAGGCCGTTGACCACGATGGGCCCGCTCGTCATGCGGTAGCCGTGCCGGAAGTCGACCAGCGTGCGGTCCCAGACGAGCGCTCCGGTGCGGGCGTCCAGCGCGATCAGGTGCGCGTCGTAGCTGATCCAGTAGATCCGCTCGCCGTAGATCGCGATGTTGCGGGTGCGTCTCCGGAGCGGGTTCAGCAGGATGAGGTCGGGCGGCTCCTCGAACTCCTTGTGGTACTCCCACAGCAGCTCGCCCGTGACGGCGTCGAGCGCCAGTATCCCGCTGCCGCCGCCGTCCGGGAGGTACATGACGCCGTCGTACACCAGCGGCGTGGGCTCGCTGATGCCGGGCGCCAGCGCCCAGGACCAGACCAGTTGCAGCTCGTGCACGTTGCCGCGGTCGATCTGGTCGAGCGGGCTGTAGCCCCAGCCGTCGAGCGTGCGCCGGTAGTTTAGCCAGTCGCCCGGCGCAGGGTCCTGCAACATCGCGTCCGAGACCGGCTCGAACGACCCGGTCTGCCCCCCGGCGCCAGCGGGCAGCAGCAGCACGCCGCACGCAAGGCACGACGCCTGGACAGGAATCCTCACGTCACTGGCTCGCCAGCCAGTGCTTGTCGCTGTCGGACACCGCGCGGCGCTGCTTGATGCGCCAGCCGTCGGCGGTCTTCACGTAGACGTCCTCGTAGTGTCCGGAACCGCCCAGGACGGGGCGCCCGCTGGTGACGTTGACGCCGAGGTAGTACAGGCGTCCCTCCGCGCCCTCCGGCGTCGGCGTGATGACCCAGCCGCTGTTCCAGTGGCGGTTCTGGCGGTCGGCCGGGCGCGCGGCGAAGTTCTGCCGGCGCCACTCGGTGAGGGCCTCCATGCCGACCACCTCGGCGGCGTGCGTTCCCGGCTGGAACACCGCGTCATCCGTGAAGACCGACAGCCACATGTCACCCTGCCGGAAGTCGGTCCCCTGGGCGTACCGCGCGTGCAACTGCTGAATCTCCGCACGGTCCTCCGCGGTCAGCGTGGGTCCCTGCTGCGCGGTGCTCCAGCCCACTCCGGCTCCGAACGCGACGACGACGACCACGACGCCCACAAACCATCTCCACATGAGTGCCTCCCTGATAGGTTCACGGCAGCCGGAAGACGAACAGCATGTTGCCGCGGCCCGGCTGCTGGATCTCCGGGGTGAGCCCCCGGAAGTTGATGCCCCCGCCGGCGGCAATCGCGATGTATTGCATGCCGTCGTGCATGTAGCTGACCGGAAACCCGCCGGCGCTCGAGTTGAGTATCTGTTCCCAGAGGATGTCCCCGGTCCGCGCGTCGAAGGCGCGGAAGCGGCGCGCGTCGTCGCTCACGAACACCAGGCCGCCGCCGGTGGCCAGCACCGACCCCGCCACGCCCGCCCGCTGGCGGTACGCCCAGGCGGGCTCGCCGGTCGTCAGGTCCAGCGCCATGAACTGGCCGATCTGGCCGTCGATGTCCGGGGCGGGCTCCAGGGCGACCCGCGCCGAGCCGTGGTGGGCGCCGGGCCGGTCGCGGAATTCGTTGAGCGTGAGGGTCATGCAGGCGTTGTTGACGGGCGCGTACAGCAGGTTCGTCCCGGGGTGGTAGGCCGTGGCCTGCCAGTTGATGCCGCCGTAGTAGCTGGGGCAGACGAAGACCGGCTCGTCGACCTGCGGGAACTTGAGCGCCTCGTTCGTGATGACCCTGCGGTTTTCCGCGTCGATGTCCACGATTACGTTCTGCGGGGTCGTGGGCTGGGCCCAGAGGAACGCGCCCGTGGCCGCGTCCAGCGCCCACACGATGCCGGTCTTGCCGGGAATGCCGGTCACGATCTTGCGCCGCCGGCCGGGCGTGATCCCGTTGTTGCGCCACTCGACCGCGCCCGGCGAGACCTCGGTCTCGACGATCAGCCGCGCGAACGGATGGTCGAGATCCCACTCGTCGTTGGGGATGTGCTGGAAGTACCAGGCGATCTCCCCGGTATCGGCGTCCAGGGCGAGCGTGGAGTTGGTGTACAACACGTCGCCGTCTCCGCTGCCGCGCTGCACGGAGCCCCAGGGAATCGGCACGCCGACCCCCGTGTAGATCAGGTTCAGCTCCGGGTCGTAGCTGGGCGAATTCCAGGGCGAGCCGCCGCGCCGCTGCTCGTCCGGGATGTCGCCCCAGCTCTCGTAGCCGAGCTCGCCCTCGCGCGGGATGGTGTACGTGCGCCACACCTCCGCGCCGGTATCGGTGTCGTGGGCCGACACCCAGCAGCGCGTGTTGAGGTTGTAGCAGCCCGACATGCCGGCGACCACGCGGCCCTTGATCACCATCGGACCGCCGGAATAGTGCTGGCCGGCCGTCCAGTCGCCGACCTTCACGTCCCATTCCACCTCTCCCGTACGGGCGTTCAGGGCCACGAGATGCGCATCGTGGGTGCCGATGAACAGCTTGTCCCGATAGAGCGCGCCATTGCGGTTGACGCAGGCCAGTCTGGCGACGTGCTCGACCTGCTCCCGCCGATACTCCCAGATGCGCGTGCCGTCGCGGACGTCCAGGGCTTCGACGTAGTCGCAGGCCTGCACCAGGAACATCATGCCGTCGTGGACGAGCGGCGTCGTTTCCTGGCGCCCCGGCTCCATGGTCCAGGCCCACGCCAGCCGCAGGCCGCCCACGTTGGAGGCGTCGATCTGGTCGAGCGGGCTGTAGCCCCAGTGGTTGTAGGTCCGCCGCCACATCAGCCAGTCGCCGGGCGGCGGATCGCGCAGCGTCTCGTCGCCTACCGGCGCATAGGCGCGCTCGTCCGTCTGCGCCGCCGCGGTTGCGCTCGCGAGCAGCAGGATGGCGACGATGAACCCATTGTCGAGCGTTCGCATGCGCGGTAGCTAGCAGTCCGTGGTGAAACCCCGCGTCGCACCGAGAGCGGCGAGGCGCGCGGCTGACAAGGCGCGAGAAGCGAGCATATTCAACCATATGTGAGCGACGAGCAACACAGTCAGGCGTGATGCATCGTCGCTCGAATGCAGCGGGGCTTTTGCCACGGGCTGCTAGTCCTTCAGCAGCCACCGCTGGGGCATGCGCTGGCCGCAGGTGTACAGGTTGCCCGCTGAATCGGTGCCCATGTAGTGCTGGCCGGAGCTGCGGAACGAGCCGAGCATCTCCAGGTCGCTGCGCCGCAGGATGAAGATGCGCGCCGTCGCGTTCATCCCGCCGGCATACAGGTAGTGCTGCTCGGGATCGGGCGAGAAGGTGACCGAGTTGAACGGCCCCGGCAGCTTCTTCTCCGCGACGAACGTGCCGTCCGTGCGGTGGACGTAGAGCATGCTGTGGGAGCGGTCGGCAACGTAGACGAGGCCGTCGCGCGCGACGTTCACGCCGTGCACGTAACGCGGCAGGTTCGGACTCATGTTGGGCGGGCGTCCGATCAGGAACGGAGACGGTCCCCACGTCGGCTGATCGCCAGGCTCGAAGTTGTCGTTGGGCGGCAGCCCGAAACGGCCCCAGTGGCGCTTGTACTCGCCGGTATCGGCGTCGAAGACGATGACCCGCTGGTTGCGGTAGCCGTCGGCGATGAACACCTCGTTGTCCGGCTCGTAGAAGTCGATGCCCGACGGCCCGCCGAGCAGCGTCGTGTCGCCGCTGCCGTTCGTGCGCGAGACGTGGCCGATCTGGAGCAGGAACCGGCCTTCCGGCGAGAACTTCACGACGGCGTTGCCGCGCGTCTCCTCGCTGACCCAGATATTGCCTTCCCAGTCGACGTTGATGGACTGCGCCGGAAACGGCCGGCCCGCGCCCTGCGTCCAGCCGCCCTGGCCGGACTCGCCCCACGCCTGCAGCAGGTTGCCCTCCTGGTCGAACTCGAGGACCGCGGGCGCCGGCTCCTTGCCGGCATCCAGGATGGGCTGGATGTAGCGCGGCGAGGCGATCTGGTGCACGACCCAGACGTGGTCGCGGGAATCGACTGCCACCCCCCATACCTGCCCCAGTCCCCAGTTGTTGGGCAGCGGCTTCGGCCAGGAGGCATCGAGCTCGAACTCCGGCGCCGGTTCCGGCCCGCGCAGGCTCGCCGCGGCGGTCTCCGCGATCCGCTCGGCCACCTGCTCCGCGGTCTGTGCGCGCACTGGCGATCCTCCGCCCGGCGGCAGCCAGCCCGCCCCGTATGCCAGCAGTCCGAGGCAGACGCAAAGGGCGCCCGGGTTCCACGTCCGGCGATTACGTTTCCCAACAGTCATCCCTGGATTCTCCAATCTTCTTCCGGTCAGGGAAGCGCGAGCGCCAGGTACTCGCTGGGCGCGCGCGTCGCGCCGACCGTGACGACGATGTACTGCTTGCCGCCGGCCATGTAGGTCATCGGCGCGGCGGTCACCTGCCCGGGCAGCTCGATCTCGGCCACCACGTCACCGGTCGCCTTGTCGTGTGCGCGGAACATGTTACCGCCCGCGCCGCCCCAGAGCGGGATGACGGGACCCGCGCTGCCGCCCTCGCCCTGAAACACCAGCGTCTTCGTGACGAGCGGCGCAACCCGCCCCGCCTGGCCCAGCGGCGGCAGGTCCAGATGGCGGATGGCGGGGTGGTCGCGCGGGCCGTCGCCGACCGCAATGGTCCACAGGATCTCGCCGAGGTTGAGATCGATGGCGACGAGCCGCGAGTAGGGCGGCTTGAACAGCGGCAGCCCCCGCGGCCCCTGCACGTAGCTGTAGGCCTTGCGCACGAAGGTAGCGTCGGCTCCGGGGTTCTCCGGGGGGACGATGCCGATGACCACCTGCGTGTGCGCCGAGTGCACGTACAGGATGCCGGTCTCCGGATCGAAGCCGGCGCCGGGCCAGTTGGCGCCGCCGGCCGTGCCCGGCATCTGCAGCAGTCCCAGCTTGCCGCCCGGACGCTCGTCCATCAGCGTGGGCGGGGAAAAGATGGGCCCGTAGTCGTAGCGCTCGAGGATCTCGAGCGCCTCGGCCCGCAGCTCGGGCGTGAAGTCGATCAGGTCGTCGACGGTCACCCCCTGCTGGTCGAACGCGGGAGGCCTGGTCGGGAACGGCTGCGTCGGCGCGGTGCGCTCTCCGGGAATGGTCGACTGCGGCACGGGCCGTTCCTCGATCGGCCAGACCGGCTCGCCGGTCGCACGGTCGAACACGTACGTGAACGCCTGCTTGCTGACGATTGCCACTGCCTTGATCGAGCGTCCGTCCACGTTGATGTCGACCAGGTTCGGCGTCGAGGCGAAGTCGTAGTCCCACAGCCCGTGGTGCACCGCCTGGAAGTGCCAGATGCGCTCGCCGGTCCGCGCGTCGAGACAGACGATGCTCTCGGCGAACAGGTTGTCGCCCGGCCGGTGGCCGCCGTAGTAGTCGTTGGTCGGCGTGCTCAGCGGCAGGTAGACGTAGCCCAGCTCCTCGTCGCCGCTCGGCGAGCCCCACATGTTGGTATGGCCGGAGTACTCCCAGGAGGGCTGGTCCTCGTTCGGATCGGTCCCCCACGTATCGTTCCCGAACTCGCCCTCCTGCGGAACAGTCCGGAATATCCAGAGCTGCTCGCCGGTCCGCACGTCGTAGCCGCGGACGTCGCCCGGCGCCCCGGCCTTGGTCGTCGGCTGCACGGCGGACAGGAAGTCGATGATGTACGACCCGACGATGACGACGTCGTTCACGATGATCGGGGCCGACCGCCAACTGAAGTTGTCGACGGTGCGGCCGCCGTAGTCGCGCCGCAGGTCGACCGCTCCCTCGTCGCCGAAGTCGGGATAGCGCTCGCCCGTGCGCGCATTCAACGCCACGAGGTAAGGGCCGACCACGCCGACGACCCGCGCGTCGCGCCGGGCGGGGTCCGCGGCCTCGTCCTCCCAGTACGCCAGCCCGCGCACGGCGTTGCCGCGCCGCACGTTGACGCTGAGGGCGTCGCTCTCCACGCCCGCCTGGTCGTCGTACCAGACCACCTCGCCCGTGGTTGCGTCCAGCGCCGCGATGGAGCCGAGCCCGGTGCTGATGTACAGCCGACCGCCGGCCATCAGCGGGGTGTTCTGGGAGCTGCGCGGCGCCCGCATCGTGATCCCGTTGCGCACCGCGTCGGGAATGGTCGACTGCCGCCAGGCTATCCGCAGGTCCGCGGCGTTGTCCTTCGTGATCTGGTCCAGCGGCGAGTACTTGCTGCCCGCCTTGTCGGCGGCGTACGCCCGCCACTCTCCCGCTGGCGCGCCGGTTTGCGCGTGAACGCCGGAGGGCAGCCCCAACGCGACCGCAATGCTGGCACCAGCCACCAGCATCGCCGCCGCCCTGCCGCCCGGATTCATGCCCGCCACGATACCAGATAGCCGCGTAAAAAAAAGGGGATGGCGCGGACGCGCCATCCCCCTGGATTTACCGATTCGTCGGCGAGTGAACTAGAAATCAATCTGGAAGGCGAACTTGCCCAGGCGGCCGGGCAGGATCACCTGCGGGTTCCAGAGGAAGTTGCCGTACGCCGGCTCCTCGAAGGTAGTGGAGTTGGCGTTGAACACGTTGAAGATGTCGAACATCGCCCGGAACCGCGCCGACCCGCCGAAGTCGAATATCTTCGTGAAGCGGAGGTCGAACTGCGTGAAGCGATCCCCGAACTCCGTGCCCGGCGGTATCACGTTGACGGTCTGCGAGCCGTCGGTGGGCGCGCGCCCCAGGATGTCGGCAATCGCGCCGGCAGAGTAGGTCACCAGGGCAACCCGTTCCGGACCCGGCTGATTCTGCAGCGTGGCCGCCAACTGGATGTCGTACGGCAGCGTGTACGAACCGATCAGCTTGATCTGCGTCAGCCAGCTCTCGCTGTTGTCGCAGTATGACGCGGTCTGCGCCTCGCCGGTCGCTCGTGCCCGCCGTCCGTTCGGCACGAGCTGGCGGTTGAGCCGGGCGCCGGCCAGGAGGGACTCCGGCAGCGCATCCCACGTATCGCAGAAGTTCGACGAGTACGCCCCGGTTGCAAGGCCGCCCTGCAGCAGCAGGTCCTGGAGCCGCGCGTCGACGGTGAAGTCGATACCGTTCCATTGCTGCGTCTGGCTGCCGAAGTTGTCGCCGGACGTGATGACCTCGTCCACCGCGCCGATGGACTCGGGCTTGATGTCGACCAGCGTGATCATCTGGCCGGCCGTCGGCAGGCGCGGGTCGTCCGGCACCTGGACTTCGAAGGTATCGAAGTCCGCCGGGCCGAGCGCCCGGTTGTCCAGCGCCGGCAGGTTGATGTTGCGGCGGTGGAAGAACGCCACGTCGAGCGATACGCCCGCGGCCAGCTCGTGCTGGATGCCGCCGGTGAACTCCCAGTTCGACGCACGCTGTCCGTAGCCGGAAGCCCAGGCATCATCCAGGAACAGCGTGACGTTGGGCGTGCCCCAGGCCGGGTTGGTGTTGGGCGAGAGCAGCTCGCCGTTCGGCAGCGGGTTGGTCGGATCGCCCTGCGGGATGTTGTCGCCCGGTATGCAGACACCCGGGTCGATGCAGCCGGTCAGGCCGTCGTTCCAGGTCCGGTCGTGCGAACGGTTCGCGATCACCGGGTTGGCGCGCTCGGCCCAGTCGTTGGACTGGCGCTTGCCGTAGCGGTTCGCGGAAACCTTCAGCGCCGTCCGCCCGTCGCCGAACAGGTCGTACGCGAGGCCCAGCCGCGGCTGGAAGTCCTGCCAGGAAACGACCGTCGCCCCCTGAACGTCCAGCGGCTCGGGGAAGTAGATGTTCGTCGGCCGCGTCTGCGAGGGATAGCTGGCATCGGCATCGTCCCAGCGCACGCCGAGGTTGAGCGTCAGGCGGTCGATC
Source organism: Vicinamibacteria bacterium (assembly GCA_022820825.1). Lineage (GTDB taxonomy): Bacteria > Acidobacteriota > Vicinamibacteria > Vicinamibacterales > UBA8438 > JAAXGX01. The sequence goes on from JAJEEU010000028.1 coordinate 80,689, forward strand.
GTCCACTGGTCCTGCGCATAAATCCCCCAGGTCAGCGCTGCCTGCTCCTGCTCGAAGGCGCCCGAGAACGTCGCGCGAATCGGAAACGCGCCGAAATGCAGCGTCGTGGTCCACGGCGGCGTGCTCTCGCTGATCTGCGTCACGAACGTCCACTGGCGCAGCGCCGACACGCCGAACTTGAGGTTGTGGCTGCCGGTCACGTACGACGCCGAAACCCGGTACGAGTCGATCTGCTTGGGGCTCCAGCGGCTGGTCGACCCGCCCTGCAGCCAGCCGCCCATGTTGCGGACCCCCATGGTGGGACCGACCTGGATGGCGCCCGGCAGGCTGTTGACCGCGCGCTCCGTCGGGAAGAACGTCCAGCCGATCGGCTCGTGGGAGAAACCGGCCTCGAACAGCAGCCGGTTGGTCTGCGGCCGCGTCCAGGTCGCCTGATAGACGTTCGTGTCGATCTGCGAGTCGATCGACGCCTCGGGCGCCACGAAGAAGGTCGTGAGCGTCCGGCCCTGCAGGTAGACGTCCTGGTCCGTCGAGCTGTTGGTCCAGTACAGCTTGATCTTGTCCCGCGACGACGCCTGCCAGGTGAGGTTGATCGACTGCTCGCGCGCGGTCGACGTGTCGAGCACGCGGTCGTCGAAGTCGGGCATGAACGGCAGCTCCAGCGGGTTGGCAGCCCAGTACGAGCCGGCCGGGAAGATGTTCGCCCGCTGCGTCGTATGCGCGAGGAAGAACCACAGCCTGTCCTCGACCAGCGGGCCGCCGATGTTCGGGTTGATCGACCACACCTCGTCGACCAGGTTCGGATCCCTGATGCCGCGGTCGATCAATGCGTCGTCGAGGTTGTTGGCCTGCAGGCCCCGCCCCGTGAAGGTCGTGAAGGCCATGCCGCTGAACTGGTTGCCGCCCTCCTTGGGCACCATGTTGATGCGCACGCCGCCGGTCTCCACCTCCGCGGAGTTCCCCGAGTACTGGAACGCCATCTCCTCCATGTTGGTATCGGGGAAGAACGCGAGGTTGGCGCCCTGGCTCAGCGCGTCGCCGACGTCGAGGCCGTTGATCTCGAGCTGCTGGTCTTCATGGTTGCCGCCGTGGATGGATATGCGCTGCCGGCTCTGGACCGACATGCCGCCCGTGTCCTGCGACAGCGGCGTGCCCCAGGACTCGCCGCCGACCATGCCGGGTACGAGCAGGCCGTAACCCGTGATCGACTTGCCGGTCGGGATGCTGTCGATGACCTCGCGGCTCATGACCTGCCGCTGCTCGACGTTCTGGATGTCGACGACCGGACTGGCGCCGGAGACGGTCACCGTCTCCTGAATGTCGCCGACCGCAAGCTGGATGTCGATGGTCGCCGTGAAGCCGATGCTGAGCTCGATGCCCTCGCGGATAACCGTGCTGAAGCCGGGCAGGCTGTAGGTGACCGCGTAGGTGCCGGGCTCGAGCGCGACGATCTGGTACGCGCCGGCGCCGTCGGTGATCGCCGTGCGCACCTCCTCGATCATGTCGGGGCTGCGCGCCTCAACCGTGACGCCGGGCAGCACGCCTCCCGTCGTATCCGAAACCACGCCGCTTATGGCGGCGTTCTGCGCACTGGCCGCACCGGGCGTCACCACCAGCAGCAGGACGCCTATCGCCAGCACCCAACGAGCACCCGCACGCCAAAGCACCTTGCCTCTGCCGTCACCGACCATCGCCATCACCCTCCTCCCGAGTAATCCACGACGCCAGCGCGTGCAACAAGCGTGCACACAATCCCACGATCTCATGGTTGTCAACCTGGAAACCTTGTGCTCATCGCACAAAAAAAGGGGATGGCGCGGTGGCGCCATCCCCCTGATCAGGTCGAATTGTGACCGGAACTAGAAGTCGAGCTGGAAGGCGACCTTCGCCAGCCGGCCCGGCATGATGACCTGCGGCAGCCACAGGTTGGCGCCGAACGCGGGCTGCTCGAACGTGTTGGAATTGGCGTTGAAGATATTGAAGATGTCGAACATCGCGCGGAACCGGGTGGCGCCGCCGAAGTTGAAGATCTTCGTGAAGCGCAGATCGAGCTGCGAGAACCGGTCGGAGAACTCCGTGCCGGGCTGCAGCACGTTGATGGTCTGTGCGCCGCCGGTCGGGGCGCGGCCCAGCGCCTCGGTGATGACGGGCACGCCGTAGGTGACCAGCGCCTGGCGCTCACCGCCGGGCGCGTTCTGGAACGTCGCGGCGAACTGGATGTCGTAGGGGAAGGTGTACGACCCGATCAGCTTCACCTGCGTCAGCCAGGCCTCGGTGTTGTTGCAGTACTCGAACGGGATGTCCTGCGCCTGGTTGTCCTGCAGCGGTGATTCGGGCACGGCGTTCTTGACGTCGCACTGGTCCTTGGCGCCGCGTCCGGTGGCGATGCCGCCCTGCAGCAGCAGATCGTCAATCCGCGCGTCCACGGTGATGTCCACGCCGTCCCAGCTCTCCGTGCGGCCGCCGCCGTAGTTGCTGGCGCTGGTGGTCACCTCGTCGCGCGTCGTGATGGACGCCGGGTTCTGGTCGAACAGCGTGACCATCTGGCCCGCATTCGGCAGCCGCGGATCGTCGGGCACCTGCACCTGGAAGCGGTCGAACGCGTCCGCGCCGAGCGAGCGGTCGTCCACCACCGAGAAGTTGATCCACTGGCGGTGGAAGTAGCCCACGTCGAGCGAGACGCCCGGCGCCAGCTCGTGCTGGATGCCGCCGGTGTACTCCCAGTTGGCCGCGCGCTGGCCCCAGCCGAAGGCCCAGTCCGGATCGTAGAAACGGGTAATCCCCGGCTGTCCCCACGAGAGGTTGGTGTTGGGCGTAGCCAACTCGCCGTTCGGCAGCGGGTTGAGCGGATCGCCCTGCGGAATGCCGTCGCCCGGGATGCACTCCACACCGTTGCCGAAGCAGCCCAGCAGGCCGTCGTTCCAGGTGCGCGTCTGGTCGCGGTTGACCGTGGCCGGATTGGCCTGCTGGCCCCAGTCGGTCGAGTCCCGCTTGCCGTAGCGGTTGGCGGCGAACTTGAGCGCCGTACGGCCGTCGCCGCGCAGGTCGTAGGCCACCGCCAGGCGCGGCTGGAAGTCCTTCCAGTTCACGACCTCAAGGCCGGGGAAGTCGAACGGCTCCGGAATCCAGATATTGCCCGGCCGGGTCGAGTCGGGATAGCCCGCATGGTTGGCATCGAGCCGCAGGCCGAGGTTCAGCGTCAGCCGGTCGATGGTCCACTGGTCCTGGGCATAGAAGCCCAGGCTGACCGCCTGGTTCACCTCCGCCGACGAACCGTAGTAGGTCGCCAGGATCGGGAACGAGCCGAAGTGCAGCGTGCGCGACCAGGGCGGCGTGCTGTCGCTTTCCTGGAACGTGCCGGTCCACTGCCGCAGCGCCGTCAGGCCGAACTTGAAGTTGTGGCTGCCCGTCACGTACGAGACGTTGGCGCGGTACGAATCGATCTCCTTCGGGCTGTAGCGGATGGTCGCCCCCGACAGCCAGCCGGCGATGTTGCGCACGGCTAGCGTGGGATTGAGTTGAATGGCGCCCGGCAGGTTGCTCACGGCCCGGTCGTTCGGCAGGAACGTCCAGCCGATCGGGTGGTGCGAGACGCCGAACTCGAACAGCAGGCGGTTGGTCTGCGGCCGCACCCAGGACGCCTGGTAGGTGTTGGTGCGGATGTCGGAGTCAATCGACGCCTCGGGCGCCACGAAGAAGGTCTGCAGCGTGCGCCCCTGCAGGTAGACGTCCTGGTTGGTCGAGCTGTTGCTCCAGTAGAGCTTGATCTTGTCCTGCGCCGTCGCCTGCCACGTGAGGTTGAACGACTGCTCGCGCGCGGTCGAGTTGTCGAGCACGCGGTCGTTGAAGTCGGGCATGAACGGCAGGCCCTGCGGATTGGCGGCCCAGTACGAGACGGCCGGGAAGATGTTGGCGCGCTGCGTCGTGTGGGCCAGGAAGAACCACAGCCGGTCCTGCACGATGGGGCCGCCGATGTTCGGGTTGATCGACCACACCTCGTCCACGATGTTGGGATCGCGCAGCCCCGCGGCGATCTGCTCGTCGCTCAGGTTGTTGGCCTGCAGCCCGCTGCCCGTGAACGTGGTGAAGGCCATCCCGCTGAAGACGTTCGCGCCCTCCTTGGGGATCATGTTGATGCGCACGCCGCCGGTCTCGGTCTCGGCCGAGTTGGCGGAGTACTGGAAGGCCATCTCCTCCATGTTGGTGTCGGGGAAGAAGCCGAGGTCGGCGCCCTGGCTGAAGGCGTCGCCCACGTCGAGGCCGTTGATCTCGAGCTGCTGGTCCTCGTGGTTGCCGCCGTGGATGGACATGCGCTGGCGGCTCTGCACCGACATGCCGCCCGAGTCCTGCGACAGCGGCGTGCCCCACGACTCGCCGCCCATCATGCCGGGCACGAGCAGACCGTAACCCGTGATTGACTTGCCCGTCGGGATGCTGTCGATGACCTCGCGGCTCATGACCTGCCGCTGCTCGACGTTCTGGATGTCGACGACCGGCGTGGCGCCCGAGACGGTCACGGTCTCCTGGATGTCGCCGACCGAGAGCTGAATGTCGATGGATGCGGTAAAGCCGATGCTCAGCTCGATGCCCTCGCGCACGACCGTGCCGAACCCCGGCAGGCTGTAGGTGACCGAGTAGGTGCCCGGCTCCAGCGCGATGATGGAGTACTGGCCCGCGCCGTCGGTAATGCCCGTGCGGACCTGCTCGATGATGGCGGGGCTGCGCGCCTCCACCGTGACGCCGGGCAGCACGCCGCCCGTTTCGTCGGTCACGGTCCCGGAAATCCCCGAGCCCTGCGCGCTGGCCAGCGCGGGCAGCAGCAGCAGCGCCGCCGTGATCCCCAGTGCGGTCGCCCATCCGCTGCATTCCCTGTACGAGTGCTTCATCTTGCGGTTTCTCCTTTCGCCGTGTCAGCGCCTGCCTCCGACAGGCAAACCCTGAAAGTTTACACTGATCTCACCCGCTTGAAAAGGAACGCCGGGGGGATGCGACAGCTCTCCATCGCGTCCAGCAGATTGTGCCTGCTCGCCATGCTCGTTCCTTCCGCTACCGGCGGTAGATGGGGCATTCTTGAGAGCTACCTGCTAGAATTGCGTCGATTGTGCTGGTATGTGCATGGGTAGCCGGCCGGCCATATGCGATCGTCGGCATGTCCCGCGCCAATCCGCTGACGACACGAAAAGGAGGCACGCAACTATGAGACGCAACTTCTTCACATCCGCCCTGCTGGCGCTTGTCGCCATCGCGCTGGCGCCAGGCGCTGCAGGCGCGCAGGGCACGGGCATCTCCGGGACCGTCGCCGATACGACCGGGGGCGTGCTGCCCGGCGTCACGGTGGAGGTACGCGACGCCGCGGGCGGGGTCCAGACCGCGTTCACTGGAGGTGACGGCACGTACTCGGTGAGCCTGCAGCCCGGCACGTACGACGTGACGATTTCGTTGCCGGGCTTCCAGGCGTTCGTCCGCGAGGGCGTCAGCGTCGCAGCGGGCGCCATGGTGACGGTCGACGCGCAACTGGGCGTGGAGTTCGCCGAGACCGTGGCGGTCGTCGGCACCCGCGCGGAGCCGCGGTCAATCACCGCTTCGCCGGTGCCGGTCGACGTCATCACGGCCCAGGACTTCGTCAGCCAGGGCGACATCGACCTGACCAACCAGTTGCGGACGGTCGTCCCGTCGTTCAACGTCAACACCCAGCCGATCAGCGACGCGGCCACCATCGTGCGGCCGGCCAACCTGCGCAACATGGCGCCGGACCACACGCTGATCCTCGTCAACGGCAAGCGCCGCCACCGCGCGGCGGTCATCGCCTGGCTGGGCAACGGCGTCGCCGACGGCGCGCAGGGACCAGACCTGTCGTCCATCCCATCCATCGCCCTGCGCCAGGTCGAGGTGCTGCGCGACGGCGCGGCGGCGCAGTACGGCTCGGACGCCATCGCCGGCGTCATCAACTTCGAGTTGAAGAACGCCCGCGAAGGCGGCAGCATCGAGTTCCGCACGGGTCAGTTCTACACGGAGAACGACGGCGACCCGGCCACGTGCGGCGCGGTCGGCCGCTCGTGCAACGGCATCGGCGGATTCGCACCCAGCTTCACGTTCGCCGGCAACGCCGGTCTGCCGCTGGGCTCCCAGGGGTTCCTGAACCTCAGCCTCGAGTATGGCGGCACGCAGCCCACCAACCGCGCGTTGCAGGACGGCGGCACACAGGCGGTAATCGCCGGCGGCAACACCAACGTGCGCGACACGTCGCGCGTCTGGGGCGTCCCGCTCATCGATGACGACCTGAAGGTGTTCGCCAACTTCGGCACGGGCGGCGAGCGGGCCGAGTTCTACGGCCATGCCAACTACGCCAGCAAGAAGGTGACCGGCGGGTTCTACTTCCGCAACCCGAACAACCGCGGCAACGTGTACTCGATCGATGGCGGCGAGACGCTGCTGGTGGGCGACGTGCTGGACGCGCAAGACGGCGTCCTCGACGGTTCCGCCGGCTGTCCGACGGTGAACATCGTCAACGGCACGCCCGACCCGGTGGCCTTCGGGGCCGTCCGCGACAATCCCAACTGCTTCACGTTCCACCAGCCGTTCCGCGGCGCGGCGAACGGCCTGCCGGGCGGGTTCACACCGCAGTTCGGCGGCGACGTCTACGACTATTCGGTGGTCGGCGGCGTGCGCGGGACCACGATGACCGGGCTCAACTGGGACGTCAGCGGCAACATCGGCCGCAACCACGTGCAGACCTTCATCTTCGACACGGTCAACGCCTCGCTCGGTCCGGAGAGCCCCACCAGCTTCGAGCCGAACCTGCTGCAGCAGACCGAGACCAGCCTCAACGCGGACGTCTCGTACGCGGCGAGCGACATGATCAACATCGCGGGCGGCGTCGAGTGGCGCAACGAGGAGTACCACCTCGGCGAGGGCGACCCGGCGTCGTGGGCGATCGGCCCGTTCGGCGCGCAGGGGTTCAGCTCCGCTTCCAACGGCTACAACGGCACCCGTCCCGAGAACGCCGGAACCTGGGATCGCGGCAACGTCGCGGTGTACGGCGACGTCGAGGTGCACGGCGTCGAGAACGACTGGACCGTGGGCGCCGCCGTCCGCATCGAGAACTTCTACAACAGCTTCGGCACGACCATGAACAGCAAGCTGTCGGGGCGGTACGGGTTCACCGACGAGTTCGCGGTGCGCGCCGCGGTCAGCAGCGGCTTCCGCGCGCCGACGCCGGGCCAGCAGAACGTGCTGAACGTGACGACCGAGTTCGACTACGAGATCAACGACCTGGTCAACAACGGCACGATTCCATCCACCTCGCCCGTCGCGGCGTTGCGGGGCGGCGGACCGCTGCAGCCCGAAGAGTCGATCAACTACTCCGTCGGCACGGTGGTCGACAGCGGCACGTTCACGTTCACCGCGGACTATTTCCGCATCGACGTCGCCGACCGGCTCACGATCACGCGGAACTACACGCTCTCACCGGCCGAGGTCGCCACGCTGCTCGCCGACGGGATCGCGGAAGCGGGCAACCTGGCGGTGTTCCGCTTCTTCGTGAACGACTTCTCGACCCGCACGCAGGGACTCGACGTCGTCAGCACCTGGACGCCTCTGGCGATCGGCGGACGGACGACGTTCAGCGGCGTGTTCAACTTCACCGACACCGAGGTCACGGACTTCAACGCCGAGAATATCGATGCGGACCGTATCGCCGCCCTGACGCTGGGGCTGCCGAGAACGCGCTGGAACGCGGGCGTCACCCACACCGAGAACCGCTGGACCCTCATGGCCCGACTGCACTTCTACGGCTCGTACTGGGACCGCGAAGATGCGCGCAACCACCTGGGGGCGGCCAATTCGTACCTGTATCCGCTGTATCCCGGCAAGCCGCTGGTCGACGTGGAGGTCGGGTTCCCGTTCAACGACATCACGCTGTCGGTGGGCGCCCAGAACATCTTCAACACGTACCCGGACGAGAATCCGTACGCGATTGACGGCGTAGGCAACCGCTACGGCCAGTTCGGGCCGTTCGGGTTCAACGGCGGCTACTACTACGTGCGCATCAACTACGGTTGGGGCGCGAGCATGTAGGCCGGCAAGCCTCGATACCTACCATGCCGGGGCTCTCCGGGGGCTACCCGGAGGGCCCCGGCGCCGTCCGGCGGACGGTCTGCTCCATGCGGTCCCCTCCTTCGCGCGCATCTGTGCTCGCGTGGTCAA
>JAJEEU010000015.1 GCA_022820825.1 Vicinamibacteria bacterium
TGCATTCGACCGGCCATGCATCCCGCCTGACTGTGTTGTTCCTCGCTCACATACTCACAAGTATGCTCGCTCGTCTCGCCTTGTCAGCCGGGCGCCTGACCGGTCTCGGTGCGACGCGGGACTTTTGCCACGGGCTGCTGACGATGACACCTGCATCGAGTATTCGGCTTGCCGTGGCGATGATGCTGCTGGTTGGCCCGCTGGCCGCCACTGCGCCGGCGCAAGTGTCGTTCGAGCGCCTGCTGTCTGCGGCGGACGAGCCGCACAACTGGCTGACCTACTCGGGAACCTATTTCAGCGAGCGCTACAGCGAGCTGGACCAGGTAACCCCGGACAACGTCGGGGACCTGGAGCTGCAGTGGGTGTACCAGGCCCGCGTGGCAGGGCCCTGGGAATCGTCGCCGGTCGTCGTCGACGGGGTGATGTACCTGACGCAGCGGCCGAACGACATCGTCGCGCTCGATGCCCGGACCGGCCGCGTGTTCTGGGTTTACAGCTATCCAACGCCGTCCGATCACAAGGCGTGCTGCGGGGCGAACAACCGGGGGGTTGCGGTGCTCGGCGACCGCGTGTTCATGGCGACGCTCGACGCCCACGTCGTGGCGCTCGACGCGTCCACCGGCGCGCTACTCTGGGACGTCGAAGTCGACGACAAGGACATCGCATACGCCTTCACGCTGGCGCCGCTGGCCATCAAGGACATGGTGATCGTCGGCTCGTCGGGCGGCGACCTGGGGATCCGCGGATACATCGCGGCGCTCGACGCGGAGACGGGCGAGGAAGTGTGGCGCTTCCACACGATCCCCGGGCCCGGCGAGCCGGGCCACGAGACGTGGGAGCCGTGCCCGCCGAATCCCGTGACCTACTGCGACCCGGAGGCCTGGAAGCACGGCGGCGGGGCGGCCTGGCTGACGGGGTCGTACGACCAGTAGCTCGACCGCATCTACTGGGTCACCGGCAACCCGGGACCCGACTACAACCGGGCGCAGCGGCCGGGCGACAACCGGAACACGAGCTCCGTGGTGGCCCTGGACGCCGATACGGGCGAGATCCGCTGGCATTTCCAGTTCACGCCGGCCGATCCCTACGATTTCGACGCCGTGCAGATCCCGGTGCTGGCCGACATCACCCGCAACAACACCGAGTTCAAGGTGGTGCTGTGGGCCAACCGCAACGGGTTCTACTACGTGCTCGACCGCGCGACGGGCCGCTTCCTCACCGGGGTGCCGTACGTGAACCTCAACTGGGCGGAGGGATTGGACGACAGCGGGCGACCGATCGAGACGCCGCAGCCGCCGAGCGAACCGACCTATCCCGGGCTGATCGGCGCGACGAACTGGTACTCGCCGTCCTACAGCCCGCGCACGGAGCTGCTCTACGTCCCGGCCTGGGAAGACTACGCCTCGGTGTTCGCCGGCGTGGCGCAGGAGTATGTCCCCGGACAGTCGTTCACCGGCCGCACCCCGGAGGGCTTCCCCAGGACGTACAGCCCCGTCCCGGATGCGCCTTCGCTGCCGCTGATCTCGCGTGGCCCCGTCAACGACTGGACGGATGCCACCGGAACCGGCGCCGTCCTCGCGCTGGACGCGCTGACCGGCGAGCAGAAGTGGAAGCTGGAGCTGCACGACGTCATCACCAGCGGCATCCTGACGACGGCGTCCGACCTGCTCTTCACCGGCCTGCGGTCCGGCTACTTCCAGGCGCTCGACGCGCGGACCGGGGACGCGCTCTGGCGGGCGAGCCTCGGCGGCCAGATATCCAGCGGGCCGACGACCTACGAGGTCGACGGCAGGCAGTACATCGCCATCATCGCCGGCAACTCGCTGTCTACGTTCGCGCTCCAGGACTGAAACGCGGGAGCGTTTTCGGGTTGCAGTTGGCGGCTTGCGGGGGGATACTGTAGGCTGCCTCCGATAGGAACCAGAAGAGGAGCTCACCGATGAACAGCGGTCGACTCGGAATCCTCGTCGCCGGTTGCCTCGCCGTCATCCTCGCCGCGCCAGTTGCCGCCAGCGCCGAGGTCACCTTCGCCAAGGACATCGCGCCGATCCTGCAGCGCAGTTGCCAGCAGTGCCACCGGCCGGCCTCGGTGGCGCCGATGTCGCTGCTGACCTACGAGGAGGCGCGCCCCTGGGCCAGGGCCATCAAGGCGCGGACCCAGTTGCGGAACAAGCGCGGCGCCATGCCGCCGTGGTTCATCGAGAAGGACATCGGCATCCAGCACTTCAAGGACGACATCTCCCTCAACGAGGAAGAGATCGGGAAGATCGCGATGTGGGCCGACAGCGGGGCGCCGCTCGGCAACCCGGCCGACCTGCCGCCGCCGCTCGACTTCGGCAACGAGGACGAATGGACCATCGGCGAGCCCGATCTGATCCTCGAGTCCCCCGAGATCCTCGTCCCGGCCTCCGCGCCCGACAAGTGGACGTCGCTCGGCACGATTGAAACCGGGCTGACCGAGGACCGCTACGTGGCGGCCGTCGAGGTCCGCGAGTTCAACGACGTGCCGAAGGACACCGACAGCAACACGGTGGGCGGGCGTTTCGTGTTCCACCACATGTCGTTCGACTCGATCGACCCGAACGAGCTCGCGAGCGGCGGCCAGGCCGTCATGCGCTTTCCGACGCACGAAGTGGGGCGCAACCCGGACATCTTCCCACCCGAGGCGGGGCTGCCGATACCGGCCGGTTCGGTGATTCACCTGCGCAACGCGCACATTCACTCGAACGGGCGCGAGACCCGCGCGCATCTGAAGTTCGCCTTCAAGCTGCATCCCCCGGGGTACGAGCCCGACCTGCAGTACGTGCGCACCACCGTGGGCAACGGCGTCGACGTCGACATGAAGCCGATGCAGGCGGGCCAGGAGCTGCACGCCTACAAGGTGCTGGACGAGCACATCAAGCTGCTGGTGTTCGAGCCGCACCAGCACGCGCCCGGGACGCGCATGTGCCTGGAGGCGATCTGGGGCCACAACATCCAGACGCTGAACTGCACCGGCTACGACCACAACTGGGTGAAGCAGTACGTCTACCAGGACGACTACGCGCCGCTGCTGCCGAAGGGCACCATCCTGCACCTCATCGGCTGGCACGACACGACGGTCGCCAACCGCAACGTCCCCGACCCGCGCAACTGGTCGGGCGGCGGACGGCGCTCCGTCGCGAACATGTTCATCAACCTCGGCAAGGCCGTTGCGCTGACCGACGAAGAGTTCGAGCGGGAGATGGCCGAGCGGCGCGAGCGGCTGCAGTTGACGAAGAACGACTACCTGATCGGCTGCCCGCTGTGCCAGGTGGAGTTCCCGTCGCAGCAGAACGCGACGGCCAACAACGACCAGCAGTAGCGGCTGCCCGGGGGTGTGGGGTCAGCCCCACGTAAGGATGCTGTCCCGCGTATTGCGTGCGGTAGTGGGTGCGTGCGCCGCCGTCGTCTGGGTGGCTGCACCCGCCGCGCCCCAGACCGGCGCCCCGGATGGTGAGTGGCGCACGTACGGGGGCGACCTCGGCAACACCCGCTATTCGGCCCTGGACCAGATCACCGCCGAGAACTTCTCCGACCTGGAGCTCGCCTGGCGCTTCAAGACCGACTTCCTCGGCCAGCGCCCTGAATTCCGCTTCGAATCGACGCCGTTGATGGCCAACGGCGTCCTGTACTCCACCGCCGGGTCGCGGCGGATGGTCGTCGCGCTGGACGCGGCCACGGGCGAGATGCTCTGGGTGTGGCGCCTGGACGAAGGCGCGCGGGGGGCCGCCGCACCGCGCCAGCTCTCCGGACGCGGGCTGGCGTACTGGACCGACGGCAGCGCGGAGCGGATTGTCTACGTCACCCCCGGCTACCGCCTCATCGCCCTCGACGCAGAGACCGGCCGCCCCGATCCGGGATTCGGCGAGGCCGGCATCGTCGACCTGAAGCAGAACCTCGACCAGGAGATCGACCTGGTGACGGGCGAGATCGGCCTGCATGCCGCGCCGGTCGTCGCCGGCGACGTGGTGATCGTGGGCGCCGCGCACCGCACGGGCGGCAACCCCCGCAGCCGCGAAAACGTGAAGGGGTACGTCCGCGGCTACGACGTGCGGACCGGCGAGCGGTTGTGGATCTTCCACACGATCCCGCGGCCGGGCCAGTTCGGGCGCGAGACGTGGCTGAACGACTCGGCCGTCTACACCGGCAACACCGGCGTCTGGGCGCAGATCTCCGTGGACGAGGAGCTGGGAATCGCCTACCTGCCGGTGGAGACCGCTACCGGCGACTACTACGGCGGGAACCGCCCCGGCGCCAACCTGTTCAGCGAGAGTCTGGTGGCGGTCGACCTGTACACGGGCGAGCGCAAGTGGCACTTCCAGCTCGTGCACCACGGCATCTGGGACCACGACATCCCCTGCGCCCCGATGCTCATCGACATCACCGTGGACGGCCGGCCGATCAAGGCCGTGGCGCAGCCGACCAAGCAGGCGTTCCTGTACGTCTTCGACCGCGAAACCGGCGAGCCGATCTGGCCGATCGAGGAGCGGCCGGTGCCGCAGGGAGACGTGCCGGGAGAGTGGTACTCGCCGACGCAGCCCTTCCCCACCAGGCCCCCGGCCTACGATCGCCAGGGCGTCACCGTGGACGACCTGATCGACTTCACGCCGGAGCTGCGCGCCCAGGCGCTGGAGGTGGCGTCGCACTACAAGCTGGGGCCGATGTTCACGCCGCCGGTGATCAGCCGCATCGAAGGCCCGCTCGGCACGCTGCTGGCGCCGGCCATGGGCGGCGGCACGAACTGGCCGGGCGGCTCGTACGACCCGCAGACGCAGATCCTCTACGTGTCGTCGAACAGCTCGCTCGGACGCCTCGGGATCGTGCCGCCGGACCCCGGCCAGTCGGATCTGGAATACATCCAGGGCGACGCCATCACCGGCCCGCGGCGCACCGGCGGCGCCGGCTCCCAGGCGGGCGGCGGCCAGCGCGTCGTCAGCGGCGGGGCGTCAACGGCCGCGCAGTTGGTTCCCGGCGGCCCGCGCCGCAGCGACCTGAACCTGACCGTGCAGGGCCTGCCGCTGCTCAAGCCGCCCTACGGCACCATCAGCGCGATAGACATGAACCGCGGCGAGATCCTCTGGCAGATCCCGCACGGCCGGACGCCGGACCGCATCCGCAATCACCCGGCGCTGGCGGGGCTCGACATCGGCCCCACCGGGCAGGGCGTACGCAGCGTCGGCACCCTGGTCACGAGCACGCTGCTCATCGCCGGCGAGGGCCAGTCCACCATCACCGAGACGGGCGAGCGCGGCGCCATGCTGCGTGCGTACGACAAGGCCGACGGAACGGAAGTCGGCGCGGTCTACCTGCCGGCCCCGCAGAGCGGCTCGCCGCTGACCTACATGCTCGACGGCGAGCAGTACATCGTGCTCGCCGTCAGCGGCAGCAACTACTCGGGCGAGCTGCTCGCCTACAAGCTGAACTGAATCACACGGAGCATGCCCCGGAGGCAGAGCGGACGGCGGCCCCGGGACTGCTAGAGGTTCACGTACATGGCGAATACACAGTCTGATTCGACGCGGAAGGCGGCCAACGGGCGCGGAGGCTTCGTCGCCCGCGCCCTGAACCTCATCGAAGATGCCGGCAACCGGCTGCCGGACCCCGCAATCCTGTTCCTGCTGTTGCTGCTGCTGACCTGGGTCGCCTCGGCGCTGCTCGCCCCGATCGAGTTCGCCGAGACGGACCCGCGCACCGGGGAGCCGCTCCGCATCGCCAACCAGCTCACGGGCACCGCCCTGGCCACGTTCATGGTCGAGCTGGTGCCCACCTTCACCGGGTTCGCGCCGCTGGGCGTGGTGCTGGTGGCGTTGCTCGGCGTCGGCGTGGCCGAGAAGACCGGCTTCATCAACGCCGGCCTCAAGCTGCTTCTGGGCCGTACGTCGCCCAGCCTGCTGACGCCGATGCTGATTCTGGCCGCCATCGTCAGCCACACCGCCGCCGATGCCGGCTACGTGCTGGTCATCCCCCTCGGCGGGGTCATCTTCTACGCGGCCGGCCGGCATCCCCTGGCCGGTATCTCCGCCGCCTTCGCGGGTGTGTCGGGAGGCTTCTCGGCCAACTTCATTCCGTCCGGCATCGACCCCCTGCTGCAGGGCTTCACCCAGCAGGCCGCCCAGATTCTCGATCCGGAGCGCCTGGTCAACCCGCTCAGCAACCTGGGTTTCACCGCCGTGTCGTCGCTGCTCGTCATCGGCATCGGCTGGTATCTCACCGACCGCGTGATCGAGCCGCGCCTGCAGGCGACGCCGATCGACGGCGATCCCGACGAGATGCCCAGGATGGAGGAGCTGACGGACCGCGACCGCCGCGGCTTCGGGGCCGGCATGGCAGCGCTGGTGGCAGGGCTGCTGTTGCTGGCGCTGGCGTCGTTGCCGGCGGGATCCCCCTTGCGCGGCCCGGATGGCTCGCTGACCAGTTTCGCGGCGCCGCTGATGGGCATGATCGTGCCTCTCATCTTCCTGCTGTTCCTGATTCCCGGCGTGGTGCACGGCTACGTGGCCGGCACCGTCAAGTCGCACCGCGACATCGTGGCGGGCATGACCTCGGCGATGGGCACGATGGCCTACTACCTGGTGATGGCTTTCTTCGCCGCCCAGTTCATCGCCGCGTTCAACAACTCCAACGTCGGCCTGCTGATCGCGCTCAAGGGCGCCAACTTCCTGCGCGACCTCAACATGCCTGCACAGGTGACGGTGGTCGGCATCGTGCTGCTGACCGCGTTCGTCAACCTGTTCGTCGGCTCGGCCTCCGCCAAGTGGGCGCTGCTCTCGGGCATCTTCGTGCCGATGCTGATGGGGCTCGGCATCTCCCCCGAGCTGACGCAGGCCGCCTACCGCGTGGGCGACAGCGTCACCAACATCGTCACCCCGCTGATGCCGTACTTCCCGCTGGTGGTCGTCTTCAGCCAGCGCTACGTGAAGAAGACCGGCATCGGCACCATAGCGTCGCTGATGCTGCCCTACTCGGTCGTGCTGCTGATCACCTGGACGGTGTTCCTGGTCGGCTACTGGATGCTGGGCCTGCCGCTCGGCCTCCAGGCGAGCTACACCTACCCCTGATCCCGCAGCGGGATCGGAGGTCGGACAGCAGGCCCGGGCAGCAGCGCCGGTCTCGCGGAGAAAACCGTAGAGGTCCGGAGCTGGTTGCTACTACTAGCGGCAAGATGACGGCCCGGCCGGCCCGGTTTTCGTAGCGAGACCGGCGCTGCTGTCCGCATCCGCGGCGCGGTGCAGACGTTCACCGCGGTGAAATCAGGTACGGCATGACCTGGTTCGTGATGACATCCGGTCGCCGGAGATGCCCGTGCGGAGGGGCCTCCGCCTTTTGCCATGCGATCTCCAGGAGCGTGTCGAACCAATCGTCGATCGCGGCCCGACCCTGCACGACGGGATGCGGATCCCCCGGGGCGCGATCAACCCCCTCGAAGATGAGCTTGAACAGGTTGCCGGGCGTGTTGTTCGGGTGGTTGCCGAGGATGACGTCCCAGGGACCCGCCTCCTTGAGGCGCTCACGGCCTTCGATCCAGTCGTCGGTCCAGTCCGTATCCATGGTGAGACCGGTACCGCCGGGCGTCAATATGCGGTAGCGCCGGTCGCCGTCGTGGCCGATGTATGCGAACGAGCTCGTTCCCGGGGTGTGGCCCGGTGTCGTGTACAACGTGAACTGCGCGTCGCCCACGGTGATGACCTCCCCGTCCTGGATCTCGTGGTCGCGGGGCGGCGCCACCTGCGTCGTCCAGTCGTACTCGACCCAGTCGGCGCGCTCCACCGCCAGCTCGAGAAAGTCCCAGTCCGCCGGCGACAGGGCGATCGTCGCGCCCGTCATGGCCTTGATCTGGGCCGCCCCGCCGTAGTGAATCTCGTGCGCCTCCGTGACTAAAACGTACTTGATGTCCATCGGGTCGAACCCGAGCTGCCGGATATTCTCGAGCGTGCGATTGACCATGATGCCGTTCGTCGCATCGATGAGCACGAGCCCGTCGGACGTCGTGATCAGATAGGAGCTGACGGCCTCGTTCCCGACAAAGTAGACGTTGTCGAAAATCTGGAACGGAATCTCGACGTTCCAGTCGCCCCCCGGGATGTATCCCCTGGGCAGCCCCCACCGGACATCGTCCCGCCCTCGTGCGCGTTCATCCTGCGCCTGGACTCCAACCATCGACATCCCGAACAAGGCAACGACAAACGTCATGCACAGCCGTCTCATCCCGGACCCCCTGTCTCAACGTGAAGTGTACCCGGTCTTCCAGATCCGGCTAGCGGCTGGCCTGCAAGCTGAGCTGAGCTACCCCGAATAGCCGTGGGCGCGGGATCGCGGACGGCAGCCCCGGGCTCGCGGAGAAAACCGTAGAGGTCCGGATCTGGTTGTTACGATCAGCAGCAAGACGATCGCCCGGCCGGCCCGGTTTTCGCAGCGAGCCCGGGGCTGCCGTCCGGTCCATAGCGGAGTGGCGAGGACGGTCAGCGCGGTGAAAGCAGGTGCGGCAGAACCTGGTTCGTGATGACGCCCGGCCGGCGCAGATGCCCGTGCGGAGGGGCTTCGGCCTTCTGCCACGCGAGCCCCAGGAGCGTGTCGAACCAGTCGTCGATCGCGGCCCGACCCTGCACGACGGGATGCGGATCCCCCGGAGCCCGATCAGCCCCCTCGTAGATGAGCTTGAACAGGTTGCCGGGCGTGTTGTTCGGGTGGTTGCCGAGGATGACGTCCCAGGGCCCCTCCGCCTTGAGGCCCTCGCGGCCTTCGATCCACTCGTCGGTCCAGTCCGAACCCATGCTGAGACCGGTTCCGCCGGGCGTCAACACGCGATAGCGCCGGTCGCCGTCGTGGCCGACGTATGCGAATGAGCTCGTACCCGGCGTATGGCCCGGCGTGGTGTACAAGGTGAACTCCGCGTCGCCCACGGTGATGACCTCACCGTGCTGGATCTCGTGGTCCCGGGGCGGCGCCACCTGCGTCGTCCAGTCGTACTCGACCCAGTCGGCGCGCTCCACCGCCAGCTCGAGAAAATCCCAGTCCGCCGGCGACAGGGCGATCGTCGCGCCCGTCATGGCCTTTATCTGGGCCGCCCCGCCGTAGTGGATTTCGTGCGCTTCCGTGACGAACACGTACTTGATGTCCATCGGGTCGAACCCGAGCTGGCGGATGTTCTCGATCGTACGGTTGACCATGATGGCATTCGTCGCATCGATCAGTACGAGCCCGTCGGACGTCGTGACCAGGTAGCAACTGACGGCCTCGTTCCCGACATAGTAGACATTGTCGAAGACCTGGAACGGAATCCGGACGTTCCAGTCGCCCCCCGGGATGTACCCCGGTGGCAAACGCCACCCGATACCGTCTCGTCCGCGCGCGCGCTCATCCTGCGCCTGAGCTCCAACCACCGACGTCGCGATCGAGGCAACGACCAACGCCATGCACAGCCGTCTCATCCCGGACCCCCTGTCTCAACGACTCGTTCCCGACCCGCTGAGTGAAATCTACTTCCTGTGTCAAGAACGAGGGCGGTGGATCCGCGAGGCACGCCGGACGTCCGTCTCCGCTATCATGGGCTGTCCGGACGGGACCGGGTCGGTCGTGCGGCGCAGCGGTCCGGTGCGCCATGGGCCATGACACGGAGGTTCAGATGACAGGTTCACTCTTCGGCCGCGCACTCTGGGTCGTCGTCGCCAGTCTGCTTCTCGCCTCGTCCGCGGCGGCACAGGCGGTGCCCCAGCTCGATTCCTACGACGGGGTGGCCGTGCGGCTCCTGCAGAGCAACAACGCGGGCACCATCCAGCACGTCATCGACCCCGAGCTGAACGAGGTCGTAGGGCTGATCAGAGGTTGTCCGAATCCGCACAACCTGACGATGCATCCCGACGCGCTCTACTACTACTGCTCGAATGAGCAGGACCATACGGTTGACGTGTTCGACACGAAGACGCTCGAGCTGGTCGAGCAGATCAAGCTGTCGCAGCGACCGAACAAGGTCGCGGTCAACAAGAAGTACCGGAAGGTCTATGCGGGGATCGCGCGGCGGTCGACGAATCCACTCGGCCCCGGGGTCGAGGTCGATCCGAACCGGGCGGCGCCAGCGCTCGTCGATGTCATCGACATCGATACGCACGAGACCGTCAAGAGTATCGAGGTGCACTATCCGGTGCACAACGTCTTCGTGACCCCTGACGAACGGTGGGTCGTGCTCGGTCTCAGGGGCGAGGCCGGGCCGGATGATCCGACGATCCAGGTGATTGACCCCGAGACCGACACGGTGGCCTGGTCGCTCGGGCTGAGTGGATACGAGCAATACGGCCGGACGCACCACACGGTGCGACCGATGGCCTTCGAGGCAAACGATGACGGGTCGACCAAGCGGATCTTCGCGCAGGCGACCGGGATCAACGCCGTGTGGGTCATCGACTGGGAGAGCCGTGAGGTCGTCGACATGCTGTGGCCGCCCGAGCTGCCCCTGTGGGAAAAGAACGCCGACGGGATACAGACCGGCGATATGCACGGTCTCGAGGTGCTGGCGGATCGTTCCGCCGTGTGGGCCTCGAGCCGGCTCGACAGCCGCATCTACGGCTGGAGTTTGCCCGACCTCGAGTTCATCGGCGGCGTCGAGGTGGGCCCGAGCGCCAACTGGATGACGTCGACACCCGACAGCAAGTACATGTATGTCGCGGTGTCCGGGACCGACCAGACGCTGGCGGTCGATCTGGAGAAGCTCGAGGTGGTCGCCAGCATCACGACCGGCTCGCGGCCGGCCCGCATCAGCACCGTCATCCTGCCCCCCGACCGCGTGAATCCCAAGGGCACGAACATGCGGTCGTCGGAGGAGTAGGCGTCATGATGACGAGAGTCGGCCCGGGGCTGATCTGCTGTCTGGCCGCGGTGGCGGCCGTGGCGCTACCGCCAGGCATTGTCGCGCCGGTCGCCGCCCAGACCCTGAGCGCTGGCGAGTTGGAGACGTATCGCGGCACCGTCGAGAGCGTCTTCATGGAAGACCGCGGGGGCACGACTCGAGGCTACGCGTCGTGCGTGATGTGTCACACGTGGCAGACGAGCGTGCGCTTCAGTCTGGAGACCCCGAACTCCAATGCCGGCTGGAGCAGCGAGCAGTCGATGCAAAACTTCGAGGTGGTAAGCCAGCTCATCAACACGGCCGACCCCGAGAGCAGCCGGCTGCTTTTGAAGCCCCTGTCACCCGATGCGGGCGGACTGACTCACACTGGGGGGACCTACTGGACCTCCGCTGACGACCCGGAGTACGTTGCGCTGCTCGAT
>JAJEEU010000091.1 GCA_022820825.1 Vicinamibacteria bacterium
GGCCGCATCGCCGTGCGGGAGGTGACGAGCGCGGACGTGCTCGATACGCTGCGCCGCGTGTGGCACATCCGGCCCGAGACGGCGCGGCGGCTGCGCCAGCGCATCAGCGCCGTGATGGAGTGGGCCGTGGCGATGGGCTACCGGGCCGACAACCCGTGCGACCGCATCGCGCCGGTGCTCGGGCCGCAGCAGGACCTGGTCAAGCACATGCAGGCCCTGGACCACCGGGAGGTGGCCGCGGCGATCCGGACCGTGCAGGCAACCGGCGCCACGGCGGCCGTGAAGCTGGCTTTCGAATTTCTGGTGCTGACGGCCACGAGGTCCGGCGAGGTGCGCGGCGCGCTGTGGGAGGAGGTCGACCTGGCGGCCGGGGTGTGGACGATCCCGGCCACGCGGACGAAGTCGAAGCGCGAGCACCGGGTGCCGCTGAGCCGGCGAGCGATGGAGATCCTCTCGGCGGCGCGGGCGCTGCGGGGCGGGACGAGCGCGCTGGTCTTCCCGAGCGCGCACGGCGGGCGGATCGGCGAGACGCGGCTCTCGCGGCTGCTCAAGGTGCACAAGATAGCCGCCGTGCCGCACGGCTTCCGCTCGAGCTTCCGGGACTGGGCGGCCGAGGAGACGACGCATCCGCGGGAGGTCATCGAGGCGGCTCTGGCGCACGTGGTGACGAACCAGACGGAGGCGGCGTATGCGCGCTCGGACCTTTTCGAGCGGCGGCGGCGGCTGATGAACGAGTGGGCCGGTTACCTGGAGGCGGGGCGGGTGGTGCAGGAGCTGCCGCTGTGACGGGGCGGGTCTGGGCGGCTCGGACCTGCGCGCATGCGCGCAGGTCCGCAAGTGGAGCGGCGTGGGAACGGACGGAAGGTCCTTGCCAGTTTGCCGGCACGAATGGGGGGACAGGGTTTTCCGGCTTGCGATTGGTCCTTTGTTTTCGGGGGGAAGGTGCGCGAGCGACAACGGAAGAAGTAGTACACCCCCTGCTCCCCCGCACCGGCCCGGCTGCCGGCGGCCCCGCCTCTCGCCCCGCCGCCACCAACCCACCGGCTGGCCCGCCCCGCCGCGTCATCGCACCGAACGCCAAGCTCGTTCCGCAAGCCGGCATGCCCGCATTCGCGGAGAAAACCGTAAAGGTCCGGAGCTGGTTGCTATTGCAAGCGGCAAGGCGTGCGACCGGCCGGTCCGGTTTTCGCAGCGAATGCGGGCATGCCGGCGACCCCCTCGCGACAAAGCCTGGCAGAAAATGCGGGAAAAGGTCCGGATCTGGTTGCTGCCGCAAGCGGCAAGACGTGCGCCCGGCCGGCCCGGTTTTCGCAGCGAATGCGCGCCAGTCCGCCACACCCTCGCGACGAACGCTGGTGAAAAATGCGCGCTAGAGCACGTCGAGCCGGTAGTCCAGCATGCGGTCGCCGTCGAAGATCCAGTAGCCGGAGAACCGGCGCCCCTCCACCAGGAGCGGCAGCCACAGCTTGTCGTCCTCCCACATCCGGTCGTACGGGATCGCGTCCAGGTCTACCCACAGCGGCACCGCCTCGTCGGTCTCGACCGGCGTGCCGCGGAGATCCGGGGCGCGGAAGACGTGGACGTAGGTGGAATAGCCGTCCACGAACTGGAAACGATGCTCGCCCATGAATACCGGGTCCACGGCCGTGACCCCGAGCTCCTCGCGCAGCTCCCGCAGCGCGGCCGCCTCGGGCGCCTCGCCCGGCTCGAGCCGCCCTCCGGGGCCGTTGATCTTGCCCTTGCCCAGCCCCCGCTTCTTGTGGATGAGCAGGATCCGGCCCTCGCGGATGACGAAGATGAGCGTCGCCGGATCGACGGCGGTCCACGTGGACCAGTCGATGTCCGCAACGCGGGTTGCCGACGTGTCGGTCACAGGGTGCCGGCAAGTGTACAAGGACGGTGGGCGCCGCGTCGGACTTGATACGATGGGTGCTGCGCGATCCGCCTCACTTCATGACCAGCGCCGCCCAGCCAACACCCCCTCCCGGCCGCTGTCCACGCCGCGGCCTCATGGTGCTGGCGGCGGCGGCGTGGGCAACGGCCGCAACGCCGGCCGCCGCCCAGCAGGACCGCGTGGTCGCCGGGTTCGAGCTGTCCGGGCAGGGATCGCCGAAGGTGGTGGACGCGGCTCCGGTGGAGCAGCCGCCGGTGCTCGACGGCGACGTGCTCGGCGACCCGGCCTGGGCGGCCGCGGCGGCGGCCACCGGGTTCCGGCAGAACGCCCCGGACGAGGGCCAGCCGGCCACCGAGCGCACCGAGGTGCGCATCATCTTCGGGGACGGGACACTGTACGTCGGGGTCGTCTGCTACGACCGCGAGCCGTCGGCCATCATCTTGAACGACAGCCGCCGCGACTCGTCGATGGACGACGCCGACAGCTTCATGATGGTGCTCGATACGTTCCTGGATCGACAGAACGGTTTCGTCTTCGGCACTACCCCGGCCGGACAGGAGTACGACGGTCAGGTCATCAACGAGGGCGGCGACCGCGGCGGCTTCGGACAGGCGGGCGACGGCGGCTTCTCCCGCGGGAGCGGGGGCGGCTTCAACCTCAACTGGGACGGCGCCTGGCAGGTGCGGACGGCGATCTCCGACATCGGCTGGAGCGCCGAGTTCGCCATACCGTTCCGGACCATCCGCTATCCGGCCCGCGAGGCGCAGTCGTGGGGCGTGAACTTCCAGCGCAACATCCGCCGCCGGAACGAAACGGCCTACTGGGCGCCGCTCCCGCGTCAGTACAACCTGTACCGGCTGTCGCTGGCGGGTCAGATCGCCGGTCTGCGGGCGCCCGTCGGCAACACCAGCAACCTGCAGTTCACGCCCTACGTCGTGGGCGAGCTGGGCTCGCGCAGCGGCGCATCCGGCCGGCGGGCGACGGCGGTCGGCGCGGCCGGCGGCGATCTCAAGTACAGCGTGACGTCCGGCCTGACGCTGGACGCCACCTACAACACCGACTTCGCCCAGGTCGAGGTGGACGACCAGCAGATCAACCTCGACCGCTTCAACCTCTTCTTTCCGGAGAAGCGGCCGTTCTTCCTGGAGAACGCCGGGGCCTTCAGCGTGCGCAACACGGGCCCGGCCAGCGGGCGGAACATGGGGCAGACGGAGCTCTTCTTCAGCCGCCGCATCGGGATCGGCGCAGGTGGGGAGCAGATCCCGATCATGGCGGGCGCAAGGCTGTCGGGCAAGGTCTCCGACAGCCTGACGGTCGGCTTCCTCAACATGCAGACGGAGGACGTGGCCGGCGTCGCCCCGGCCAACAATTTCACCGTCGCCCGCCTGCGGCAGGACCTGCCCAACCGGTCGAGCGTCGGCGGCCTCTTCGTCAACCGGCAGGCGACCGGCAACCGCGCGAGCCCCGGCGACTACAACCGCACCTATGCGGCGGACGGCCGCTGGGGCATCGGCCAGAGCACCATGGTGCAAGGTTTCTTCGGGCGGACTCAGACGCCGGGCTACACCGGCCGCGACCATGCCTTGAGCCTGTCGACAACCTACGATTCCGAGAACTGGCGCATCATCAGCGGCTACCAGGAGAACGGCGAGGACTTCAACCCGGAGGTCGGTTTCCTGCGCCGCACCGGCGGATTTCGCAAGTACGACGTCGGACTCAACTACCGCGCGCGGCCGGAGGGCGTGCTCAAGCTCCAGGAGATCTCGCCGCACGGCAGCTTCACCCGCTTCTGGAACTTCGACGGGGTGATGGAGACCACCTACATCCACCTGCACTACGACGGCGAGTTCGAGAACAGCTCGTCGGCCGGCATCGCGTACGACGCCCGCAGCGAGCGGGTGTTCGAGACGTTCGACATCTCGGGCATCCCCGTGGAGCCCGGCCGCTACGACTGGGGCCAGATCGCGTACAACTTCGACTACGACCGGTCGGCGCCGGTGAGCGCGGGCATCCGCGCGACCTTCGGCGGGTTCTTCGGCGGCAACATCGTGACGATCCGGCCCTCGATCCGCGCCCGCTACGGCGAGACGCTGAACCTGTCGCTGAGCTACAGCCGGAACGACATCGAGCTGCCGCTCGGCAGCACCGTCACCAACCTGACGAGCCTGCGGGCGGGGTACAACTTCTCGCCGCGGGTGTTCGTCCAGACGCTGCTGCAGCACAACGACAGCGCGCGGCTCTGGTCGCTGAACTTCCGTTTCGGCTGGCTGCAGGACGCCAACACCGGCCTGTTCCTGGTCTACAACGAGACGGAAGGCATCCTCGACTACGTACCGGCCGGCGCCGGCCGCAGCCTGATCCTGAAGTACAGCTACCTGTTCGACGTGCTCGACTAGCAGATTCCCGCGGCGGGCTAGTGGTGGTGGTGGTGGATCGCCTCGTGCTCGGCGACCGCCTTGTCGCGCTGGATCTTCTTTGCCTGCTTCCGGGCCTGGTTCAGGTTCATCTGGCGCGTGCCCTCGGAGCTGACGCTGAAGGCCGAGACCATCCGCTCGAGGTCGGCGCCGCCGCACGCGGGGCACACGGGAGAACTGCCGGTGGGCAGCACGACCGCCTCGAACTCGTTGTGGCAGGCGCGGCAACTGTACTCGTAGATCGGCATCGGCGCTATCCACCGGCAGTCTTGATCGCCCGGGCGGCAGGGGTCAAGTGGGGCGGTTGTCAGCGCGGGGCCAACAGCGTCCGCAGCAGCACCGCGGGATGGAGCGCGCCGACGCCCGCCAGGTCGTGCACCTGATGGCGGCACGACGTGCCGCCGGCTACGAGCACGTCGCCGGCCTCGAGCGAACGGGCGGCGGGCAGCAGCCGGCGCTCCCCGATCTTCCGTGACAACTCGAAGTGCTCCCGCGCGTAGCCGAACGAGCCCGCCATGCCACAGCAGCCCGAGTCGAGCTCCATGACCCGCGCTTCGGGGATCCTTTCGAGCAGCGCCCTGGCGGGCGCGACGAGCCCCAGCGACTTCTGATGGCAGTGTCCATGGAGCAGTATGCGGCCCGGACCGTCGCGCAGCGCCAGCGCCGCGCCCCCTTCGCTCAGACTCCGCTCCAGGTAGTCCTCGAACAGGATGCACGCTGCCGCCACCTCGCGCGCGCGCTGCTGCGCCGCATCCCGCAGCAGCGCCGGCACGTCGTCGACCAGGGCCGACATGCAGCTCGGCTCCAGCAGCACGATCGGCGTCCCCGCCGCGGCGAGCGGGTGCAGCCGGCGCACGGCGTCCGCCGCGCGGTCGCGGGCCTCGTCCAGCAGACCCTGCGAAATGAGCGGGCGCCCGCAACAGGCGTCCGGCGCCAGATCGACGGCAATGCCAGCCGCGCCCAGGACGTCGGCCGCCGCCAGACCGATCTCCGGGTCGAAGTAGTTGGTGAAGGTGTCGCCGAACAGCACGGCGTCGGGTTGCGCGGCGTCCGGCGCCGCGCGGCGGCGCCGGCGGCGCCATGCGGTCGCCAGCGTGCGCCGCGCCCAGGGCGGCATGGTCCTCCGGCGGTCGATCCCGAGCAGCAACTCGTTGAGCGCCCGACCCGGCGCGCTGGCCAGCAGGGGATTGAGCAGCGGCGCCGCCCGGCCGGCCCACTTCGACAGGTCGCGAACGTGCCCGAGCACGCGCGCCCGCAGCGGCACGCCGTGCCGCTCCCAGTAGTCGGCGAGGAACTCGCTCTTGAAGCGCGCCATGTCGACGCCGACCGGACATTCCGTCTTGCAGGCGCGGCACTCCAGGCACAGGTCGAGCACGTCGAAGACGCCGCGGTCTCCCAAGCCCCCCTCGCGCGGGTCGCCGTGCTCGAGCTCGCCCGCCATCGCCAGGCGCAGGGCGTTGGCGCGGCCGCGCGTCGAGTGCGCCTCGTCGCGCGTCGCCATGTACGACGGGCACATCGTGCCGGTCAGCGTCTTGCGGCAGGCGCCGACGCCGCTGCACATCTCCACCGCGCGCCCGAGCCCCCCGTACTCGGAGTAGTCGAATGCCGCCGGCGGATGGGGAGTCCGGTAGTCCGTGCCGAAGCGGAGGTTGGCGGTCAGCGGCGGGGAATCGACTATCTTGCCCGGATTGAACAGTCCTTCCGGGTCGAACGTCTGCTTGATGGTCCGGAAAGCGCCGTACAGCTCGGACCCGAACATGCGCTCCATGAACGGCCCCCGCACCAGGCCGTCGCCGTGCTCTCCCGACAGGGCGCCCCCGAACTCCAGGACGAGGTCCGCGATGTCGCTGGCAATCGACTCGAACTGCCGTACGCCGGCCGCGGTCTTCAGGTTGACGACCGGACGCACGTGCAGGCAGCCGACCGAGGCGTGCGCGTAGACCCCGGCGGTCGTTCCGTGGCCCCGCACCACGTCGAGGAAACGCGCGATGAACTCGCGCAGCTTGTCCGGCGCCACGGCGGTGTCCTCGACGAACGAGATGCTCTTGGCGTCCCCCTTCATCGCCATCGACAGGCCGAGCGCCGACTCGCGCAGCTTCCAGATGCGGGCCTGGTCGGCCGCCGCCTTGGCCCGGCCGGTGCGTCTGACTGCACCGCGGCCGCGGACCTCGGCTTCCACGAGGTCGAGGCGCAGCTCGAGCTCGTCCTGCGATTCGCCGTACATCTCCACGCACAGCAGCGCGGCGCAGTCCGTCTGGAGCACCGCGCGCCGCATGGCGTCCAGAGCCGGATTCTCGCGCGCGTGATCGAGAATCGAGCGGTCCATTACCTCGACGGCCGAGGGGGCGAAGGGCAGGATGGCCGGGGTGTCGCCGAGGGCGTCGAGGAGGTCGTCGTATTCGATCGTCAGCACCGCCTTTGCCGCGGGCAGCGGCACCAGGTCGAGGCGCGCCTCGACAATCAGACCCAGCGTCCCCTCCGCGCCGACGATCAGCTTCGCGAGGTTGAACGGCGCGTGCGCGCCGGCGGGCTGCGGGACGAATGCGTCGAGGTTGTAGCCGCCGACGCGCCGCAGGATCTTCGGATAGCGCCGATCGATCTCCTCCGCGTGGCGTGCCGCCAGCTCGCGCACCGTCCGGTAGCACGCGCCCTCCAGGGTTTCCAGCGTGCAGGCGGCGTCCAGCTCGCCGGCGTCGAGCGGCCGGCAATGCGCCACCGAGCCGTCGGCGAGCGCCACGTGCAGGTCGTGGACGTGGTCGATCGTCTTGCCGTACAGCACCGACCGCGCACCGCTGGAGTTGTTCGAGATCATCCCGCCGATGGTGGCGCGGCTGGCGGTGGAGATATCGGGAGCGAACCGCAGCCCGTGCGGGGCGAGCTGCGCGTTCAGCTCGTCGAGCACGATGCCGGGCTCGACCCGCGCCCAGCGTTCCCGGACGTTCACCTCGAGCAGGCGGTTGAAGTACTTCGACGTGTCGAGCTGCAGCCCCGGCCCTATCGCCTGTCCGGCCTGCGACGTGCCGCCGCCGCGCGCCGTGATGGAGCAGCCGTGGGTCCGGGCGCAATCGATGGCGGCGAGGACGTCGTCGCGCGAGCGCACTACGGCGACGCCGAGCGGCTCGATGCGGTAGACGCTCGCGTCGGTCGAGTACAGCGCCCGCGAGACCACGTCGAAGCGCACCTCGCCGGAGAGACGCGCCTCGAGGTCCGAGCGCAGGCCTGCCATCCGCCGCAGTATACGGCGGTCACTGGCGGGTGAGGCTGAATGTGCCGACGTCGTGCGTGCTGCAGTCGGTGGTCGACCAGGAGCCTTCCAGCCTGTCGTTCCCGATGATCGCGACGACCGACAGGGAGCACTCGGACGCGGACGTCGGGCGCAGGGTCAGCAAGGCGGTGGATCCCACGATACTCCCATTGACGTCGCCGGAGAGCGTTCCGTTCCCGTAGAAGAACGTCCAGAACCCGGTGATCACGGATCCGACCTGGAAGAGCGTCGCCCTCGTTGTCCGGGTCCCCGTCGTAACGCTGCTGAACCAACCGCTCCACGTCCCCGCCAGCGAAACACCGGATGGTCCGGCCAGGAACCCCTGGCCGCCCTCCCCGCAGCCGCCGGCGAGCAGCGCCAGCAGCACGACGCACATCACCCGCCGGCGCGCAGGACCCAACGGGCTGCTAGGGCTCCAGGACGACCTTGATGGCGCCCGCGGCGCGGTCCGCGGCGGTGGCGAACGCTTCGGGCGCGGCGTCCAGCGGGAAGCGGTGGGTGATGATGGCGGCGGGCAGCTCCGGGAGCTGCGCGAGCACGCCCGCCGCGGTATCCACGTCGCGGCCGGGGCCGGAGCGTCCGTACGTCATGGACGGCACAATCCGTATCTCCTTCACGCAGACGTCCATGGCCGGGAGCTCCATTCCGGCCCAATAGGTGCCGAGCAGCAGCATGGTGCCGCCGGGCCGGCAGCGGGCCGCCGCGTCGGCCAGCGCCGACGACGTGCCCGCGGCGTCCACCACCACGTCGTACGGCTCGTCGGTCAGGGGCGCCGCGCCCAGGCGGGCCGCGGCTTCCTTCTGCGCGTCGTGGCGCGCGGACACGGCCGTCTCGCAGCCGGTCAGGCGGGCCACGGCGAGGGCCGTCTGCCCGATGGTGCCGCCGCCGATGACCGCGACCCGCATGCCGCCGCGCAGGCCGATCATGCGGAACCCGTGCACGGCAATGGCTATCGGCTCCACCAGGCAGGCGTCCCGGACGTCGACGCCCGTAGGCAGCGGCACCACGGCCTCCGGCCACATGAGCACCTCGTCGGCCATGCCGCCGTCGCGCGAGATGCCGGCGATGTCGGCCAGGTTGGCCGGGCAGCGGTTGTAGTCTCCGGTCCGGCACAGGTCGCAGTCGCCGCAGCCGTGGAGGGGCTCCACGGCCACCGGGCGGCCGTCCTCCAGCCAGCCGGCGAACTCGTGCCCGATCGTGTAGGGGCCGAGCATGCCCAGGTCCAGCATGTGCAGGTCGGAGCCGCACACGCCCGCCGAGGCCGTCTTGATCCGCACTCCCTCCCCCGCGGGGGCCGCCAGATCCACGACCTTCGCGCGCCCGTCGACACAACGCACTGCTCTCACTGCGCCATCTCCTTCCTCTCTTCAATCCGCGCGCCCGTGATATCCCACTAACATTACATTACGCCCGATGACCTTTCGCAGCGGCCGGCACTTCCTGCAGGTGCCGGGCCCGTCCAACGTGCCGGACCGCGTGTTGCGCGCGATGGCGGCGCCCACCATCGACCACCGCGGGCCGGAGTTCCGGGAGCTGGCGCGCGAGGTGCTCGACGGGCTGGCCGGCGTCGTCGGGACCACGCAGCCGGTGGTCGTCTACCCGGCGTCCGGCACCGGCGCCTGGGAAGCCGCGCTGGCGAACACGCTGTCACCGGGCGACCGCGTGCTGATGGCGGAGACCGGCCATTTCGCGACGGTCTGGAAGCAGGTGGCGCTGCAGCTCGGCCTGGAGCCGATCTTCCTGCCCGGCGACTGGCGGCGCGGCGTCGACGCGGCGGCGGTGGAGACACGGCTCGCGGAGGACGGCGCGGGAACCATCAAGGCGGTGTGCATCGTCCACAACGAGACGTCGACCGGCGTCACCAGCGACGTCCCGGCCGTCCGCAGCGCCATGGACGCCGCGGGCCACCCCGCGCTGTTGCTGGTCGACACCATCTCGTCGCTCGCCTCCATCGACTACCGGCATGACGAGTGGGGGGTCGACGTAACCATCGGCGCGTCGCAGAAGGGATTGATGCTGCCGCCCGGCCTCAGCCTCAACGCCGTGAGCGCGAAGGCGCTGGCCGCGCACGAGGCGGCCCGGCTGCCGCGCAACTACTGGAGCTGGACCCCGATCATCGCCGCCAACCGCAGCGGCGTGTTTCCGTACACCCCGCCCACCAACCTGCTGTTCGGGCTCCGCGAGGCGCTGCGGATGGTGGCCGCGGAAGGGCTGCCACAGGTCATCAGCCGGCACGCCCGCCACGCGGAGGCCACGCGCGCCGCCGTGCGCGCGTGGGGCCTGGAGCTGCTGTGCGCCAACCCCGCCGAGTACAGCGCTTCCGTTACCGCGGTGCTGATGCCGGACGGCCACGACGCCGGCCACCTGCTCGACCTCGTGCTCGACCGTTTCGACATGGCGCTCGGCATCGGACTGGGGCGCTTGGCCGGCAAGGCGTTCCGCATCGGCCACCTGGGACACTTCAACGACCTCAGCCTGGTCGGCACGCTCGGCGGCGTTGAGATGGGGCTTGAACTCGCCAACGTCCCGCACAAGAGCGGCGGCGTGCAGGCCGCCATGGCGCACCTGGCCGGAGCCTGAGCAGCGGAACCCGCTTCAACTTCTCACCCGCTGCTGGTATATTAAACACATGAAACGCACAAATCTTGTGCTTGATGGCGACCTCCTGGAGGAAGCCCAGCGGCTCAGCGGAGAGCGCACATACTCGAAGACCGTAGACCGGGCGCTGGCCGACTTCGTGCGACGGGCGCGCGCCGGACGCATCCTTGAGTTGGCCGGATCCGGTCTCTGGGAAGGCGATCTGGCCGCGATGCGTAACGACGAGCCGCGCCGGGGGCCGGGTGCGGATCGTTCCGGGGCCGACGGTGTATCTGGTTGACACCTCGGTCTGGATCGAGACGTTCCGGCGCACGCCGCGCATCCGGTTTCGGGAGTTGGCTGATCTCGATGAGATAGTGCTTTGCCTGCCCATCCTGCAGGAGGTGCTGCAGGGCTTTCGCGACGAGCGAGCTTTCCGGATTGCGCAGCGGGCGTTGCTGGCGTTGCCGATAGTCGAAGCGCCGCTCGAAACAGCGGTGTATGAACAGGCAGTCGATCTGTACAGACTCGCGCGCCGAACCGGCGTGACGATTCGATCGAGCGTTGACTGCCTGATCGCGGTCTGCGCCATCCGCAACGACCTGACGCTGCTGCACCACGACCGCGACTTCGACATGCTGGCGCGCATCACGCCGCTCCAATCACGCGATGTGCTGGCAAGGTAGTCGCGTCTTCAACTGACCGGGGCATGACGGCTACCAGACGGTGCGGACCGACGACGACTCGGCGATCTTGCGGTCGCCGGTGACGAGCGGGAGGTCGAGCAGGCGGGCGGCGGCAACTATCAGGGGGTCGAACGGGTCGCCGTGCGGCCCCTGCTCGGCGGCCAGGAGCACCTGCTCGACGCTGAGCTCCAGCGGGTGGTATGCCGGATTGCTGAACAGGTCCTCGGCGAAGCCGGCCAGCGGGCGCCCGAGATCGATATGGCCCCGCCGCGCCAGGAGACCGATCTCCCACAGCACCGTGACCGGAACGTAGACGATTGCGTTCCGCGCCTCGCAGGCCGTGAAGAACGCCGCCGCCCGCCGGCCCAGGCGCCTGTCGCGGGCGGCATGGTACAAGAGGGCCTGCGTGTCGCACACGGCAGCCGCGATCCGGGGCACGACGGCTACCGGGACTCCGCCGGCCCCGGCCTGCCGGGCGCAGCCGACTTGCCGCGGCGCACGCCGTTCAACAGCGCGCGGATCTCCCGATCCGCGGCGGCAGGATCGTAGTTGCGCAGGTCGATCGTGCCGGCGACCGAGCGCGTGGCGGCCCCGAAACGCCGGCCCACGGCGCGCGCCTCGCTCACCAGCTCGTTGACGATACGGCTGACGTTGCGGCCGGCTCCGGCCTGCGCACGCAGCCAGATCAGGTTGTCGACGTCGAGCGTCACCGAGACAGCGCGCTTTGGCATGCGACGGATAGGCGTAGAGTGGACTGGTCCCGCGCGCGAGCCGCTGCACGGGCGGCGCGCCTTCGTCTCTGAAACACACGAACCGCGCGAATGTTGCGCACGGCGCCGGGATCCGCCGGGCAACCGCCTCCGCGCGGTGCGACAACGTCACGGTACATCCCCATCTTGAGACGCACGATCCGGGCCAACCTCACTCCGCAACCGCCCGACCCTCCGCCGCCGCCGGCCGCCGTGGTTGGAAACAACTTGAATCACTAGCGTTAGACGATGGCGCCGGCGCCTTTGGCGGCGTCGCCGCAGGCATGTGACAGGCCGCGGCCTCCGGTTGGTACGCAATAATTGCCACCATCGACTCGCCGCCCGTTGGCAAGTTCTGCCAAGCAGGCCATGCGAGCCCGATGGTGACCAGTGACCAGTCGTTTCGCGGCCGTCCGTGCCGTCCCGCTGCTTGCCGCTGCCGCCCTGACGCTGGGGCCGGCGCCAGGCGCCGCCCAGCTCGTCGAGCGGGTCGTCGACGGCGACACGATCATCGTCCAGGGTGTCGGCCGCGTACGCCTGATCGGCGTCGATACGCCGGAGACGGTCGATCCCCGCCGGCCGGTGGAGTGCTTCGGCAAGGAGGCGAGCGCCTTCACGAAGCGGCTGCTCGAGGGACAGCGCGCGCGGCTGGAGTACGACCGGGACCGGACCGACCGCTACGGGCGCACGCTGGCCTACGTCTACCTGCCGAACGGCACGTTCGCCAATGCGGAGATCGTCCGGCAGGGATACGGCCACGCCTACACGCGGTTCCCGTTCCGCTACCTCGACGAGTTCCGGCAGTACGAGCGCGAGGCCCGGCAGGGGGAGCGTGGTCTGTGGGGCGCGAAGTGCGCGGACGCGCCGTCGGGGCGCGCGGCAAGCCGACCGTCCGCCACGAGGCGGTCAGGCGGATCCGCCGCGCTGCAACGCTACGACGACAACGGCAACGGCCGGATCACCTGCGCCGAGGCGCGGCGGCACGGTATCGCGCCGGTGCCGCGGGGCCACCCCGCGTATCCCTACATGCGCGACGCGGACGGCGACGGCGTCGTCTGCGAGTGACGCCGGCTCCCCTACTCCCGCAGCGCGAAGACGAACAGGCCGTTGCCGGCGGCGACGGCGACGAACTGCTCGCCGTCCACGGCGTAGCTGATCGGGCCGTTGGCGATCATGCCGCCCAGCGTGGCCTTCCAGAGCAGGTTGCCTTCGCGCGCGTCGAGGGCGTGGAAGTACCCCTCGCGGCCGCCCGTGAACAGCACGTCGGTGGCCGTGGTGAGCACCCCGCTGCTGGTGACGTCGGTCATCTCGTACTTCCAGCGCTCCTCACCGGTCGCGGGATCGAGCGCGATAACGGCGCCGGTGCCCGCGGCCTCCGTCCAGTTGTTGATCACCCCGCGCTGCAGCCCGGGGATCACGTTGTCGGGGTCGTCCGGCGCCGGCAGGCCGCCGAGGAATATCCGGCCGCGCTCGTACTCCGCTTCCTGCGGTATGAAGCGCGAGCCGTACGCCTCCCAGGCCGACAGGTAGAACAGGCGCGTCGACGGGCTGTAGGACGGCGAGTACCAGTTGGTGCCGCCCTGGACGCCGGGATAGGTCGTGGCGCCCGGCGGCTGCGGCGTCATCACGGGTCGCCCGGCGTCGTCGAGCCCTTCGGCCCAGTTCAGGAAGACGTACGGCTGGCCGTTGATGAAGCGGCCGGTGGTGCGGTCGAGCACGTAGAAGAAGCCGTTGCGGTTGGCCCAGAACATCAGCGGCAGCGTGCCGCCGCCCTGCGCCGGGTAGTCCACCAGCACCGGAACCTGCACCGAGTCGTAGTCGTACGGATCGTTCGGCGTGAACTGGAAGTGCCAGGCCAGCTCGCCGGTATCCGGGTCGAGCGCGACCACGGAAGAGGAGTACAGGTTGTCGCCCGGCCGCTGCGCCGGGTTCCAGTCGGGCCCGGGGTTGCCGGTGCCCCAGTAGACCAGATCCGCCTGGGCGTCGTAGGAGCCGGTCAGCCAGGCCGGCGCGCCGCCGGTGCGCCAGGCGTCGTTCTCCCACGTCTCGTGTCCCGGCTCGCCGGGTCCCGGAATGGTGTAGAACTTCCAGACCTCCTCGCCGGTTTCCGCGTCGTAGGCCGAGATGAAGCCGCGGATGCCGAACTCCCCGCCGGCGATACCGACGATCACCTTGTCCTTCACGATGAGCGGGGCGAGCGTCAGCGCGTGCCCATCCTCGGGATCGCCGACGGCGGTCTTCCAGATCGGCTTGCCGCTCACGGTATCGATCGCGATCAGTTGCGCGTCGATGGTGCCCATGTAGAGCGTGTCGCCCAGGATGGCCAGACCCCGGTTCACCCGGCCGCAGCAGGGTCGCGACGTCGGCGCGGGCGTGTACTCGTAGCGCCAGAACACGCGGCCGAGCGCGGCGTCGAGCGCGACGACCGTATTCGGCGGCTCGGTGAGGTACATGACGCCGTCCACTACCAGGGGCGTCGTCTGGAACACCTGCAGGGACTGCGCCTGGAACACCCAGCGCACCTCCAGGTCGTCGACGTTGTCCGGCGTGATCCGGTCGAGCGCCGTGTGGCGGTTGCTGTGGTAGCCGCCCGAGTAGGTCAGCCAGTTGTGCGGCTCGGCCGCCGCGTCGAGCAGCCGCTCGAACGTCACGCCGCCGCCCTGCGCCTGGACCAGCGCGGCGGAGGCCAGCAGCAGGCCGGCGAGGAACGTGCATTGCGCAAGCCGCTTCATCAGCCCACCCCTTTCAGCGTCAGCAGGTACGCCAGGACGTCGGCGCGCTCCTGTTCCGTAAGCGTGTCGGCGTACGACGGCATGGAAGATTCGGTGAGGATCTCGTACTCCCGGAGATCCGCCTTCACCAGCGAGACCAGCCGCTCGTTCTCGTCGACGATCTGGACGGTGTAGGTGTCCTCGTTCAGCCGCCGCCCTTCGTAGCGCGTCCCGTCGCCCGCGACGATCCGCACGGTACGGTTGATCGGGACCATGGCCTCCGTCGGATCGACCAGCGTCCCGGACATGGCGCCGGCGGTGCGGTAATTCGCGATGTCGCTCAGGTCGGGGCCGGTGCGCGACCCCGCGCCGCCGATGCGGTGGCAGCTCGCGCAATCTCCCTTGCCGTTGTAGAGCGCCTCACCGCGCGCCGCGTCGCCGATCGTCGCGTCGCTCGCGTCGAGGCTGCCCATCATGCGCAGGTAGGCGACCAGACCGGCCAGCTCCGCCTCGTTGTAGTTGCCGGGCAGCATGGCCGTGTCGGGAATGCCGTTCGAGATGATCTGCTCCAGCTCATAGTCGGAGGACGCCGCGCGGAACTGTCCGGAGCGCAGGTTGACGCCGTCCACGCCGTCGCCCCCGGGACCGTGGCAACTGACGCAGTTGTCGCCGTAGAGGCTCATGCCGAAGTTGATGTCGGCCTGGGAATACTGCCCCACGTGCTCCTGCTGCGCGAGCGCGGTCCCGGACGCTGCCAGCGCGCCGGCCGCCGCAAGCACGGACGCGAGCACCAGGCGCCGGCCGAACCGCCGTTCTTCCATGTATAGCCTCCCAAAGGGTCCGTTGCGCGCCATTCTACCGCCTGTGCCGCATCAGGAGCCGTCGCCGGCGGCCCACGCCGCGCGCAGCGCTTCGCGATCGACCTCGGCGCCATCCAGGTAGACGCCGGTGATGCGGCGTGTCGCGGTGATGTCGTCGAGCGGGTTGGCGTCCAGCACGACGAAGTCGGCGCGCATGCCCGGCGCCAGCCGTCCCGCGTCGATTTGCCGCAGCCGCAGCGCCGGGCGGCTCGTGGCGGCGACGAGCGCGTCCATCGGCGACAGCCCGGCCGCGACGAGCAGCTCCAGCTCGCGGTGCGCGGCAAAGCCGGGGAAATGGTCCTGCACGCCGGCGTCCGACCCCAGCACCAGGGCTGCGCCCGCGGCGTGCAGCTTCAGCAGGCTGCGCTCCATTGCAGCGTACTGCGCGGCGCGGGCACGCGCGTCCGCCGCGAACCCCGCGTAGCTCGCGGCCGCCCGCTCCAGCACCGCCGGCGCGACCGTCGCCGCCAGCAGCGGGTCCTGCAGCCAGGCCGGCGCCGTGGCGTGCCGGCGTCGCTCGGAGACACCGAGGTTGGGCATCACGAAGACGTCCCGCGCGACGATCGCCGCGACGAGCGCGTCGTCCATCTCGCGGTCGCGCACCAGGTGCGCGAACCCGTCGACGCCCGCCGCCACCAGGTCCTCCGCGTCGTCGTGGTAGTAGACGTGGGCGACCACCTGCAGGCCCCGGCGGTGCGCCTCGTCGATGATGGCCCGGTACAGGTCGGGGGCCAGCTTCTCGACCGTCCCGCCGCGGTCGTCGACCCAGATCTTGACGAACGCGACGCCCAGGTCAGCCAGCTCCGCCACCCGCTGGCGGCCTTCATCTTCACTCGTCACACCGGACGCCGACGGCCGCGGCGCCGGCGACCCGGGGCCGGCGTTCGGCGCCGCCAGCCCGCTGCCGGCTGTATGGAGCCGGGCGCCGTCGAGCGCACCCAGCAACTGAGCGTGGCGGATCTCGCGCCATAGGCCGCCCGGGTCCGTGCCAAGCGATACGACCGTGCCGACGCCGTGGTAGACGTAGCGCCGCAGGTAGTCGACGATGTTCTCGCGCGTGTAGTTGACCGCTTCGTACGACAGCCCGCGCTGGAAGCCGACGTGTCCGTGCAGGTCGATCAGCGCGGGAATCAGCGTCTTGCCGGCCAGATCGACCGCGGGCGTCCCCGGCGGCGGCGCGACCTCCTCCTGCGGACCGAGAGCAGTGATGACCGGGCCGTCGACCGCCATCGCCGCAGCCTCGATCGGCGGCGATCCGTCGCCCGGAATGACGCGCATGCCGCGGTAGACCACGTCGGCCGCAATCGCCACCGGCGGCGTCTCCGGCTCCGGCGGCGGCTCGGTACCGCAACCCGCGACCGCCGCCAGCGCGCACGGCAGTGCGACCCACCTGAGAAGATTCATGCGGTCAGCGTCGCTCCGCGCGCATGATAGCTGTTCCCGCGCGCGCCCGGCATCCGGGGCCTCGCCGCTACGCCGCAATCCACACGTCGTAGATCAGCTTGACGGCGATCACCAGCAGCGCCGCGCGCACGACGCGGAAGAACGTCTCGTCGCTGACGTACAGGTGCAGCCGGCGACCCGCCCACACTCCCACCGGGGCCAGCGGCAGCAGCACCAGCGAGGTCAGCAGCGTGCCGCTGCTCCACTGGCCCAGCCAGGCGTACGGGAACACCTTCGACCAGTTGACGAAGAAGAAGAACAGGATGCTGGTGGCCTGGAACGTCGTGCGGTCGGCGCAGCGCGGCAGCAGGTACGCCTGCAGCGGCGGACCGCCGGCGTGGATCGAGAAGCTGGTGAAGCCGGACGTCGCGCCCCACAGCGCCGCGGCCGCCGGGTTCGGGGGGCCGGCTGACCGGGCGCGGCGCCGGACGTCGACCGCGGCGTACGCCAGCGCCACCCCCGCCACCAGGATCCGCAGTCCGTCGACCGAGATCGAACGCGCCGTCAGGAAGCCGAGCACCGTACCGACCAGCGCCGCCGGGACCAGCACGCGCAGATAGCGCGCGTCCCACAGCCGCCAGTACGCGTACATGGCCAGCGCGTCCATGACCATGAGGATCGGCAGCAGGATGGCGGCCGCCTGCACCGGGCTGATCACCATCGCCATCAGCGGCACGGCAATCACGCCGATCCCGCCGCCCAGCCCGCCCTTGGCGAGGCCGACGACCAGCACGGCTACCGACGCGGCGACGTAGAACCAGGGATCGACGATCAAGGGCTGTGGGGGAACTATTGTAGAAGGACGGCATGTCACTCAAGGATCGCTACGGCGACTGGGCCCTGGTGGCGGGGGCCTCGGAGGGCCTGGGGAAGGCCTGGGCGCGAGCACTCGCGGGCGCCGGACTCAACGTGGTGGTGGTCGCCATGGACCGGGAGGCCCTGGAGCAGGTCGCCGCCGGCATTCGCAGCGACTTCGCGGTAGACACACGGGTGGAGGTCCTGGATCTCACCGCGCCGGAGCTGGCGAGCCGGATGGCGGCGCTGGATGCGGAGCTGGGTATCGGGGTTGCGGTCTACAACGCCAGCTTCTCGCCGATCGGCCCCTTTCTGGAAGTGCCCCTCGAGGACAAGCTGAAGGTCCTCGACGTGAACGCGCGCGGCCTGCTGATCTGGTCGGATGTGCTCGGGCGCCGCATGGCCGGGCGGGGACGCGGCGCGCTCGTGCTCATGTCGTCGCTGGCCGGCTTCATCGGCTCGGCGCTGGTCGCTACCTATGCGGCGACCAAGGCGTTCGACACGGTGCTCGGCGAAGGGTTGTGGGAGGAGCTCGGGCGCAGAGGCGTGGACGTGATGGTCGTCGCCCCCGGGACGATACGTACGCCCACGATCACGAAATCGACCCCCGCGGACAAGCTGGCTAAACTCTTGCCGATGGAGCCCGAGGACGTAGTCCGAGAGGCCGTGGACCGGCTCGAGCTCCGGTCGGGGCCGACAGTCATTCCGGGGCGCTTCAACCGCTGGTCCCGGCAGGTGGTCGGCCGCCTGCTGTCACGGCGCGCGACCGTGCGCCTCTTCAGCAACAGAATCCGCCGCACGTACGGCGGACAAGGAGCGTAAACGCAATGGCAACAGCACACGTGGAGCAGGAACTGGCGGCCAGCGCCGAGAAGGTCTGGTCACTGATTGAGGACTTTTCGGACGTGTCCGCGTGGGCCACGGCCGACCTGTCGGTTTCCCGCAGCGAAGGTTCCGGGCAAGGCGCCCTGCGCTGGCTGGAGACCGCGCAGGGGCCCATGGTCGAGCGCTGTGAAACGTACGACGCGCAGTCGCGGACGTTCAGCTACTCGATCACGGAGGGGCCCGACAACATGAAGCGCTATCTCTCGACCGTCTCGGTCCGGCCCGCCGGCGACGAGCGCTGCATCATCACGTGGGGCTGCGATTTCGAGCTCGAAGGCGTGCCGGAGGCCGCGGCCGTGCAGCTCATGGAGGGCGTCTACCGCGACGGCTTCATCGCCAACCTCGCCCGCTCCCTGGCCGCCGACTCCTAGCTGCGAGCCGGGTCCGACGGCGTCAGGCGCGCCGCGGCAACCCCCAGCCGCGCCAGATGCAGTAGATGACCGGGAACACCAGCAGCACGACGAGCGCGGTCGTCACCACGCCGCCCACCATCGGCGCCGCGATCCGCTTCATCACGTCGGCGCCGGTCCCGGCGCTCCACATGATGGGGAGCAGGCCGAGCGCGGTGGTCGCGCTCAGCATGACCACCGGCCGGACCCGCCGCGAGGCGCCGTCGAACACGGCCTGACGCAGCTCGGCGAGCGTGCCCAGGCGTCC
This sequence comes from Vicinamibacteria bacterium, assembly GCA_022820825.1. Lineage (GTDB taxonomy): Bacteria > Acidobacteriota > Vicinamibacteria > Vicinamibacterales > UBA8438 > JAAXGX01. Next base: position 18,937 of record JAJEEU010000091.1, read on the forward strand.
CTCTGCGCGTGCCGCGTCGCAGGCGCGGTCCAGGTACAGCAGCATGACCATCCCGGTCTCCGCGCTCAGGCCTCCGAGCGCGACGATGCCCACCCAGACGGCGATGCTGAGGTTGTACTGCAGCGCGTCCAGCAGCCAGAACGCGCCGGCCAGCGACAGCGGCACGGCCGTGAGCACGATCAGCGTCCTGGCCGCCGACTGCGTGCTGGCGTACACGATGAGCACGATCAGCAGGACCGTCAGCGGCACGACGACCCGCAGCCGCTCCTGCGCGCGCACCATGTACTCGTACTGGCCGCTCCAGCCGAGGCTGTAGCCGGCCGGAATGTCCACGCCGGCGGCTACCGCCTCCCTGGCGCGCTCCACGTAGGTCCCGACGTCGACGTCCTGGATGTCCACGTACACCCAAGCGTTCGGCCGCGCCTGCTCGCTCTTGATGACCGGCGGGCCCTTGACGAACGACATGTCCGCCAGGAGGCCCAGCGGTATCTGCTGGCGGGTCGGCGTCTGCACGAGGATGTCCCGCAGCTCGGCGGGATTGTCGCGGAGGTCCCGGCTGTAGCGCAGGTTGACGGGATAGCGCTCGAGCCCTTCGACCGTGGTGGTGATGTTCATGCCGCCGATCGCCGACTGGATGACGTCCTGCACGTCGCCCACCGTCAGTCCGTAGCGGCCGATCTCGTCCCGGCGGATCGCGAAGTTCAGGTAGTTGCCCCCCATGGCGCGCTCCGAGAAGGCCGAGCGGGTGCCCGGCACCTGGCGCAGGACCGCTTCGACTTCCTGGCCGAGCTGCTCCAGCACCTGCAGGTCTGGACCGGACAGCTTGACGCCCACCGGGGTCTTGATGCCGGTGGACAGCATGTCGATGCGGGTCTTGATCGGCATGGTCCAGGCGTTGGTCACGCCGGGGAAACGGATCGCCCGGTTCATCTCGTCGGTGAGCCGCTCGGGCGTCATGCCCGGGCGCCAGGCGTCCTCGGGCTTGAGCATGATGGTCGTCTCGATCATGCTCAGCGGCGCGGGGTCGGTGGCCGTGTCCGCGCGGCCGACCTTTCCGAACACCTGGTCTACTTCCGGAAACGCCCGCAGAATCCGATCGGTCTGCTGCAGGACCTCGCGCGCCTTGCCGATCGATACGCCCGGAAGGGTGGTCGGCATGTAGAGCAGGTCGCCCTCCCACAGCGGCGGCATGAACTCCGATCCCAGGCGCGCGGCCGGCACGACGGTGGCCGCCAGCGCGGCCACCGTCGCTGCGGCGACCAGCCAGCGCCACGCCAGCAGGCGCCGCAGCACGGGCCGATAGACGGCCAGCAGCAACCGCGTCAGCGGGTTTGCCCGCTCGGGCCGGACGCGGCCGCGAATCCAGTAGCCGGCGAGCACCGGCACGAGCGTGATGGACAGCAGCGCCGCCGCCGCCATCGCATAGGTCTTGGTGAACGCAAGCGGTCTGAACAGCCGGCCCTCCTGCGCCTCCAGCGTGAATATCGGTGCGAAGGAGACCGTGATGACCAGCAGGGCAAGGAACAGGGTGGGGCCGACCTCCGTGGCGGCGCGCGCGATGACCTGCCAGTGGGGCAGCCGGTCGCGGTCGCGCTCCAGGTGCCTGTGGACGTTCTCCACCATCACGATCGCGGCGTCCACCATCGCGCCGATGGCGATCGCGATGCCGCCCAGCGACATGATGTTGGCGTTGATGCCCTGCAGGTACATCACGACGAGGGCCATGAGCACCGCCAGCGGCAGGGTCAGCAGCGCGACGAACGCCGAGCGCACGTGCAGCAGGAACAGCGCGCAGACCAGGGCCACGACGGCCATCTCCTCGATCAGCTTCTGCTGCAGGGTGGCGACCGAGCGCTCGATCAGCAGCGTCCGGTCGTAGACGGGGATGATCTCGACGCCGGCCGGCAACCCCGAGCGCAGCTCCTCCAGGCGGGCCTTGACCCGTTCGACCACCTCGTGCACGTTCGCGCCGTAACGCACGATCACCACGCCGCCGACGACTTCCCCTTCCCCGTTCAGCTCGGCCAGCCCGCGGCGGATGTCCGGGCCGAAGTGCACCGTCGCGACGTCCTGGACAGTGATGGGCGTGCCCGACGGGTCCACGCCGAGGGCGACGCTCTTTACGTCGTCGAGGCCCTGGATGTAGCCCTCGCCGCGCACCATGAACTCCGTCTCGGACAGCTCCAGCACGCGCCCGCCGACGTCGTTGTTGCTGCGCTGCACGGCGCTGCGGATGCGGTCCAGCGAAATGTCGTAGGCGCGCAGCCGGTTGGGGTCGACGGTGATCTGGTACTGCTTGACGAAGCCCCCGATGCTGGCCACCTCCGAGACGCCCTGCACCGCCGTCAGCTCGTACTTGAGGAACCAGTCCTGGACGGACCGCAGCTCCGCGAGGTCGGCCCGGTCGGAGCGCAGCGCGTACATGTAGGCCCAGCCGACGCCGGTGGCGTCGGGGCCGAGCGTGGGGTTGACGCCGGCCGGCAGCCTTCCGCTCACGTAGTTGAGGTACTCGAGGACGCGGCTGCGCGCCCAGTACAGGTCCGTGCCGTCCTCGAAGATCACGTAGACGAACGAGAAACCGAAGAACGAATAGCCGCGGACGACGGTGGCGGAGGGCACGGCCAGCATCTGGGTCGTGATGGGGTAGGTGACCTGGTCCTCGACGACCTGCGGGGCCTGACCCGGGTAGTCGGTGAAGATGATTACCTGGACATCGGACAGATCGGGCAGCGCGTCCAGCGGTGTCGTTCTCAGCGCGTACAACCCGCCGCCCGCGATGAAGATCGCCGCCAGCGCTACGAACAGCCGGTTGCGGATCGACCACTCGATCACTTTGGAAAGCATCGGTCTGTTCCCGGTGCGCCCTCAGTGCCCGTGCGCGTCCGGCGCTGCCGCGGGGGCGTCCAGCGTTCGGATCGCCTGCGTCAGGTTGCTCTCGGAGTCGATCAGGAACTGCGCGGACACGACCACCGTGTCGCCGTCCGCGACGCCGTCGACCACCTCCCACAGCCCGTCGCCGTTGCGTCCGAGCGTGACCTCGGCGACCTGGAACGTGCCTGCTTCGCGCTCCAGCACCACGACGTCCCGCGTGCCGCTGCGGATCACCGCTTCTTCCGGCACCGCGAGCACGCCGCGCGCGACCGGAACGTCGAACGTCACGTTGGCGTACATGCCGGCCCGCAGCGTCAGGCCGGGGTTCTCCAGCTCGATCGACACGGTCATCGTGCGCGTCTGCTCGTTGAAGTGCGGATACAGGTAGCGGACGAAGCCGATGTAGGGCCGTCCGGGCAGGTACGGCAGCTCGACGTGCGCCCGCTGGCCGACGCGCATCGCCTCGACCTGGTGCTCGAAGATCTCGACGTCGGCCCAGATGGTGGTCAGGTCCGCCATCTTGTAGAGGTTCGTGCCCGCCGTGACGTGCATGCCGTCCAGCGCCTGGTCCACCTTCTCGACGACCACGCCGGTGACCGGCGACACGACCGACAACGTGCGCCGCGGCGTCCGCTCGCGCTCCAGCGTCGCGATCTGGGCGTCGGTGATGTCCCAGTAGCCGAGCCGCGCGCGCGCCGCCCCGACCAGCGAATGCGCCCGCTCGGCGATCTCCGGGTACTCCGACGCGTCGAGCCGCCGCGCGTAGTCGACCGCCTGCAGGTACTCCATCTGGGTCGTGACCAGTTGCGGGCTGTAGATGTCGAACAGCGCCTGCCCCTCCTCTACCGTCTCGCCGAGATAGTTGACGGCAACGTTCTCGATCCACCCGTCGTACTTCGTGTTCACCCAGGCGATCTGCCGGTCGTTGTGGGCCAGCGTGCCGACCGTGCGGATGGTCTGCGCGATGTCGCGGCGGGAGACGGGCTCGCTGCGCACGCCGGCGCTCTGCACGAAAGTCGGGTCCACGCGCACCATGCCGGGCGGCAGGACGGCGCCCTCGTCCGCATAGACCGGGACGAGATCCATGCCCATCGGGGACTTGCCCGGCCGATCCGACGTGAACGTCGGGTCCATCGGCGCCCGCCAGTACAGGACCTCCCGGGCGTCCTCCAGGGCGGGCGGCGCGGATGTCGCCGGCGGCGCGGGCGGCGACGCCACGGGCAACGCGGAGAGCAGGGTTGCCGGCCACCGCCAGCCGGCGGGATTGGCGACCAGCACGACCGCGGCCGCCAGGCCGAGTCCGAAACCGACGACGCTGAAAGCGACTGCCTTCTGCATGACGCCCTCCTACTCCGTGGGCACGCGCGTGCCGACCGCCCGTTCGAGCCGCGTGAGCGCGATGAGGTAGTCGGAGACGTAGCGCGCGCCCAGCAGGCGCATCTCGACCAGCGTCCGCTCGCCGTCGAGCAGGTCGAGCACGCCGAGCTGGCCGGTTTCGTAGGCCGCCTCGGTCGCGCGCAGGGTTTCGTCGGTCTGCGGGATCAGCACGGTGTCGAGCAGGTCGAGTTGCCGGTCGAGCGTCTCGAGCCGCACCACCGCGTCCTGCACGGCCAGCTCCATGGCGTCGCGCGCCGCGGCCCGTTGCTGGCGCTGCGCCCGCAGCTCGTCGGCGGCCTGCGCCACCCCCGCGCGATACCTGGCGCGCCAGATCGGCAGCGACACGCCCAGCGACACCGTCAGCGCGTTCCTGCCGTTGTCGGGGAGGAGCTGGTGGAGCGCGGACAGGTCGCCCTGACGCCCGACGTTCGTGAAACCAATGCTCGCCGTGAATTCGGGCCGGGCGTCCTTGTGCGCCAGATCGACGGCGCGCTCACCGCCGCGGATCAGCGCGGCCGCGGCCTGCAGCTCCTGGCGGTGCTGGTCGCCGAGCCGGTAAAGGTGGTCTCGATCGAGCGCAGCGGCCGGGCGCTCCAGCGGCGCCACGGCCGGCAGCGGATCGGCCGCCGGAAGGCCGCGCAACGCGTTGAGACGCGCCGCGAGCACCGCACGCTGCTGCGCGAGCTCGTGCCGCCGGTTGACGACCCGGGCGATCTCGGCCTGCAGCCGGATCACCGCCTGTTGCAGCCCCTGACCGGCCGCATAGCGGGCGCTCGCCAGCGTTTCGTAGTGTTCGAGCAGCGAGCGCTCTTCGCCTGCGAGGCGCAGCGCGGCGTCCGTGTAGCCGAGCTCGTAGTACGCCTCCTTGACCCGGGCAATCACTTCCCGCTGGCCGGCCGCGTGGAGGTGAGACAGCGCGGCAGCCTGTTGCAGCGCCACCTGGCCCCGCAGGTCGAGCGTGCCGAACCAGGGAAAGGCCTGGGTGAGCGTGACGCCGTTGAGCTGCGGGCCGACGCGGGTCTCCACGCTGCGCAGCGCCTGCGTGAAGGTCACGACCGGGTCGGGCAGCGCCGTCACTTGCGGAACCCGCTGGCGGGCTGCCAGGTAGCGCGCCTCGGACTCCAGCAGCGTCGGGTTGCGCTCCAGGGCGCCGGCAACGTAGGCACGCAGATCCGGCTCGGCGGCGTGAAACTCCGGCGGCGGCGCGGACTCGATCGTCTGCGCGGCGGCCAGCGTGGCCACGAGCCCGGCGGCGGCCGCTGCGGCAATCGAGCGACGAGCGACGAGAACATTCATTGATCCGTCTCCGTATTCGTCGACAACGAGGAACTGGCCGTTCCCGGCGGCTGCAGCGGGTCGGACTGACGGCGCGACGCGTTGGCGCGCGGTCATGCGCTCCGGCAATCGCTGGAGCCGGACGGGACGGAAAGCGGGACGAACGGGACGGTCAGATCAGCAGCGCGGCGTGCTGCAGGAAGAGGGGCGGCGCCGGAATCCCGGGCAGTACCCGGTCATGGTGGCGGTCGACGTGCGGGACGGCATGCGGCGCCGCGTCGACCGCGGCAGGCGCCAGCGCAACGGGCTGCTGCGCCGACGGCAGCGACTTGACACTCTTGACGACGGCGCAACAGGCGATGGCCGCCGGGCGCTCGTCGTGCGTGTCCTCGTCGGAATGTCCGTGACAGCTCGGCGTTGCCGGCACCGCGCCGGCGGCCATCAGGGGGCATACGAGGGCCACGGCCAGCAACGCCGCAACGGCCCCGGCGCGGGCCCCGAACGACAGCCGCCATGGGTGCGCCATTGACCCCATGCTGGCACAACGCACGCGTCCATGCAAGGCGCTTCTCCTTCAGCGGGTCGCCTGCTGCTCGGTCCGCCGGGCGCCGCGGAGCATGTTCGTGATCGAGTAGTTGCCTTCGTGGCAGCCGTATTCGTAGAGCGGCCCGGCGCCGCGCGTCATCGGCAGCTCGAACGTCCACGGGCGTATCCAGGTGGTGGGGTCGTCGACCCGCACTTCGTAGAGCAGCTCGTCGGCGGCAGTGCGCGTAAAGCGCTCTTCGAGGCGCAGCGCCGGGGTCGCGCTCGCAGCGAACATGAACACCCTGGCGTGGCGGGTTTCCACCACCAGCGTCTCGCCCTCCCAGCGGCCGCGCCGGTGGCCCTGCCACTGCCGGAACGACGGGTGCGGGCGCCCGTCCGTGGCGATTACCCGGGCGTCGCCGATCTCCGGGCGGATCGCGACGAAGCCCGGGCTCTGGAACACCTGCATGATGTTCAGCGACGGCCCCGGCGTCAGCGGCGGCCCGGAGTTGTAGCCGACCATGCAGCGGTCGTGAAGGAAGAGATCCTCCGGCCCCTCGGCGCGCAGGAACGCCGCCCCCGCCGCTTTCCGCCGCTCCTCGCCCGCGGGCGTCAGCGCGGGGATGCGCCCGTCCGGAGGGTCCACGACCAGCGAGGTGCGGCGCGTGCTGACGACCCGGGTGCCGAGGTCCAGCCAGATGCGCCACTCGTACGCGAGTCCCGAATTCTCGCAGCCGAAGAACTCCTCCGGACACTCTTCCCCGACGCGCGGATTGGGCCTGTCCCGCGCCGCGGCGTGCCGCTGTTCGTAGGCGGCCGCTTCTTCCTCCGTCAGCCGCGCCGTGTCGGCCAGGCTCTCCGGGCGTTCCATCGGCGTCAGGGTGCCGAAGTTCCAGATCCCCTGCAGGTCCGGATCGCTCCAGGCCGTGCGTGCGGCGGGCGCCGGATTGTCGCTCTGCCCGGCGACCGTGGCGGCCGGCAGCAGGAGCGCGACGGCCAGCCCGCACCGGATGGCTCCGAGACGCTTGCGGCAGATTCGCATGGGCAACCTCCTGCTCGTCACCGCGTGTCGCGACCGCCGGCAAGTAGTGGCGGAGGGACTGGGATTCGAACCCAGGAGCGAGTTTCCCCGCTAACGGTTTTCAAGACCGCCGCCTTCGACCGCTCGGCCATCCCTCCGTGCCGCAACACAAGGTTACCCGCCGGCCGGCTCGATCGCTTCCAGGCCCCGCATGTACGGCCGCAGCACCGCGGGGATGACGACCGACCCGTCGCGCTGCTGGTAGTTCTCCAGGATCGCGACGAGCGCCCGGCCCACGGCCACGCCCGAGCCGTTGAGCGTGTGGACGTGCTCCGGCTTGCCCCGGCCGTCGGGCCGGAAGCGGATTCCGGCGCGGCGCGCCTGGAACGCCTCGGTGTTGCTGCAGGAGGAGATCTCCCGGTACGCCTCGTAGCTGGGCAGCCACACCTCGAGGTCGTAGGTCTTCGATGCCGCGAAGCCCATGTCGCCGGTGCAGAGCAGCATCGTGCGGTACGGCAGCCCGAGGCGCTTGAGCACCTCCTCGGCATGCCGCGTGAGCGCTTCGTGCACGTCCCACGACGTGTCCGGCGCCGCGTACGCCACCAGCTCGACCTTGTCGAACTGGTGCTGCCGGATCAGGCCGCGCACGTCCTTGCCGTACGACCCGGCCTCGCTGCGGAAGCACGGCGTGTAGGCGACGTACCAGACCGGCAGCTCCCGCCCGTCGAGTATCTCACCGCGGTGCAGGTTGCAGAGCGGCACCTCCGCGGTCGGGATCAGGTAGAGGTCCCACTCCCCGGCCACCTTGAACAGGTCGTCCTCGAACTTCGGCAGGTTGCCGGTGCCGGTCAACGCGTCGGTGCTCGCCAGGAACGGCGGCTCGACCTCGGTGTAGCCGTGCTCGCCCGTATGGAGATCGAGCATGAAGTTGATGAGCGCCCGCGCGAGCCGTGCGCCGGCGCCGGTGAGCACCGCAAAACGCGCGCCCGCCAGCCTGGCGCCGCGCTCGAAGTCGAGAATGCCGAGAGCCGGCCCGATCTCCCAGTGCGGGCGGGGCGCGAAGTCGAATTCGGGCGGCGCACCGTGCCGGCGCACCTCCACGTTGTCCGCCTCCGAACGCCCGACGGGCACGCTCGCATGCGGCAGGTTCGGCAGCTTGAGCGCCCACTCCCGGCGCTCGGCTTCCACCGTCTCGAGCCGGCTCTCGTGCTCCTTGATGGCCGCCGCGTGCTCCTGCCCGGCCTTGACCAGCGCTTCGACGGGCTCGCCGCCGCGCCGTGCACGGGCGATCCGTTCGCCGACGTCCTTGCGCGCATGGCGGGCCGACTCCAGCACCGGCAGAATGGCGCGCCGCTCCGCATCGAGCGCCACCAGCCGGTCGAGATCGCCGCCGAGTCCGTCGCCGCGCGTGGCGAGGCCGGCGCGTACTTCGTCGAGCCGGGTGCGCAGCAGGGTCGGGTCCAGCATGGTGTCGAGCCCCGTCAAACGGGCGCTTCATTCTAATGCAGCCATGCGGTAGCATTTCCGCGCATGGCGCGCGTCCGGTCGGTGGTCATCCCCGCCGCGGGTCTCGGGACCCGCATCCTTCCCGCAACGAAAGCGTTTCCCAAGGAGCTGCTGCCGCTCGTCGACCGGCCGATCATTCAGTACGGCGTCGAGGAGGCGGCGGCCGCCGGCATCGACCGCGTCGTGCTCGTCACCAGCCCGGGCAACAACATGACGGCCGCGCACTTCCGGCCGAATCCGGCGCTCGAAGCCGTTCTCGAGAAGCGCGGCAAGACGGAGAGCCTGGCGCTGGTGCGGCGCGTGTCGGAACTGGCGGAGCTGACCACGGTGCGCCAGGAGCAGCCGCTGGGGCTGGGCCACGCCGTGCTGATGGGCGCTCCGGCCGTCGGCGGCGTGCCGTTTGCGGTGCTCCTGCCCGATGACGTCATCGACGCCGATCCGCCGGCGTTGCGGCGCATGGTCGAGCTGTTCGACGAGCTGAACGGTCCGGTGCTGCTCGTCGAACGCGTTCCCCGCGACGCCGTGAACCGCTACGGCATCATCGAAGCCGCGCCGCTGCGGCCGGGCGTGTTCGAGGTCCGCGGCCTGGTCGAAAAGCCGGATCCGGCGGACGCGCCCTCCGACCTGGCCATCGTGGGGCGTTACATCCTGACCCCGGACCTGTTCGCCGTGCTGGAGCGCACCGGGGCGGGCGCGGGTGGCGAAATCCAGCTCACCGACGGCCTGCGCGAGCTGCTGGCGAAGCGCCGCATCTATGCCTGCGAGCTGGCCGGTGTGCGCCACGACGCGGGCAACCGGCTGGGCTTTCTCCAGGCCTCGCTCTACTTCGCGCTCAAGCGCCCGGACCTGGCGCCGGCGCTGCGTGCCTTCCTGCGCACGCTGGAGTAACCGCCGCGCGGGTGTCAGGAATCCGCGCGGGCCGGCGAGGCCTTTCCGCCGGTGTCGGACCTGGACGCCGGCGACGCTTCGCCGGACCTGGACTTTCCGTCCGTCGACGACTTCTCCTTCGCAGCGCCCTTCGAATCTCCGGCCGCTTTCTCGGACGCCGCCTGGCCGGCGCTCGGCTTGCGCGCGTAGTCGGTGATGTACCAGCCTGTCCCCTTGAACTGGATGGCCGGCGAGGAGAGCAGCTTCTGCACCGACCCGCCGCAGGTCGGGCAGTCGGTGACCGGCGGGTCGGAGAACTTGCGGATCAGCTCGAAGCGGCGGGCGCAAGCGTCACACTGGTATTCGTACAGCGGCATCTGTCACAACCGTCATTCGAGCAGCGGGCCCGGCGCCCCGAGCAGCAACTGGCGGTGCATCCCGAACGGCAGGAGTCCCTGGCCGAGGAGACGGTCGTGGAAGGCACGCAGCGAGAACGCCTTGCCCTCGGCCGCCTCGCAGTCGGCGCGCAGCTTGAGCAGCATCTGCTTGCCCAGCGCATACAGGACGTACCCCGGGTCGAACGTGCCCCGCTCGGCCTCTCCGCGGGCACGGCTCTCCTCGACGAAGGCTTGCTCGCGAAAGAAACGCACGCCCTGCTCGACGGAAAGGTCCTCGGCGTGCAGCCGGATGCCGACGACGGCCCGCGCCAGCCGCACCAGCGTCTCCGCAAGCTGGCCCAGCCTGACGACCGCGTTGCCCCGCGCGAACCCCTGCTCGAGCATCATCTGTTCGCAGTAGTGCGCCCAACCCTCGACGACCGACGTGGGTGCGAAGAGGGTCGACTTGCGGAGCGGCGGCTCCACGTTCTGCCGGAGATGCTCGAACTGGAGGAAGTGGCCCGGATAGGTCTCGTGGATCGAGATCGACCACAGCGTCGCCTCGTTGAAGCCCTGGAGGTGCTGCTCCTGCCGTTCCGCCGGCCAAGCCGGGTCGACGTTCGTGATGTAGTAGTAGGCGGGCAGCGCCTTCGCTTCGAACGGACCCGCCGTCGACAGGCTCGCGAACGTCCAGCGGTAGAACTCCGGGGTAGGCGCTACCAGGAGCGGCTCGTGGGCCGGCAGGGAAACGATCCGCTTCCGCTCCACGAATGTCGCCAGCTCCCCGACCTGCCGCCTGGCAACGGCCAGCAGCTCGCCGGCGGCCGGATGGCCGGACTGCACCTCCTGCCACGCCGCGGTCCAGTCGCCGTTCAGGCCGGCGGCCACCTTCCGGAACTCCTCCTGCGTCGCGGCCAGCTCGCGCAGGACGATCGCCAGCAGCCGGTCCACCGGCAGGTCGATGCCGTCCTCCAGGCGCAGCTTCTGGACGAAGCGATCGGCGCCGAGCCGGAACGACGCACGGGTGCGCCGTGCGCCATTGTCGCGCAGATGCTCCGCGTAGCCCCCGAGCGCGTCGACCGCCACCGTGGATGCATCGGCCAGATCACCCAGCAGGTGCATGTCCTCCAGGTCGTGGAACGCCCGCGGCAGATCGCGCTCGATGAACGTGATCACCCCCGCGCACGACTCCAGACCGGCCCGCACGAACAACCCCGGCGGATCCGTCACGTTCTGCCGCGCGGCTTCCATCAGCCGCGGCGTCTGGCGCAGCTTGGAGACGACCCGGCGCGCACGCTGCTCGACCGGCGCATGGTCGAAAAGCAACTGTCCGGCCAGGCTCAGCGCCAGGGTCTCGGCGTAGTGGCGCGGACTCCTGCGCCACGTAGCGACTTCTTCCAGGTCGAACAGGCGCGCGCGGATGCAGTCTGCGAGCCGCTGCCTGTCGAGCTTCTCCCCGGCGGTCAACGTCGCTCCCGTGATCCCGTCGAGGCGCCGCATCCAGCCGCCGAGCTCCCGAATCCGGGCGTCGATCGCTGCGCGGCTGAAGTCCTCCACCAGGTCGTCGTGGAGATGGACGCCGTCGGCCGCGGCCGCAGTCGGACAGGTTTCGTACAGGTACGCCAGGTACTCGTCGAGGAAGCGGGACAGCGGCTCTACCGAATGCGCGGGCGGGCGTTTCATGGGACTCGGCGGCGAATGGTACAATACGGTCGCGGTTACGGCATTCTCCGCGACCCGTGGCACGACCTCCCAGCCGGCTGCCCCAACCCCGTCCGCCGGCCCACGCGCCGGCGCCCCGCGGCGCGCTCTATCTGGTCGCCACGCCGATCGGCAACCTGGAAGACATCACGCTGCGGGCCTTGCGCGTACTGCAGGAGGCCGATCTCATCGCCGCCGAGGATACGCGGCGCACTGCAAAGCTGTTGAACCACTACGACATACATACCACGTCCACGAGCTTCCATGTGCGCAACGAGGCCGCGAAGGGGCCGCGCCTGCTGGCCCGCCTGGCGGCCGGCGCGTCCGTCGCCCTCGTCTCCGACGCCGGCACGCCGCTGTTGTCAGATCCGGGGGGACGCCTCGTGCGCGATGCGCTGGCCGCCGGACACAAGGTCCACGCCGTGCCGGGCGCCAGCGCCGTGCTGACCGGGCTCGTGGCGTCCGGCCTCTCGGGCGACGGGTTCACGTTCGTCGGCTTTCCGCCGCCGCGCACGCGGGGCCGGAAACACTGGCTTGAGCAGCTTGACGCCGAGCCGCGGCCGATCATCATGTTCGAAGCCCCGCACCGCATCAAGGCCACCCTCGACGACATGGCTCGGGTTTTCGGGAGCCGGAGGGTTGCGGTATGCCGCGAAATGACGAAGTTGCACGAAGATTATGTCCTTGGTCCTGTTTCCGAGGTTGCAGCAAGCCTGTCCGAACCTCGAGGCGAGTACACGATCGTCGTGGAGGCTGCCCCGGCGACACCGGGCGCCCACGCCGGCGACCCGCCCGCGGCAGCCGTCTGGAATGAATTCTGTCATTTAACAGAAAGCGGTGGGCTCAAGCGTCGCGGTGCAATCCGAAAGCTGGCGCAAAAGTACCAGCTCAGCTCGCGGGCCGTCTACTCGATCATTGAGGGCTGCAAGGACCTCCCGGGTTAGGTCTTTCAACACACTTGCGTGGCTGCGCGTACTCTGCTAGCGTTCCCGCTTACCTCCGTTGTCTACCTCGATGGGTCGGGACGGGAACCTGCAGGCACTCGGGGTCTACGAGCGCGCCGTCAAGGCCCTGCAACAAGGGCGCTACACGCAGGCCGCCGCGCACTTTCGGAAGGTGATCGACAACTTTCCGGATGTACCCGAGCTGCACGAGCGCCGCCGGCGCTATATGGCCGTCTGCGAGCGGGCGTCTCAGCCATCGCCGACACCCGAGACCGTGGAGGATCGCCTGTACGCCGCTACGCTCGCCCTCAACTCGGGGCTGCAGGACGAGGCCTTGCAATACCTCACCGTGTGCGCGCAGGAGCGTCCCGACAGCGATCACGTGCAGTACATGCTCGCCGTCGCCCGCGCGGACGCCGGCGACCTTTCGGCCGCCGCCAGCCATCTCCTGCGCGCCGTCGCGCTCAATTCGGACAACCGGTTCCTGGCCCGCAACGAGCCGAGCTTCGACCGGCTCCGCGCCGACGCCGCGGTGCAGAAGGCATTGGAGACGCCCGGCGCCGGGCCGCGGACCGCGGATTCCGATAGTCCGGCAACCAGGTGAGCCAGCAGCCCGCCGGCGGCGAAGCGGCCGCCGCACCAGGCGGTCCGGACGCCTGCCATGTCATCGTGCTGGCCGCCGGCCAGGGCCGCCGCATGGGCGGGATCCGGCCGAAGGTGCTGCACCGCCTCGCCGGACCCACGCTGATCGGCCACGTGCTGCGAGCCGCCGCCACGCTGGCGCCCGCCTCGACGACCGTGGTGGTAGGCCATCAGGCGGACGCCGTCGTGCAGGCGATTGGACCCGGACCGCGTTTCGTCCGGCAGGCGCCGCAGCTCGGCACCGCGCACGCGCTGCTGCAGGCCGAGCCGGTGCTGGCCGGCTGCGCCGGCAGCCTGGTGGTGCTGTCCGGTGACGTGCCGCGCATCCGGCCGGACACGTTGCGCCGCCTCGCCGCCGCCCATGCGGCGGCCGGCGCCGCGGCGACGGTCCTCACCGCGGAGCTGCCGCGCCCGTTCGGCTACGGCCGCGTGGTGCGCATTGACGGCCGCTTCGGCCGGATCGTGGAAGAAACGGAGGCGACGCCGGCCCAGCGGGCGATTCGCGAGGTCAACAGCGGCATCTACGTCTTCGACCTCGTACCGCTGTTCGAGGCGCTCCGCCGAATCCCTGCCGCGGGGCCGCGGCGCGAGCGCTACCTGCCGGCGGTGCTGTCGCTGTACCGGCGGCAGGGACTGGCCGTGGAAACGGTCGGCGCCGGCGACCCGCACGAGATTCGAGGCATCAACAGTCAGACCGAGCTGGCGGAAGTGAGCCGCATCATGAGACAGAACAAGAACGAGGAACTGATGGCCGCGGGCGTGACGATCGAGGACCCCGCGACAACGTACATCGACGACGCCGTCCGCGTCGGACCCGACACGGTGATCCACCCCGGCGTCACGCTCGAAGGGAACACCACCATCGGGGCGCGGTGCGAGCTGCATTCCGGCGTCCGCATCGCCAACTCGGCGGTGGGCGACGACGTCACGGTCAACAACTTCTGCGTGATCACCGGTGCGCAAGTCGATGCGGGCGGCCGCATCGGGCCGTTCGCGCACCTGCGGCCCGGCACGGTCGTGCGCGAAGCGGCGCGCGTGGGCAATTTCGTCGAGTTGAAGAAGGCGACGCTGGGGCCCGGCTCCAAGGCCAACCACCTGAGCTACGTGGGCGACGCCACCGTCGGCGCCGGCGTGAACGTCGGCGCCGGCACAATCACGTGCAACTACGACGGGGAGTCCAAGCACCGGACCACGGTGGAGGACGGCGCGTTCATCGGGAGCGGCACGCAACTCGTGGCGCCGGTGACGATCGGTCGCGGCGCGTACGTGGCCGCCGGGTCGTGCGTTACCCGGGACGTGCCGCCCGAAGCGCTGGCGGTGGCCCGCAGCCGGCAGGACAACAAGCCGGACTGGGCGACCCGGCGGCGGCGGCGATGAGGACCAGCCGCGCACGGCGCAGCCCGGCCAGCGCGGCGCGGGGCTATGGGGTCCCCGCTAGCGCTGGCCGGGGGGCTTGGGGGCGCAGCCCCCATCTGGCAAAGCCGGGTATGCTGTCCTGAGGACAAGCGGTCATGTGCGGCATCATCGGCTATCTCGGCGACAAGGAAGTCGTCCCGGTCCTGTTCGACGGGCTCCGGCGGCTGGAGTACCGCGGCTACGACTCGGCCGGCATCGCGCTCGCGCGCGGCGGCCGGATCGAGGTGCGGCGCAGCGCCGGCAAGCTGGCGCTGCTCGAGCAGGCGGTCCGTGCGGATCCGGTGGCGGGAGACTACGGCGTAGGCCACACGCGCTGGGCCACCCATGGCCGGCCGACCGAGGAGAACGCCCACCCGCACCGCGACTGCACCGGCCGGCTCGTCGTCGTCCACAACGGCATCATCGAGAACCACCGCGAGCTGAAGCGCCGCCTGCAGGCGGACGGGCACCGCTTCGAAACCGAGACCGACACGGAGGTGGTGGCGCACCTCGTGGAGCACGAGCGGCGCGGGGACGGCCTGGAGGATGCCGTGCGCCGTGCCCTGCCGCAGCTCCGCGGCCTGTTCGGGCTGGTGCTGATGGCGGCCGACGACCCGGACAAGATCATCGCCGTGCGCAACGGGCCGCCGCTGGTGGTCGGCATGGGCGACGGCGAGTTCCTCGTCGCCTCGGACATCCCGGCCGTGCTCGGCCACACGCGCGACGTGGTGTTCCTCGCCGACAAGGAGCTGGCTGTAATCACAAGGGCGCGGGTGACCTTCACGGACTTCGCCGGGACCGCGGTCTCGAAGGCGACGCAGCGGATCACCTGGGACCCGATGCTGGCCGAAAAGGCCGGCCACAAGCACTTCATGCTCAAGGAGATCTTCGAGCAGCCCTGGGCCCTCCAGGAAACCATGCTCGAGCGGATGTCGGAGGAGCGCGGCGAGGTGCTGCTCGGCGAGCTGGGCATTCCGGACGCCGCGCTGCGCGCCGTCGAGCAGATCGTCATCCTCGCCTGCGGCACGTCCTGGCACGCCGGGCTGGTCGGCAAGTTCCTCTTCGAGCAGATCGCCGGCATCCGCGCCGACGTCGACTACGGGTCGGAGTACCGCTACCGCGAACCGATTGCGGACGAGCGGACGCTGGCGGTAGTCATCACCCAGTCAGGCGAGACGGCCGACACGCTGGCGGCGCTGCGGGAAGCGCGGGCGCGCGGCACGCGCAGCATCGCGGTCTGCAACGTGGTCGGCAGCATGGCCACGCGGCTCGCCGACGGCGCCGTCTACACCCACGCCGGTCCGGAGATCGGCGTCGCGTCGACCAAGGCGTTCACGGCGCAGCTCGTGGCGCTCAACCTGCTGGCGCTGCACCTGGGCCGCCTCCGCGGCGCCGTCGACGCCGACGGCGCGCGGCGCCACATCGCGGCGCTGACGCAGTTGCCTGGCCTCGTCCAGCACGCGCTCGGCTGCGACGAGGCGATTGCCGGCGTCGCGAAGCGGTTCTACCGCCGGACCAACTTCCTGTATCTCGGCCGCGGCATCAACTATCCGATCGCGCTCGAAGGCGCGCTGAAGTTGAAGGAGATTTCATACATCCACGCCGAGGGGTATCCGGCGGGCGAGCTGAAGCACGGCCCGATCGCGCTCATCGACGAGAACCTGCCGGTGGTCGCGCTGGCCCCCGGCGGGCCGGTGTTCCCGAAGATGATGAGCAACCTGGAGGAAGTGAAGGCCCGCGGGGGTACGGCCATCGTCGTCACCGACACCACACCGGAGGCGTTCGCCGACCTGCTGGATCCGGAGCGGGATGCCGTGGTGTCCATCCCGGCCGCCGCGGCGCACCTCTCGCCGATCCTCTCGGTCGTCCCGCTGCAGTTGCTCGCGTACCACATCGGGGTGCTGCGCGGCTGCGACGTGGACCAGCCGCGCAACCTCGCCAAGAGCGTCACCGTCGAGTAGAGCGGTCCGTGCAGTTCCTCGAGGAGCTCAATCCCGAACAGCGCCAGGCGGTGCTGCATGTCGACGGTCCGCTGCTGATCCTGGCGGGCGCGGGCTCCGGCAAGACGCGCGTCATCGCCTACCGCACGGCGTACCTCATCGGCGACGGTCACGCGGCGCCGGAAGAGGTGCTGGCCGTCACGTTCACGAACAAGGCCGCGGAGGAGATGCGCGAGCGGATCGAGCGGCTGCTCGGATCCCGGCAGCAGCGGCTCTGGCTGTCGACGTTTCACGCGTTCTGCGCGCGGCTGCTGCGGCGCGAGGCGCCCCTGGTCGACCTGTCGCGCAACTTCGTCATCTACGACTCGTCGGACCAGTTGGCGGTCGTGCGCCGGGCACTGGCCGAGCTCGGCATCGACGAGCGCATGACGAATCCGCGCGCCGTCCGGGCGCGCATCAGCGAGGCGAAGAACCGGATGGAGGACGCCGCGGATATCGCCGCGAGCGCCCGCGGCTTCCGGGACGAGCAGCTCGCGCGCGTCTTCGAGCGCTACGAGGCGGCGCTCGCGGCCGCCAACGCCCTGGACTTTGACGACCTGCTGCTCAAGGCGGTGGCGTTGTTCAACTCGTCGGACGCGGCGCGCAGCCGCTACGGCGAACAGTTCCGCTACGTCATGGTCGACGAGTACCAGGACACGAACCGCCCGCAGTACGAGTTGATCCGGCAGCTTGCGGCCCACCGCAACCTGTGCGTGGTGGGCGACCCGGACCAGTCGATCTACAGGTGGCGCGGCGCCGACATCCGCAACATCCTGGACTTCGAGCAGGATTTCCCCGAAACCACCGTGGTCCGGCTGGAGCGCAACTACCGCTCCACGCAGATGATTCTGGACGCCGCCGGGGGCGTGATCAGCCGCAACCGCGGCCGCAAGGAGAAACGGCTGTGGACGGACCGTGCGGGGGGCGGGCCGATCGTCGTGCACCGCGCGCAGGACGAGCTGGAGGAGGCCGACTTCGCGGTCCGGCGGCTGCGGGCAGCGCTCGACCGCGGCGACGAATCGGTGGCCGTCCTGTACCGCACGAACGCACAGTCGCGGGCGATCGAGGACACGCTCCTGCGGGAGGGGCTCCCCTACCGCATCGTCGGCGGCGTCCGGTTCTACGAACGGAAGGAGATCAAGGACGCCCTGTCGTTCCTGAAGCTGGCCGTCGAGCCCGAGGACGACGTCAGCATGCGGCGGGTCATCAACGTGCCGCCGCGCGGCATCGGCAAGGGGGTCATGGAGGCGCTCGAGCAACTCGGCGCCGCGGACGCCTCCGAAGGGCCGTTGTTCGGGGACGCCGGCGCCCCGCGTGCGCAGCCGTCGCTCTGGAAGCGGCTGGGGCGGGCGGTGGACGAACGGCTGGTGCCCACGCGGGCCGTGGCCGCGCTCGCCGGCTTCCGCACGCTGCTGCAGGAGCTGGCCGCGATTGCCGCCACGGAGTCCGCGTCGGTCACCCTGGAGCGGACCCTGCACCGCACGGGCTACCTGCAGGCGCTGGAGGAGGCAAACACCGAGGAAGCCGAGGGCCGTCTGGCCAACCTGGCCGAGCTGGTTTCGGCGGCCCGCGACTACGAGGTGCGCGAGGAGGAGGCCAGCCTGGCCGGCTTCATCGACCGCCTGTCGCTGCGTTCCGAGACGGACGACGAGCAAGGCGCCGCCGACGCCCGCATCTGGCTGATGACGCTGCACGCCGCCAAGGGTCTGGAGTTTCCGCTGGTGATCATCTCCGGCATGGAGGAGGGCCTGTTCCCCCATGCGCGCTCGTCGGCCGACGACGCGGAGCTCGAGGAGGAGCGCCGGCTGTGCTACGTCGGGATGACCCGCGCCGAGTCGCAGCTCGTCCTGACCAGCGCCGCGCGGCGGCGGGTGTTCGGCGAGTACCGGTCAACCGAGGCCTCCCGGTTTCTCGACGAGATTCCGCCCGAGCTCGTGGACATCGCGCCCGGCGCATCCTTCGCGCCGCCCGTGCGGCGCCGGTCCGGGTCGTTCGGGCGCCAGTGGGAGCGGTCCACGGATGCCGCGGCGCCGGAGTTCGACGACGCCGACGAGGATCAGTCAGCCGGCGGCGTGCGGCCGGGGATGCGCGTCCGCCATGACAAGTTCGGCCTCGGCGTGGTCGCGGCGGTGGAGCCGGTAGCGGGCGACCTGAAGCTCACGGTGCGCTTCGAAGCCGTCGGGCACAAGAAACTGATGGCGCGCTACGCGCGGCTGCGGCCGGCCTGATGCCGCGCGTGACGGTGATCGGGGCGGTTCAGGAGTCGATGCCGGTGATGATCCAGCGACCCTCGATCATTCCGGATGCGCCGTTGAGCTCGACCCGCTGCAGGGTGATGACCATGGTCCGGTCTTCCTCGCTGCCGTCACGCTCCACGGCTGCGCTGATGGTGACTTCCTTGGTCAACAGCTCCCCTTCCAGGGCCTGGACGTCGATCGGCTCGTTCGGGTCGTAGGCGCTGACCGAAGCCACGGCGCTCTCGTCGGACAGGGCAGTCTCGGCGGCCGCCACCGCGCGCGAGTGGTCCTGCGACCCCTGGCGGAACCTGGTCCACTCCTCCTGGACGTCGCGATCGCGCGACCGGACGTCCTCGTCGCCCCGCTCGGCCTCGATGACGCGGGCGATGGCATCGAGGTTGCCATCCTGGTACGCCTTCATCTCGGCGGCGAACTCCCTTTGCTCCTGCTGCGCCTGCGCCAGGGCGGCGGCCATCTCGCGCATGCGCAGGGGCCGGCGCTGCTCCTCGGTGATGGTCTCGACGTCGAAGCTGCCGACGGTGCCTTCCGTATCCGGGTTGAACGCCACCATGGAGATGCCGCCCAGGGTGGTCCGGTCGTTGAATCGCGAGGCCCTGAAGAAGCTGCTGATCAGCGCCTGCTCCTCGCCACCGCCGCCGCATGCAGCCAGTAATCCACCGAGGGCAAGAACCAGGGCGACGAGCAGGCTGATGTTGGCTTTCGACACGTTCCACCACGACATGGTCTGCCTCCCCTCGAACCGCGCTGCCAGACGGTAGCCGCGGCCGGCGCTCACGCGTCGGCGGTGGCTCCGCCGTTGCCGTTCGTGCTCTTCTCCACGAGCCTTGCGACCGCCACGACGCTGTCCTTGGCGTCGATCTCGATCAGGCGGACGCCCTGCGTGTTCCGGCTGATCGCACGTATGTCGCTGGCCACCATCCGGATGATCTTCCCCTGCTGGGTGACCAGCATCAGCTCGTCGTCGTCCTCGACGTAGACCACGCCGACGACCCGTCCGTTCCGCGGGCTCGCGTGGATGTTTATGATACCGAGTCCCCCCCGCGATTGCACGCGGTATTCGTCGAGCGGCGTGCGCTTGCCGTAACCGTGCTCCGTGACGCTCAGCACGGTGCCGCCGGGGCGCGGAACCGTCATCGCCACCACCTCGTCCCCGGCCCGCAGGCGGATGCCGCGCACGCCGGCGGCGATCCGCCCCAGCGCCCGCAGATCGCTCTCGGGAAAGCGGATTGCCTTGCCCTGCCGCGTGCCGATGAAGATCTCGCCGGCGCCGTCGCTCAGCTCCGCGCCCACAACGATATCCCCATCGCGCACCACCGCCGCGATGATCCCGTTCGCGCGGAGGTTACGGAACGCGTGCAGATCGACGCGCTTCACCACGCCCCGCCGGGTGCCCATCACGACGAAGCGACGGCCGGGCTCGGCAGGAAACTCGCGCACGGTTTCCAGCGCCGCGATCTTCTCGTCCGGCTGCAGCGACACGAGGTTTGCGATGGCCTTGCCGCGGCCGGCGGGGCCGACATCGGGGATGCGGTGCACCTTCAGCTTGTACAGGCGGCCCTGCGTGGTGAATATCAGCATGTACGCGTGCGTCGACGCGATGAACACCCGCGTGAGGTAATCCTCGTCGCGCGTACGCATCCCGATCCGGCCCTTGCCGCCGCGGCGCTGGTTGCGGTACTCGGTGACCGGCGTCCGCTTGATGTAGCCGGTGTTGCTTACCGTGATGGCGACGTCCTCGTCGGCGATCAGGTCCTCGATGCTGAAGTCCTCCTCCGCGTCGATGATCTCCGTGCGCCTGTCGTCGCCGTACTCCTCCCGCACCTCACGGAGCTCCTCGACGACGATCTCCAGCAGGAGCGTCTCGCTCTGGAGGATGGCGCGCAGGCGCTCGATCGTCCGCAGCAGGTCGTCCAGCTCGTCGAGCACCTTCTGCCGCTCCAGCCCGGTCAGCCGCTGGAGCTGCATGTCGAGGATCGCCTGCGCCTGAATCTCGCTGAGGGGGAAGTTGGCCACCAGGCCCAGGCGCGCCTCGGCCGGGCTCTTGGACGCGCGGATGAGCGAGATGACCGCGTCGAGGTGGTCGAGCGCCGTCTTGAGACCCTCGAGGATGTGCGCGCGGGCCTCGGCCTTGCGCAGATCGTGCTCCGTGCGGCGGCGGACGACGTCGCGCCGGAACTCGATGAACCGCTCGACCAGGTCCAGCAGCGGCAGCTCGCGCGGGCGGCCGTCGGCAATCGCCAGGCTGATGATGCCGAACGACGTCTGCAGCGGCGTGTGCTTGTAGAGGTTGTTCAGCACCACTTCCGGCATCTCGCCGCGGCGCAGCTCGATCACGACGCGCATGCCGTCGCGGTCGGATTCGTCGCGCAGGTCGGCGATGCCCTCGACCACCTTGTCGCGCACCAGCTCCGCGATCTTCTTGAGCAGTCTGGCCTTGTTGACCTGGTACGGAATCTCGGTGACGACAATGGCCTTGCGGTCGCTCTTGGCGACATCCTCTATCGCGGTGCGCGCCCGCAGCGTGATGGACCCGCGTCCGGTGTGGTACGCCTCGGCGATGCCGGCGCGCCCGACGATGAACCCGCCGGTAGGGAAATCTGGGCCGGGAATCAGCCGGCGCAGCTCGCGCGCCTTCTCGACTCGGGACGCGGCGGCGTTCTCCGCCAGCCACACCGTGCCGTCGATCACCTCGCGCAGGTTGTGCGGCGGGATGTTGGTCGCCATGCCGACCGCGATCCCGGCGGAGCCGTTGACCAGCAGGTTGGGGAACGGCGCCGGCAGCACCGCCGGCTCGTTGGCGGTCTCGTCGTAGTTCGGGACGAAGTCGACCGTCTCCTTGTCGAGATCGGTCATCAGGACGTCGGCCAGCGCCTGCAG
Organism: Vicinamibacteria bacterium; assembly: GCA_022820825.1. Taxonomy (GTDB): domain Bacteria; phylum Acidobacteriota; class Vicinamibacteria; order Vicinamibacterales; family UBA8438; genus JAAXGX01. Next base: position 40,552 of record JAJEEU010000091.1, read on the forward strand.
CCGCGCCTCCGTGTAGCGCATTGCCGCGGGCGGGTCGCCGTCGACCGAGCCGAAGTTGCCCTGGCCGTCGACCAGGGGGTAGCGCATGTTGAATTCCTGCGCCATGCGCACCAGCGTGTCGTAGATCGAGGTGTCGCCGTGCGGATGGAAGTTGCCCATCACCTCGCCGACGATCTTGGCGCACTTGCGGTACGGCCGCGTCGGGCCCAGCCCCATCGTGCGCATGCCGTAGACCACGCGCCGGTGCGCGGGCTTGAGCCCGTCGCGCACGTCCGGCAGCGCGCGGCCCACGATGACGCTCATCGCGTAGTCCATGTAGGACCGGCGCATCTCGTCTTCGATGCTGACGGGAATGTCGGTGCGTTCGATCTCGGGCATGGGGTGCGGCAGTGCGACCGGGTCGGGTCGCGCTTCAGATGTCCAGGTTCTTCACGTCGAGCGCGTTGTCCTCGATGAACTTGCGGCGGGGCTCCACCTTGTCACCCATCAGCGTCTCGAACATGAAATTGGCTTCCGTCTCGTCCTCGGCGCGGACCTGCAGCAGCGTCCGCTCTTCCGGCTTCATCGTGGTGGCCCACAACTGGTCGGGATTCATCTCGCCGAGCCCCTTGTAGCGGTTGATCGCCACGCCGCGGCGGCCGGCCGCGATGAAGTGCTCCACGAGCTCGTCGATGGAGTCGACGGTGACGGCGCCGTCCCTGGCGGCCGCCGGGCGGCCTTCCTCGCCGCCGCCGTTGTCCGCGGCGGACTCGCTCAATGCGGCCACCACCAGCGGGCCGCGGACCTGGTCGATAGCGCGATGCTGCTTCAACAGCGTCCGGTATTCCGCCGTTTCGACGAAGTCAACGCCGACCGTCTGGCGCCGCGGGAAGCCGTTGGTGCGGTCTTCCATGGCGATGGACCAGGCGTTGTGCTCCTCGTCCGGAGCCACCGTTACGGCGCAGGCGGACGACTCGATGGCCTGCGCCAGCTCGTCGACGCGCGCCCGGTCCGTGAAGAACTTGCGGTCGCGGGCGCCCCGGCCGAGGAGCTGCAGCACCACGTCGCGGCGCGGGCCGCGGCGCTCCACGACCGCGAGCAGCTTCTGGAACGCCATGAGCTGGTGCAGGATCGCCTCGAGCTGCTCGCCGGCGTACGACAGGCCCGCTTCGGCAACGCGCAGCTCGCGCGCCTGGGCCGCGCGGCGGATGAGCCACGTGTCCAGCTCCCGGTCGTCCTTGATGTATTGCTCCGACTTGCCGCGCTTGGCGCGGTACAGCGGCGGCTGGGCGATGTACACGTGCCCCTTCTCGACCAGTGCGCGCATCTGGCGGTAGAAGAAGGTCAGCAGCAGCGTGCGTATGTGCGACCCGTCGACGTCGGCGTCGGTCATGATCACGATGCGGTGGTAGCGCAGGCGTGACAGGTCGAAATCGTCCTTGCCGATGCCGCAGCCGAGCGCCTGGATCATGGTCTTGATCTCGTCGCTGCCGAGCATCTTGTCTTCTCTCGCGCGCTCGACGTTCAGGATCTTCCCCTTGATCGGCAGCACGGCCTGGAAGCGGCGATCGCGGCCCTGCTTCGCCGAGCCGCCCGCCGACTCGCCTTCGACGATGTAGAGCTCGCTCTGCGCCGGGTCCCGCTCCTGGCAGTCGGCCAGCTTCCCGGGCAGGCTGCTGTCGAGCGCGCCCTTGCGGCGCACCAGCTCGCGCGCCTTGCGCGCCGCGGCGCGCGCCCGGGCGGCGTCGATGGTCTTCTTGACGATCTGCTTCGCGACGGCCGGGTTTTCCTCCAGGTACGCGCCGAGGTGATCGTTGACGATCGCCGCGACGATGCCCTGCACTTCCATGTTGCCCAGCTTGGTCTTGGTCTGCCCTTCGAACTGCGGGTTCGGCACCTTGACGCTGACCACCGCCACGAGACCTTCGCGGATGTCTTCGCCGCTGATGCTCTCCTTGAGGTCGGGCGCCAGGTTGTTGCGGTTCGCGTAGCTGTTGACGGTGCGCGTGAGCGCGGACCGGAAGCCGGACAGGTGCGTGCCGCCTTCCTGCGTGTTGATGTTGTTGGCGAACGAGTACACCGTGTCGGCGTAGCCGTCGTTCCACTGCAGCGCAATCTCGGCATCGATGCCGTCGCGCTCTCCGCGCATGTAGATCGGCGCCGCGTTGACGACGCTCTTGTTCTTGTTGATGAACTCCACGAACGAGCGGATGCCGCCTTCGTAGCGGAAGGCGTGCTGCTTGCCGAAGCGCTCGTCATCGAGCGTGATCAGGACGCCGCCGTTGAGGAACGCGAGCTCGCGCAGCCGGTGCGCCAGCGTGTCGAAGCTGTACTCGACAGTCTCGAACACCGCCGCGTCCGGCTTGAACGTCACCTTCGTGCCGCGGCGCTTCGTCGTGCCGATGACCTCCAGCGCGCTGCGCGGCTCGCCGCGCTCGTAACGCTGGCGGTACACCTGCCCGTCGCGCCAGATTTCGACATCCAGCGACTCCGAAAGGGCATTGACCACGGAAACTCCCACGCCGTGGAGTCCGCCCGACACCTTGTAGCTCTTGTTGTCGAACTTGCCGCCGGCGTGGAGCACCGTCAGCACGACCTCCGCCGCGGCCTTGCCGCTCTCGTGCTGATCGACCGGAATGCCCCGGCCGTTGTCGGTCACCGTTACGGAGTTGTCGATGTGGACCGTGACGGCGATCTCGTCGCAGAAGCCGGCCAGCGCCTCGTCGATGGAGTTGTCGACGACCTCGTAGACCAGGTGGTGCAGGCCCGGCGGGCCGGTAGACCCGATGTACATCGCCGGCCGCTTGCGGACCGCCTCCAGCCCTTCGAGGATGCGAATGTCCTTGGCGGCGTAGGTCGCGTCTTCCGTTGGGGAGACGACTTCGGCGGGGGGAGCGCCCGCGGGCGGCGCTGCGCCCGCGCCGTCCGTTTGCTGGTCGAGTTGGCTCATCTATGGATACTGCATCAGACGCGCATCGGCATGATGACGTAGGTGTAGTCGAACCCGCTGTCGCCGACCGGCCGCATGACCGCCTGGCTCATTTCGTCCTTGAACTCGAGGCGCACGCTGTCGGCCTCCGCAACGTTCAGGAAATCGAGGACGTACTGGGCGTTGAAGCAAACGTCGAGGGGATCCCCCGAGTACTCGACCGCAAGCGACTCGGTCGCCTCCCCCACTTCCGGGCTGCTCGACACGATGTCCATGGCGCCTTCCGTGAACTTGAACTTCACGGCGCGCGAGCGGTCGCTCGACAGCAGCGCCACCCTCCTGATCGCGTTCGTCAGCCGGTCTCGCTCGAACTCCACGACCTTGTCGTTCTGCTTCGGGATGACGCGGTCGTAGGCCGGAAACTGGGCGTCTATCACCCGCGAAACGAGCTGCCGCCCATCCACGTCGAAGAACAGGTGGTTCTCGCCGCACTCGTAGCGGATTTCCCCTTCTCCCTCCACCAGCAGCCGCGACAACTCCCACAGCGTTTTCTTCGGCAGGATGGCCCGCGCCTCGTCCGCGGTCTCGTCCTGCGCCTCCCGCTTGGCCGACACGAGCGCCAGGCGGTGGCCGTCGGTAGCCACCAGGCACATCTCGTCGGGCCGCAGTATGAACAGCGCGCCGTTCAGGAAGTACCGGGTGTCCTCACCGGTGATCGCGAACTGCGTCCGCGCAACCATTTCGCGGACGGCATCCCCGGCCAGCATGACCGGCGGCGCGCCGCCGGACGCCGCCAGCGTCGGAAAATCCTCGCGCGGCAACGTCTGCATGCGCGAATCGAAGCTCTCGGCCGCCACCTTCACCGAGCCCTTGGCTTCCTGCCGGATCAGGATTTCCGTTTCCGGCAGCGCCCGCACGACCTCGTACAGCTTCTTCGCCGGAACGGTGACGGCGCCGGCTGTCGTGACCGTCGCCGCGCAGCCGCTGCGCAGCGACACCTCGAGATCGGTCGCCAGCAGGCGCACCTGCTCCCCTTCAGCCTCCAGCAGCACGTTCGCAAGCACCGGGATGGTGTTCTTACGCTCGACGATCCCTTGAAAAAGCTGCAATTCGCGCAGCAAATCGGTCTTGCGAACCTTTAGTTCCATGTGCTGAGTGACCTCGGTTGCGGGAGTCGGGACCAGCGATCATGAAGCGATCATGATCTTTGGAAAGAACATGAAGAATTATAAACGAGATATAGTCCCAAGACAAGTGTGGAAGATGTCCGCAAAGTATTGAAAACAGGAAATTTAGTCGCGTCCAGGCTGCGGATGCGCAAGCGCCGCGCGCAACGCGGCCTGCGGATGGCCGCGATTCCACCTCGGGCGTCGCGCCGCGCGCTGTGGGCCGTGTGGACGAGGGGGAGCCAACGCCGGTTTCCGCTAGTCGAACGACTGCTTGAAGCTGTTGATCAGCGTGTGGAAAGTCCGGTCCCGCTTGCACCGCTCGTCGATCTTGCGGATGGAGTGGATGACCGTCGAGTGATGCTTGCCGCCGAAGCTGCGCCCGATCTCCGGCAGCGAGGTGCGGTGGACGAGCGACTTCGAGAGATACATGGCGATCTGCCGCGGCAGCGTCACCGCCTTCGAGTTGTTGCGCGACTTCAGGTCGGAAACCTTCAGGTTGTAGTGGCCGGCCACGAGCTTCTGGACCATCTCGATCGTCACGACGCGGTCGTTGTGGCCGATGATGTCGCGGAGCACCTCTTCGGCGAGCGGCAACGACATGGGCGATCCCGTGAGCGAGGCGTACGCGATCAGCCGAATCAGCGACCCTTCGAGCTCGCGGACGTTCGACTTGATGCCGCCGGCTATGTAGAGCGCCACGTCGTCGGGCAGCGGAATGGCCTCGGCTTCCGCCTTCTTCTTCAGAATCGCCATCTTGGTTTCTAGGTCGGGCGGCTGGATGTCGGCAATCAGGCCCCACTCGAAACGGGATCGCAGCCGCTCCTCGAGCGACGGAATCTGGTGCGGCGGGCAGTCGCTGCTGATCACGATCTGCTTCTGCGCGTCGTACAGCGAGTTGAACGTGTGGAAGAACTCGGTCTGGGTGCCTTCCTTGCCGGCCAGGAACTGGATGTCGTCGACGAGCAGGACGTCGATGCTGCGGTAACGCGCGCGAAAGTCGAGAATGCGGTCGTAGCGCACCGAGTTGATCATCTCGTTCATGAACCGCTCGGAAGAGATGTACGTCAGCTTGATATCCGGAAGATGCTGCAGGAGATACTGGCCGATCGCGTGCATGAGGTGCGTCTTGCCCAGTCCCACGCCGCCGTAGAGAAACAGCGGGTTGTACGAGCGCGACGGCGCCTCGGCGACAGCCAGGGCGGCAGCGTGAGCAAACTGGTTGGACGAGCCGACGACGAAGGAATCGAAGGTATAGCGGGCGCTCAGGCCCGCCGGGGTGCGTGCGGCGGCTTCCCGGCTGGTCTCGCCAACCGGCCCTTCGGGTTCCGGGATCATGGCCGCGTCACCGATTGTGCGCTCCTGCTCTTTCTCCGCGGCATGCGCGGGCCATGGTAATCACGCGCAACACCTGTGACGACGGCCGTTCCGCGCGGCGGGCGGCGCTACCCCCTCACGAACCGCGAACGACACCCAGGCCCGGGTGCCCTCGCGGCGAATCCGCTTGCCGGTGCCCGCTCAGGCCGCTCGAAACAGCGGATCCAGCCCCAAAACAAGGGCTGTTTCAACATTTTTTTCCACAGGTGTGGAAAACTGCAACAGGAAGATGCGCGCCTGCCTGGGCGGGAATGTAACATGTTCGTTTCGGGGGCGCAAACGAAAGCGGCCGGCCGCCGCCGCCGTTGACACTGTCTGCGGCCGTTTTCTATGATAGGCGGCTCACAAGTGGTGGGAGACACCGACAGGGATGAAGCGTACATACCAGCCGAACCGCCGCCGCCGCGCGCGCACGCACGGATTCCGCAAGCGGATGAGCACCAAGAACGGCCGTCTCATCCTGAAGCATCGGCGCGCCAAGGGTCGTAAGCGGCTGACAGTCTCTTGATCCATGCGCTGACCCGTCGCGAGCGCCTGCAGCGCCGGCCGGAGTTCCTAGCCGTGCAGCGGCAGGGGTTCCGCACGCGGGGGCGGTACCTGACACTGTTCGTCCTGCCGAACCGCCGGGACGTGAGCCGTCTGGGAGTCATCGCAACACGCCGGATGGGCGGAGCGGTTCGCCGCAACCGCCACAAGCGTCTGGCGCGGGAGCTGTTCCGTCTCAACAAGGGGCCTGGCGGGTTCGACATCGTCGTGCTGCCGCACCGCAGATTCAGCGATGCGCCGTTCCTCACTCTGCAGGCGGACTATCGGTCCACGCTCCGCCGTGGACAGCGTTCCCATGGCTGACGTGCGCCGCGTCGCGGCTTGGCTCGGAGGGCTGCCGGCGGCCGCGGCGCTGGGGCTCATCGCGGCGTACAAAACCCTCTTTTCACCTCTGTTTACGGGATCGTGCCGCTTCGTGCCGTCGTGCTCGACGTATGCACGGGACGCGGTGCTGCTGCATGGTGCGCTGAAGGGCGGCTGGCTGGCGCTGCGGCGCCTGGCGCGCTGCCATCCGCTCTGCTCCGGAGGCCTCGACCAGGTGCCGCTCCCGGCGCGCACTTCCGTTCCGGGTCCGCGCAAGTCGGGCTGAGCGCACACCCACGACGGGACCATGGAGAGAAGGGTTCTACTCGCCGTCTTTCTGTCGTTCCTGGTGCTGTACATGTACCAGGCGCTCTTCGTGCCGCCGCCGCCGGATGCGCCGCGCGGTGCGGCGGACGGTGCGCCGCCGCCTGCCGCGGAGCCGGCTCCGTCCGCGCCGGACGCTCCTTCGCAAGCACTGCAACCCGTGCCGCTGGCTGCCGATGAGGAGCAGGACGCGCCGGACGCGGCAGCCGATCCGGCGGCGCCCGAGCCGGTCATCGGCGACACCGCGGCACGCGAGATCGTGGTGGAGACGGACCATGTCCGCGCCGTGTTCACGAACCGGGGCGCGCAACTGATCAGTTGGCAGCTCAAGGACTATCTCGACGACGGCGACACCGGTGCGCCGGTCGAGCTGGTGCCGCGGGATCTGCCGGCCGGTTCGCCCGCCCCGTTCGCGGTGGTGCTCGGCGACGAACGGTTGACGCGCGTTGCGAATGCGGCGCTGTACCGCGCGAGTGCGCAGCGCCTGAGCCCGGTGGAACGCCCGGAAACGCTGACTTTCGAGTACGAGGACGCGTCCGGACTGCGGGTCCGCAAGACCTTCACGTTCGATCCCGCGGTCGGCCCGTACCAGTTCACCGCGAATGTCGAGGCGTCGGACGGGGGCCGCCCGCTCAACGCGGTCTTGCGCTGGGGCCCGGCGCTGGGCGGGGTCGAGCGTTCGACTTCCGGCTTCGCGTTTCGCCAGGGGCCGCGCGGCGTCCTGGAAGGCCGGGTGCTGGAGAACGGCGTCGTGGGCGAGCTTGACGTCTGGCGGCCGGACGCCGGCGACGTGTCGGAGCAGCCGACATACCAGGGTCAGATGACCTTCGTCGGGGTGGACAACCACTACTTCCTGGCAGCGGCGCTGCCCGGGGGCCAGGAGGCAACCGTGCAGTACCGCGCGGTGCCGCTTCCCCCGCAACCCCCGGACGAGGACCCGCGCGAGCTGATGGCGTTCGACCTGGCGCTGCCCGGCGGGATCGGCGATCTGCCGTTCTACATCGGGCCCAAGGACTTCGACATCCTGGAGGCCGCCGATGCCGCGTTGCCGCAGTCGATCGAGTTCGGATTCCTCTCATGGCTGGTGGTGCCGCTGCACCGCTCGCTGAGCTGGGTGCACGCGGGTGTCGGCAACTGGGGGCTCGCCATCATCATCCTGACGGTGCTGATCAACATCGTGATCTTCCCGCTGCGGCACAAGCAGGTCATCTCCGCGCGGAAGATGCAGGAGATTCAGCCGGAGATGAAGGCAATTCAGGAGCGCTACAAGCACCTGAAGGCGACCGATCCGCAGAAGCAGAAGATGAACCAGGAGGTCATGGCGCTGTACCGCGAGCGCGGCGTCAACCCCGTCAGCGGGTGCCTGCCGCTGCTGGCCACCATGCCGATCCTGTTCGCCTTCTTCCGCTTGCTGTCGATGGCGATCGAGATGCGCGGCGCGCCGTTCATGCTCTGGATCACGGACCTGTCCGTGCACGACCCGCTCTACGTCACGCCGATCATCATGGGCGGCTCGATGGTGCTGCAGACCTGGCTGACGCCGGCGCAGGTCGATCCGATGCAGCAGAAGATGATGATGGCCATGCCCGTTGTCTTCACCTTCATGTTTCTCTGGGCGCCGAGCGGCCTGGTGATCTACTGGCTCACCAGCAACGTGCTGGGGATCGGCCAGCAGGTGATAACCAACCGGGTGATCGGACCGCCGAAGGTGCGCACCGTGCGGCCGCCGGCGGAGCGGCGGGTGAAGAAAGCGGCGCGCGGCGGCGCGGCCGGGAGGAGCACGACCGGTGGATGATGAGCTGAACGGACAACTCGAGCAGTTCGTGCAGGCGGTGACGGACGCGATGGGGCTGGACCTGGATGTCTCGGTCGAGCCGATCGAAGACGGCACGCGCATCGTGATCGCCGGGGACGGCTGCGATGTCTTCGTCCGCCGCCGCGCCGCGGCGCTCGACGCGCTGCAGCATCTCGTGAATGCGGCCTTCCGGCGGCAGCACCCGCGCCGCCACATCGTCGTGGACTGCCTCGACTACCGCAAGGGCAAGGACGCGGAGCTGCAGGAAACCGCCGTGCTGCTCGCCGGGCGCGCGCGGGAGACGGGCGAGCCCCAGGAGATCGGCCCCCTCAACCCGTACGCCCGGCGCATCGTGCACCTGGCCGTCGCCGCGGAGCCCGACGTGTCGTCGGAAAGCAGCGGCGACGCGTTCATGAAGACCGTCGTGATCACGGCGAATGCGCCGGGCCACTGACGTGAGCAGTCCTCCAGGGCATGTACTCACCCGACGACACGATCGTCGCGGTGGCCACGCCCCCCGGCCGGGGCGGCATCGGGGTGGTGCGCGTCAGCGGTCCTGCGGCCGCCGCCGCTGCCGGCGCGATCCTGCGCGCCGGGCATGACCTGCAGCCGCGGCGCGCCACGCTCACGTCGGTAGTCGGCGCCCCGGACCTGGAGCGTGCGCTGGACCAGGTGGTCGCCACCTACTTTCCCGCTCCCGCGTCGTATACCGGCGAGGACGTAGTCGAGATCAGCGGCCACGGCAGCCCGGTGCTGCTGCGGCAGATCGTAGAAGCCGTCGTCCGCGCCGGCGCACGCCTGGCGGAGCCGGGCGAGTTCACCCTGCGGGCGTTCCTCAACGGCCGGATGGACCTCGTGCAGGCCGAGGCGGTGGCCGATCTGATCGAGGCCGTCACTCCGCTCCAGGCGCGCGTCGCCTTCGACCAGTTGGAGGGCACCGTCACCGCGGCGATCGGTGCGATCGACGCCGCGCTGTTCGACCTCAGCGCGCGGCTGGAGGCCTCCATCGATTTTCCGGAAGAGGGCTACCACTTCGCGGAGCCCGCCGCGGTCGCCGCGGAGACGCGGTCGCTGCAGCAGCGGGCGCAGGCGCTGCTGGCCGGGGCCCGCGCGGGCCGGCTGGTGCGTGAAGGGCGCCAAGTCGTCATCCTCGGCAAGCCGAACGTAGGCAAGTCCACCCTTTTCAACCGGTTGCTGGGTGCGCCGCGCGCGATCGTCACCGACGTGCCCGGCACGACCCGCGACCTGCTGACAGAAACTGCCGAGGTCGAAGGCCTGCCGTTGACGCTGGTCGACACCGCCGGCATCCGGCGGACGGCCGACGCCGTCGAGTCGGAAGGCGTTGCCCGCGCGCGAGGCGCGCTCCAGGTGGCCGCCGCCGTGCTGCTCGTGCTCGACCGCTCCCGGCCGCTGGACGACGAAGACCTGGCATTGCTGCACGAGACGGCCGCCGCCGACCGGGTCATCGTCGTCAACAAGGCGGATCGGCCGCCGGTCTGGGACGCCGCGGATCTCCAGGACGCCGGACCGCGCGTGACCGTGTCGCTGCGCGACGAAGCCGACCCGGCGGGCGTGCGCCGGGCGCTGGCGGAGCTGCTGTGGGCCGGCGAGCCGTTGCGCGATACGCCGACGCTCTCGAACCTGCGCCATATCGTTCTCGTGGAGCGCGCGGCGGCGGCGCTGGCGCGCGCGGCGGATGCCGCGGATGCGGCAGCGCCGGAGGAGCTGCTTCTGGCGGACCTGCAGGACGCGCGCGCGGCGCTGGAGGAGGTCACCGGCAAGCGCACCGCGGACGACGTGCTGCAGCGCATATTCACCCGCTTCTGCATCGGAAAATAGGGCATGGACCAGTACGACGTCATCGTCGTCGGGGCCGGGCATGCCGGTTGTGAGGCGGCGTACGCCGCGGCGCGGATCGGCGCGCGCGTCGGCCTCTGCACGCTGTCCGACGCCACGGTGGCGCACATGCCGTGCAACCCTGCGGTCGGCGGCACCGCCAAGGGACACCTGGTGCGCGAGATCGATGCGCTCGGCGGCCTGATGGGCCTGGCCATCGATGCCGTCGGCATCCAGTTCAAGCTGCTCAACCTCAGCCGCGGGCCGGCGGTGTGGTCGCCGCGCGCACAGGCGGACAAGAAGCTGTACGGCGCGTGGATGAAGCAGGCGCTGGACCGCGAGCCGGGGCTCGACTGGATCATCGGGCGGGCGGGACGCATCCTGGTGGAGCGCGGCCGCGTCGCCGGCGTCGCCCTCGAAGAAGGCGGGCGTATAGGCTGCCGGGCGGTCGTGGTCACGACCGGCACGTTCCTCAACGGCTTGATCCATGTCGGCCCCGAAACGCGCGCGGCCGGCCGTGCGGGGGAGCCGGCTTCCCACGCGCTGGCGGAGTCGCTCAAGTCGCTCGGGTTCCGGTGGGGCAGGCTCAAGACCGGCACCCCGCCGCGGCTCGACCGCCGCAGCATCGACTTCAGCCGCTTCGAGCCGGCGCCGGGCGACGAGCCGCCGGTGCCGTTCTCGTTCATGACGGAGGCGATCGACCGCCCGCAGGTGCTGTGCCACCTGCTGTACACGACCGGTCGGGTGGCGGACATCGTGCGGCGCCACATCGGCCGGTCACCGCTCTACAACGGCCAGATCTCCGGTATCGGACCGCGCTACTGCCCATCGCTCGAGGACAAGATCATGCGCTTCCCGGACCGGGAGCGGCATCAGATATTCCTGGAGCCGGAAGGGCTCGACGTCGACGAGACCTACGTGAACGGCTACTCCATGAGCCTGCCGCGCGACGTGCAGGCGGAGCTCGTCCGCGCCCTGCCGGGCCTCGAGGACGCCGTCATGCTGCGGCCCGGCTATGCCGTCGAGTACGACTTCGTGCAACCGACCGAGCTCTACCCCACCTTCGAGACCAAGCGCATCGGCGGCCTGTTCCTCGCGGGGCAGGTGAACGGCACCTCCGGCTACGAGGAGGCTGCGGCGCAGGGGCTGCTCGCCGGCATCAACGCGGTCCGGCGCACGCGCGGGCGCGAGCCGCTGGTGATTGGCCGCGACGAGGCGTATACCGGGGTGCTCGCCGACGACCTGACCACGCGCGGTTGCCTGGAGCCGTACCGCATGTTCACGTCGCGCGCCGAGCACCGGCTGCTGCTGCGCATCGACAACGCCGATCTGCGGCTGACGCCGCGGGGCCGGGAGGTCGGCCTGGTGTCTGACGCACGCTGGGCCCGGTTCGAGCGGCGGCGGGAGCGCTACGAGCGGAACCGCGCCCGGGTGCGGCGGACGACGGTGGCGCTGGACGGCGGCAAGCGGCTGCGCGCCGCCCAGGCGCTGCGGCGGCCCGAGGTCCGGTTGGAGCGGTTGGCCGCCCAGGGCGGCCTGGCGCTCGAGATCGCCCCGGGCGAGCGGCATATCGACCTGGCGAGCGTGGAGACGGAGTTCAAGTATGCCGGCTACCTGGACCGGCAGCAGGCGGCCATCGCCCGCGCGCGCCGGCAGGAAGGCCTGCGCATCCCCGGCGACTTCCGCTACGCCGGCGTGCCGGGGCTGTCGCGCGAGATGGTCGAGCGGCTCAGCGCCACGCGGCCGGCCACGCTCGGTCAGGCGGCGCGGGTGCCGGGGGTGACGCCGGCGGCCGTCGCGGTGATCGGCGCCCACGTCGGTCGCGGCGCGGGTTCAGGCCCGCATGCCGCGGCGCCGGCGCCGACCCCCGGGGAGAACCGGCAGCCGACCAGCACGTGACCCGCGAACATGGGAAATCCGGTGCGCTGCAGCACCGCGAGGCGCTGACAACCCGTCTCCGCGGGCGAGCGGCCGTGGCGGGCGTGAAGCTGGAGCCGGTGCTGGCGGGCCGGTTGGCCGCCTACGTCGAGCTGCTGCAGCGCTGGAATGCACGTCTGAACCTGACCGCGCTGGACGCCGGCGACCATGGCCTCGACCGCTTGGTGATCGAGCCTCTGGCGGCGGCGCGGCACGTGCCGCGTGCGGCCGTAAAGATGATCGACATCGGTTCGGGCGGCGGATCACCCGCGATCCCGTTGCGCATGGAGCTGAGCGGCGCACGGCTGGTGATGGTCGAAGCGCGCCAACGCAAGGCGGCGTTTCTCCGCGAGGCCGTACGCCGGCTCGAGCTCGCGGACTGCACGGTAGAGACCGGACGTTTCGAAACGCTCGCGTCGCGGCCGGACCTGCAACAGGCGTTCGACCTGTTGACGGTGCGCGGCGTCCGGATCGGAGCGGAGGAGCTGCAACGGCTGGAGAAATTCGTGGCGCCGGGCGGTCAGCTCTTCCTGTTCCGGAGTGGAACGACCGAAGACCTACCGGCGGCAATACCGCAACCTCTCGAACGGCGCGCAGAACGGCCGCTGGTCGAAAGCCTGGGCAGCCGGCTCGTGGTGTTGGGCAAGATGTCGCGGAAGAACGAATAAGAAGCGAAACAGGACGCGCCGGGGGCAACGCCTCGCGCAAGGCGGCCGGACTACGCGAGAGCGCCCGCGCCGGTCTCGATCTGCGGAAAGTCGTCGCGGCTGTACAGGGCGGCGTAGTGCGGCACGTGTGCGCGTATCGTGGCGGCGCCCCCGTCCTGGCGATCGACGAGCGCGATGACGCCGGCGACCTCGCAGCCGGCGCTGCGCGCCTCTTCCACCGCCTTGAGCGCCGATTTCCCGCTGGTCACGACGTCCTCGACGATCACGACGCGCGTACCGGGCGGCGGAGGATTCTCGATCAGCCGCCGGGTGCCGTGCGACTTCGGCTGCTTCCGGACGTAGAAGCCGTCCAGCGCGCGACCTTGAGCGAACGCCCGCAGCATCACCGCCCCGATTATGGGATCTGCCCCATGCGTCAGGCCGCCGACCGCCGCAACGCCGCCTGGCACCGCGTCGAGCGCCTTGACGAACGCGTCGCCGACCAGCGGCGCCCCGGCGGCGCTGAGGGTCACGGGCTTGCAGTCGAAGTAGAAGCTGGACACCTTTCCCGAGCTCAACGTTATGCGCTGGCCGGTGTGGAGCGCCCGCTCGGCGAGCAGCGTCCAAAGGGGGTCTCGGGACATCGGCAGATACCTTTCAGGAAGCGCGCAGGAGCAACGAGTCAGCGTGCTATTATCCATCACTGTGGCAGCCTGCGGTGGCCGCCGCAGCGGAGGCTGGTCAAACGAGCATTGACGCGGGGGAGCGGCTCATCGTCGCTCTCGACTTCCCCAACGATCCACAAGATCCCAGACGCAGTATCGAGCCGGAGGACGCGTATCGCCTCGTCGATACGCTCGGCGACGCGGTGAAGTGCGTCAAGGTGGGGTGGGGGCTGTACCTCGCCGGTCACGATACCGTGGTGCGCGGGTTGCGGGAGCGCGGGAAGCGGGTTTTTCTCGACCTGAAGTTCGGCGACATCGGCGAGACGATCAAGCGGCTCGTGGCGGTGGCGGTGCGCAGCGGCGTGGAGCTGACGACCGTCAACACGACGTTCCAGACGATTCGGTCCGCCGTTGAGGCGGCGCGCGGATCGCAGTTGCGGATTCTGACGCTGACCGTGCTCACGAGCCTTGACGAGTCGGACCTGCGCGAGCAGGGAATCAGCATGTCCGTGCAGGAGCTCGTGCTCCATAGAGCCCGCAAGGCACAGGAAGTGGGGTGCCACGGCGTGGTGGCGTCGGGCCGGGAGGCGCGGGCGATCCGGGAAATGGCGGGCCCGGATTTCCTCATCGTCACACCGGGGATCCGACCCGGCGGAGCCGGGGACGACGACCACAAGCGGGCGAGCACGCCCGCGGCCGCGATCGAGTCGGGCGCAGACTACCTCGTGGTCGGCCGCCCGATCACGCTGGCGGCCGATCCCCGGCGCGTCGCCGACGGCATTCTCGAGGAAATGCAAACGGCGTTCGATCGCCGCACGGCTTGACGCGTCTTGCATGTTCCACGTGGAACACAACCGCTGCGTGCGCGGCGTTGTTCCACGTGGAACACCTGGTGGAATATGCAGCCAGCGGTCGCCATTGCGAACCAGAAGGGCGGCGTGGGCAAGACCACGACGGCCATCAACCTCGCGGCTTCGCTCTGCCACCTCCGCCGCCGGGTGCTGCTCGTCGATCTGGATCCACAGGCGAATCTCACCAGCGGCGTCGGACGGGCAGGCTGCGAAGCGCCCGGCGGGACCGTATTCGAGCTGCTGACCGCCGACGAGCCGCCGCCGCTGGACGAATTCATCATTCCGACCGGGATCCCGGATCTGTCGCTGGCGCCGGCCGATCGGCACTTGACGGGCGCGGAGCTCGAGCTCGTCGACCTGCCCGACCGCGAATCGCGGCTGAGCCCCTTCGTCCGGGCGGCGCGGCGCCGGTTCGACCACGTGATCATCGATACTCCGCCGTCGCTCGGCCTGTTGACGCTCAACGCGCTGGTTGCGGCCGACGAGGTGCTGATTCCGCTGACGTGTGAATACCTTGCGCTGGAAGGCCTGACCGAGTTGAACAACACGGTGCAGCGCGTGCGTGCGCATCTGAACCCGGAGCTCAAGATCGGCGGTGTGCTGTTGACGATGGCCGATTTGCGATCGAACCTCGGCCGGCAGGTGGCCGGCGAGGTGCGGGCGTTCTTCGACGACAAGGTGTTCGATACCGTGATCCCGCGCAACGTGCGGGTTGCAGAAGCGCCGAGCCACGGGTTGCCGGTGCTCGCCTACGATCGCGGATCGCGGGGCGCGACGGCATACGTCGCCCTCGCCAGGGAAATTCTCGCCGCCGGCGTGGCCGCCCGCGGCACAAGGAGCAGGAATAGTGGCTGACGGACGACGTGCGCTGGGCCGGGGCTTGAGCGCCCTGATTCGGGATTTGCCCTCGTCATCGGGGCGCGACGGCGCGCTCGAAGTCGATCTCGACCTGATCGAGCCGAATCGCGAGCAGCCGCGGCGAGACATGGATGAACAACGGCTCGACGCGCTGGCCGCGTCGGTCAGGGAGACCGGGGTCCTCCAGCCGATCGTGGTGCGCCGCCGCGAGGAGGGCAAGTACGAGATCGTGGCCGGCGAGCGGCGCTGGCGCGCCGCGCTGCGCGCCGGGCTGCTGAAGGTCCCGGTGGTCGTGCGCGACGTTCCCGATGAAAAGCGGCTGGAGCTGGCGCTGATTGAAAACGTCCAGCGCGAGAACCTCAACCCGATCGAGGAAGCGCGCGCCTACCGCCGGCTGGCCGACGAGTTGGGAAGGACGCAGGAGGAGATTGCGCAGGCCGTCGGCAAGGACCGGGCGACGGTTGCGAACTACCAGCGGCTGCTCGCCCTGCCCGAGGACGTGCAGGCCGACATCGCGTCCGGCGCCTTGTCGATGGGACACGCCCGCGCACTGGCCGCCCTGCCCGACGCGGCGTCCCAGCGCAGCGCCGCTCGCGAGGTGCGCGCCGGCGCCCTGTCGGTGCGGGCCACCGAGGCGCTCGTCAAGCGATTGCTGGAGCCGCCGGCCCCGCGGAAGCCCCCGCCGACCCCGGACGTGCACACGCGGGCGGCCGCCGAGACGCTGCGCGTCGCGCTGGGGTCGCGCGTGGATATCGTACGCCGCCGCCGCGGCGGGGAAATTCGCATCGCGTTCAAGTCGGAAGACGAGTTGCAGCGGCTGTACGAGCGCCTGTCAACCCGCTAGAAACGAGCGCTGCGGCTTGCCCCGCGTTGGCGTCGAATGGTATAAATTTCCGTTTGGCTCGCCGCGGATCACTTCCCCTTACAAGTGCTGCGTGCGAACGCCCGCTGCGGGACGGGAAGCGAGCGTGTCCCCAGCCAGGATGGTTGAGTACGCGGGGAACGGCGAGCCTCGACGCGGCCGTTCCCAAGGCCGCGCACAGCGCGGCCCGCCGGCGACGGAGTGGGGCGAAGGGGTCCCCGCGAGTGGCCGGCGGGGGTTTGGGGCGCAGCCCCAAGAAGGTAAAGCTGCGCAGCCCCATCTAAAGAAGAAGCAGATGGCATATCGCGCCGCCGCTAAACGGTACGCACGGGCACTCTTCGACGTCTGCGAGCGTGAAGGCGCGCTGGAGCACGTCGAACGGGACGTGGCCGGGTTCATGGCCCTGCTCGACGGCCATGCCATGCTGCGGAAGTGCCTGCTCAGCCCCGTCGTTCCACCGGCATCGAAGCGGGCCGTCGTCGCCGCGCTCGTGGAGCGCGGCGGCGAGCTGTCGCCCATCACCGGCCGATTGCTGGCCCTGCTGGCGGAGCGCAACCGCCTCGCGCTGCTGCCCGAGCTCCTCGAGGTATACCGCGAAGGGCTGATGGCGCACCGCGGCCAGTTACGCGCGCAGCTCACGACCACCACGGCGCTGGACGGCGAGCGGACGCGTGAAATCGCCCGTCGGATCGAGGGCGCCACGGGCCGCGACGTAACGGTCGAGGCGCGCGTCAACCCTTCCCTCATCGGCGGCGCAATGGTCCAGATCGGCAGCACGGTGTGGGACGGCAGCGTCGCGCGCCACCTCGCGCGGCTGCGGCAGCGGCTGTTGGCGGACGCCTAGCGTCCGAATGGAGTCAAGGATGGACATCAAGGCAGACGAGATATCGCGGATCATCAAGGACCAGCTCGGCAGCTATGAGCTCGACGTCGACGTCGCCGAGGTCGGCACCGTCGTGGCGGTCGGCGACGGCATCGCGCAGATTCACGGCGTCGAGGGTGCGATGGCGACCGAGATGCTCGAGTTTCCGCACGGCGTGTTCGGCATCGCGCTCAACCTCGAGGAGGAAAGCGTCGGCGCCGTGCTGCTGGGCGAGACTACCGAGATCAAGGAAGGCGATCCCGTCAAGCGCACCGGCCGCATCATCTCGGTACCGGTCGGCGACGAGATGCTGGGCCGCGTCGTCAACGCCCTCGGCCAGCCGGTGGACGGCAAGGGCCCCATCGCCACCACGCAGCACGCTCCGATCGAGCGGATCGCGCCCGGCGTGGTGGACCGCCAGCCCGTGAAGGAGCCGCTGCAGACCGGCCTCAAGGCGATCGACGCGATGATCCCGATCGGCCGCGGCCAGCGCGAGCTGGTCATCGGCGACCGCCAGACGGGCAAGACCGCCGTGGCGGTCGACACGATCATCAACCAGAAGGGGCTCGACGTCGTCTGCATCTACAACGCCGTGGGCCAGAAGCAGTCCACCGTCGCCCAGGTGGTGCGCACGCTCGAGGACGCCGGCGCGATGGAATACACCATCGTGGTCACGGCGGGCGCCTCCGAGCCGGCGCCGCTGCTCTATATCAGCCCCTACTCGGCGTGCGCGATGGGGGAGTACTTCCGCGACAGCGGGCGGCACGCGCTGTGCATCTACGACGACCTTTCCAAGCACGCGCAGGCGTACCGCGAGATCTCGCTGCTGCTCCGGCGGCCGCCGGGCCGCGAGGCGTACCCCGGCGACGTGTTCTACCTGCACTCGCGGCTGCTGGAGCGGGCGGCGAAGATGCGCAACGAGCTCGGCGGCGGATCGCTCACCGCGCTGCCCATCATCGAAACCCAGGCCGGCGACCTGTCGGCCTACATCCCGACGAACGTCATCTCCATCACGGACGGGCAGATCTTCCTGGAGTCGGACCTGTTCCACCAGGGCATCCGCCCGGCCATCAACGTCGGCAACTCCGTGTCGCGGGTCGGCGGCTCGGCCCAGGTGCGCGCCATGCGGCAGGTGGCGGGGACGCTGCGCCTCGACCTGGCGCAGTACCGGGAGCTGGCCGCATTCGCCCAGTTCGGCAGCGACCTCGACAAGGCCACCCAGGATCAGCTCAACCGGGGCCGGCGGCTCGTCGAGGTGCTCAAGCAGCCGCAGTACGCGCCGCTGGCCGTCGAGCGCCAGGTGCTCGTCATCTTCGCCGGCACCAACGGTTTCCTGGACGGCGTCGACGAGAGCGACGTGGCGACCTACGAGCGCGACCTCTACCAGTTCATCGAGTCGCGGCACAAGGACCTGCTGGAGCGGCTGACCGAGCAGAAGAAGTTCGACGACGAGCTGAAGGCAGCCGTCAGCGAAGCCATCAAGGCGTTCACCGAGCAGTTCGTCGCCGCCCGCAAGGGAGTGGCGGCCTAGGACGGCCTGA
This sequence comes from Vicinamibacteria bacterium, assembly GCA_022820825.1. GTDB lineage: Bacteria > Acidobacteriota > Vicinamibacteria > Vicinamibacterales > UBA8438 > JAAXGX01. Next base: position 59,010 of record JAJEEU010000091.1, read on the forward strand.
GCAATGCCCTCACTCATCGACCTGCGCCGCCGCATCCGGGCGGTTTCGTCCACGCAGCAGATCACGAAGGCGATGAAGACCGTCGCCGCGTCCAAGCTGCGGCGCGCGCAGGACCGCATCGTCAGGGCCCGGCCGTTCGCGCGGTTGATGCTGAACACCCTGAACAGCCTGGCGACGCGCTGCGACCCGGAGCTGCACCCGCTGCTGGCGCCGGCGGCGGGCGGCGCGGACAGACCGACGCTGCTGTTCGTCGTGACGGCCGACAAGGGGCTGTGCGGCAGCTTCAACTCGAACCTGCTGCGCCGCGCCGGCAACTTCGTCGGCGACGCCGAAAACGCGGTCGCACTCGGGGTCATCGGCCGCAAGGGGCGCGACTTCTTCGTGCACCACGGCTTCGACATCCGCTACGAAGACGTCAACCTGTTCAACGCACTGAAGTACACGCACGCACAGTCCGCGGCGCGGGCGGCGATGGAGGCATACATCGCCGGCGACGCCCGCGACGTCTATCTGCTCTACAACGAATTCAAGAGCGTGCTGCAGCAGCGTGTAGTGATCGAGCGGCTGCTGCCGATACCGCGGCTCGAGCCCGACGAGCAGGACGCGGCGCTGCTGGCCGATCACCTGTTCGAGCCGACCCCGAAGCAGATCTTCGAGGAGCTGCTGCCGCGGCACGTCGAGACCCAGATGTTCCGGGCGATGCTCGAGTCGATCGCCGCGGAGCACGCGGCGCGGATGACGGCCATGGACGCCGCCACCCGCAACGCCGGCGAGATGATCGACCAGTTGACGCTGTACATGAACAAGATGCGCCAGGCCACGATCACGCGCGAGCTGATCGAGGTCGTGTCCGGCGCGGAAGCGTTGTAAGGGAGCGCAGGGAGAGCATGGCGAACGCAGCAGGCACGGACACGAAGGTTGGCCGGGTGGTGCAGGTCATCGGCCCGGTCGTCGACGTCGAGTTCGAAGGCGGACATCTACCGCCCATCTACAACGCGCTCCACATAAAGTCCGACGGCGAGGGCGGCGATGCGATCGACGTGATCGCGGAAGTGGAGCAGCATCTCGGCGAGAGCCGCGTGCGCGCGGTCTCCATGAAGCCGACCGACGGCATGCAGCGCGGCATGCAGGCCATCGACACCGGCGCGCCCATCTCCATGCCGGTCGGCCCCCAGACGCTCGGCCGCGTGCTGAACGTGCTGGGCGAGCCTGTCGACTTCCCCGACCGGCCGGTCCCGGCGGAAGAGCGCTGGCCGATACATCGCCAGGCGCCGCCGCTGGAAGACCAGTCGACCGAGCTGCAGATGTTCGAGACCGGGATCAAGGTCATCGACCTGCTGGAGCCATACCTGCAGGGCGGCAAGATCGGCCTGTTCGGCGGAGCCGGAGTCGGCAAGACGGTCATCATCCAGGAGCTCATCCACAACATCGCGCTCAAGCACGGCGGCGTATCGGTGTTCGGCGGCGTCGGCGAACGGACGCGCGAGGGCAACGACCTGTGGCTCGAGTTCCAGGAGAGCGGCGTGGTCGACCCCGAGGACCCCGAGAAATCGCGCGCGGCCCTTGTTTATGGTCAAATGACCGAGCCGCCCGGCGCGCGGCTGCGCGTCGGCCTCAGCGCGCTCACCGTTGCCGAGTATTTCCGGGACGCGGAGGGCAAGGACGTCCTGCTGTTCATCGACAACATCTTCCGCTTTACGCAGGCGGGGTCGGAGGTGTCCGCGCTTCTAGGCCGAATGCCCTCAGCCGTCGGCTACCAGCCGACGCTGCTTACGGAGATGGGGGCGCTGCAGGAGCGGATCACGTCGACGCGCAAGGGCTCCATCACGTCGGTGCAGGCCATCTACGTGCCGGCCGACGACTACACGGACCCGGCGCCGGCCACGACCTTCGCCCACCTCGACGCGACGACGAACCTGTCGCGGTCGATCGTGGAGCTGGGCATCTACCCGGCGGTGGATCCCCTCGCGTCCACGTCGCGCATCCTCGATCCGCGGGTGATCGGCGACGAGCACTACTCCACGGCGCGCGACGTCAAGGAGGTGCTGCAGCGCTACAAGGACCTGCAGGACATCATCGCCATCCTGGGCATCGACGAGCTGTCCGAGGAGGACAAGCTGAGCGTCTCGCGGGCGCGGAAGATCCAGAAGTTCCTGTCGCAACCGTTCTTCGTGGCGGAGCAGTTCACGGGCCTCGAGGGCAAGTACGTGACGATTGCCGACACGGTCCGCGGCTTCCGCGAGATCGTGGATGGCAAGCACGACGCCGTGCCGGAGCAGGCGTTCTACATGGTGGGCACCATCGAAGAGGCGCTGGCCAACGCGGAAAAGATGAAGAGCGCGGCGGCGTAGGCCGGCCGGCGAGACAGCGCATGGAACTTCCGTCTTCCCTCAGATTCGAACTGGTGACGCCCGAGCGGGCCGTCGTCCGCGAAGCGGTGGACGAGTTGCAGATCCCGGGCGAGGAGGGCTATTTCGGCGTCCTGCCCGGACACACGCCGCTGTTGGCCTCGCTGCACGTGGGCGAGCTCTGGTTTCGCCAAGGCAGCGAGCGGTACTACATCTCGGTGGCGTTCGGGTTCGCGGAGGTGTTGCCGGACCGCGTCACCGTGCTCGCGCAGATTGCCGAGCGCGCGGAGGAGATCGACGTCAAGCGCGCCGAGGCCGCCGTGAAACGGGCTCGCGAGCGCGTCGACCAGCGCGCCGCCAACATCGATTTCGAGCGTGCGCGCATCGCCCTGCTGAAGTCGCTCATGCGGTTGCAGGTAGCGTCGAAGATACGGGTCCGGCCGCCCGGCGGACTCTGATCCACCGCCCGCCCGGGCGCAGGTAATACTTGACACCCATGCGCCTGTCCTGGGCTGCCCGCACCGATCCCGGCCTGCGGCGGGCGCACAACGAGGACTGCCACAGCGCGCAACCCGAGCTGGGGTTGTTCGTGGTGGCGGACGGCGTTGGCGGGCACGCAGGTGGAAGCACCGCCTCGCGGCTCGCCGTCGACGCAATCGTCAACGCGGTCGAGACCACCGCGCCGCTGGGTCCGGCGGATGGCTGGCCCGGCGCGTTCGATCCCGCGCTGAGCCGGGCCGGCAACCGCCTGCGCGCCGGTTTCGACCTTGCCAACCGGCAGATTGCCGAGCGCGCGGCCGCGGCGGCCGAGTTGCGGGACATGGCGACGACCGCGGTGGCGTTGCTCGTGGACGGCCTCGCCGCGGCGCTCGCCCACGCCGGCGACAGCCGGGCGTACCTGCACCGGCCGGCCGGCCTTACACGCCTCACGCGCGACCATTCCTGGGTGGAGGAGCAGGTCCGGGCCGGCACGCTGTCCGCGGCGGCCGCGCAGGAGCACCCCTGGCGTAACATCGTTACGCGGGTTCTCGCGGCAGGGGAGGGCGCCGCACCCGAGATAACGGAGTTGACGCTGCGCCCCGGCGACCGCCTGCTGTTGTGCACGGACGGGCTGTCAGCGGTGCTGCCGACGGACACCATCGGCGGCGTGTTGTCGGATCACGAAGAACTGCAGGCGGCGTGCGACGCGTTCGTGCGCCTCGCGAACGCGCGCGGCGGGCCGGACAACATCACCGCAATCGTGGTGCAGATCGATGCTGGCTAACCTCAGACGGCTGCTGCAGCATCGGGAGCTGATCCGGACGCTCGTCGCGCGCGAGGTGAAGGCGCGCTACCGCGGGTCGGTCCTGGGCTTCTTCTGGTCCTTCGCCAACCCCCTGCTGTTGCTGCTGGTCTACACGTTCGTGTTCTCGGTGATCCTGCCCGGGTTCCGGGGCGGCGAACTGGAGCCGTACGCGCTGTTCCTGTTCTGCGGCCTGCTGCCGTGGACGTGGTTCTCGTCGTCGCTCCTGGAATCGTCGAACGTGCTGATCGCGAACGGCAACCTGCTCAAGAAGGTGATGTTCCCGGCCGAGATCCTGCCGATCGTCACGGTGCTGTCGAACATGGTGCATTTCCTGCTCGGCCTGCCGGTGCTGGGCGCGTTTCTCGCCTGGTACGCCCTCGACGGGCGGCTCCCGGGGCCGCTGCAGGCGGTCGAACTCGTCTGGCTGCCCGCGGTGATTCTGGTGCAACTGCTGTTGACGCTCGGCTGCGCGCTGCTGCTGTCGGCGCTGACGGTCCACTTCCGCGATATCCGGGACCTGCTCGGCAACCTGCTGACGCTCTGGTTCTTCGCGACGCCGATCATCTATCCGATGGCGCTCGTGCCGGCCGGCGGCAAGCCGATCATGGACCTGAACCCGTTCGCCCACCTGGCGATCTCCTACCAGGAAATCCTGTTCTACAACGGCCCGTTCGGGCACTGGAAGTGGCTGTTGGCCCTGGCCGCCGCATCGCTGGCGCTCGCCGTGATCGGCTACAGCGTGTTCGACCGGCTGCGCGATACGTTCGCGGAGGAAGTATGAGTGCGGCGGTCGAGCTCGACGGCGTCGCGAAGGAGTACCGCCGGTACGGGCCCGGCCGGCGCGCGGGCACGCTGAAGAGCGCGCTGCTGGGCGGCCGGCTGCGCGATCTCGCACCCCGCGAGATACTGCGCGCCGTCGACGATGTCTCGCTGCGCATTCCCAGCGGCGCCGCCTTCGGCATCGTCGGCCGCAACGGCTCGGGCAAGAGCACGCTGCTGAAGCTGATGGCCGGCATCACCCGGCCGACGGCGGGCAGCGTGAAGGTGCACGGACGGGTGTCGGCGCTCATCGAGCTGGGGGCCGGCTTTCATCCGGAGATCTCCGGCCGCGAGAACGTCTTCATCAACGGCGTCATGCTCGGCCTGACGCGCCGCGAGATCGCCCGCCGCTTCGAGGAGATCGTCGAGTTCGCCGAGATGGAGGACTTCATCGATGCGCCCGTGCGCACCTACTCGTCCGGGATGTACATGCGGCTGGGATTCGCCGTGGCGGTCCACGTCGACGCCGACGTGCTGCTGGTCGACGAAGTGCTGGCGGTCGGCGACGAGCGCTTCAGCCTCAAGTGCCTCGACAAGTTCGCCGAGTACAAGCGCCGCGGCAAGACGACCGTGCTCGTGACGCACGGCCTCGACATGGTGGAGCGGTTCTGCGACGAAGCGCTCTGGCTCGACGCCGGCAAGGTGCGCACGTCGGGCGATCCGCGCCGCGTGCTGCACGCCTACCGCGGCGACGTCGAGACGGAGGAGGAACACGAGCTGGCCGCGCGGGACGAGAAGGCGCGGCAGGCGGTCGACGCCGAGTCCGACGCCGCCGCGGACCGGGAAGAACCGGCGGACCCACCCGCGCCCGCCGAAGCGGCGCCCGCGGAAGCGCAGGCCGCCGAGCCTCCGGAGGCTCCCGACGAAGCGCCGCCCGGCGACGAGCCCGAGGACATGTTCAAGGCGGCGGCTGGCCGCTGGGGCGACGGTCCGGTGCGCATAGACGACGTGCGCCTCGAGGGGGAGAGCGGTCCGGCGCACCTCTTCCAGTCCGGCGCCGGGCTGGCGATCCGCATGCGGGTCACCGCGCCCGAGGAAGTGACGGACTTCGTCTTCGGGATCAGCATCTTCAACGCCGCGGGCGTCTGCTGCTACGGCACCAACACCGACATCGAGCGCTACCGCCCGGTCGCGCTGTCCGGGACGGGCGAGGTGGTGTTCGTCATCGACAGCCTCGACCTCGTCGAGGGCACGTACAAGCTGGATGTCGCCGCCCACCGCCGCGACGGTGCGCAGTACGACTACCACCGGCTGCTCTACACGTTCCGCGTGAAATCGCAGACTCGCGACGCCGGCATCTACCGGCCCGCCCACTCGTGGACGTTCACGCCGAACATCCGCTTCGAGGAACCGGAGTCGTAGGGCCGTGCCCGGCGTCACGACGTCGCTGACGCTGCAGTCGATCCTCAAGTCGGCCGCCAGCCGCGTCGGCCTGGGCGCTCAGGCGCCCGTCGTCGCCGGTCTGACGCCGCCGGCGCAGGCGTTCGCGGTCGCCGCGGCCGCCGGCGCCGCGCCCGTGCTGCTCGTCGTGCCGTCCGACAGCGGCGTCGAGCAGATGGTCGGCGACATCCGGTTCTTCCACGGCGCGCTCAGCGGGGCGTCCGGCGCCGCTCTCGAGCGGTCGATCCTGCCGCTGCCGGCGCCTGAAGTCGATCCGTACCGCGGCATCGCCCCACACCTGGACGCGACCTCGGCGCGCGCACGCGCCCTGGCCGGGCTGGCCCGCGGAACGGCGCGGGTGGCGGTGGCGTCGGTGCCCGCGCTGCTGCCGCGCGTAAGCCGCCCGGCCCGCCTGCTGGCGGCTACCCGGGAGCTTGTCGTGGGCGACATCGTGGCGCCGCTGGAGTTGGGCGATCTGCTGGCCGACGGCGGATTCGCCCCCGCCGACCCGGTCGATCAGCACGGCCAGTTCTGCATCCGCGGCGGCGTGGTCGACTGCTTTCCGGCCGGCGAGGCGTATCCGCTGCGGGTGGAGTTCGTCGGCGACATGATCGAGTCGCTGCGGCGCTACGACCCCGGCACGCAGCGGTCCATGGCGCTGCTGGACCGCGCCACTGTCTTCCCGCTGCGCGACACCTTCGAGGACGATGCCGGCGACCCCGGCGCGGAGCCCGCGTGGGATCGAGCGGCAAGCGTCTTCGACTACCTGCTGGGAACGGCTACGAGGCTCATCGTCCAGGAGGCGCAGGCCTGCAGCGGCCGGGCGGCGCGCCAGTTGGAGCAGCTCGAACGCAGTTATCGCACCGCGATCGAGAGTGACGCCGCCGTCGAGGAGCCGGCGGCCCTGGTGCTGACGGAGGACGAGCTCGCGGGCCGTCTTGCGCCGGCAAAGCGGCTCGAGACGCTCGGTTTCGACGACGACGACGGCGCGCCGCCGCGCATTTCGTGCGAGCCGGCCGTCTCGTTTCACGGCCGCGTGGCCGACTGGGCGTCCGCGGTGCGCGCCGCCCGCGACGCGGGCGAGACGCAGCTCTTCATCGCCGCCACTCCCGGCCGCGCCGAGCGCGTAGGGGAGTTGCTGGAAGAGTACGACCTGCGCGCGCTGGCGGTCGATCGCGCCGAAGTCACCAACGCGGCGTGGCTGCTGGTGGCGACCGGCCAGTTGTCCCGCGGCTTCCGCCTCCCGGCCGCCGGCCTGCGGATCCACGCCGAGGCGGACCTGTTCGCCGAGCCGCGCCGCGCGTCGCGCCCGCCCGCCACCCGCTCCTTCCTGTCGAATCTGCGCGATCTGAAGGTGGGCAACCACGTCGTGCACGTGGATCACGGCATCGGCGTCTTCGTGGGGCTGAAGCAGATGGCGCTCGGCGACGCCGCCCACGAGCTGATGGAGATCCGCTACGCCGGCGGGGACAAGCTGTTCGTGCCGGTCGACCAGCTCGACCTGGTCCAGAAGTACACGGGGAGCCAGCATCCCGCTCTCGACCGCCTGGGCGGCACGAGCTGGGAGCGGGCCAAGACCCGCGTCCGCAAGGCCATGCGCGACATGGCCCAGGAGCTGCTGCAACTGTATGCCGCGCGGCGCGCCGTGACCGGCCACTGCTTCGCGGCGGACACTCACTGGCAGGAGGAGTTCGAGGCGGCGTTCGAGTACGAGCTGACGCCCGATCAGGCCACGGCGGTCGCCGACGTCAAGCGCGACATGGAAGCGCCGGCGCCCATGGACCGGCTGCTGTGCGGGGACGTGGGCTACGGCAAGACCGAGGTGGCGCTGCGCGCCGCGTTCAAGGCCGTGATGGACGGCAAGCAGGTGGCGCTGCTGGCGCCGACCACGGTGCTGGTGTTCCAGCACTACAAGACGATCTGCGACCGCTTCGCCGCGTTTCCGGTCCGGATCGAGATGGTCAGCCGGTTCCGCAGCCGGGCGGAGCAGACCGCAATCCTGAAGGACCTGGCCGCGGGGCGCGTCGACGTGATCGTCGGCACCCACCGGCTGCTGTCGAAGGACGTACGGTTCCGCGACCTGGGCCTGCTGGTCGTCGACGAGGAGCAGCGGTTCGGCGTGGCGCACAAGGAGCGCATCAAGCGCCTGCGCCACAAGGTCGACGTCCTGACCATGACGGCGACGCCGATTCCGCGCACGCTCAACATGTCGCTGATGGGCATTCGCGACATGTCGATCATCGAGACGCCGCCGCGCGACCGGCTGTCCATCCAGACCAACGTCGTCAGGTTCGACGGGGCCGTGCTCGCGCGCGCCATTCGCACCGAGCTGGAGCGCGGCGGGCAGGTGTACTTCGTCCACAACCGCATCGACAACATCGCCTCCGTCGCCGAGATGGTCCGGCGTATCGTGCCGGAGGTCCGCCTGGCCGTGGCCCACGGCCGATCGGGCGAGGCGGAGCTCGAGCGGATCATGATCGACTTCGTGGACGGCGCCTACGACGTGCTGCTGTCGACGACCATCATCGAGAACGGCCTCGACATTCCGAACGTGAACACGATCGTCGTCAACCACGCGGAACGCTACGGCCTGTCGCAGTTGTACCAGTTGCGGGGGCGCGTGGGACGGTCCGCGCGGCGCGCCTACGCGTACCTGCTCGTGCCTCCCGCGGACAACCTGTCGCAGGTGGCCCGCCAGCGGCTGGCCGCGATCAAGGAGTTCAGCAGCCTGGGCAGCGGTTTTCGCGTGGCCGCGCTCGACCTGGAGATCCGCGGCGCCGGCAACCTCCTCGGGGCGCAGCAGAGCGGCCATATCGAGGCGATCGGATTCGACATGTACCTGAAGCTCCTCGAGGAGACGGTGCGCGAGCTCAAGGGAGAGCCCGCCGCGGACGATCAGCGCGCGGCCGTGAATCTCGGGATCGACCTGCGGATCGACGAGGAGTACATCGCCGAGACGAACCAGCGCCTTTCGCTGTACCGGCGCATCGCGGCGGCGCGGGACGAGGCGGCGCTCGGCGCCGTGCTCGACGAGGTCGGCGATCGCTACGGTCCGCTGCCCGCCTCCGTCCGGCAACTGGCGGATTACGGGCGGATTCGGATCCTCGCGGATCGCATCGGCGCGGCCGCGGTAGACCGCGAGCGGCACCTGCTCGTCATACGTTTCGGGGAGCACGCCCGGATCGAGCCGGAGCAGCTCGTCGCGTTCGTGCAGTCGCGGCCGGCGGTGACGCTGACCCCTCCGGCGGTGATCCGCATCGACCTCGAGGCGCTCGGCGGGGCGGGCAACGGCGGCGGCGGGGCAGCCGGCGGCAGCGTGCTGGAGCCGACAGCGACCGTGCTGCGGGAGTTGAGCGCCGGGGTGCGAAGCGGCTAGGATAGGAGTTCGGCGACCTGTTCATGGGGGTGAACGAAGTGCGGAAGTCATTCACGGCCAGTGTGCTTCTGGTCGCGGCGGCGTTGCTGGGCGCCGGCGCACCGGCGGCCGCCCAGGCGCCGGTCCCGCCCAACACCGATCCGACCCTGCGGATCATCGAGCGGATCCTGGTGAAGGTGAACGGGGAGATCATCACGCAGAGCGACCTGGAGGAGCGCCAGGTCGCGGCCATCCGGGCCCGCGGCGTCCAGCCGTCCACGAACGCCGAGTTGATGCAGCTCGTCCAGGAGGTGACGCCCAGCGTGCTCGCGGCGGCGGTGGAAGAGCTGCTGCTCGTCGAGCGCGGCAGGGAGCTCGGCTACCAGCTCTCGGATGACCAGTTCCAGGACTACCTCGACACCCTGAAGGAAGACAACGGCATCGAGTCCGACGAACAGTTCATCCAGATGCTGGAGCAGCAGGAAGGGATGACGCTGGACGATTTCCGGCGGCTCGTCGAGCGCCAGATGCTGGCGGGGCAGGTGCAGCAGGTCCAGGTCCTGGGCCGGGTAACCATCACCGACGTCGAAGCGCGCGAGTACTACGATTCGCACATCGAGGAGTTCACCGAGCCGGCCCACGTCACGCTGCGGGAGATCATCGTTGCCGCCCCGGAGGATCCCACCGCCAACCTGCTGGCCGACCGGCGCGCGCGTGGAGAGGCCGACGTGGTGCGGGAACGCGTGCTGAATGGCGAGGCGTTCGAGGCCGTGGCGGCGGCGGTGTCGGACGCGCCGTCGAAGGACAACGGCGGCCTGATCGGCCCCTTCCGGTTGAACGAGGTCGCCGAGAGCATCCGGGAGTTGATTGCCGGGCTCGAGCCGGGCGGCGTGAGCGAGGTGCGGCGCACGCCCCAGGGCTACCAGATCCTGCAGCTCGAAGAGCTGGTCGAGGACGTCGTGCGGCCGTTCGACGAGGTGCGCGACGAGATTTCGCAACGCGCATTCGGCGAGCGGCGGGAAGAGGCGTACCGGGAGTTCCTCGATGAGCTGTACGCCGACGCAATCGTCGAGTGGAAGAGCGACGAGCTGCGCCAGGCCTTCGAGCAGTACCGGAACCGCCAGCTCGCCGCCGGCGGGCAGCAATAGCGGCCGGCCCGCGGCCGCCGGTCCCGATATGGCAATCGGTAGCGTTCCGCTCGATCCGCCCTACCTGCTCGCGCCGATGGCGGGCATGACCGACACCGCCTTCCGCCGCCTGGTGAAGCGCCACGGCGGGTGCGGCCTGGTCGTCACCGAGATGGTGAGCTCCGAGGGACTCGTGCGCGGCATCGACCGGACGCTCGAGTACGCGGAGTACACCGAGGAGGAACGGCCCGTCTCCATCCAGATCTTCGGCGGCGATCCGGAGAAGATGGCGGCGGCGGCCCGCATAGTCGAGGCGATGGGCGCGGACATCGTCGACGTGAACATGGGCTGCCCGGTGCCGAAGATCGCCAAGCACAACGCCGGGTGCAGCCTGATGCGGGACCCGGCGCACGCCGCGGCGGTCGTGCGGGCGATGTGCCGGGCCGTGCGCATACCCGTGACGGTCAAGATGCGCGCCGGATGGGACGAGCGCGACATCAACGCGCCGCGGCTGGCGCAGATGATGGAGGATGCCGGCGCGGCGGCGGTCGCCGTGCACGGCCGGACGGCGGCGCAGTCGTACCGCGGGATCTCCGACTGGCGGCTCATCGAGACGGTGGCGCGCGGCGTGTCGATCCCGGTCTTCGGCAGCGGCGATTGCGTCACGGCCCGGCAGGTGGTGGACCGCACGGCGGATACCGGGGTGGCCGGCGTGCTGGTGGGCCGCGGCGCGCTGCGCAACCCGTGGATCTTCCGCCAGGCGGCCGCGCTGGCCGGTGGCGGAGCGGAGCCGGAGGTGACGGACGCCGACCGCGGACAGTTCCTGCTCGACTACATCGAGATGCTGCTCCTCGAGGGCGTGGGCGAGCAGCGCGGCTTCCGCCACGTGGCGCCGGGCATGCCGCAGGAGCGCCGCCCGCGGCACGCCAGGGGACGCGAGCGCTGGGTAGTCAACAAGCTGCGCGCGCTCGCCTCGTGGTACACGAAGGGAATCCACGGCGGCGCCGGCCTGCGCACCGCCATCAACACCGCCGAGTCCGTCGACGAGCTCCGCGCGGTCATCCGGCGCTTCTTCCTGCAGCCCGAGGCTGTCCCGCCACGCCGGCAACCCGGGCAAGCCGCGCACAGCGCGGCTCGGCAAGCCCGGCGCGGGGCATAGGGGTCCCCGCTAGGGCTTGCCGGGGGTTTGGGGCGTAGCCCCAGGTAGACAAAGCCAGCGTATGCTGGGTCGTAGGGGGCCTACGGTCCCCGGGAGGGTGAAATGGTATCGGTCGCGTCGCTCTGGCTGCCCATCCTGGTTTCGGCGGGCATCGTGTTCGTCGTCAGCTCCGTCATGCACATGGTGTTGACGTACCACAAGTCCGACGCGGGGCCGCTGCCCGACGAAGACGGCGTGAGGGACGCGCTGCGGCCGCTGGACATCCCGCCGGGCGACTACGTGATCCCGTACGCCGCGGACTCCAAGGAGATGGGCTCCGACGAGTACACGGAGAAGGTGAAGAACGGGCCGGTCGCGTTCCTCACGGTGATGCCGAACGGGGCGCTCGGCATGGGCAAGAGCCTCGCCCTGTGGTTCGGCAATTCGGTCGTCGTCGGCGCACTGGCCGGCTACGTCGCCGGCCAGGCGCTCGGTCCCGGGGCGGAGTACGGCGCGGTGTTCCGCATCGTCAGCACGGTCGCCTTCGCCGGCTACTCGCTGGCGGTCCTGCAGGCCAGCATCTGGTGGCACCGGAGCTGGAGCTACACCCTCAAGACGATGTTCGACGGGCTGGTCTTCGCGCTCCTGACCGGAGGCGCGTTCGGCTGGCTCTGGCCCTGAACGGGAGCCGGGAGGCGCGGACGCTCAGTCGAGGCCGCGGCGGGCGAGGAGCGGGGCGATGTCCGGCTCGCGCCCGCGGAAATCCCGGAACAGCTCCATTGCGTCGCGGCTGCCGCCCCGCGACAGCAGCATGCGCCGGAAGCGGTCGCCGTTCTCCCGCCGCAGCCCGCCGTTCTCCCTGAACCACTCCACGGTGTCAGCGTCGAGCACCTCGGCCCAGATGTACGAGTAGTAGCCGGCGGAGTAGCCGTGGCTCCAGATGTGCGAGAAGTAGGTGCTGCGGTAGCGCGGCGGCACGGTCTCCAGCGCCACGCCCGCGCGCGCCAGCGCAGCCGCCTCGAATGCCGCTACGCCGTCGGCGTCCGGCACCTCTGCGGCCGTGAGCTGGTGCCAGGCCTGGTCCAGCAGGGAGGCGGCCAGGTATTCCGTCGTCGCGAATCCCTGGTTGAACGTCTCGCTCGCCAGCACCTTGTCGAGCAGATCGGCCGGCATCGGCTCCCCGGTCTCGTGGTGCACGGCGTAGTTGCGCAGCACCTCCGGCCAGGTCGCCCACATCTCGTTCACCTGCGAGGGGTACTCCACGAAGTCGCGCGGCACCGACGTGCCGGAGAAGTACGGGTACCGCACCGCGGAGAAGAACGCGTGCAGGGCGTGGCCGAACTCGTGAAACAGCGTCTCCACCTCGTCGAACGTCAGCAGCGTCGGCTCGCCCTCCGGAGGTTTCGGAATGTTCAGGCAGTTGGCAACGACCGGCTGCTGGCCCAGCAGCCCCGACTGCGACACGAAGGTGCTCATCCAGGCGCCGCCGCGCTTGGACGGCCGCGCGTACAAGTCGGCCAGGAACAGCGCCAGCGGCTCGCCGCCGGCGTCGGTGACGTCGAACACCCGCACGTCCGGGTGGTAGACGGGCAGGTCCGTCCGCTCGCGGAACGTCAGCCCGTACAGCCCGTTCGCCGCGTGGAACACGCCGTTGTGCAGCACGTTGTCCAGCTCGAAGTACGGCCGCAGGGCCGCGGCGTCGAAGGCGTAACGCTCGGCCCGCACCTGCTCGGTGTAGTAGGCCCAGTCCCAGGCGGCTACGGCACCCTCCTGGCCGCCGGCCGCGGCCACCGCCCGCAGATCCGCCGCCTCGCGCTCCGCGTTCGCGACCGCCGCCGGCGCCAGGCTTGCGAGCCGTTCGTTGACCGCCGCCACCGTGCGCGCGGTCTGCCGCTCCAGGCTGTACGCGGCGTGGTTGGCGTAGCCGAGCAGCACCGCGCGTTCAGCCCGCAGCCGCGCCATCCGCGAGATGACGTCGCGGTTGTCGAACTCGCCGCCCTGGCTGCCGCGCGCGAGCGATGCTTCCATGATGCGCCGCCGCAGATCCCGGTTCTCGAGGGCGGCCAGCGGCGGCTGGCCGCTCGTGTTGCGCAGGGCGACTACGTACTTGCCGTCGAGGTCCTGCGCGGCCGCCGCGTCGGCCGCCGCGGTGATCTCGTTCTCGGACAGCCCGACCAGCGCATCGCGCGACTCCACGACCACGGCCGCGGCGTTCACCTCGTTCAGCACGTTCTGCGTGAACGTCGCCTCGAGCCCCGCCAGCTCGGCGTTGATCTCCCTGAGGCGCTCCTGGTCGGCCTCCGGGAGCCGGGCGCCGGCCCGCACGAAGTCCTTGTAGTACTCCTCCAGCAGCCGCCGTGACTCGTCGTCGAGGTCCAGCTCGCCGCGCCGTTCGTGCAACGCGCGCACCCGCTCGAAGAGCGCGCCGTTCAGCAGTATCTGGTCGCTGTGGGCCGCAAGCCTGGGCGCGATCTCGCTGCGGATGGCGTCGAGCGCGTCGTTCGTGTTGGCCGAGTTGAGGTTGAAGAAGACCTGCGAGACGCGCTCGAGGACGCGACCCGACCGCTCCAGCGCCACCAGCGTGTTCTCGAACGTCGGCGCTTCCGTGGAGGCGGCGATCGCCTCGACCTCGGCCAGTTGCTCTTCCATGCCCCGCTCGAACGCCGGCATGTAGAGGCCGTCGTCGATCCGGTCGAACGGGGGGTACTGGAAGGGCAGGGTGCTCTCGGCGAAGAAGGGGTTGGCTTCCGTCACGGTCGCAGCGTCGTTCATCGGCGTCTCGGGTTCAGGTTGCGCGCAGGCGGCCAGGGCAGCCACCGCTGCTGCAGCGATTGCAAGCGGGGATCGTTTGACCATCATATTGATCTCCTCACTGTACCCCACCGGTCCGCGTCAGACATGATTGCGGAGCAACAACTCTCGGGGATCGGGATCGAGGTAACGTTGTCCGGTCAAGTACTGGACCTGAAGGCGCCGCGCATGATGGTCCACCAGCGTCAGCGGGACGATCAACGGGACCAGCCCGCGGCGAAAGTCGTCGATCACTGTGGCGAGGTCCTGGCGCGTGGCAGCGTCGAGCGTCTGCTTGAAGTGGCCGGCCGCGTGGTGCAGCACGTTGGCGTGGCGCGCCCGCGTGGCCGGCCGCGACAGGGCCGCCATCAGCTCGTCCTCGTAGCGCCGCGCCAGCTCGGCGCGCGGGATCTGCGCCGCCTCGGCGACCAACCGCCCCAGCTCGCGGTAGGCCTGCACCGAGTGCGCCATGAGGTCGAGCTTGTGCGCCGTGTGGAACGCCACCAGGTCGCGCACCTTCCACCGCCCGGAGAGCAGCACGCGCAGCCGCTGGTAGACGAACACGCGCACGATGAAGTTCTCGCGCAACCGCGCGTCGTGCAGCCGGCCTTCCTCCTCGATCGGCAGGTTCGGAAACTGGCGCCGCAGCTCCTCCGCGAACAGGCCGCGCCCCGTGCGCTCGCGGGCGTCCGCATGGCGCCATACGGCCACGCGCTCGAGCCCGCAGCTCGGCGAGTCCTTCTTCAGGATGTATGCGCTGAGGTTCTCCCGGGCCAGGGCGCGCACGCGCCGGCGGGCGAAGCGGCGCATCCGACGCGTCAGATCGACGCCGGTCTTCACCGTCACGAGCCGGACGCCCTGCGGCGCGGCCGCGTCGTGCACCAGCCGGATCGGCTCGCGGGGCGTACCGAGTCCGAGCTCGGCCTCGGGGCAGACCGCCACCCATTCGACGAACGGTCCGAGCGTGTCCAGGAGGAACCGGTCGCGCTTGTGGCCGCCGTCGTAGCGCACCGCCTCGCCCAGCAGGCAACTGGATATCCCTATGCGGACGGGCGGCCGGTCGGTCATGATGGAGAGGCGAATCGATTATAGGCGGCAGGAGGGAACTTCATGAACGTGCTGGTCACCGGGTCGAGCGGATTGATCGGGGCAGCGCTGGTGCCCGTGCTGGCTGCGGACGGTCATCAGGTGCGGCGCCTGCGGCGGGCACCCGCGGCCGGCCCGGAAGTGACATCGTGGAATCCGGCGGACGGGACGTTCGCGCCCGGCGCGCTCGACGGCATCGACGCCGTGGTCCATCTCGCGGGGGAGAACATCGCCGGCGGCCGCTGGACGGCCGCGCGCAAGGCGGGCATCCGGGGCAGCCGCGTGGACGGGACGCACCGCCTGTGCGCGGCGCTGGCCGCGCTCGACACGCCGCCGCGCGTGCTGGTCGCGGCGTCGGCCATCGGCTACTACGGTGATCGCGGAGACGAGCTGCTCGACGAAGCGGCGTCGCCGGGCATTGGATTCCTGCCCGAGGTTTCCCGCGCCTGGGAAGCGGCGGCGTCGCCGGCGCGCGAGGCAGGCATCCGCGTGGTGCACCTGCGCATCGGCATCGTGCTCAGTCCGGCCGGCGGAGCGCTGGGCCAGATGCTGCTGCCGTTCAAGCTGGGCGTCGGCGGGGTGCTGGGGTCCGGCGACCAGTACATGAGCTGGATCGCCATCGACGACGTCGTGGGCATCGCGCGGCACGCGCTGGCGGACGAAGCGCTCAGCGGTCCGGTCAACGCCGTGGCGCCGCAGGCGGTCACCAACCGCGAGTTTACCCGCGCGCTCGGAGCTGTCCTGCGCCGGCCCACCATCCTGCCCGCGCCCGCGTTCGCCCTGCGCATCGCGCTCGGCGAGATGGCGGACGCGCTGCTGCTCGCCAGCACGCGCGTCGAACCCGCGGTGCTGCGTTCCACGGCGTTCGAATTCCAGCATCCGGAGCTGGAGGGCGCCCTGCGGCATGTCCTGCGACGGTCGTGATTCTCCGCAGCTGGCAGCCTGTGCACACTGTTCAGCGTGCACGCCAGCCAGCCAAACAGCCCGTCAAACAACTCGCCAAATAGAAAACAGGTAGATCAACAATTCTTTCTAAATGAGTAAGATACAGTGATATAGTTGGCGCCAGAAAGACTGCGAAGACGGGACGTATGGACTGGCGCCGTTTTGCCTTCGACTACCGGCTCGACACCACTCCGCTGGGACCCGATCTGATCCGCATCGAGGCTTCCAGGGAGGCGGCGTACAACCTGGTCCTTCCCCCGCACTGGCGAGAGCAACTTGATCGGCTGAATCGCGTCCGGGCCGTGCACGGCACCACTGCTCTCGAAGGCAACCCGCTCTCCGAGGACGAGGTGGGCTACCAGTTGGACCGCTTGGCTGAGGCTGAAGCGCCAGCAGAGGGCCTGTCGAAGGAGCAACTGCAGATCCGTAATGCCGGCAGGGCGCAGGAATGGGTCAGGCACAGATTTCTTGCGGATGGACCACCGCTCCGGATGACCGACCTGTTGCGCATGCATGAGATGCTCACTGCCGGTTCCGACGAAAGAGACAACGCGCCCGGACGATTTCGAACGCATCCCGTCGTCGTCGGAACGCAGGCCCTGGGTGGCGTGCACCGTGGCGCACCCCCGGCGGACCTGGAACGGCTGATGGAAGGGCTCCTGGAATTCGTCAACAGCCGGCGGGTCGCGGCGCAGCACCCCGTGGTGCGCTCTCTTCTGGCCCATTTCTTCCTGGTCACCATTCATCCCTTCGGCGACGGAAACGGCCGCATATCGCGGCTGGTGGAGGCGGGGATCCTGTTCCAGGGCGGCTATAACGTCCACGGGTTCTACGGACTGTCGAACTATTTCTACCGCAATGGTGACGAGTACAAGCGGTTGCTGCAGCAAAGCAGGCGGGAACAGCCGTTCGATCTGAACGCGTTTGTGACATTCGGGGTCAAGGGCTTCGCCGCCGAACTGACCGGGATCAATAATTTCATCAAGGCTAGGCTGAACCGGGTGATCTACCGGGAGACCCTGGTCCGCGCGCTCGGTCAACGAGTAGGGGCGCGCCGCCGCGCCGTCAACCAGAGGGAATACGGCCTGCTGGATTTTCTTCTGCAACAGACGGAGCCGTCCGATCCCTTCTCGGGCGAAGCGTCGAAGCGTGTGACGCTCCATGACCTGCTGCAAGAGCCGTATGTCCGGGCCATATACCGCAACGTCACCCGCCGAACGTTTTCCCGCGAGTTGAGCCGACTCGCGGATGCCGGGTTCATCAAGTTTGAACACCAGGGCGACGACTGGTTCGTGTCGGTCGACTTCGGAGCGATTGGCAAGTACTAAGTCCCCGGGGGGTTCGGTATCATCGGCAGCCATGCAGATCCTCAACCGCTACTTCGAGCTCGACCGGCACGGCACGACCGTGCGCACCGAGGTGATGGCGGGGCTGACGACGTTCCTCACCATGGCCTACATCGCCTTCGTCAACCCGCAGATCCTGGCGGATGCCGGCATGGACCGGGGGGCGGTGTTCGTGGCGACCTGCGTTGCGGCCGCGCTCGGCTGCGCCATCATGGGGCTGTACGCCAACTATCCCATCGCCCAGGCGCCCGGCATGGGGCTGAACGCCTTCTTCACCTACGGGGTGGTGCTCGGCCTTGGCTACCCGTGGCAGACCGCGCTCGGCGCGGTGTTCGTCTCCGGCGTCTGCTTCATGGCGCTGTCGGTGCTGCCGGTCCGCGAGTGGGTGATCAACGCGTTCCCGCGCTCGCTCAAGCTGGCCACGTCGGCCGGCATCGGCTTCTTGCTGGCGATCATCGCGATGCAGAACGCGGGCCTGGTGGAGGGCAGCGAGGCGACGCTGGTGACGCTCGGCGACGTGACCGCCGCACCGGCCGTGCTGGCCGTCGTCGGCCTCGTCCTCATCGCCGCACTGGAGGCGCGGCGCGTGACGGGCGGGCCGATCATCGGGATCCTGACCGTCACGGCGATCGGTCTCGCGCTCGGCGTGAGCCCGTTTCGCGGGCTAGTGGATCTGCCGCCGTCGATCGCGCCGACGCTGTTCGTGCTCGACATCGGCGCCGCGCTCGACATCGCGCTGTTCGGCGTGATCTTCGCGTTCCTGTTCACGGACCTGTTCGACACCGCCGGAACCCTGATAGGCGTGGCCCACCAGGCCGACCTGCTCGACGCCGAGGGGCGGCTGCCGCGCGTCAGGAAGGCGCTGATCGCCGACTCGACGGCCACCACGGTGGGCGCGCTACTCGGTACATCGCCGGTCACCAGCTACATCGAGAGCGCCGCCGGCGTGAAGGCGGGCGGGCGCACGGGCCTGACCGCGGTGACGGTGGCGCTGCTGTTCCTGGCCACGCTCTTCCTGTCGCCGCTGGCAGACACCATTCCGCCGTACGCCACGGCTGCGGCGCTGCTGTTCGTGACGTGCCTGATGGCGCGCAGCTTCGTCGACATCGAGTGGTCTGACATCACGGAATCCGCGCCGGCCGTGGTGCTGGCGCTCACCATCCCGTTCAGCTTCTCGATTGCCGACGGCATCGCCGCCGGCTTCATCACCTACGCGGTGATCAAGGTGCTGTCCGGGCACCGGCGCGAGGCCAGTCCCGCCGTGCTGGCGCTGGCCGCCGTGTTCATCGCCCGCTTCATCTGGCTGGACGGGTAGCCGTCCAGTCCGCCCGCGCGGAACGCTATTCGGGGAGGGCGTACGCCAGGAGCGTGTCGGTGGCGGCCACGGCGACGTACTGGCGTCCGTCCGCGGCCAGGTAGGTGAGCGGATTGGCGTTGCCGTGGGCGGGGAGCCGCGCCTCCCACAGCTCGCGCCCTGTCGCTGTCTCGTACGCCCGGAAGCGGTTGTCGTCGGTGGCGGCGACGAACGCCACGCCGCCGGCCGTGACGATCGCGGCGGCCCGCACCGGCCGGCCGGTGTTGCGGCGGCCCTCCGGGAGCGCGTCGCTGACGCCGAGCGGTACGCGCCAGGCGATATCGCCGGTCGCCGCCTCCACGGCGATCAGCTCGCCCCAGGGCGGTTTCTGACAGGGCAGGCGCGGCCCGTCGCCGACGGCGACGTCGAAGCTCGCCGGGCGCGGCGCGGCTTTCTCGTACGGCAGCGGCGCCTCGCCGCCCGCCGCCACCATCCAGCCGAGCGCACCCACGTTCTGCGTGGCCACCAGCAGGTAGTCGGCGTGCGGATCGAACGCGACGCCGCCCCAGTTCGGTCCGCCGACGCCGCCCGGAAAGTTCAGGGTGGTGCGCGGCGGCGAGCCTTCCGGGCGGTAGACCCAGGGGGTGAACGGGCCGGCGCTGTGGATCTCCCCCAGCGACTCGACCAGCTCGGCGCAGGCCGCGGCATGCTCCGCCGAGGTGTCGTCCGCCGTCACGAGGTCGGCGGGCTCGTAGGCGACGCGGCCCATCGGCGGCGGCTTCACCGGAAACGGCTGCGTCGGATACGTCGCTTCGCCGGGAACGTCGCTGGCGGGGACCGGACGTTCCTCCACGCCGAAGACCGGCTCGCCGCTCTCGCGGTCGAGGATGTAGAGGTAGCCCGACTTGGTGGTCACGCCGAGCGCCGGGATGGTGCGCCCGTCCCGCTCGATGTCGAACAGCACCGGCGGCGCGGGCGGGTCGGCGTCCCACAGGTCGTGGCGGATCGTCTGGAAGTGCCAGCGGTACTCGCCGCTGTGCGCGTCCACCGCCACCACGGAGTTGCCGTACAGGTTGGCGCCCTCCCGATCGCCGCCGTAGGCGCCGGGAATGGGCGAAGCCAGCGGGAGGTACACCAGGTCGCGGTCCGCGTCCGCGGTGAAGTAGAACGGCCAGGCGTTGGCGCCCAGCCGCCCCTGCCAACTGTCGCCCGCCCACGTGTCATGGCCTACGTCGCCCGGCTGCGCCACCGAGCTGAATTCCCAGACCGGCGCGCCGCTGCGCGCGTCGAAGGCGCGGGCGTTGCCGATGCCGCCAATGGCCCCGGGCGGCGTGTTCGCGCCGACCACGACGACGTCGCCGAAGACGAGCGGCACGGAGTTGTACGGCACGCCGAGCTCGACGACGCCGGCCGAGCCGAACCCGGCCACGGGCATGCCCGTCGCCGCGTCGACGGCGTGCAGGTGCAGGCCGGTGGTGAAGAGGATGCGCGGCTCCAGGCCGTCGCCGCCCGCCCACCACGCGACGCCGCGCCGGGAGGGCGCGCCCTCTGCCGGCGTGTGGCGCCAGCGCTCCGCGCCGGAAGCCGGATCCAGCGCGACGACGCGGTCGGCCGCCGGCACGTACATCACGCCGCCGATGACGATGGGGGTGGCCTGCGAGCGCGGACCGCGCGCGGCGTCGTCCTCCGATGCGGCGCGCAGCGAATAGGTCCACGCCTGCGCGAGGCCGGCGACGTTGTCCGCGGTCACCTGCGCCAGCGGAGAGTAGCCGGTGCCCGCGGGATCCGCGCGGTACAGCGGCCAGTCGCCCGACGGCGCGGGGGCGTCATCCCCGGCGGCGGGAGCGTCCGGCCCGCCGCTGCAGGCCGCAGTCGCCAGCAGCACGGCAAACGCCGCCGCCAGGCGCATCAACGCCGCGCCGCCTCCTCCGCCGCCTGCTCCGGGGTGAGGATGTTCGCCTCGGGGTTCTCCCTGGCGCCCGCCAGGATGTTGTAGATCCCGTAGTTGCCTTCGTGGCAGGCGTATTCGTACAGCGGCAGGTCGCTGCGCTTCATCGGGAGCTCGTAGGTCCACGGCCGCGTCCAGACGGTCGGGTCGTTGACGGTCACGTTGTAGAGCAGAATGTCCGGCGAGGCGCGCGTGAAGCGCTCCACGAGGTGCAGGTTGCGTCCCGTCAGCCCGTTCTCGAAGGCCGTCTCGCGGTGGAAGTTGACGGTCTCGACGACCAGCGTGTCGCCCTCCCAGCGACCGCGCGAATCGCCGACCCACTGCGGGATGTCGCCGTGGGCGCTGCCGTCGAGCGGCACGATCCGCGCGTTGTGGATCATCTCGTTGAAGATCACGACGTGGTCGGGCGTCTGCAGCAACTGCACGTTCTGGTTGTAGGCGCCCGGCTCCATCGGCGGACCGGAGTTGAAGCCCAGGATGCAGCGCACCTGGATGCCGCCCGGGCCCAGGTCCTCGACGAAGCCGCCGGGCGTCGGCGTATGCCGCCGCAGGCCGCGCCCCGCCTCGGTGCCGGCCTCGTAGCGCGCCTGCGCCTCGGGGGTCTTCGCCGGGATGCGGCCGTCCGGCGGATCGATCACGAGCGACGTCCGCCGCGTATCGACGACGGACGACACCGGATCGAACCAGAACTGGTTGTAGTTGCCGACCGTGTCGAACGGTGTCTGCGTGTCGCGCGCCGCCTGCGCCGCCTCGGATTGCTCCTCCAGCGCGGCCGCCTGCTCGTCGGTCAGCACCTCCGTGTCGGCGAGATCGGTGGGCCGCTCCATCGGCGTGATGGTGCTGAAGTCCCACACGCCCTGCAGGTCGGGCGCCCCCCAGGCTGTCCGCGGCGCCGTCCAGTTCTCGTCCTGCGCGCCGGCCAGGGCGGGGGCGAGCAGCAGGCCGGCGGCAACCGCCGCCGCGGGCAGCACGTTGATCGCGTACGAACGATGACGCATCGGAATCCTCCTTCGGATCGGTCCTTGCCGTGTCCCGCCGCAGGTCGCGGGCGCCGCGGGACTCGCCTACTGCTGCTGGCCCGCCGCTTCCCGCTCCTCGGCCCGCGCGCCGGACAGGATGTTCGGCAACGCGTAGTTGCCTTCGTGGCAGGCGTACTCCCAGACCCCCTCGTCCATCGCCGTCATCGGCGTGGAGACCGTGAACGGCTCGGTCCAGACGGTCGGGTCCGTCACGGTGATCTCGTAGTCGAGCGCGTTCTCGCTCACGCGCGTGAGGCGCTCTACCACGTGCAGATGCTCGCTGCCGCCGAACGTCGTGCCGCCCCGCGCGGAGATCTTGTCGTTGAAGTTGGTGGTCTCGATGACGAGCGTGTCGCCCTCCCAGCGCCCGCGCGAGGAACCGAGCCACTGCGGCACGGCCGTCGAAGCCGCCCCGTCACGGTCGAGCGGAACGATGCGCGCTTCGTGGATCATCTCGACCAGGATGGCCACGTAATCCTCGGACTGCACGATCTGGTAGTTGTGGTTGTAGAAGCCGGGCATCATGGCGCCGGGCAGTCCGCGGGTGATGCAGCGGTCCAGCTTGTTGAAGTCGAGCCACGAGTCGAACCGGGCGGCAATGTAGGAATCGGTGCGCAGGCTCTGCCGCTCCTGCTCCGGCCCGGTCAGCGCCGGCAGCCGGCCGCTGGGTGGATCGATGACCAGCGAGGTGCGGCGGTTGAGGCCGCCGCGCTCCATCCAGAACTCGTTGTAGGCGCCGGTCTCCGTCCGCGGACGATTGTCCAGGCTCGAGCGTTCCGCGACCTCTCCCTGGCGGGCGGCCAGTTCCTCTTCCGTGAGGAACTCCTTGTCGGCCAGGTCGGCGGGCCGCTGCAGCGGCGTCATGGTGGCGTTCGTCCACGCGCCCGAGAGTGCGGGGTCGCCCCACGGCGTGCGGGGCACCGACCCGTCCTGGGCCGCGAGCGGCGCCGTTCCGAGCAGGGCGAACAGGGCAAGGGCTGACAGGCAGACCGGCACTCTACGCTTCATCGGGAATCTCCTTCTTTACAGGCCGCCAGTCTATCACTTTGCGCGCGTCGTGCGGCGCACAGAGGTGCGTTCGTCGTGATAGGATGCACGTTGCACTGCCAGCTTCCGAGGAAGGAATCGAGTCATGTCGCGAAGCCGTCGTTTCGCAGTTGGCGCCTGCATGGCGCTGGCCGTAACCCTCGCCGGAGGCGCCGTCTCGGCGAACGGACCCGACTGGTCGCCGGGTCCGGCCGGCTGGAAGGGCGATCTCACGCCGATCACCGCCGCCGACTGGAACTACGACCGCGCCGCGCACCTGCTGTCGCGCGCCGGCTTCGGGGGCACGCCCGAGGACATCCAGAAGCTCGCGGACATGACGCCCGAGGCGGCGGTCCGCTCGCTCGTCGAGTTCGACGGCATCCCGAACGACCACCTCCAGCCGTTCGAGCACTCCGGCCTGTGGGACGAGACGCTGCTCAACTTCCCGCCCAGCCGCCCGGCGGCCACCGAGATGGCGGAGCGCCGCGGCGAGGGGATGGGCGTGAAGGTGAAGCCCGAGACCGTGAACCGCCACATGCAGCCCGTGTCGGACCGCTTCTTCTACTGGCTGCGCGCCACGCTGCTCGAGACGCGCCGCGTCGGCTACTGGTGGGCCGAGCGCATGCTCGACACGCACCGCCCGCTGGAAGAGAAGCTGGCGCTGTTCTGGCACGGCCACTTCGCCACCGCCGAGAGCAAGGTGCGCGACTACCGCAAGATGCTGCTGCAGATCGAGACGTTCGAGCGGCACGCGGCGGGCAACTTCCGCGACCTGGTGATCGCCGTGGCGCAGGACCCGGCGATGCTCTACTACCTCGACGCGGGCGTGAACGTGAAGGGGGCGGCCAACGAGAACTTCGCGCGCGAGGTGATGGAGCTGTTCACGATGGGCGTGGGCAACTACTCGGAGATGGACGTGCGCGAGGCGGCGCGGGCGTTCACCGGGTGGAACTTCGAGAACCTCGAGTTCGTGGTGCACCCG
>JAJEEU010000062.1 GCA_022820825.1 Vicinamibacteria bacterium
CGCCAGCGCCGCCGCCACGCCGGCGGCATCGCGGCGTCCGCTGCCGACGTCGACCAGGGTTCCCACGATCGCGCGCACCATGTGCCGCAGAAAACCGTCTCCCTGCACCTCGATGCCGATCAGCTCGCCTCCGCCGGCCGCGGCCCGCCAGTCCGGCGTCGGTTCCGGCGCTATCCGCAGTGCGGCAATGCAGCGCACGGTCGAGACGGTCGCGGCCTCACCCGCCGCGGCCTGAAAGGCGGCGAAGTCATGCCGGCCCTCCAGCAGCGCGCCGGCGGCCTGCATCGCGGCCACGTCGAGCGGCTGCGGCACATGCCACGCGTAGCGCAAGTCCAGGGGATGCGCCACGTCTCCGGCGGCGAGCCGGTAGCGGTAGACCTTGCCGCGTGCATCGAACCGCGCGTGAAACCGGTCGCCCGCCTCCTCCGCGCAGAGCACGCGGACTGCCGGCGGCAGGTTGGCGTTGAGCGCACGCGGCAGGGCGTCCACGCTGATCGGGTGCGCCAGGCGGACGCTGGCGACCTGGCCCAGCGCATGCACGCCCGCATCGGTGCGGCCGGCGCCGTGCACCGTCACGGCGCGCCCTTCCAGCGGCTGCAGCGCCGTCTCGACCAGCGCCTGAATCGTGTCGGCGCCGGCCTGGCGCTGCCATCCGGCATAGCCGGTTCCGTCGTACGCCAGGGTCAGCTTGAGCGTGCGCATACCATGGCCGGCAGAGACGGGCCTGCTAAACTCGGCCCGTGGTCGCGGGCCTGTCCGTCGTCGTCATCACCAAGAACGAGGCCGACAACATCTCCGGCGTGCTCGAGTCGGTGGCGTGGGCCGACGACATAGTCGTGGTCGACTCCGAGAGCACCGACGACACGGTCGCCATCGCCCGCCGCTACACCGACCGCGTGTTCACCCGGACGTGGGAAGGCTACGGGGCGCAGAAAAATTATGCGACCGGGCTGGCCGCCCACGACTGGGTGCTGTCCCTCGACGCGGACGAGCGCGTGCCGCCGGAGCTGGCCGCCGAGATCGGCGAGGCGCTGCGGCGCTCTCCGGCCCTCAAAGGGTACCGCATCCCGCGGACGACCCGCTATCTCGGCCGCTGGATCCGCTCCACCGACTGGTACCCGGACTACCAGTTGCGGTTGTACGACCGGCGGGTGTCGGCGTGGAACGCGCGCTTCGTGCACGAGTCGGTCACCGTCCAGGGCCGGGTCGGCACGCTGTCGTCGGAGATCCGCCACTACGCATACGACGACCTGTCGGACCACCTGGCCACGATCAACCATTACACGACCCTCGCCGCCAGGCAGATGGAGGCGGAGCACCGCCGCGCCGGACTGACGGATCTCATCGTGCACCCGCCGCTCGTGTTCTTCCGCAACTACCTGTTGCGCCGCGGCTTCCGCGACGGAGGCCCCGGGCTGGTGATCTCGCTGATGAATGCGTATTACGTGTTCCTGAAGTTCGCCAAGTTGTGGGAGCAGCAACGACACCCCGCGGACCGGTAATCCTGCCCCATGTTCTCCGTCCATGTCGACACCGCGCGCACCTGGCGCGGCGGCCAGAACCAGGTGCTGCTCACCGTCCTGGGCCTGCGCGGCCGGGGCCACCGGACCGCGCTGGTCGCGCATGCCGGCGGCGAGCTGCGGCGGCGGCTGGCCGAGGGACCCGACCTGTACCTGCTCACGCCGCGCGGCGATCTCGACCTGCGCGCGGCCTGGCGCCTGGCGCGCCTGCTCAGGGAGCTGGACCCGGCCGTAGTGCACGCGCACGACGCGCACGCGGTGGCGGTCGCTGCCGCTGCCCTCTCGCTGGCGGGAGCGGGGCTCGCGGCGCGGCTCGTTGCCGCACGGCGCGTCGATTTCCGTCTTGCCGCGAACGCGCTGTCGCGCTGGAAGTACCGGCAGGTCGACCACTTCATCTGCGCCTCGTCCGCTATCCGGACACTGCTCGCAGCAGCGGGCATTCCCCCCGAACGGACCACCGTCGTCTATGAGGGGGTCGACGTGGAGCGGATTCGCGCCGCGCCGGCGCTCGACCCGCACAAGGCGTTCGGGCTGCCGCGCGGCGCGCCGGTCGTGGGCAACGTCGCCGCGCTGGTGCCGCACAAGGGCCAGCGCTACCTGATTGATGCGGCGGCGGAGGTGGTGCGCCATGTGCCGGACGCGCGCTTCGTCATTGCCGGCGAAGGCGAGCTGGAGTCGGCGCTCCGCCGCCGGATTGCCGCGCTGGGTCTAGAGAAGCACGTCGTGCTCGCCGGGTTCAGGCCGGACATCATCCCGCTGCACAAGGGCTTCGACCTGTTCGTCATGAGCTCCACGACGGAGGGACTCGGCACATCGGCCCTCGACGCCATGGCCTGCGGCAAGGCCGTGATCGCCACGCGCGCCGGCGGTCTGGCGGAGGTGGTGGCGGACGGCGAAACCGGCCTGCTCGTGCCGGTCCGCAATTCGCACGCGCTGGCCGACGCCATCGTGCGCCTGCTGCGGGACCCGGAATTGCGCCAGCGCTGCGGCGAGGCAGGTCTGGCCCGGGCGCAAGGCACCTTCGACGTGGAGCGGATGGTCGACGAGACGCTGCAGGTCTACGAGAGTCTCGTCTAGGGAACTTCAAACGCGGTGGCCGCAGCGACCTGATCGTTCACGTAGGCCGTACGGCCGCCGACGAGCACCGCCGCTGCTGCGCCCTTCAGCTTCCAACCGTCGAACGGCGTATTGCGGGCCCGCGAGCGGAACGCCGCCGCGCTCACTTCCACCTCCGCGTCCGGCGCCAGCACGGTGACGTCGGCCGGGGCGCCCGGCGCCAGGCTGCCGCCGGGGAGGCCGAGAATGCGGGCCGGATTGGTCGCCAGCAACTCGACGATCCGGGTCAGCGAGAGGTGCCCCGTGTGCAACAGCCGGTCGAGAACGAGCGGGATGGCCGTCTCCAGACCGATGATGCCGAACGGCGCCTTGTCGAACTCCACCGCCTTGTCGTCCGCGTGGTGCGGCGCGTGGTCCGTGGCGATCGCGTCGATCGAGCCGTCGGCCAGTCCCTCCAGCATCGCGTCCCGGTCGACCGTCCCGCGCAGCGGCGGGTTCATCTTGAAGTTCGTGTCGTAGGTGAGCTGCTCGTCGCTCAGAATGAAGTGGTGCGGCGTCACCTCGCAGGTGACGCGCACGCCGCGCTCCTTTCCGGCGCGGACGGCGCGCAGCGAGCCGGCGACGCTCATGTGCGCGATGTGCACCGAGCCGCCCGTGAGCTCGCTCAGCGCCACGTCGCGCGCCACCATCACCTCCTCGGCCGCTCCGGGGATGCCGCGCAGACCGAGCTCGGCCGCCGTGGGGCCTTCGTGGGCCGATCCGTCGTCCTTCAACGAGGGATCCTCGCAGTGGTTGATGACCGGCATGCCGAACATCGATGCATATTCCAGCGCGCGCCGCATCATGAGCGCGTCGGCCACCGGATGGCCGTCGTCGGAAACCGCCACGCAGCCCGCCTCGCGCAGCGCCCCGAACTCGGTCATCTGCTCCCCGCGGGAGCCGGCCGTCACGGCGCCGATCGGATAGACGTGCGCCAGTCCTGCCTCGGCCGCCTTGCGGACAATCTGCGTCGTGACGCCCGGATGGTCGTTGACCGGCACGGTGTTCGGCATGCAGGCGACGCCGGTGAAGCCTCCTGCCAGCGCCGCCAGCGCGCCGCTGCGGATGGTCTCCTTGTACTCCTGGCCCGGCTCGCGCAGATGGACGTGCATATCGATCAGACCCGGACACACGACGAGCCCGTCCGGAATCTCGATGACCCGCGCTTCACCCACCGGCAGGCCGGGCCCGACCTGCTCCACCCGGCCGCCGCGCAGCAGGAGATCGCACGCGCCGTCGGCACCCTGGGCCGGATCGACCAGCCGCCCACCCTTGAGCAGCACGTCCCCGATTCCTGCCTGCGGCGGCGTCCGCGTCGCCATCAGTCCACCCCCTCACTGACGCCGGCGATGAGATACAGCACGGCCATCCGCAGCGCCACTCCGTTGGAAACCTGCTCGAGAATTACGGAATACGGGCCGTCGGCCACCTCCGAAGCGATCTCCACGCCGCGGTTCAGCGGACCGGGGTGCATGACGATCACGTCCGGGCGGGCGCGCGCGAGCCGCGCGGCCGACAGGCCGAACAACTCGTGGTACTCGCGCAGCGACGGAAAGAAGTGGCCGCTCATCCGCTCCAGTTGAATGCGCAGCATCATCACGACGTCCGCGCCTTCCACCGCCGCGTCAATCGACGACGTTGCGGTGACCCCCTGGAGCTCGATGCCGGCCGGCATCATCGTCGGCGGTCCGCACACCCACACGTCGGCGCCCAGCATCGTGAGCAGCCGGACGTTCGAACGCATCACGCGGCTGTGCAGCAGGTCACCGATGATGGCGACCTTGAGCCGGGCGAAGTCGGGCTTGTGGTCCCGTATCGTCAGCAGGTCCAGCAGCGCCTGGGTCGGATGCTCGTGCATCCCGTCTCCCGCGTTGACGATCCGCGAGCTGCAGATGTCCGCCAGCAGGTGGCAGGCCCCCGACGCCTGGTGGCGGATCACGATGATATCGGGCGCCATCGCCTCCAGGTTGCGCGCCGTGTCCGCCAGCGTCTCGCCCTTGACCACGCTCGACCCGGAGGCGGCGATGTTGAGCGCGTCGGCGCTGAGCCGCTTCTCGGCAATCTCGAACGACGTCCGCGTGCGGGTGCTGGGCTCGAAGAACAGGTTGACGACGGTCTTGCCGCGCAGCGCCGGCACCTTCTTGATCGGGCGCGTTCCGACCTCGCGCATCGCCCCCGCGGTGTCGAGAATCAGCAGCACTTCCTCCGGCGTGAGGTCCGCGGCGCTCAGCAGGTGGGGCGAGCGCAGACGCGAGAGCTGCCCGGAAGCGGCGGCCGGCCCGGTGTCGGCGGGCGTTCGCGGCGTCATGCCGGCTCCTCCGCCGCCGGTTGCTGAATCAGCACCTCGTCGGCGCCGTCGGTCTCCACGAGGCGCACCTGCACGCTTTCGGGCAGCGCCGTCGGCAGGTTCTTGCCGACGTAGTCGGCCCTGATCGGCAGCTCCCGGTGGCCGCGGTCGACGAGCACGATCAACTGGATGGCCCGCGGCCGGCCGAAGTCGACCAGCGCATCCAGCGCGGCCCGCACGGTGCGCCCGGTATACAGCACGTCGTCGACGAGCAGAATGCGCCGGTCGTCGATAGAGAACGGGATCTCCGTGTGCCGCAGCAGCGGCTGCGGCCCTACGGTGTGGCGCATGAGGTCATCGCGGTACAGCGTGATGTCCAGCGCGCCGAGCGGGATCTCCCGTTCGGCGATTTCCTGCAGGTTGGCTGCGAGGCGGCGGGCGAGCGGCACGCCCCGCGTGCGGATGCCGACCAGCGCCAGCTCGTCGACTTCGCGATTGCGCTCGACAATCTCGTGCGCAATCCGCATGAGCGCGCGGGATATGCGCCCGGGGTCCATCACGACCGGCACGGCGAGCACCTCCGGACCGGACGGTTGGCTGCAGGTGGAGACGCGGAAGCTGGCATGTGCACTCTTGGCTGCCTCGCCGGGCAGCCCTTAAAGAGCCTCGAAACTGCTGCGCGCATCGTAGCGGCGGACTGTCCGGACTGTCAATTGCCGGGGTCCATCAAGGGCTCGCAGGCTATACTGCGCGGGATGCCGGCGGATGTCGATGCGCTCGTCCTGTCGAACGATCGGCTTTCCGAGGCTTACAACGTGGTCAAGCTGGCGGCGCCCGCGATCGCCGCCGCGGTGCGGCCCGGCCAGTTCGTGATGGTCCGCGAGGACCACGCCGGGGCGCCGCTGTTGCGCCGGCCGTTCTCCGTCTTCGAGATCCTGCGCGACGCAGCGGGTGAACCGACGGGTTTCTCGCTCCTCAACAAGCAGGTGGGCGTGGTGACCCGCGCGCTGTACGCGCTGGAACCCGGCGCGCACCTGCAGTGCCTCGGCCCGCTGGGGCAGCCGTTCTCGGTCGCCGCACCGTCCGGCGCGGCATGGATGGTGGCCGGCGGCGTGGGTCTGGCCCCGTTCGCGACGCTGGCCGAGGCGCTGCGGGCGCAGGGAACGCCGGCCACGCTGTTCTACGGCGGCCGGTCCGTGCGCGACCTGTACTACGCCGGCTGGTTCGAGCGGCTGGGCGTCCGGGTGGTGCTGGCCACGGAAGACGGCAGCCGTGGCGAGGCCGGCCTGATCACCGCACCGCTGCAGCGCGAGCTGGCGGCGCTGCCGGCAGCGACGGAGCTGATGATCCACGCCTGCGGCCCGACCGGCATGATGCGCGCCGTGGCGCAACTCGCGCAGGCGCTGGGACGCTCCACCGAGGTGTCGCTGGAGCCGGTCATGGGATGCGGGCTCGGCGGCTGCTACAGCTGCGTCGTGCCGGTCCGGACGGGACCGCAGGCGGCGGCCAGCCAGCTCGTGCGGTCCTGCCTGCATGGACCGGTATTCCCCGGCGACCGGGTGGTGTGGAACGAGTTGGCCCCGGCGCACTGAACGACGATGTCCTCGATCGATCTCACCGCCGACCTCGGTCCGCTGCAATTGAAGAATCCACTGGTCGCCGCCAGCGGCTGCTTCGGCTACGGCACCGAGTACGCCGACGTGGTGGACCTCTCCACGCTCGGCGCCATCGCGGTGAAGGGCCTGTTCCTGGAGGAGCGCCAGGGGCACGCGCCGCCCCGCATCGTCTAGACGCCGAGCGGCATGCTCAACGCCATCGGCCTGCAGGGGATCGGCGTGCGCCGTTTCATCGACGAACGGCTGCCGCCGCTGCGCGACCAGCGGGCGGTCGTGATCGTGAACATCTGCGGTACCACGGTGCACGAGTACGCCGAGCTGGCCCGGATCCTGTCGGACGCGCCGGGCGTCGCCGCGCTGGAGCTCAACATCTCCTGCCCCAACATCAAGGAAGGCGGCATCACGTTCGGCTGCAGCCTGCAGGGCGCGCACGACGTCGTCGCAGCGGTCCGGCGGGCCACGCCGCTGCCGGTCATCCCGAAGCTGACGCCCAACGTGACCGACGTGGCGTCGTTCGCCCGCGCCGCCGAGGAAGCCGGCGCGGACGCGGTTTCGCTCGTCAACACCTTCCTGGCGATGGCCATCGATGTCGAGACCCGTCGCCCGCGGCTGTCGAACGTCTTCGGGGGGCTGAGCGGACCGGCCATCCGGCCGATCGCCGTGCGGATGGTCTACGAGTGCCGCCAGGCGGTCAGGATCCCGATCATGGGCATGGGCGGAATCATGACGGCGGACGACGTCGTGGAGTTCCTGATTGCCGGTGCGGACGCGGTGCAGGTGGGCACGGCCAACTTCGTCGACCCGTTCATCTGGCCCAAGCTGCTCGACGGGCTGACCGCCTACCTGGCGCGCCACGGCCACGGCGCGGTCCGCGACATCGTGGGCACGGTGGAGATTCCGGACCGGAGCGCGACCACGGCGCCGCAACGGATCAGCACCTGACCCGTTACGCCGCGGCGCGCAGCCGGACCGACGCTCTCGCGCGGGCTACTCGGACGTAACCGTGAAGTGGCCGCGCCGATTCTGCTGCCAGCACCTCTCGGTGGACTCGCGGCAGAAGGGCGACTCCTCTCCACGGCTGACGGTCTGGATCCGGTTGCCGTCGATGCCGAGCCCGATCAGGTAGTCGCGCACGGCCGCCGCACGTTCCTCGCCGAGCGACAGGTTGTACTCGTTGGTGCCCCGCTCGTCGCAATGCCCTTCCACTCGGATCCGTGCTGAGGACCGCTCGCGCAACTTGCGCGCGGCCTCCTGCAGCACCGGTCGGGCATCCGCTCGAATCTCGGCCATGTCGAAGTCGAAGAAGACCGGCTCGAGCGCCAGCGGCTCCGGCTCCGGATCCGGAGGTGGCGGTGGCGGCGGAGGAGGCGGAGGAGGCGGCGGCGGAGGAGGAGGCGGCGCCGGCTCCGGCGCTGGTGGTGGCGGCGGCGGCTCCGGCGGCGGATTACCGCCGCAGGCGGCCCCCAGTCCAACGACGGCACAAAGGCTTACGGCCAGCAGCAGTCGCCATGCGGATCTCATAATCCTCTCCTGACTCAGAATTCAGACCGTGAACCACATCGTGCCGGTCGCGCCGACGCTCCCGCGCCAACGCCGCCGCACGGTGTTCCGCGGTAGCGGCGCCAGAGTACAAGGTTTCGCCGAAACCTGTCAATCGAACTCGTCGCCGTCGCCATCCACACCGCCGCCAAAGGCGCCGTTGTCATCGCCGAATTCGATTGCGCCGGTGTCCCGGTCGGCTTCCGCGGCGAGCTCGAGCGGTGCGACGCCGACCACCTCGAGGTTGGCGCCGCATTCGGGACAGCTCAACTCGTCTCCGCGGTCGACGTCGAACTCGTCGATGTCGAAGTCCGCGTGGCAGCCGGCGCAGATCGTCATTGCCGGATCAAGCGTGCGAGATTATAGCGAGGAGTGTCGCGCGCGGGCAATGGGCTGGCAGCCCGTGGCGAAAGTCCCCCTGCATTCGACCGGCCATGCATCCCGCCTGAACTGCGTTGTTCCTCGCTCACATACTCTCAAGTATGCTCACTCGTCACGCCTTGCCAGACGGGCGCCTGACCGGTCTCGGTGCTACGCGGGACTTTCGCCACGAACTGCTATGCTGGACCGGGCCGTCCGCGCGACGGGTGGCGGTCATTTCCATGACGGCCGATACAGCCAAGACCGTGCTGGTCGCGGGCGCCGCGCAGGACACGCTGGACCGCTTCTTCGTGGCGCTCGGAGGGGCCGGGCATCGCGCGCTCGGCGCGTCCAGCGCGCAGGAGCTGCTCGACGTCCTGGCGGCGCGGCGCCGCGGCGTCGACCTCCTGGTGCTGGACGCACGGATTGGAGAGGGCGGCGCCGCGCAGGTGCTGCAGACGGTGCGGCGGCCGGCGCCGGACCTGCCCGTGGTCGTGTTCGGCGGCTCGGTCGCCAGCGCGCGCGAGGTGCGCGAGCTGGCCGAGCTGGGTGTCGGCGGCTACATCGACGAGCACGTCGAGGTCCAGCGCATCCTGCCGGCGCTTGCGCCCCTGCTGTTCGCGGACAACTTCGACCGGCGCACCAGCGCGCGCGTCACGCTCGGCATCCCGGCCGCGCTCACGGCGGGCGACGCGATCGTGCCGGTGTTCACGCTGAACATCGGCAGCGGCGGCATGGCCGTGCGCGCCACCACGAAGCTCGCGGCCGGTGCGCGGGTGGGCGTCCGCTTCAGGCTGCCCCGGTCCTCGCGCGACATCGAGGCCGCGGCCCGCGTCGTCTGGAGCCGCACCGCGCAGGCGGCGCTCGGCCTGCAGTTCGAGACGGTGGCGGCGGCCGACCAGCACGCCATCGACGAGTTCGTCGAGCGCCACGCCGCCGACACGCCCACGCCGGACTGAGCCGCCCGCCGCCCCTCCGGCGCCGCATCCGACCGCCCGTGATAGAATCCCGCGGCACCGGTTTCCCGCCGGCCGTTTGCGTGTTCGAGCGTCTAAATCTGCCGGGGCGTCCCGGACGCGGGCCGCAGCAGCAAGGCAACCGGCCCAACAACCGCCAACGGTGAAGTACGGAAGGGGACGGCAAGCATGAACGCAGCCGTACCCAGGCCGCGCACGGCGCGGCCCGCCGGCCACGGAGTGGGGCGAAGGGGCCCCCGCGAGTGGCCGGCGGGGGTTTGGGGCGAAGCCCCAAGTAACCAAGGAGCGACCTCGTGATTGAGGTGCAGCACGTCACCAAGCGCTACGGACCCGTCACCGCCGTCGACGACGTCAGTTTCCGGGTCGATTCCGGCCAGATTCTGGGGTTCCTCGGCCCCAATGGCGCGGGCAAGACGACCACCATGCGGATCCTGACCGGATGCGCGTCCGCTACCGAGGGACAGGCGTTCGTCGCGGGCTACGACGTGTTCGAGGAGCCGGTCGAGGCGAAACGCCGAACCGGCTACCTGCCCGAGACGCCGCCGCTCTATCCGGACATGACGGTCCGCGAGTACCTCGCGTTCGCCGCGCGGATCAACGGCATCCGGTCGGTCGCGCAGCGCGAGCGCGTGGCCGCCGCCATGGCGCGCACGAACGTCGAGGACGTGGCCGACCGGCACTGCGGCAAGCTGTCGAAAGGCTACCGCCAGCGCGTGGGGCTGGCGCAGGCCATCCTGCACAACCCGGACGTGCTGATCCTCGACGAGCCGACCGCCGGCCTCGACCCCAAGCAGATCATCGAGACCCGGGAGCTGATCAAGGAGCTGGCCGGGGACCACACCATCATCCTGAGCACGCACATCCTCCCGGAAGTGGCGCAGACGTGCGAGCGCGTCGTCATCATCAACAAGGGCCGGGTGGTCGCGGTCGATACGCCGGAGAACCTGACCGGCCGGCTGCGCGGCTCGGAGACGATCAGGGTGCAACTGGACCCGCGGGGGGCCGACGAGACGGCCGTCGTGCAGGCGGCGACGGTCCCCAACGTCTCGAACGTCACCGCAACACCCACCCAGGACGGACTCGTGACGCTGGAAGTGCAGTGCGAGAAGGGCGCCGACGTGCGCAGCGAGGTGGCCCGCGCCGTCATCACCAGCGGGTGGGGCCTGCTGGAGCTCACGTCCATGCGCATGAGCCTCGAGGACATCTTCCTCGAGCTGACGACTTCGGAAGAGCCGCGGGAGGAAGACGCCGAAGCGCCGGAGGCAACAGATGCGTAACATCCTGACCATAGCGCTGAAAGAGCTGCGGTCGTACTTCGTCTCGCCGATGGCGTACGTCGCCATCGGCTTCTTCGTGTTCATCTACGGCTACTTCTTCGTCGTCAGCCTGAACTTCATGGTGCGCGTGAGCATGCAGGCGGGCATGATGGGCGGGCCGCAGGCGATCAACGTCAACGAGTACATGGTGCGCCCGCTGCTCGGCAACATGGCCGTCGTCATGCTGTTCCTGCTGCCGGCGCTGACCGGCCGCAGCTACGCGGAGGAGAAGCGCTCGGGCACCATCGAGCTGCTGCTCTCCTCGCCGCTCACCGGACCGCAGATCATCCTGGGCAAGTACCTCGGCGCGCTGGCGCTGTTCACGCTCATGCTCGGCGTCACGTTCGTCCACGTGGGAGTGCTCTTCCTGTACGGCGAGCCGGAGCTCGGGCCGATCCTCAGCGGCTATCTGGGGTTGTGGCTGATGGGGGGCGCGTTCATCTCGGTCGGCCTGCTGATCTCCAGCATGACGAAGAACCAGACCGTCGCGGTCGTCGGCGCCTTCGGCACCGCGCTCATGCTCTGGATCGTGAGCTGGATCGGCGACCCGTCGAGCGGGTCCACGACGACCGAGGTGCTGGCGTACCTCTCGATCCTCGACCACTTCGACGATTTCTCGAAGGGGGTCATCGACACGAAGCATCTGGCGTACTACCTGAGCTTCATCACGTTCGGACTCTTCCTCACCGCGCGGTCCGTCGACAGCGAGCGGTGGCGGGGGTAGCTGACTCATGGCGCAGAAGATTCTCGGAGCGGTCGGCTGGGCGGGCATAGCGGTAGTTGCGGCCGGGATGGTGGCCCGGTTCGTCGTCCCCGAAAGGCAGGAGCTGTGGTGGTGGACGCTCGTCGCCGGGCTGGCCCTGGTGGTGGTCTATGGCCTCGGCCAGTGGCGCAGCTTCGCCGGCGTCTTCCAGCGCCGGCAGGCGCGCTACGGCACCCTGGCCGCCTCCGGCGTGGTGCTCGGCCTCGCCATCCTGGTGGCCGCCAACTACATCCTGGCCCGTCAGAACAAGCGCTGGGACCTGACCGCGGCGCAGCAGTACTCGCTTTCCGACCAGACGGTCCGCGTGCTCGAATCGCTCGAAGCGCCGATCCGCGTGCTGGTGTTCGCCCAGGAAATCGACTTTCCCCGCTACCGCGACCGGCTCGGCGAGTACGAGTACACCTCGGATCGCGTGTCGCTGGAGCTGATCGACGTCGACAAGAATCCGGTGCTGGCGCGCCAGTATGAAGTGCAGGCGTACGGCACCGTGGTGTTCGACTACAACGGCCGCATCGAGCGGGTCGTCTCCGACCAGGAGCAGGACCTGACCAACGGGCTGATCAAGGCGGTGGAAGGCGAAGAGCGCAAGGCGTACTTCCTGCAGGGTCACGGCGAGCGGTCGCCCACCGGCACCGAGCGCGACGGCTACAGCGCGCTGGCCGACGCCCTGCGCCTCGACAACCTCTCGGTGGAGACCGTGATCCTCTCGCAGGCCGGCGAAGTGCCGGCCGACGCCGCCGTACTCGTCGCGGCGGGGCCGTCCACGGATCTGCTGCCCGGGGAAACCGACATGCTGCGGGCCTGGCTGGAGGAGGGCGGCAAGCTGCTCGTGCTGCTCGACCCGCCCGACGGCCCCGACGCAGAGAACCGGGAGAACCTGATCGGCCTGATCGCCGAGTGGGGCATCGAGGTGGGCCAGGACATCGTCGTCGACGTCAGCGGCGTCGGTCAGCTCCTGGGCACGGACGCCACCGTGCCGGTGGCCGCCACCTATCCGCAGCATCCCATCACCGACCGCTTCGCCCTGCTGACGGCGTTTCCGCTGGCGCGCTCCGTGAAGCCGGTGGAGGGCGGCGCCAACGGGCGGACGGCGGCGTCATTCGCCGAGACCTCCCCGCGCAGCTGGGCCGAGAGCAACCTCGACCTGAGCGGCGGCGAAGTCGCCATGGAGGAAGACCAGGGCGACGTCCCCGGGCCGATATCGATCGCCGCCGCGGTGTCCGCTACGGTCGACGCTGATGCGGAGGGCCACGCCCCGGCGGCCGAGGCAGCCGACGACGACAGCGGCGACGGACACGATCACGGCGCGGAAGCCGACGACGAGGATGCAACCGACGCGCCGGCCGAGGCGCGTCTCGCCGTGTTCGGCGACTCCGACTTCGCCGCGAACGGCTCGCTCGGCATACAGGGCAACCGCGACCTCGTGCTGAACGCGATCAACTGGCTGGCCGAGCAGGAGAACCTGATCTCCATCCGCCCGCGCGAGCCGGAGGACAGGCGCATCACGGTGACGGCCGACCAGCAGTTCCGCATCTTCGTGGCGTCTATCTTCCTGATCCCGGGCGTCATCGTCGGCACCGGCGTGTACACGTGGTGGCGGAGGCGGTAGCCGATGCGCGGCCTGCGATCGACCCTCGTGCTGCTGGTCGTGGCTGTCGGCCTCGGCGCATATATCTACTTCGTCGAGCGGCATCGCGACCCGGCGTCGACCCCCGAACCGAACGAGGATCTGTTCACGTTCGACGCCGACGACGTGACGGAGCTGGAGGTGCGCGGCGAGGACGGCGCCGTCACGGAGCTGCGACAGGACGACGGCGCGTGGAGCATCGTCGCCCCCGTGGAGGCGGCTGCCGACGACGTCTCCGCGACATCGCTGGCCGCGACGCTCTCGTCGCTGGAGATCAACCGCGTCCTGGACGAAGGCCCGGTCGACCTGGAACCGTTCGGCCTCGACGCGCCGGCAATCGAGATCGGCGTTGCGGCTGAAGGCGGCGACGGCCGCCAGCGGCTGCTGATCGGCGACGAGACGCCGACCGGCGCCGACCGCTATGCGAAGCTCGACGCGAGTGACCGCGTCTTCCTGATCCCCGGCTACCACCACGCCACGCTGAACAAGACCACGTTCGACCTGCGGGACAAGACCATCCTGGACTTCGATCGGGATGCCATGGACCGGTTCGAGGTCGTGTCCGGCGAGCGGACCATCGAGTTCGCGAAGGACGGCGACGACTGGCGGCTGGCCGCGCCGCTGGCGGCCGCGGCCGATTTCGGCACGGTAGAGGGACTGATCGGCTCGCTCGGCAGCGGCAGGATGCGCGCGGTGGCCAGCGAGGACGCCGACGCCCCGGAAGAGTACGGCCTGGACGCACCGGCCCATACCGTGTCGCTGCACGCCGGCAGCGCGACGGCGACGCTGCATATCGGCGCCGAGACGGAGGACGGCACGTACTACGCGCACGACGCGGCGCGTCCGCTCGTGTTCACCGTGGATTCCACGCTGGTGACGAACCTCGAGCGCGGCGCGGAGGAATACCGCCGCAAGGACCTGTTCGCGTTCCGGGCGTTCAACGCCGGCCGGCTGGAGGTCCGCCGCGGGGACGACACGGTCGTCTTCGAGAAGCGTGAAGCGCCGGAGGACGACGAGGAGGCCGAGGACACCTGGGAGCGGGTCGCACCGGCACCCGGCAGCGTCCCGCACGACGTGATCGACGACCTGCTGTCGAAGCTGTCCGGCCTGCGGGCCGAGTCGTTCGTCGCCTCCCGCGCGGAGGCCGGGATCGGACCGGAGCAGGTGGCCGCGACCGTCAGCGCGCGGTTCGGCGACGACGACACGGAGGAACAGGTGGTCTTCTGGCGTTCCGGCGAGGAAACGTTCGCCATCAACGGCGACGAGCCGGGCGCCGCGCGCATCGACAGCCAGGCGTTCGAAGACGCGCTCGAAGCGCTGGCCGCGGCGCGCAACCCCGACGACGCCGGCTGACAGCTTCAGGACGCCGCCACCAGAGGGTCGGGGAGGCCCGCCTCCTCGAATCCGCGGGCGCGCAGGCGGCAACTGTCGCAACGTCCGCACGGCCGGTCCCGGGGTCCGGGGTCGTAGCACGTGACCGTCAGCCCGTAGTCGAGACCCAGCGCCGCGCCGCGGCGGACTATGTCCGCCTTGCTCAGCCTCAGCAGCGGCGCGTGGAGCCGCGTGGGCCTGCCTTCCACGCCGGCGCGGGTCGCCAGCGCCGCCATGCGCTCGAACGCCTCCAGGTACCCGGGGCGGCAGTCCGGATAGCCCGAGTAGTCCACCGCGTTGACCCCGATGAACAGGTCGCGGGAGCCGACCACTTCCGCCCAGCCCAGGGCGAGCGAGAGCAGCACGGTGTTGCGCGCCGGGACGTACGTCGGCGGGATGGCCGGCGTCAGCACCCGATCCTTCGGGACCGGCACGCTCCCGGTCAGGGCGGAGCCGCCGATCGACGCCAGGTCCACCGCCAGCTCGAGATGCCCGCCTACCCCCAGCGCCCCGGCGACGCGCCGGGCGGCTTCCAGCTCGCCGGAATGCACCTGTCCGTAACGGACGGTCAGGGCGTACAGCTCGAAGCCGTCGGCCCTGGCAATCGCCGCCGCGGTGTACGAATCCAGGCCGCCGCTCAGCAGCACGACCGCTTTCGGCGCGGTAATCACGGAAAGCTCCGGGCTCCTACACGCCGCGGGCGTCGTCGCCCCATACGTACTTGTGCAACTGGAGTTGAATCCGCGCGGGCAGGCGGTCTTCCAGCGACCAGGCCGCGAGCTGCACCGGCGCCAGCACGCCGTGCACCGGCGAGAGCAGGACGGCGGCGCAGCGCCGGTCGAGCTCGTGGCGGCGCAGGATGTTGCGGGCGAACTCGTAGTCGGCACGATCGCGGATGACGAACTTCACCTCGTCGTGGGCGGCCAGCCGCTCCAGGTTGACCCAGGCGTTCTGCGCCGCCTCGCCGCTGCCGGGGCACTTGACGTCGACCACCTTGACGACGGGGCGCGGCACGTCGCGGATGTCGATGTGGCCCCCGGTCTCGAGCAGCACGGTCTTCCCGGCTGCCAGCAACCGCTCCATCAGGTCGTAGACGTCCGGCTGCAGCAGCGGCTCGCCGCCCGTGATCTCCACCAGCGGACAGTCGTACGCGTCCACCGCTTGCATGACCTCGTCGATGGACAGCCGGCGGCCCTCTTCGAAGGCGTACGGCGTATCGCACCAGACGCAGCGCAGGTTGCAGCCGGTCAGGCGCACGAAGACGCACGGCCGGCCGGCATGGCTCGACTCCCCCTGAATGGAATGGAAGATCTCGTTGACCGTCAGCATGGGCTTCTATACCGCCGCGGCCGGGGAAGACATTGTAGACGATGGGTTCGTGACGCCGACCTTGCCGCACAACCCTTCGACGACGCATTCGCGGCAGCGCGGGCGGATGGGCCGGCAGACGTTCTGGCCCCAGGTCACCAGGTACAGGTTGATGGAGGCCCACCAGCGGCGCGGTGCGACGGCGTAGAGGGCCTGCTCGGTCTGCTCCGGCGTCCGGGTGCGCACCCAGCCGAGACGGTTGGCGATCCGGTGCACGTGCGTGTCGACGCAGATGTTGGCGCCGCTGCCGTGCGCCACGATCAGCACCAGGTTGGCCGTCTTGCGGCCCACGCCCGGCAGCGCCAGCAATTCGTCCATGGTCGCTGGAACCCGCCCGCCGAAGCGGTCGAGGAGCTGCCGGCAGGCGTCGAGCACGTGCCGCGCCTTGTTGCGGTAGAAGCTCACCGGATAGATCAGCCTCTCGATCTCCTTGACGTCGAGGCGCAGCATCGCAGCCGGCGTCGGCGCGCGCGCGAACAGCCGCGTCGACGCGGCGAGAGTGACCGGGTCCTGCGTCTGGGCGGACAGCATCGTCGCCACCAGCACCTGGAACGGGTCGCCCTTCTGCTCCTCGGCAATCTTCTCGACGGCCGGGTCGTCCAGGCGCTCGATCGCGCGGCCGAGGCGCCGCATCACCGTCCCGACCGGCGGGACCGCCCGCTGCTTTCCGGACGCTGCTCTGCCCATGAGGCCTGGCAGACTACGAGACGGGTGTCAGCGGAGGCTGGCCGCCCAGCACCGCCACGGCGTTGGCCGCTGCCAGCTCCGCCATGGCCGTCCGCGTGTCGCGGGTCGCGCTGCCCAGGTGCGGCGCCAGCACGACCTGCTCCAGCGCCAGCAACTCCTGCTCGACCGACGGCTCCCGCTCGTACACGTCGAGCGCCGCCCCGGCGATCAGCCGCTCGCGCAGCGCCCAGGCGAGGGCCGCCTCGTCGACCACCGGACCGCGGGCGGCATTGATCAGCAGCGCCGTCCGCTTCATCCGCGCCAGCGCCCGACGGTCGATGAGGTGCCGCGTCGCGGCGTTCAGCGGCACGTGCAGCGACACGACGTCCGCGGTCACCAGCAGCTCGTCGAGCGTCACGCGGCGCATTCCCGGCGGGCCGCCGGACGTGCGGTCGGCACGCTCCGCCGCCGGCCCGCTGCCGGCCGCGACGACCTCCATGCCGAACGCCGCGGCACGCTCCGCCACGGCCCGGCCTATCCGGCCCGGCCCGACGATGCCGAGGCGCTTGCCGCTCAGCTCCATCCCCAGCATGAAGTCGAGGGCCCAGCCGCTCCAGCCGCCCGCACGCACGAGCCGGTCGCCTTCGGCGATGCGGCGCGCCACGGCCAGGATCAGCCCCCAGGTGAATTCCGCGACGGCGCCGGTCAGCACGTCGGGGGTATTGGTGACGACGATGCCGCGCGCGCGCGCCGCGGCCGCATCGATGTTGTCGTAGCCCACGCCGACGTTGGCGATGACGCGCAGGTCGCCGCCCGCGGCGATGACCTCCCCGTCGACGGCGTCGGTTACCAGGCAGACGAGGCCGTACTTGCCCGCGACCCGCTTCCGCAGCTCGGCGGGCGGCAGGGGCCCGTGCTCGGCGTGCAGGTCGACGGCGCAGGCGGCCTCCAGCCGCGCCAGCGCCGCGCCCGGCAGGCGCCGGGTGACCAGCACCGGCGGCTTCGCAGGTGCGTTCACGGTGCCAGCGGGGGATCGGCGCCGGTGTCGACCGTGTCGACCACGCCGACGACGGCGACATCGACCGGAGCGGCGCGACGGCGCAGGGCCGCGCCGGCGGCCCGCCCTTCGATCACCACCAGGACCTTGTCGCCCACGCCGGCCTGCGCGGCATCCACGGCCAGCAGCGACCGGCCGTCCGGTACGCCGGCGGCATCCAGCAACTCGACGAGCAGCAGCTTGGCGCCGGTCAGTTTTTCGTTCTTGTGCGTCGCGACGACGTTGCCGGTGACCCGTCCCAGCCGCACTTCAGGACTCCGGCGCCGTGTCGTCCACGAACCAGGAATCCACGCTGGCGACGACCGCCGCGTCGGTGGGCACTTGCCGCGGCAGGAACGGAAAGGAGGCCTCGCGGCCGCGGACGATGAACACGGTCTCGCCGACGCCTGCGCCGATCGAATCGACTCCGACCAGGCTGGCGCCGGCGGCGGCGCCGTCGGGCGCCAGCGGCTGGAGCACCAGCAGCTTCAGTCCGTGCAGGCCCGGGTCCTTCCGCGTGGCGACGACCGTGCCCGCCACTCGCGCCAGTTGCACGGGATCAGTGCTCCGTCAACTCGACCGTATCGACGATGCCGACGATGGCGGCGTCCACGGGGGTTTCCTGCAACTGGCCCGCCAGGCGCGCGGAGCTGCCGCTGACAATCAGCACTGTCTCGCCGAAGCCGGCGTCGACCGTGTCGACCGCCACCAGTTGGCCGCCCCGCGCCGCGCGGTGCGCATCGAGCGGCTGGACGACCAGCAGCTTGCTGCTGACCAGCCGCTCGTCCTTCTGCGTGGCGACGACCGTGCCGATGATCCTGGCGAGAAGCATTTGTCGTCAGATGGGGCTGCGCCCCAAACCCCCGGCGGCTGCTAACCGTCCGTGTCCGGGTCGGACGTGCCGATCGGCAACGCCTCTTCGAGGTTGGCGTGCGGCCGGGGAATGACGTGGACGGATACCAGCTCGCCCACCCGCCGGGCGGCCGCTGCGCCGGCGTCCGTGGCCGCCTTCACGGCCGCCACGTCGCCGCGTACGATGGCCGTTACGTAGCCCGCGCCGATCTTCTCCCAGCCGACGAGCTTCACCGTGGCAGCCTTGACCATGGCGTCGGCCGCTTCGATCATCGCGACCAGCCCCTTGGTCTCCACCATCCCCAACGCCTCACCCATGGTTACCTCCATGCGCCGTGCACCGGCGGCCACCGGTCACGCGCATGCGTATCAGCGCAACTGTTTCACGGCATCCTCGATGAGCGCCGCAAGCTCGCGGTATGTTAATCGAATTTCCCCGTCGCCACTCGCTGGCGGGTGTGGGGCGGCCGGGCTGTCGACGACCTGCTGGCCGGGCGCGGACGGCGCCTGCACGACCTGGCAGTCCTGATCCTCGCCTCCCGCCCCCGACTCCCCCGGATCCGGACATATCGGCGCCGGCGCAGCGATGCCGTACGAGCCGCGCAGCGTCTGCAGCCGCTCCACCTCCTCGCGCGACAGCAGCCGCTCGCGGCCGAGCGTGCGCGCCACCAGGCTGATGCGCGCGAAGTGCTCGATGGTCTCCATCTTGTAGTACGCGGCGTACAGGTCGCCGGCGACCGTCAGCGCGCCGTGGTTCGCCAGCAGCAGGCCGTCGTGGGCCTTGATGTACTGCCTTACGGCGTCGGCCAGCTCCTTTGTGGACGGCGTGCCGTATTCGGCGATTGGAATGCTGCCCAGCGTCGTGACCACCTCGGCGAGCACGGCCCGGTCCAGGGGTATCCCGGCCACGGCGAAGCCGGTGGCGGTGGGCGGATGCGCGTGGACCACGGCGCTTGTCTCGGGGCGCAGCTCGTACACCGCCAGGTGCATCAGCAGCTCCGACGACGGGTCGCGCCGGCCCGCCAGCTTGCGTCCCTCGAAGTCGGTGACCACCATCATGTCGGGCGTCATGAAGCCCTTGGATACGCCCTTGGGCGTGGTGAGGAGGCGCTCGTCGTCGAGGCGGACGCTGATGTTGCCGTCGTTCGACGCCACGTAGGCGCGGGCGTGCAGGCGCCGCCCCAACTCGACGATATCGGCGCGCAGTTCCTCCTCGCGATTCATTGCATCATCCGGGTTACGAACTCTCCATGAACGTCCGGCGGCATTTCTCGGAGCAGAAATAGTGCACCTGGCCGCCGGAGCGCGCTTCCAGTGCG
Organism: Vicinamibacteria bacterium; assembly: GCA_022820825.1. Lineage (GTDB taxonomy): Bacteria > Acidobacteriota > Vicinamibacteria > Vicinamibacterales > UBA8438 > JAAXGX01. The sequence goes on from JAJEEU010000062.1 coordinate 19,713, forward strand.
CGCGACTGCTGCACGAACGTGCCGCACACCGGGTCGCGTGCGAGCGGCAGGCTCCTGTCCGCCTTTCCCGACGTCTTCCGCCGGGGCTCGGTGGCGCCGGAGAAGATGCCGTGGAAAAAGCTCCAGAGCAGGCGGATGATCAGCACCGCGATCAGCAGCCGGACGATCCACCCACCGAGCATCGGCAGCCGTTCCTCTCACCTCACGGCCCGTCCGCCGCACCGCTGGCGTCGAGGCCGCCGTGCGCCGCGCCCATGCGCTCGATCGCGTCGCGCGCGGCGCCGCTTTCCGGCGTGCCGGGCGCCACCGCGATCACCTGCTCCCAGGCCTCCCGGGCGCCGTCCAGGTCCTGCAGGCCGAACGCCTTCACGATGCCCAGACTGAGCAGCGTCCGCGGATGCTCCGGGTTGGCGGCCAGCACCCGCTCGAACGCCTCCACCGCGCGTTCGGCCTGGCCGTCATAGAAGTAGCTCACCCCGAGGCTCGCGCCCGCGTCGGCGTCGGCCGGGTCCAGGGCAAGAACCTCCTCGTACCACGGAATCGCCGCGGAGAACTGCCGTGCGTTGAAGTACAGGTCGCCGAGCGCCGCGCGCGGCAGCGGGTCGTCCGCGTCCGCGGCTGCGGTCTCTTCCAGCGTGGCCACGCGGGCCGGATCGACTTCGGTTGCCTCGGGCGCGGAACCCGCGCCCAGCGCCGTCGAGGACCGCTCTTCCGCGGCGGGTTCCCGGGCCGCGGGCGGCGCCGGCGGCTGCTCGCTCCAGATGATCCAGCCCATGACGGCGACCGAGGCCGCCGCGGCGACGCCCAGCACCCCCCATTCGCGCCCGCTCATGCCACGATGATATCCGCTCCGGGTCGGCAGGCGTCCCAACGCCGCATCCCACGATCAACCGTCCAGCAGCTTCTTGAGGGTCGTGTCCGAAGGAAACTCCTCCTCAGGCGCCACGAACTCCGGTGGCGTGAAGAGCGGGTTGCCCGGCGACCAGAGCTCCAAGCTGTCGGAATGTTCCTCGTAGTAGGCGGGATCAGTGGTCACACGCAACCGGTCGGTCATGCCGGGAGCCAGCAGGCCGTACTCGCGCCGGCCGAGCGGTTGAATATGGGCGCCGGGCGGCATCAGGTCGGGCGAGGCAATCACCCGGTCGAGATCCTCCATGGCCACCGGCGAAGACGCCCGCGGCGGCATCGCAACGTCCGTGTCCACGGCGGCGTCGATGTCGAACCCGGCGGCCGCGTCCCGCACCTGACGCTCGATCGCGTCGGCGACACTGCCTTGCTCCGCCGGCGCTTCCGCGCCCGGCGTCTCCCCCGTTCGCCTTCCGCGGCCGGTGAGGACCGCGCCGGTGATGGTCTGCGGAAGTCGGGCCAGGATCGGCTGCAGGGAACCGATGACCGTCTCGAAGAGGTTGATGCGGGTTCGCAGTGCACGGTAGACGTCGGTTTCGACCGTTCCGGCATAGTGCAGGTTGACGATTTGAATTGCCGCATGGCTCTGGCCCAGGCGGTCGATGCGGCCGATCCGCTGCTCCACGCGCATCGGGTTCCACGGCATGTCGTAGTTGACCAGGGCGCCGCAGAACTGGAAGTTCAGGCCTTCCGCGGCGGCGTCGGTGCACAGCAGCAAGTCGGCCTCGCCGTTACGGAAGCGGCGCTTGACCTCATCGCGGCCGATCGTGGTCCATTCTCCGCCGGCGGAAAGCACCTCGCCCCCGCGGCCCGAGAAGCACATCAGGCGCAGTTCACCTTCCCACTGGCGTAGCTCCTCCCGCAGAAAGTCCATCGTGTCTGTGTACTGCGTGAACACCATCGCCTGGGTGAAACCAGCCTGCCGTAGCTCGCGGACCACGCCCTTCAGTTCCTGCACCTTGCTGTCCGGAGGCAGGCGGCCGATGTCCTCCAACAGCGCCTGGATGTCAGTGGCCTCCTCGAAGGCCAGCGCTCGCTGCTCGAAGCTCGCCACCTCATCGGCTTCCCGCGCCTCGTCCGACGTCTCGTCGTCGGATACGTCCTCGTCCAGACCTGCAAGAAGGGAGGGCGGCGGATGGTCCGCGTCCGCGCCCGCCGGCCTATCGCCGGCCCTGGCCACGGCGTCGAGATGCCGCTGCAGCGTGGTGCGCAGGGCCTGGAAGCTGCTGGCCAGCCGGCGGCGGTAGATGGTCATGACGAACCCCACCGCCGTGCGCTCATCTGCTGCCGCCTGATTGTACGTGGTGGTGATGTAGTCCTCCACCGCGTCGTAGAGCGCGCGCTCGCCGGCGGTCATCTCGACGAAGCGATCCTCGACCTTGCGTTCGGCGATCGGCGTCTTCAGCAGGCCCGCCTTGTGATAGCGGCGCAGCAACTCGCGCGTATGCCGCGAGACGAGATGGCGCACCGGCGTCTGTGACCGCATGAGCGCCAGCGCCGCGCGGCGCTCCGGCGTTTCGAGCTGGCGGCGCGGAATACTGGCGGAGTCCCGCAACGCGCGGAGCACCCGGTTGGCCCGCAACGGCGACAGGCTGGTGATGCGCCGGGCGGCCGGCACGGTCACCGCGCCGTACTGCCGCTCCGCCGCCTGGAACAGCCGTGCCATCCGTTCGACGGCCTCGTTCGACGGGCTGGGCTGGCCGAGGTCCTCGAAGAACTGGAGGAACGCCGCATCCGTCCAGTCGGGCGGCAGCCCCAGCAGGTTCAACAGGTCCCAGACCTCGACAGGATGCACCTGCATCGGGGTCGCCGTCAGCAGCAGCATGCCGGCAGCCCGCTCCTTGAGGCCCTGCATGAGCCGCAGCAGGGCGTTCGGCCCGCCTTCCTGCGCCGAGCCCGCCGCACGCCGCCGCGCGTGATGCGCTTCGTCCAGCACCACCAGATCCCACGGCGCCGCCTCCTCCAGCAGGACCTTCGCCCGGTCGCGCCGGCGCATCAGGTGGCTGGAGGCAATGACGACCGGCTCGGCATGCCACGCATCCGGCTCCACCGCGCGCCGCTCGCGTCCGCGCAGCGCCGGAGAGGAATACCAGACAAGCTGGCGCCCGTCGTAGATCGGCCAGTTCAGGTTGAACTTCTCGCGCAGCTCGATCTGCCACTGCCGGAGCACTGCTTTAGGCGCCAGGATCAGGATCCGTCTGGCCCTTCCGGCGAGCCACGCCTGCCGCAACAGCAGGCCAGCCTGGATGGTCTTGCCCAGACCCACTTCGTCGGCAATCAACAGTCGCGGCGGCCAGTGCGCGTAGAGGCGTTCGAACGCCCGCACCTGGTGCGGCCAGGGAACGACCGCCGCAGTTGCCTCGCCGACGCGTGCGCCCGCCGCAGGCAGCGCGGGCGCCCGGTCGATGAACGCCCACACCCGGCGGCGGAGATCGACAGCCGGTTCTTCGATCTCGCCGGCGGGTGTTTCGTCCGGCGGGACAGGTGGCGGGGTGGCCGGATCGGGCGCGGCTTCCCGCAGGCGCGCGGGCCGGTCGCTGGCGGGCATGAAGCGCAGCAGGTCGCGGCGCGCCGCCTCGGGGGCGTCGAGCACGACCACGCGCTGCGCCCGGTCGGCCCAGATGCGCGCGAAGTTGGCGTCCTCGTCCTTGACCCGCTCCGGTTCGGGCCCCCAGCTCGTGTAGACGTTGATGCTCTCCCAGTTGCGCCGCCAGCCGGCCGCCGTCTCGTTGAGGCTCCCGTTCCAGGCGAGCGTGTCACCCGCCCGGTCGGTCACTATGCCGGCCTTCTCGTGAAAGATGCCGTCTTCGGGAATCGGCCGGCGGGCGGTGTCGCACGGTACGGCCACCTTCACGTCGAGATGGCCGCGCGCGACCATCCAGGCCAGCAGTTCCAGCGCGTCGGCGGCGTCCTGATCGGCTGGCGCCAGCGGCGCCTCCGCCAGATACTGCTCGACTTGCTCGCGTAGCTCCGTGCCGCGCTCGATGGCCGCAATCTCGGCCGGTGGCAGCGTGCACCCGACGACCAGCCGCATGCGGCCGCCGTTGCGCACCAGCCCCTCGATGCCACGCGCCGCCAGGACCAGCGCTCCGGCGTTGAAGTAGCCCGTCAACCGGTCGTAGCGCTCCGCGTCTTCGAGGGCCGGAACGTAAAACAGGCGCACGAGGTCGCCGTCGTCCGGCGTGTACTTCCGCTTCCAGGTGCGCGTGGCGAGCATCGGTCAGCTCTCCTCGCGCCAGAAACGCAACTGATCAGGCTCGTCGATGCGGTCATCGTAGGCGAAGCGGTAGAGGTTGTAGAGCGCCTCGAAATCGCTGCTCGACGCTTCGACCGCGCCTTCGAGCGCGACGCCGGTGAACGTCCGCGAAGGCGGCAGGGTCTCCAGGACAGCTTCGAGCGCCGCGAAGAAACGCGGCTCGCGGCGTCGAGCGCGTCTTCGGGCGTCACGGCATACGGGTCCCAGGGCTCCTCGAACAGCACCCGCTGGCGCCGGCGGCGGCGCTCCGCGGGCTGCGGGCGCGGCGTGCCGCGCCGCAACGGCCAGCGCCGCGAGAACTCCTCCAGCGCCGGCCCGAAAGACGCCAGGTACAGATCGACGCCTGTGATGCCCGCCTCCTGGAACTCCTCGACCCGGGCCCGGACGGCGCGCGCGACCACCGGCTCCACGTCTTCCCAGTACACCGTATCGCTCTCGTCCCCGTAGGCCGGGCGAGCTTCGCGCACGGTAGACGCTCCGCCCGCCGCAGCCGGGCGGCCGGTGTCGCGCGGACGGCACACGAGGAAGATGGTGCTGTTGGCCGCCGCCTTGTCCTTGATGTGCAGGCTGCCCTCAGCCTCGGTGTTCACCGGCCACGACGCGGTGATGGCGAAGCCGGCCTCGATCAGTCCCGTCGTGAGCGCGTCCCAGGCGCCGGTCGCCTTGTGCGTGAACATCAGCGTCATGATGCCGTCCGCCCTGAGGACGCGCCGGCACTCAGCGAAGATGGCCGCCATGCGCTGCTGGTAGTCGCGCCCTGCCAGCTCCCTGGCACCCGGCTGCCCCGCGAAGCGCGCCGGATTGGCCACCGCCTCGTTCTCTTTGTCGGTCAGCTTCCGCCGGAAGAGCTCCGGGAAGACGTGGCCGGCCGTGCGCTTGAGCCAGACGTAGAAGAAGTCCGACAGCTCCGCGTACATCACGTTGTCGTAGTAGGGCGGGTCCATGACGACGACGTCGACCGACCCGTCGTCGATGTGGTCGAGGTTGTCGCCCGGCTTGCAGGTGATCGTGACAGCGGGCGGATCGGGATGGGCGCCGGTTTCTTCGTCAGCCGCGTCGAAAAGACCGCCCGCCCCGGCGGCGGTCTCGGGCCGCACCAGCGCCACGAGCTCCCGAATGCACTTGGCGGTCTGCTCGATGACCCAGTCGTAGCCGAGCCCCACGATCAGGGGAGCCATTTCCGCGTAGGACCACTTGAACGCGAAGTCGTGCCGGTCGAAGGTGCCAGCAACGACCTCGCGACCGGCGTGCCAGCGCGTCATTCGGGAGTTGTAGTCGCGGAGCTTGTCCAGCGACAGCGCCAGATACGCGTAGGCCGCCTTGCGAACGTCATCGAGCCTCCCGGCCGCGTGATCAGCGTCGAGCATCTCGCGGAAGACCTCGACGCTGACGCCGTGGCAGAGAAGCTGGCGCGGCGAGAACAGATCCTGCCAGTGCTTCATGCCATAGCGGTGCGGCTCCGTTGTCTTGTTGCCGTCCGGAATCGTCTCACTCGGCACGAAATCGAACGCCTCCCACTCCGGCAGCTTGTCGGCGAGCTTCTTCTGAATCTCGGAGGTGTTGTCGTCTTCCGGTCGGGGAGCGCGGTAACCGCGGACCCACTTCTCGCGTATCCTGCCGGCCTTCGTCTTGGTCCGTACCCTCCGCTTGTAGACCACCGCGTAGAGCTGATCGCCCATCCGTCCGGCCTGCGCCTGCCGCTTGATCTCATCCCCGTCGAACACGCGGCCGCAATCCGTGTAGGGGCAAATCCCGTTGCCGCGCGCCACGGTGCCCGCCGATTGCTCCGCAGTGGAAGTCACGATCTCGAACGAGCAGACCCGCCGGTCCGAACCGGGACCGTTTTCGAGACGAGGTGCCAGGCGGATGCCGGTGCCGTCCGGGGCGACACGCCAGTTGGGTGACAGAGGTACGAGTCCATCGCAGTACGGACAGGTGACGGTGCGCGCCCAGAGGTAGCCTTCGATGCGAACGCCTTCGGGTTCCAACGGAAAGATGTGGTCGTACTTCCGCTCGGCTCGGCGCATGAACTCCCGCGTCACGTCGTCGAACTGCGTGTGCAGCGCCGTCCCGTGCACCCGTGGCCACTCGACCGTCGCCTTCAAGAGCAGGGACGCAACCGGGTTCACGTCGTTGGCGAGCACCGGATAACCCAACCGGTGGATCTCGATTGGGATGCTGCCTCCGCCAGCGGTGGGATCCAGAATCGTCCGCGCCAGTGAACTACTCTCCACAGCACCTTCGACCCAATGCCGGTCATCCGCTGACGGCGTGTACGAGAACGCGCGTTTGTAGCCATAGGGGTTGGGACCGAGGTTTTCCTTGCTGCGCTTGGCCGCATCGAGCCTGCGCCGCGTCGCCACCGGATCCCCGTGAATCCCGATCACGTGCAGGAACTTGTTCCGGTCCGCATCAGCCGGCAGCAGCGACGCCAGCACCGCCGCCCGCGACGCGACCAGCGGACGCCGCGCCCACCAGACGTGGAGCCTGTTCGGCGCCGGGAACGGCGTCATGGGCGTCCGCTCACGCGTGCTCTCGATACCGAGCGCCGAGATCGGCAGCCAGCGCTCGATCAGGCGGGTGTCAGGCATGGCTCGGCATGAGTGTTGGAGTTGCTACCAGCCAGGTCGTCACACCTGAGGTCTTCCGCGTACACAGACCAGCCTCTGTATTGTGGTCTCGTCGCTGCCTGCAATTAAGTCAGACGCATCGCTAATGCTTCTGTTTACATCCACCGCAAACCTTTTGGACATCTCGTCGCACCATACGAACTCGCCTTCCCTCCGCCGGCCGTTGAAAGCCCAACCGAGCATATGATGCGTGTCTACAGGTATGCCTATTTGGACAGGTTTCTTCCTCAGTCGCGTCTCAATCCGAAGCAACGCCGGCCGATTCCCCATGATCAACGGAATCGGCGAGCGCAATAGAAACATTCGCGTGGCGTCCAGATCACGCACGGTGAAACCGCCGTTCGCGCTCTCATCGGGCATCTCCAGTGCCAATTTCGTTATCAGGGCCTTGAACTGCGGGTAGTCATCCACCAGGTTGTGGTACTCTTTCTCATACAAATAATCAAACTTGTTAGGCTCCCGGTACCACATGGACAAAAACATGTGCTGAAGGATGTATCGCGTTGTATGTTCGCGGTTTGGTTGCGGAACGGATACCCGCAGCGCCTCCGCTCCTTGAGCTGCGACATTCACAACGCTTCTTACTGCTCTGGCCGATATATCGTCCAAAAAACTGTACGCATCTTCGCCGTACGCCACCAATTTTTCGCCTCGAAACGCGGCGTACCCGTTGGCTTTTGAGAACAACTTGTCCGGTTTCTTTCGGTATATCCTGCCCGTCCTCCTGTCGCCTGTGTACAATTCGTCTTCACCTTCCGGCAGGAATCGCTTGATCAACCAGCGCGGCACATAGTGATGGTTCTTTGCCCTATTTTGCCGGTCGAGATCAGGCGCATTGAAAACAAGTTGCATGTCTTCTCCAATCCACTAAAATCCCCGACTGCTTGATCGTCACGAGCGGCTCCAACGATCGTTACCGCTCATGTTATCACCGCTACCGACGTTGCCGCGCACCACTCGTTCCAGCATCGACTCACCGTTCCCCGTCAGGGGCGGCGCCGCGCCTGACGAACATGTGCGGTCAGTGCTCAAGCCGCTTCATTACCCGCACCTGGGAGTCCTCACGTTCAGCGTACCGGTCATAGTGCTTGGCGATGCTTTCGAGGATATTCGCAACGTAGGGGTAGTCGAACTCCAGCCGTTGCGACCACGTTCGATATTTCTTCGACAACTCGCGTTCCTGTTTGCCGCCCTCGTCCAGGCCGCGCGAAACCACGCCGCGCCCGTTGTACACGCCGATTTCGAACCCGCTGGCTATGTCCTCGCTTGCAATGGACTCCAGCACCTCGCACACCGGGCGACAAGGCCAGCCGCCATCTTCTTCGGACGGCGATCTCGACAGCAACTGGCCGATTTTCTCATCACCTATTTCAGCACGGCCATGTTCCCGGCACAATCGGCGCGCCTCCCTAACCCACAGACTCAGCGCGCGTGGGTCCACCCTGCCATCGTCATCGGCGCCCGGCATGCGTTTGATTTCGTCGAGCAGTCGATAGACAGCATGCCCCAGGGCGGTACGCCGGTCTGGATCATTGACGCGCCACTCGGGTGGATCCTGACCGTTGTCGCTGCGCTTGTAGAGAAGAGCGAGAGCCTGTGCGAAGAGACTTGGCGACTCGGTGATCTTCCGCTCGATATTGGGAATGCCGTGTTCGTTATGGACAAGCGCGTCGATGAACGCAAACTCCAGTTGCGCCATCTCGTCCGTCGTGACGCCAAGCCGCTTGTCGAGTGAATCCAGCGCCTCCGAAAGGCTCCAGGACTCGATCTCGTACTTCGCGGCGGCGGGCTCGGTGTTGACGTGGATGAGGGCTGCCAGGAGGCTCTTGAGCCGTGCGGTTTCGACCTGGTCCAAATTGAATTGCACCGCCGCGAAGGCTGCCCGAGGGCGCTCGGCTTTCAACAGGCGATCGATAATCTCGTTCGTCTCGGACTCGGTAGGTCCCACCACCAGGGGAAAGACGGTGCACCAGTATTGGTCCCGTACAGTTCCATCCTGCCGGTCGAGCAGGTTCCAAGTCGCATTGCGGAACGGAGCACATCTGAAAAGGCGAACTATCTGATCGACGCCGCCGGTTTCCGCTAACGTCGAAAGGACCGTGGACGTTACGCCTTCATCAAAACGCCAGAGAAATCCCCGCATGAATTCATCGAGCTTCTCTTCAGGTTCGGTGCCGGTAGACAGACATGTCCGCAGCGCTTCGGCCGCCGCGTGCGGATCGGCTGCGCAGCGGGCGGCGTACTCGCCGACGGTCCGGGCATCGCAGTCCGCCAAGAGCGCGAGAGCACCGTCAAGGCCCCGCGCTGACCAGATCTCCGCCATCGCCTCCATACGAAGTTCGTGGACCTGCTCTTCTCGCTTCTTCCAATCCGGACGCTCCTCGTCGAGTTCGTCAACCGACACCTCCCACATTGCACCGGGCACGAAAAGCCATGCATGGCGCTGGACCTGATCGCTCGGAGCGAGCGTGTCACAGATTTGGCGCGCCCGGTCGTGCTGATCGGCGTCCAGACCACTGAGACGTCCGGGCCGTCCGAGTACCGTCCGACGGAGCCGTGTGCGCAATGCCGTTTTGGCTTTTTCATCGGACTCCCGCCGTGACCAAGCGTCGATAATGTCCCATACTCGGGATTGAACCTCACCCTCCATATTGCCGATGCGCTCGACCAGATCGCCCAGTGTCTCCACGTCATGCCTATGCACCGGCCAAGACAGCGCGAGATCGAGTGCCTTGCGGAAGAACTCGTACCGTTCCCGGCCGCTAACTCCGCGCCCTGCTCCCGCAGCGTCGTTCCGCCAACGTGGTCGGTCGCTGAAGTGGCCGAGCTGCTGACGACCTTCAAACTGCTGGACGCAAATTGGCCAGCCGATGTCGGGAAAGTGATCACACAGGGACTCGAGTGCCTTGATTCGAGCGTCCAGCGGTGCGGCCGTTTGTGGCAGCCAGAATCGGAATATGGCGGAAAGACTATTGATGGGTTTGTTGACCCAGTTGTCGTCGATCTTCGTTTGGGATAGCCTCGCGAGAATGTTCACCACGCGCATCAGGTTCCGCGGATTCCAAGCCAAGCGTTCCAGTGCCCACAGGATCCCGGTGCGCCAGGGACGTTCGGATACGCCGGCGCCTACCGGCTTCAGCAGCGCCAGCAGGGCCGGTTTGGGCTGCCTTAGATCCTCTTTGAGCAACCTCAGGAACTCGTCGGGTGCAGCCTCGGCGTAAGCCGGCAGGTCACGGTCGTGGGATCGCAGCGTCTCGCTCGTGAAGGGCTCGAGGAGGCCCTTGATGAGCTCCGCGACGCGCGACGCGACGTCGATGCCAAGTCGGTTTCCGAACAGGGCGTTCCCGTGAACCGACAGCATGACCAGGGTTTCGCAGACGCCTGTCCGCAATACGTTGGAATGCTCCCGGACCTTGCCGTAGAAACCCGCTGCCCATTGTTGATCCTCCGGGAGTTCCAGCGCCGGATCGGACTCGGACAGAACGCACTTGGCAACGTGCAGGAAATGGGAAATGTCTTTTGCCGTCATCCACCGGCGGATGGCAAACAGAGCATCGATCTTGGAAACGACCCCGCGGTATTCGTCCACACACCAGAGCGGGCAGTCTTCGCACTGAAGCAGGCCGGCGATGCTCTCCTCGACCTCGTCGTATTCGCACCTCGCGAGCGTCGCGAGAACCTCCCGATCCACCTTCGATCCGCTGCGCCACGCGCCGACCAGAGCCATCGGTATCAGGCATCGCGCAACTGCCTCGTCCTCGGCCCAGGACGGCTTTCTGATCGCGTCGATCTCCGACAACCGCCGTCGCAGAACGGTCGGTGACCGGCCCGATTCGCTTGCCAGTCGATCGAACCGGTCCTGTTCGATGCCCATGTCAGCGAGCGCCTGCTCGAATGCCGCGTGTGCCATGAGCTCGACGGCAATGTCCGGTTCGCGATCGACCGCATTGCGGGGCCGCACGACGATGCAGTGACGTTGCCGGTACAGGGAAGCGACCTCGCGCTCGACCTCTTCGCTATACACGATCGGAATGAACGGAGACGAGGACTCCGCCAGGGTTCTCAGCGTGCTTGCCGACTCGAAGACGACGGCTTGGTCGTAAGTACCAGCAGGCAGGTCTTCGTGCCGTAGCAGGCACGCGAGAAACGCGACAGCCTCATCCCTGGAATCGGCGGCGACGGTGCGGGGCCGGTCGCCGGGCTTTTTCTCCAGCCATTTCCTGAGGTCTTTCAGGTGGGCGGCGATGGATGGTGCGAAGATCGCGGCAGTCAGCGGCGGGTCACTGGCCGCTGCCCATCGACTCCAGAAGTCGTCAAGTGTCTTGAAGCCCTCCGTGGGAATGCCGAGTTCCCTCGCGAGCCAGATCCGCGGTGCTATGGTGGTCTCCAGCCACTGCTCCAGATCGCTTGCGTCCAGCGCCTTCACCGCCTTCCAGTCGCCGGCCGCCTCCTTGGCGCGGACCCACCGGACCTTGCCCGGCCAGTTGCGCGGTGTGACGAACACGAACGTGCACTCGGCCCGTTCTTTCGGGTCAACCGTCTTCAGACGCGCTTGGTAGTCTTGTTCTGCCTTACGGCCGGGATCCTGTTCGACGCCGAACTCCCATACCGACTTCCCTTCAGGCACCCACGGCGTCGCCGCATCCGCTTCGACCCGGCCGTCGCAGCCGTGACGCTGCGCGTTGTCGTAGCCGGGGAAGTCCACATGGCGCAGCTCGCGCCCGGCCGAGTGGACAAGCCGGCGCAGGAGGACGGGCAGAAGTTCGCGGGCGCGGAGATTCCCCGCCGCCCATTCCTCGATCTGCCGAGCCTTGATAGTGAGAAAATCCGGAACGTAGGCACCGACAGCGACGGCGCGGTCTTCGTCGCGCCGCCGGTCCCGATCGGCCGCCGCCTGGAGTGCAAGCAGCTTCGTCCGGTCCGCGCCGAACGTCGCCTCCAGCCGCAGAGCCATGTTCTGCGACAGCGCCGCCCGGCCGTTCAGGAGGTTCGACAGCGCCGGCCTGCCGACGCCCAGCTTCTTGGCAGCTTCCGTCACCGTCATCCCGGCCGGGATGACGTGCTGCCGGATGAAGGTGCCGACTTTCGAGGAGTTGGACGCTGAGCGCGGCATGAACGACTAGTGTAGCGTGTCGCGCTACACTAGTCAACGACACCGTAACTCACGTTGCATGCACCGCACGCTCAAGCGCCGCTCTCGACAACCGGCATCCGCTCGGACCGAAGTTGGACCTCCTTCAGCGTGCCCCTCCGGCGCGGGCAGCGGCGCAGCTCTGGCCACGGAACGGGAAGTTGACACAATTCCGGGATGCGCCACGGGAAACGCGATCGCTCATCACTTATGCTCCACGGCGATCCAAGTCTCCCCAATGGACGTTCGAAAGTGCCGATTCAATAGAGTTCTCCGGGTTACCAGTAGCCGTGGCGCCATCGTCTGCCTCGGCGTGGACGTGATAGCGCAGATTCGCCGGTGAGTTGATGCCGGCATCGAGAATCGTTACCGTCACGTTCTGCATAGATCCGTCCTTGCGCGTCCGGCAGCACGAAAAATCAGTTTTCTGATATACCTCCGGGCGTCCAGGCACGACCTCACGCAACTTCGTTATGGCTTCTTGCACGTCATATTTGTCCAAATTCTCCTCCTGTCCTTCTGTTCGGGGCCGCCGGGCGCGGCGCTTCGCCAGATCCTGCCTGATGTCCTCCGCGACCTCCTCGACCTCGCGCGCCACGCGGGGCTCAAAACCGAGTTCCCGTTCCAACGCCGTCGTCAACGGCAGCAGGAGAGTTGCCGACGGAGATACCTTGATGAGTTCAAGCATACGCGCCGGCCCGAGCACATCGCTGAACATGGCAAGGGCGTCGAGGTGTTCCCTCCGGAGAGCGCCCAGCTCCGGGAGGATCGCGAGTATCGCCTCGATGTCCTGCTCGGTCTCCTGCATATCGCCCTTTGCGAAGTATGCCTTCGCACGGATCAGGTGACACAACCATCGGTTTTCGGCAGAGCCTGCGCCGAACTGATCGAACGCCTGATCAACTGCGTTGACCGTTGCATCGTATTGCTGGCGACCCAGCTCGACCTCCGCCCTCGTGAGAAGTGCGCGCGCTTTTAGCACCCGCAGTTCCGGGGATTCCTTCCCATCGCAACGACGCACCACCTCCTCACAGACGGCCAGCGCTTCCTCCGGCCGATTCAACGCGCCAAGTGCGACACCCTTGTTGGTGAGAGCCCTCGCGACCGACTCGGCCAGAACTGGCGATTCACTTTCTCCAAAGCGATGCACCACCTCGTCATTGACGGCCAGTGCCTCTTCCAGCCTGTTCAATCTACCAAGTGCAACGCCTTTGCCTACGAGAGCCTTCGCGACGCGCTCACGCAAAATCGGCATCTCGCTCGCCTCGAAGCGCTGCACAACTTCTTCACATGCGGCCAGTGCGTTCTCGAGACGTTCCAGCTTACCTAGCGCGACCGCCTTGTTGACGAGGGCATCTGCAACCAGAATGCGGAGAACGTCCGGCTCGCTCTCCCCAAAGCGACGCACCACTTCGTCCCACGCGGCCACCGCCTCTTCCAGCCGATTCAACTTCGCGAGCGTAGTCCCTCTGTAGACGAGGATGTGCGCAACTAGCGCCAGACCTGCTAGCGTTTCGGTCATCCCGAAACGTCGCCACGCCTCGTCGTAGACGGCCAGTGCCTCCTCCGGCCGATCCAGCTCATCAAGCGCGACGCCCTTGTTGATGAGCGCTTTCGCGACCGATTCCCGCAGGTCCGGTGCGTCGCTCCCCCCGAAGCGACGCACCACCTCATCGCAAACGGCCAGCGCGTCTTTCGGCCGACCGAGATTGCCGAGCGCACTCGTTTTGTAGACGAGGGCCTTCGCCACGGGCTCAAGAACGACCGGCGATTGGCTAAACCCAAAGCGGCGGACTACCTCGTCATATGCGTCCAGCGCCGCCTCAATTTCATTCGCTTCACGAAGCAGGACGCCCTTGTTGACGAGAGCCTTCGCGACCCATTCCTGCACGGCGGGGTCTTCACTAGTGCCAAAACGACGCACCACCTCGCCGCAGGCCACCAAGGTATCGTCGGTCCCGCGGGACATGCGCAGCGTAGCGGTCGTCTCGAAGAGCTCTCTCGCCGCCTGTTCTGGCGATATGTCTGTCCTCCCATAGGACTGCTCATCCCGATGACTATCCGGCCGGTCGGGATTTTCCGCCACCGCCGGCAACTCCATCAACTGCGTGAACGCAGCCTGGTACAACAACTGCGCCTCTGCGTCCAGACCATCCATTTCCTGGACCATGCGGGCGCCTATCTCCCTCAACTCGGACGGCGAGTAGTACGACTCCATGAAACGAATAAGGGCTGCGACCAGATGGTCCGGGCGGCGGCGGCGCAGCAGGTAGTAGATGTTGTAAAGGCGCGCGGTCAAGTAGTACTGCTTGCGTCGGGCACTACCACCCGCCACCTGGACCGCCCCGCGCTCTCCGAGGCGCGCGAGTTGCGCGCTGCACGTGCTGGTGTCCAGCCGGGCCTGCTCGGCTGTCTCCCGCGTGGTCGCCGGCTTCCACAGCGTAGCGAGCGCAAGGTAGACGCGCCGCTCCTGCGCCGGCAGCGATTCGATGTGGCTCTTGAAGTCCCCCGTGTGATCATCGACCAGATCGAGGAGATCCGCCATGAGCTCGCGGAACGACAGCCCTGCGCCGAAGCGGGCAACGATCGAGATCAACCGCGAATTCCCGCCGGTGAGGATCTCCAGCGAACGAACCGTGCCGGGCGCAGGAGAACGGCCGACTACCGATTCCCAGAGAACGGCGCATTGACTTGTGTCGAGCGGGCGCAACGTGTGGACACCGAATAAGTCGTACAGGGCGTGGTCCGGGTGATCGATCTCGTCGAACCGGCTGGTCGCGCTTGCGAACATGATGACCCGCGGCTCGGTCTGGAGGACTTTCCGCAACCGCCAACCCGCGTCCGGATCGGTCATGTCCCGGAACAACGCGTTCAGGTTCTCGACCACCAACAGCAGCCGCTTGTCGCGCCGGTCGGCAAAATCCAGCACCGCGGCAAGGCAACGGTCGGCCAACGTTTGATCGTCACGAATGGCGCGCAATTCGGTGACAGTGCGGTTCAAGTCGGGGTCGTCCTCGGGGCACGACGCCTGCGCCGTCAGGTGCGTCAGACATTCGAGCCAGAACTCTCCCGCCGTGGCGACCTCGTAGCTCTCCTCGGCGAAGATGACCGGGAAGCAGCGCGCCGCCAGCGCAGCGTCCCGGCGCACCTCGGCCGCGACGCGCAGCAGCAGGCTGGTCTTACCGCTGCCCTGCGGGCCGATCACGATCTGGTGCGGGTTTGAGGATCCGGTGCATGTGCGCAGGATCTCGACGAGCAGATCGAACTCCGCCCGTCGGACGCAGAAGGACGCGACCAGCTCGTCGTCCGTGAGGAAACCGGGGTTGTACTTGCGGGCGCTCACCGCCATCACTCGGTGCGGGACTCGGTGCTTTCGGGCTGTTGAACGGTTCCAGGCAGAACGACCTTGACATCGTTGTTGTCGCCTGACACGTTGATCTGAACGCCGGATAACGGTGCACGCCCTTGGGGACGCAGCTTACGCAGCAGCGCCATGAACCCTTGTCCCCAGCCTTCCAGCACTATCCTTCGTCCTTTCCCAACAGATTTACTGCCAGCAACATTGCCGGCTATGCCCGCTGAGCTGCCGCCAGTTTCCGGCGTCGATTCCGGCCCGCAGCTTGACGCGCACCTCGCCGACGGCCAGCGTCTCGACCCGATCGCCGGCGTCGCGCAGGACGTTGGCGAATCCCGACTTGATCCGGCGCCACACACCTTCGACGCGCTGCGACTGAACGCCGATCTCCACAACGGCATCCGCCGCGCTGCCGGCAGCTTCCAGGTCGACGAAGACCGTCTCGAAGCGCTCCTCGTCCGCCAAGCGGCGCAGCAGCTCCCGCACTAGGCGGGTCTTGCCGATCCGCCGCTGCGCCTTCAGCAACGTGTGGGTTCCGTTCCCTGTTCGCTCGGCGAGCAGACCGAGCTCGGTCTCCCGGTCGAAGAAGCGATCCCCATTCACCCAGTTCGATCCCGCCTTCGTCAATCCCGCCACACATTTTCCCAACGATTTCGTTGCCAACTATATTGCTGGTAAACATTCTCGCTGTCAAGGGCAGAATCGCACCCGTCGATTGCATCATTTTGAGTCGCTGCAGACATCAATAGGATGCTATGCTGACGTGGCTGAGGTGATGGTCAGGGGAGAACACTGGTGACGCAAGAAACCGTCGCGCGTGAAGCTACCGGGCAACCCGCGGGAGGCCTGCGGGGCATCGACGTGCCGCCCGCCGCCTTGGCCGATCGTTCCGCCTTTGTCGAAGCGGTCCGAGCCGGGTTACCCGGTGAGGTCGTGAAGCAGACCGTCGATGTCGTCGGCTATCGGGACCTCGTCGTACGGCTGGTCGGCACGACATCCGCCAACCTGCACCGGGTCTATCGCCGCAAGGCGCTCGCCCAGGCGCAGTCGGAGGCACTTCTCGATACGCTGCGGGTCTTCAGCCGCGCCGAGCAGGCGTTCGCGGGTCTAGTTAGGGCGCACGAGTGGCTGGGAACTGCGCTTCCCGCGCTGGGGGGAGAACGGCCGATAGACCTCTGCGATACGTTTGAAGGGCGGCGCCAGGTACGAGACACCCTCCGCCGGATTGAACACGGCGAGTTTCCCTGATGCGGCTGTATCGAATCTGCCATGTCGACCATCTTGAGAACTACCAGGGGCTCGGGGCGAGCTACCAGGACGGCGGACGTTGGAACGAGCAAGGCATCCCGGCACTCTACTTCGCCGTGACGGCCAGCGTCGCGATGCTGGAGATGGCAAACTACCTGCCGTCGCCCCGCCTGGTGCCTCCCACCTATCGCCTGGGCGTCTACGACGCCGCCGGGAACCTGACAACGGAACGCTGGATGGCAGCTGAGCTGCCGTCCGGCTGGGACCGGTTTCCCTGGCCGCCGTCCACGCAGCGGATGGGATCGGACTGGCTACGGCAAGGGAGGGCGTCCCTGCTCGTGGTTCCGAGCGCCGCCGTGCCCGGCGGGCTCGAAAACATCGTGCTCGCCAACCCCGCCCGTCTCGACACGGAGTCGATTCGCCTGAGCGCCGTGCACGAACGGCTCTACAGCCCGCGGGCGTTCACGGATACGCACAAAGCGTAGTACGGTCGACAGGTTCCGCCGGATTGGCGAATCGGCGCACGCCCATCAACCGACGGCCGACGGCTCGGCCAAACGGAGCGCGGTAGTTCTCGATCTCCACCGTCTTGAGCTTCATGTTCCCGGCTTCCTGGTGCGCGGCCGCGGCTCGGTCAAAAGCACGCGCAGGGCCGTGAGCACGCGGCGCGGGCACGGGCGGTGCATTGCCATGCCGAGCCAGTAGGCCGCTTCCTCGCGGCCCATCGCCTCTATGCCGTCGGCCACGGCGCGCATGTTGTCGCGGCTGCGCATGGGGGCGAGCGTGCGGAACAGCAGCCCCAGCCCCAGCGCCAGGTCTTCCGTGAGCGCATAGCCGCGTTTCCTTGCCGCCGCGCGCGGTCCGAGCATGACGCCCGCCTGCGCGAGCCGCTTCAATACGCGGTGCTCCACGAGCTGCAGGTTGCGGTGGCGGAGGCCGGCGACGCGGACGGGCGCGGTCACGTGGGGCGTGGCGGAGGCCGGCATCTGCCAGATCTCGTACTCCGCATCGACCGGTCCGTACCGCCGCACCCGCAGCTCGTAGCGCGGTGCGGAGGCCGGCGTCTCGACCGATGCCACCCGCTCCAGTTGCGCCATCAGGATGCAGCCTCCTGTGCGGTCGCCGAGACGTACGCCGCCCCGCCCGCGAAGCGGGTCAGCCTTTCGGTCAATGCTTCGGCGGCATCGCCGGTCATCGACAGCCCTTCGGTGAAGGTCAGTTCGAAACCCGCCTCCAGGTTTCTTTCCCGCGCGTCCCGCAACTGCGGCTCGAGGAACTCGCGCAGCGGTTGCGCGTCCGTTACCGGCCCTCGAAACTCGATTTGGAACGAGCCGCCGTCGCGGGTCTCGTAGCCGCCGACGAAGGACACGACCTTTTCGGCGCCCCGCACAGAGCCGACGCTGCTCAGCAGGCGAAAGGCGTCGCCCGCCTCGAACATGCGGACCGTCAACCGGCCGATACGTTCGATGTTCCGGCCGCGCGCCTGCTCCCAGAGCTGCGTCAGCGCGTCGCGGAGCACCCCTTCGGCGGACAATTCGGGTCGTTCCCTCACCTTGCCGGGCGGCTGGGGCGGAGGGAACGGTGGTTCCGGCTCTGGCGGCACGGGCGGTTCCGGCTCCGGGGGACCCGGCGCCGGCCGCGGCCAGATGCCGCGGTTCCTGGCGAACGCCATCGTCAGGATCACAGACTGCTCGTCGATCACTATCTCCGCCGACGGGTCCCCCGGACCGAACAGCAGATCGCCGCGGCGATAGACGTACTCGCTCTGCTCGACACCCAGCCGCACGCCGCGGATGAAAACGTCGTCACCGATCAGCATCGGCAGGCCCGGATCACGCCGGAACTCGTTGCGCAGCGCCAGGGTTGTGATTTCCCCCTTCCGGAGCGGCGTGCGGTCGCGCACGTACGCCGGCGAATCGGGCTCGTCCTCGGCGCGCCGCAACTTGTTGAGGTCGGCGAGAACCCGCGCGATGTGTTGCTGGCCAGCGCCCGGCTGATCCGACGTCGAGTGGACGTCGATAGCGGAATGCGCCAGGTCGACGTCGGCGCCATCCATGCGGTGGCGCGACGGATAGAAGACGTGGCGGTAGCACTGCTGCACGGCGATGGCCAGTTCCTGCTCGGAGCGTGCTTCCAGCTCGCGGACCTTCTCCCGCTGATGTTCGGCCAGGTCGGCGAGGCGCTCCGGTCGCTTCAGCTCCCGCAGGGCCAGCCGCCGCGACGCGTGGCGGCGCATCTCGTTCCGGCGCTTGTCGTCCGCGACGACGAACACGACGTTGTTGCGCAGCACCCGCAGTGCCGACCCGTCGGAACCCTTGCGCAGGTGGATCCGCCGCACGAGATCCGGCAGGTTTTCCGACTCCCCGACGGTCACCGCGTCGTAGGCCACGACCACGAGCCTGGGCCGCCCGTCGCCGACGTCGTCCGCCACGTCGAAGGGGCCGCCGGGAAACGGGAGCGCGTCGAAGGGGCCGCCACGGAAAATCCGGACGATGAGGTCGTTGAGCTCGGCGCGCGAGTCGCCAGCGTCGACGTGCTGCTCCTCGCGGCGGATGATCTGGGTCAGGTTGGCTTCCGCCAGGAACCGCATCGGCGCGCCAGGCCGGTCGTCGAGATACGCCGACTCGGACAGGAACCGCTTCCGCGCGTCTTCGATGAAGCTGATGTCCAACTCCGGACTCAGCATCGAGTAACGCAACTGCTCGGGCGCGACCCCCTTGAGTGGGTCGTTGAACGCCAGGGTGTGCATGAAGATCGTGCGCGCGACATAGGCGGCGTACGGCGGCAGCCCGCCGTGATGCTGCGCATCGAGGTCCTGCGCCAGCGAACGGTTGCCACCTGTCCCGGCCACGTCGTTGGCAATAGCCGGGACGTAGGCGGACTGCTGAAGGCGGGTAACGATTTCCTGGCGAATCGGCTCGTTGCCGGGATCTATGTGGTGCAGGTGAATGGCCGTGGCGTCAGCCGGGCGCGCCTCCCAGAGATGCGCAATGGTGCGGGCCAGCAGCCGCAGCATGCCGCGCACGCGCTGGAACGTTTCCAGCGTTGCGGTCTTGGACGTCAGCGTCTGCAGCACCTCGGGGTGCAGCGGATAGCTCGCCCGGAAGCTGTCGGCTGTTTCCGCGCGACCCGCGTCGGCTGAGATGCCGTCACGGCTTGCGGACCAGACGGACTGATAGGCTGCGACGACGTCCTGAGCGGCCTTGGAGTCGATTTTCTCGAACAGGCGCCGGCGCAGCACGTGGGCCGTCTCGTCCTCCTCGGTCGGGTTCAGCAACGTCGCCTTGCGCGCCGAGACGCTTTCTGCCTCCGCCATCCGGTCGGCAATGAACTGGTTCTCGGCCGAATACGCGTCCGAAGCCCGGCCATCCTTGCCGATCGCCAGCGTATAGACAAGCGCGGCCCGTGGCTCCCCTTCGACGGCCTTGAAGAGCGACGTCAGAAACGCGGTCAACTGGTCGCGCGCCGCGCCAACCTGCTGTACCTTGCGCAGGTAGACGGAAAGCTCGTCGAGGAGTATCAGTGTCGGCTCGCCGCCGAACAGCTCGCGCAGCGTGTCGGCGCCGGGAGCGACGCCACGGGTGTCACTCTTCTTGACACGCTCGAAACCTGTCTTCCCCGCGAGCGCGTATGCCAGCTCACCCCACGGCGTATGCGCCCGCACACCTTTCCCCATCGTCCGGCCGTTGGCCGGATCGGCGTTCTCTCCGTCGAAGGCGGCCACCCGCACTGGACCGTCTGGTAACCGAGCCGGATCAATGAACTCGTCTGCGTCGTCTACGCCAGTCAGACCGCGCGCGGCGTGCGCGAGTGCTATCAAGCCGTGTGTTTTACCGCCGCCGTACGACGTGTCGAGGCGGAAAATCGCCGCGGCCTCGCCGCCGGCGCCGCTCAGACGCGCGCATACATTCGCCAACAGGTTCTTCAGGCCTCGCGTAGGGTAGGTATTGGCGAAGAATCGAACGGGATCGCTGTAATCGCCGCTGCCCTTACCGTCCATCACCTGGGCCAGATCAGCGGCGAAATCTGCTTCCGCAATCGCTCCGCGCAGCACGTCCGGGCGAGGGCGGCACGTATCGAATATCGTCGGCGGTGTCATCCGTTGCGCTTTGCCTCCAAGCTAGGCCCGCAGCAGGGCGAGCATCTCGCGGACCGCGCGCTCCATGCCGACCAGCACCGCGCGCGCCACGATGCTGTGGCCGATGTTCAGCTCCGCAATCGTGGGGATCGCCGCGATCGGGCCGACGTTCTGGTAGGTCAGCCCGTGACCGGCCAGCACGTCCAGGCCCTGCTCGGCAGCGGCCTCCGCCGCCGCGGCCACCTGGTCGCGGTGCTCCGCGCGTGCGTTCTCCGCGGCGTCGGCGTACGGACCGGTGTTGATCTCTACCGCCTCGGCGCCCACTTCCGCGGCGCCCTGCACCTGCGCCGGGTCGGCGTCGATGAACACGCTGGTCCCGATCCCGGCGGTCCGCAGGCTCCGGACAACGATCCGCAGCGCGGCCGCGTGGCTCACCACGTCGAGGCCGCCGGTCGTCGTCAGCTCCTCCGGCTGCTCCGGCACGAGCGTCGCCTGGTGCGGCTTGACGCGCACGGCGATGTCGATCATCTCCGGCGTGGCCGCCATCTCCAGGTTCAGCTTCGTCGCGACGACCTGCCGCAGCAGCTCCACGTCACGCTCCTGCATGTGCCGGCGGTCGCCGCGCAGGTGCACCGTGATGCCGTGCGCACCCGCCAGCTCCGCCAGCACGGCGGCCGCAACCGGCTCCGGCTCGGGAGCCAGGCGCGCCTGCCGCACCGTAGCCACGTGGTCGATGTTCACACCCAAGCGCATGCGTTTCTCCAGGCGGCCGTTCAGCCGAGCGCTTCGCGGGCGGCCGCGGCGACGTCGTCCGCCAGTTGCCGCACCGCTCCTTCTTCAGGGCCCTCGACCATCACCCGCAGCAGCGGCTCGGTCCCCGAGTAGCGCACGAGCACGCGTCCGGCGCCGCCGAGCTTCCGCTCCGCCAGGCGGACGGTCGCGGCAATCCGCGGCTCGGACGCAAGGTCGGGCTTGGCGCGGACGGGGACATTGATCAGCACCTGCGGAAAGATGTCGAGCTCCTGCCGCAGATCGGCCAGGCTGCGCCCGGTCTCGGCAATCACCTTGATGACCGACAGCGCCGTCAGCAGCCCGTCGCCGGTCGGCAGCAACTCGGAGAAGATGAGGTGCCCCGACTGCTCGCCGCCGAGCACGACGCCGTGCGCGACCATTGCGGCCCGTACCTGCCGGTCGCCCACCGGGCAGCGGTGCACCGCCACGCCGGCCGCCCGCAGGCCAACCTCCAGTCCGACGTTGCTCATTACCGTCGCCACGACGGCGTTGCCGGGCAGCCTGCCGCGTTCGTGCAGGTAGCGCGCGCAGATGAACAGCATGGCGTCGCCGTCGACCACCGCGCCGCGATGATCCACCAGGATCACCCGGTCGCCGTCCCCGTCGAAGGCCAGCCCGATCTGGCAGCCGCGGTCGACGACGGCCCGCCGCAGCCCCTCCGGATGCGTGGATCCGCAGCCGCGGTTGATGTTGCGGCCGTCCGGCTCGACGTTCAGCGCGACCACGTCGAAGCCGAGCCGTCGCAGCACCTCCGGCGCCGCCCGCGACATCGCCCCGTTGGCGCAGTCGGCAGCGATGCGCAGGGACGGCACCGAGGCGCAGTCCGCAAGGACGCCCGCGGCATGCGCCAGGTACTCGCCGGAAAGGTCTCGGGGTTCGCCGGCGGCGCGTTCGACCGCCGTCACCTCCCACGACTCGTCCATCACGAGCGACTCGATCTCCGCCTCCAGCGCCGGCGATGCCTTGCCCCCGTCACCGGACAGCACCTTGATCCCGTTGTCGGGGAACGGATTGTGGGATGCCGAGATCACCACTCCCCCGTCGAACCCCCCGGTCGAAACGAGGAAAGCGGCCGCCGGCGTCGGCAGCACCCCGGCGCTCACCAGCGTCCCGTGCGCGTGGGCCACGCCGCGGGCGAGATGCCCCTCGATCCAGGCGCCCGATTCGCGGGTGTCGCGCGCCGCCAGGAAAGTTGCGCCGCGCGGACCGATTGCACGCGCCGCCGCCGCGCCGAGCCGCGCGAGGGTGCGCGCGTCCAGCGGCGGCCGGCCGGGAGTGCCGCGGACGCCGTCAGTGCCGAACATGCCAGTGGTCCGGTTCAGGAATCATCGGATACCTGTTCGAGGATCAGGTCGACCGTCTCCGGCACGACGCTCGTCACCTCTACGCCCGGCGGCGTCCGCACGCTGCCGGCGAGCATGTCGAACGTCTCACGCCCCGGCTGCGCGTCGGACAGGTCCAGCACGGCCGCCAGGTCGCCCGGCTCCACGCCGCCGAAGGCGTCGGCCGGACCGCGCAGCCGGATGCGCAGCGTATCTGTCGGATCGCCGGCGATCCGCAGCGTCGCGGGCACGTTCTCGAATTCGAGCGGCACTTGGTACCCGCGTTCGATAATGCGCTCGTCGGTCACGCTCAGCCACAGGAACACGGCAATCACGAGAGCCAGCAGCTTGAGGCTGAAGTCGCGGAAGGGGACCATGGCCATCACGGCGCCAGCGTCTGCCGATCCCGGCGGGGCAACACGCGCCGTTCGGCCTTGAGCATCAACGCCTCGAGACGGTAGCGGAGCTCGTCAGGTGCGATGGGGCCGTCCACTTCACCGTCGATCGCCAGCGACACCGCGCCGGTCTCCTCGGACACGATCAGCGCCACGGCGTCCGATTCCTCGGCCAGTCCGATGGCGGCCCGATGCCGCGCGCCGTAGCGCGTGCCGACGCGCGGATTGACGGTCAGCGGCAGGAAACAGGCCGCGGCCGCAATCCGGTTCTCCTGGATGATCACGGCCCCGTCGTGCAGCGGCGACTCCGTCTGAAAGATGCTGACCAGCAGGTCGTACGTCACGGCGGAGTCGATCGGGATGCCGCTCTCGATGTAGTTGCGCAGGCCGACCGTGCGCTCCATGGCGATGATCGCCCCGATACGCCGGCTGGCCAGCATGGTCGACGCCACCACAATCTCCTCGATCGTCTCGTCCGTGGTGGTGGGGCGGGTCAGGTAGCGGAACAGCCGCGCCCGTCCGAGGTTGGACAGTCCGCGCCGAATTTCGCTCTGGAACAGCACGATCACCGCGAACACGACATAGCCGAGCATATTGCTTACGAGCCAGTTGAGCGTCGGCAGCGGCGCCAGCTCGGACACGTAGTACAGCGCCACCAGCAGGGCCGCGCCGAACACTATCTGGACCGCACCGGTGCGCTGGATGAGCTTGAGCACCGCGTAGACGAGGACCGCGACGATGGCCAGGTCGAGCAGCGCCTGCCAGCCCGCGCTGCCGCTCGGCCAGACGTTCAGCAGGTATTCGATCATCGGCTTGCGATACGGTCACTCCGGGGCCGCGCGCAGCCGGTCGGCCACGCGTGCGACCTGCGCCATTGCCCGCACGCCGTGGACGCGCACGATGTGCGCACCGAGCAGCACCGCCGCGGTCACGGCGGCGGCCGTCCCCCACTCGCGCTCGCCGGGCGGGCACTCGCCGACGGCCTCCTGAAGAAACGACTTCCGTGAAGGCCCGACCAGCAGCGGCCGGTCCAGCGCCGCGAAGGCCGCGAGCCGCGCGAGCACCGCGAACGTCTGGTCCGCCTGCTTGGCGAACCCCAGTCCGGGATCGAGAATGACCTGCTCGCGCCGGATGCCGGCAGCCACCGCGCGGCGCAGCGCCGCATCCAGCTCTGCGGCCACCTCGGCGGCCACGTCGCCGTACGCCGCGTGGCGGTACATGTCGCGGGACCGGCCCCGCATGTGCATCAGCACGACCGGAGCGCCGGCGGCCGCGACGACCTGCGCCAGATCGGAATCATAGCGCAGCCCCGAGATGTCGTTGATCAGCGCGGCGCCGTTGTCGAGCGCCTGCCGCGCCACTTCCGCCTTGTACGTGTCGACCGATATGGGTGCGTGCAGCCGCGCCGCCAGGCGCTGCAGCACCGGTATGACGCGCGCCGCTTCCGCCGCTGCCGGCAGCTCCGCCGCGCCGGGCCGCGTGGACTCCCCGCCGAGGTCGATGATGTCGGCCCCCTCCTGCTCCATGGCAAGCGCGGCGTCGGCCGCAACGTCAGGATCCAGATACGCTCCGCCGTCGGCGAAGGAATCGGGAGTGACGTTGACGATGCCCATGACCAGCGTGCGGTCGCCCAGGGCCAGCGGGCGGCCGTCGGGCAGGCGCAGGGTGTAGCGGGCTCGCGGTTGCAGGGGCTATTCCTGCGGAATGGCCTTGTCGAGCGACGGAACGGTGGGTACGACCTCGTCCGACTGGTCCTCGGAACGATCCGTTTCGCCGCCGGGCGGTGTCTTGCTGGGTTTGGTGGGCGCGGGCTCCTGGAGCGCCAGCCCCTTCGCGATCCGCCTCACCTGCTCGGCGTCGAGCACCTCGCGAATGAGCAGCTCCTCGGCGATCCGCGTGAGCTCCTTCTTGTGGGTGGACAGCGCCTTGCGCGCGCGTTCGTAGTTGCCGGTCACGATCCGCTTGACCTCCTGGTCGATGCGGATGGCGCTGTCCTCGCTGTAGTCCTGCTGCTGGGAGATGTCGCGCCCGAGGAAGATCTGCTCCTCCTTCTTGCCGAAGGTGAGCGGGCCCATCTCCTCGCTCATGCCCCACTCGCACACCATGCGCCGCGCCATCTCGGTCGCCCGCTCCAGGTCGTTGCCGGCCCCGGTGGTGACGTTGCCGTTGGTCAGCTCCTCCGCGATGCGTCCGCCGAGCAGAATCGCGATCTGGTCGTTGAGATAGTCGCGCGAATAGTTGTGCCGGTCGTCGACGGGCAGTTGCTGCGTCACCCCCAGCGCCATGCCGCGCGGGATGATCGTCACCTTGTGGATCGGATCGGCGTGCGGGAGCAGCACGGTGAGCAGCGCGTGGCCCGCCTCGTGCACCGCGGTGACCTGCTTCTCGTCGTCGCTGATGATCATCGAGCGCCGCTCGGACCCCATCAGCACCTTGTCCTTGGCGAACTCGAAGTCGTCCATGCGCACGACTTTCTGGTTGTAGCGCGCCGCGTTGAGCGCCGCCTCGTTGACCAGATTCGCCAGGTCGGCGCCCGAGAAGCCCGAGGTGCCGCGCGCCAGCACGTGCGTGTCGACGTCGTCGTCCAGTGGAATCTTGCGGGTGTGGACGCCCAGGATGCCGTCGCGGCCCTTCACGTCGGGCCGGTTGACGACGATGCGCCGGTCGAACCGGCCGGGGCGCAGCAACGCCGGATCGAGCACGTCCGGGCGGTTGGTCGCCGCCACCAGGATGACGCCCTCGTTCGACTCGAAGCCGTCCATCTCCACGAGCAACTGGTTGAGCGTCTGCTCGCGCTCGTCGTGCCCGCCGCCGAGGCCGGCGCCGCGGTGCCGCCCGACGGCGTCGATTTCGTCGATGAAGACGATGCACGGCGCGTTCTTCTTGCCCTGCTCGAACAGGTCGCGCACGCGGGAGGCCCCGACGCCGACGAACATCTCGACGAAGTCGGAGCCGCTGATGGAGAAGAACGGCACGTTCGCCTCGCCCGCCACGGCCCGCGCGAGCAGCGTCTTGCCCGTTCCCGGCGGTCCCATCAGCAGCACGCCCTTCGGAATGCGGCCGCCGAGCTTCTGGAACTTCTGGGGCTCCTTGAGGAACTCGATGATCTCGTGCAGCTCCTCCTTCGGCTCGTCCACCCCCGCGACGTCCTTGAACGTCACCTTCTTCTGCGTGTTGGAGGACAGCTTGGCGCGGCTGCGGCCGAACGACAGCGCCTTGTTGCCGCTGTTCTTCATCTGCCGCATGAAGAAGATCCAGAAGCCGATGATCAGCAGGAACGGCGCCCACGAGTACAGCAGGGTCGCCCAGGGGCTGTTCTCGGCCTCCCGCGCGGTGACCGCCACGTCCCGCTCGACCAGCCTGTTGACGAGGCCTTCGTACTGCGGTGGCGCGTACGTGCGAAAACGGTCGCCGGCGGTCAGCGTGCCGGTGATCTCGTTGCCTGCAATCGTGACCGTCTCGACCTGTCCGGCATCCACCCAGCGCACGAACTCGCTGAAGCTGACCGAGTTGTCGCCCGCCTGGAACTGCGTGGAGAAGCTCCAGATCATCACCACGACAACGACCAGCACGACCCAGAAGACGAGACTGCGCACGGTCGAGTTCAACCGATTCCTCCAGACATACCTGTCTCAAAGGTTAGCACGCTTGCGCCCCGGACGGTCACGCGATCAGCGCCGCGGGCGCGGCAGCGGCGGCCGGATCACCAGCCGCGCGCCGCGCCATTCGACGCGGCAGCCCGGAAAGTCGGCTTCGCGGATCTCCCCGCCCGGCGCGGAGGCGACGGCCAGCAGCCGCTCCACCGTGTCGAACTCGGGACGGCGGCCGGCGACGTGCTCGAGCGCGCGGCGGGCCAGACGGCGCGCCATGGCTGTCGGCTGGCGGAGCAGCGCCGCGGCGTCCAGCGCGGCGTCGCGGTCGCCGAGGGCCAGGACGGCCGGGGCAACCTCGTCGGCCGCCGCGTCCATCCATTCCGCATCGGCGCGCACGATCTCGGCCGTGCGCGCCAGCACGCCCGCGATGGGCGGCGAAAACCGCGCTTCGAGAAACGGAATCAGCTCGTGACGCACGCGGTTGCGGGTGAACGCTGCGTCGCGGTTGGTCTCGTCCTCCAGGAACTGTTGCCCGCGCTCCTCCAGCCAGGCCCGCAGCGCCGCCCTGGACACGTGCAACAGCGGCCGCACGACGCAGCCGGCGCGCGGCCTGATCCCTGCGAGGCCGTCCGGGCCGGCGCCGCGGATCAGGCGCATCAGCAGGGTCTCGGCCTGGTCGTCCCGGTGGTGCCCGGTAGCCACCCTGTCGGCCCGCATCCGCGCCGCGGCGCGGCGGAAGAACGCGTAGCGCTCCTGGTGGCCGGCATCCTCCAGCGAGATGCGGCCGCGCCGGGCCGCCAGCGCGACGTCCACGCGTTCCACGTCGATCGGCAGCGCGAGCGTAGCGGCCAGCTCGCGGCAAAACTGCTCGTCCCCGTCGGCCGCCGCCCGCAATCCGTGGTTGAGGTGCGCGACCCCGGCCAGCACGAACCCGCCCTGCTCCGCCAGCTCGCGCAGCAGCAAGGTGAGCGCGACCGAGTCGGCCCCGCCGGACAGTGCGGCAACCACGCGCACACCGGCCGGCAGTAGCTGCTCGCGCTGGATCAGCTGCAGAACGCGCTCGTGCGGGGATGACAGCGGCTGCGCCACGGGACGCGAGTTTATCCACTATTGACGTGCTGTGAGCGGTCACGTAGCGTGCCGTCCTGGCGCCCGGCGGGCGACCGCTACTGCCTGGCGTGGCGGGACAGCATCTCGAACCAACCTTCCAGCGCCACGTCGCCGGCGGGCGGGCTCGGCTGGCGATCGAGAATGATGTCGCGGGTGTCGTACGGATACCCGTAGTAGCGCTCGTTGGCGTCGCGGTCCGAGCGCACCGTGGAACCCTCCAGGCTGACGCCGGCAAACAGGCCGCGCGAGCGCGAGTAGCTGAGGATCTCGGCCGTCAGCAGCAAGTCGGTCGCCGCTGCCGCGCTCCGTCCGACCGGTCCGGCCGCCACCGAGGCCTCGGCGCCGATCTTGAACTGGTTGCCCAGGATACGGTCCAGCCCGCGGCGGTTCATGATGAGCAGCACGATGTCGGTCGCCTGACCGCCGATCTGCAGGCCGAAGCTGGCCCCGGTTAGCGTCAGGAACGCCGGCAGCGACCACTCGCCGGTCTGGACATCGCGCGCGCTGACGATACCCCGCCCGCGGTGGCCGCCGAAGATGAAGCCGCCGCGAATGGTGGAGGGAAAGATCGCGATCGCATCGACGCTCGACATCACGGCGTTCGGGACGCCGGCGTCTTCCGCGGTCATGATCTGCCGCAGCGCGTTGGAAGAGTTCCAGATGCGGTCTGCCTCGTTGGACTGGGCGGACGCCGCCGCCGTGACGACCAGCGCCAGGCACAGCGCCACCGCCGTCGTCGAAGCGCCGCGTTGCAATCTCATGCTGGCCCCACCGCGCGTCAATCGCGCAACGCAAACGTCGAGAGGGCGTTCCCGGCGATGACCGCCACGTACTGCCGGCCATCCACCTCGTAGGCAATCGGGCCGTTGACGATCTGGCCGCCGAGACTCGCCTTCCAGAGCAGGTCTCCGGTGCGGGCGTCGTGCGCCTGGAAGTAGCCCGACCGCGCGCCGGTGAACAGCAGGTCGGACGCGGTCGTCAGGATGCCGCTGCTGATCACGTCCGTCATCTCGAACTTCCAGCGCTGCTCGCCGGTCAGCGCGTCCACGGCCAGCACCGCGCCGTGTCCCGCCGCGGCCGTCCACGTATTGATCGGCCCCCGCGTCAGCCCCGGCACGACCGGCGCGCCCGGCACCGGCGCAAACATCGTCGGAATGCCGCCGATGAACGACCGGCCCGGCTCGTATTCCTGCGGTTCACCGGCGAACACCGTGCCGTAGTCTTCCCAGGCCGGGATGTAGAACAGCTCGGTGCGCGGGCTGTAGGCCGGCGAGTACCAGTTGGTGCCGCCCTGTATGCCCGGATAGGTCGGCGCACCGGGCGGCTGCGGCGTCTCGATCGGCCGCCCGCTGTCGTCCAGGCCCTCCGCCCAGTTCACGCTGACGAACGGCACGCCGTCGAGGAAGCGGCCCGTCGCCCGGTCCAGCACGTAGTAGAACCCGTTGCGGTTGGCCCACAGCACCACCTTGAACAACTGGCCGCCGCGCTCGATGTCCGCCAGCACCGGAATCTGCACCGCGTCGTAGTCGTAGGGGTCGTTGGGCGTGAACTGGAAGTGCCAGCGGATCTCGCCGGTGTCGGCGTCGAGCGCCACCACCGAGTTGGAGTACAGGTTGTCGCCGGGCCGCTGCTCGCGGTAGAAATCCGGCCCCGGATTGCCGATGCCCCAGAAGAGCAGGTCGAGCTCGGGGTCGTACGATCCGGTCAGCCAGGCCGCCGCCCCGCCGTGCATCCACGCCTCCGGGTCGCAGTAGGTTTCCGGATTGGGCGGGCACGGCTCCCAGGTTTCGTGGCCCCTCTCGCCGGGGCCGGGAATGGTGTGGAAGCGCCAGACCTCCTCCCCGGTGGCGGCGTCCAGCGCCAGGATGAAGCCGCGGATGCCCCGGTCGCCGCCGGCCGTGCCCAGGACCACCATGTCCTTGACGGCCAAGGGCGCCAGGGTCAGCGAGTACGCGAGGTCTTTGTCGGCGACCTCGACATCCCACAGTTGGGCGCCGGTGGCCGCGTCGACGGCCACGACGTGGGCGTCGAGCGTGCCCATGAAGAGGCGGTCGCCCAGCACCGCCACGCCGCGGTTGTTCGATCCGCAGCAGGCGCGGTGGTCGGAGGGCGTCGGATAGCTGTAGACCCAGAACACGCGCCCCGTGCGGGCGTCGAGCGCCACGATGTCGTTCGGCCGCTGCGTCAGGTACATCACGCCGTCAACGACCAGCGGCGTCGACTGCCACGGGCCGTGCACCGGCGTCTGGTACACCCACTGCAACTCGAGATCCCCGACGTTGTCGGGCGTGACCTGATCGAGCTCGCTGTAGCGCTGGCTGAAGTAGGTGCCGGAATACGTCAGCCAGTTGTGCGGCTCGGCCGGCGCGCCCTGCAGCCGCGCGAACGGCACCTGCGCCGCCACGCCGGCCGCAAGCACCAGCCCCAGGGCGGCCGCCAGCAGCCAGACGGCGGTGAAGCTCCGGCCCGTAGACATACGCCGCATTGTTGACTCCCGCCCCTTACCGCTTGAGGGAAACGAGATACGCCAGCACGTCCGCCAGCTCCTGCTCTTCGAGCTCGTCCCCGTAGGAGGGCATCGGCGACTCGGTGTGCACCGTGAACTGCTGCAGGCGGTCCTTGTCGAAAGAGCGCAGCCGGCCCTGGTCGTCGATGATCTGCACCGTGTAGGTGTCCTCGTTGAGCCGGCGGCCGTTGAAGCGCTCGCCGGCGGCCGTCACGATCTCCACCGGGCGATCGATGGGCCGCATGGTTCCGGTCGGGTCGAGCAGCGAGCGGCGCAGCGCGCTCGGCGCCCGCGTGGTGCCGATCGACGTCAGGTCCACCGAACCGCGCGGACCTTCCTGTCCGACGCGGTGGCAGCTCAGGCAGTCGCCCTTGCCCTCGAAGATGGTCCGCCCCCGCGCTTCGTCACCCAGCGTGACCGCATCCAGCTCGAAGTTGGGATTCCGCAGGAAGGCGATGATGCCGGTCATTTCCGCCGAGTCCAGGTCGAACGCCAGCATGCCTGTGTCGGGAATCCCGTTGGCGATGAGCGCCCGCAGGTCCCGGTCGGACACCGCCCGCCGGAACTGGCCGCTGCGGAGGTTCACGCCGGCGATGCCGTCGCCGGAGTCGCCGTGGCAGGTCACGCACTGCGAACGGTAGACGCTCAGGCCGTACTCGATGTCGGCCGGGTCGTAGTCGCCGTGATCCTGGGCCTGCGCCAGACCGCTCGTGCAGAACAGCAGCGCCGCGCAGACTGACAGCCGTCGGAAGATTGGTCGGCTCATGCTTGTCCTCCCGCGAAGCCCGGATTATAGCCCCCGCCCGGCAGCTCAGAACCGGTGCGTGTAGTTGAGCTTTGTAGTGGCGCCCCGCGACAGCGTCTCCCAGCGGTCGTCCGTCGACCGCCAGTTCTCAGTGTAGACGAAGTAGAAGTCGCGTCCCGGCCGCAGAATCCAGCGCAACCGCAGGTACAGACCCGACACCGCCGTCACGGTGTCGTACTGGAGGTTCCCGTCGAACGCCACCCAGGGGCTGGCGTGCCAACTGCCGAGCAGCCTGATCAGGTTGGTCTCGAAACGCCCCTGGAACAGGTCGACGTCCTCGTGCTCCCATTCGGTAGTGGCGGTGACGCCGGCCAGCGGCCGTGCGGTGAACGCGAGCTCCACCGCCGTGCGCTGGCCGGACCAGAACTCCCCGAAGTTGACCGACGCCCGGGCAGACAGGCGGCGGTGAGCGGCGCTCTCGGCGTTCAGCTCCCAGGCGTCGAACCGGTAACGCCCTACCGGCAGCACCACCCCCGGATTGATGTGGAATGGCTCTTCGAGCAGCTCGAAGCGGAAGTTGCGCCGCAGGTCGAAGCGGTCGCCGCTGTCGTAGACCACGCCCAGCAGCTCCAGCCCGGTCTCGCGCGTCAGCAGCCGGTTGTGCAGGTCGGACAGGTGCTCGTGGTAGACGCCGAACTCGAGGTTGCGCACGCCGTCGAACCAGTCGGGGCGCGGCGCGTAGCGCACGACCGGGTTCGCGCGGCGGAACCCGCGGCGCTGCACGAAGCCGACCGCCGGGTCCCACGCCTCGCCGAACTCGCGGTACGAGAGGTGCGCCCGCCACACGTCGTTCGGGTAGTTGATGCGGAACCCGCGCGACGAGCGGTCCGCCGCGCCGTCGATGCCGCCCCGCTCCGGATCCGTGTGCACCACGTAGAACGCCTGCATCTGCAGGTTCTTGTCGCCCAGGAACGTCGAGGTGAAGAGGTCGAGGTCCACGCCCGCGGTGTGCCTGTCCACCGGCGCCGGCACCCCCCCCGAGGCGGCGGTCGAGCGGCGCGTGTAGATGAAGCCGATGCTTGACTGCGCGAGGAAGTTGCGCTTGACCCGGCCGACGGTGAACTGCTCGGCCGGCCGGCCGTCCACCGGCCCGGTGCGGACCTGCAGGAAGCCGAGGTCGTACGCCCCGGCCTGCCCGGCCAGCCGCGCGCCGTACTCGATGGGGATGACCCGCCCCTCGTCGAGGCCGATGCGCCGGCTGAAGTACGGATTCACCGCGTTGAGCGGCGCGAACTCGAAGATGCTCGCGCTCTCCAGGAAGAAGTCCCGCTGCTCGGGATAGAAGAGCGGGAAGCGCGTCAGGTTGACGCGCCGCCGGTCGACCTCGGCCTCCGCGAAGTCCGTGTTGACCGTCACCGCCGCACGCAGGTTGGGGGTGACGCTGTAATTGACGTCGATGCCGGCGTCGGGCGTCGTCTCGGTCGGCTCGCCCGCCACGTCGCGCCAGACCGCCGCCCCGTACGGGACGACCTCCAGGCCCAGGCCCTGGGTCACGTCCTGCAGTCCCGTGAGCCGTCCCGCGTGGATCGGCCGCAGCAGGCCCTGGTTGCGGCGGTAGCCGGACCACACCAGCTCCTCGTTCTTGCGCCGCACCGTGCGCTGGAAGTTGATGCCCCACGCGTCCGCGGACTCGTCGAAGTTGAGCGTGCGGAACGGGATGCGGATCTCGGCCGACCAGCCGAACGGGCCGCGGGCGGCGCGCGCCTCCCACACGCCGTCCCAGGCCTTGTTCACCCCCGCGTAGCCCGTGTTGCGCACCAGGCCGTCGCCCATGAGCCCGGCCGGATTGGTCTCGAAGAAGTACGCCGTGCGGCCGTCGAGGAACGTGTCGAGGATCAGCATGAAGCGGTCGTCCGAGGTCAAGTCGTGGTCCCGCTGCCGCTGATGGCCGAGGATGCCGTCCGGATCGCTGTCGTGCAGCGTTGCTCCTATGTACAGGTTGTCCGCGTCGAACGCCACGCGCACCTCGGTCCGCTCGGTGGGCTGCTGCCCCTCCACGGGTTCCTGCTGCAGGAAGCCGCCGGCGACCGCCGCGCGCGTCCACGCCGCCTCGTCGAGCCGGCCGTCGAGGGCGATCCGCTCGTCCGGCGCCAGCGGCAGGGCCCGCACGCTGCGCGCAGCATTGGCGTCCTGCGCCTGCAGCGGAACCTGTGCCCAACCCACCGCGCACACCAGGACAAAAAGGACGAGCAGGCCGCGCACGGCGGGGCCCGGCGGTCGCGGCGCGGGGCGAGGGGCCCCCGCTAGCGGTCGCCGGGGGTTTGGGGCGCAGCCCCAAGCAACGATGCCGCCGTGCCGGCGCTCAGCCCGCCCGCCCGCGCCTTGCACTTTCGGGAGCCTTGCGACAAGATTCGCAGATGATCGTCCGGGCAGGAGGCACCATGAAGTCTCAGTAGATGATTGCTGTCGCCGCGGCGCTGCTGCTGGCGGCCGGTTCCTTGGGCGTCCCCGCCGCGTCGGCCGAAGACAACTGGCCGCAGTTCCGCGGGCTCCGGGCCGGTGTGGCAGAGGATAGCCCAACCCTGCCGGAAACCTGGAGCCAGACCGAGAACGTCGTCTGGAAGATGCCCATCCCGGGCCACGGCTGGAGCTCTCCAATCGTCTGGGACGACCTGGTCGTCGTCACGTCCGCTGTCAGCGACGATCCGGGTCCGGGCCCGCAGCTCGGGTTGTACGACGGCCATTCGTCGGCCGCCATTCCGACCGCGATTCATCGCTGGATGGTCTACGGCCTCGACCGCGATTCCGGCCAGGTGCGCTGGGAGCAGGAGGTGCGCGCGTCGCCGCCGCCGATCGCCCGCCACGGCAAGAACACCTACGCGTCTGAGACGCCCGTCACCGACGGCGAGCGCATCTACGTCTACTTCGGCGGCATCGGCCTGTATGCGTTCGACATGGACGGCAACCCGGTCTGGTCGAAGGAGATGGAGCCCCTGGAGTACCGGCACGGCTGGGGCGGCGGCGCCTCGCCGGTGGTGCACGACGACCGCCTCTACATCGTGAACGACAACGACGGCCAGTCGTTCCTCGCGGCGTACGACAAGCGGACCGGCGAGGAGGTCCTGCACGTCGACCGCGACGAGGGCAGCAACTGGGCCACGCCGTTCATCTGGGAAAACAACGTCCGCACCGAGATCGTCACCGCCGGCAGCGACAAGGTGCGCTCCTACGGCCTCGACGGCGAGCTGCTGTGGGAGCTCACCGGCATGACCTGGATCACGTCGCCCACGCCCTACGCCAAGCACGGGCTGCTGTATATCAGCTCCGGCTTCCTGGCGGACGCCGTGCGCCCGGTGTACGCCATCCGGCCCGGAGCCATCGGCGACATCACGCTGGGGGAGGGCCGCGACCGCAACGAGTACATCGCCTGGTCGAACCCGAAGCTGGGCACTTACAGCACGACGTCGCTTGTGTACGGGGACTTCCTCTACACGCTCCTCGACCGCGGCTTCCTGATCTGCACCGACGCCCGGACCGGCCGCGAGGTCTATTCGCGCAAGCGGATCGCGCGGCGCGCCACGGCGTTCACCGCCTCGCCATGGGCGTACAACGGCAAGATCTTCGTGCTGAGCGAGGAGGGCGAAACGTTCGTGATCAACGCCGGCCCCGATTACGAGGTGCTCGGCAGCAACGCGCTCGACGAGATGGCCATGGCCACCCCGGCCATCGCCGACGGCAGCCTGTACATCCGGACGGCCGGGCACCTGTACCGCATCCAGGAGACGCCGTAGTCCGTGAAGACCCGGATCGCAGCCGCACTCGCCGCGGTCCTGAGCGGCAGCGCCGCGCTCGCGCCGGCGCTTGCCCAGGAACGCTCGCTGGAACGCATCGGGTTCATCCCCGGGCCGGCCGCATTCGTACATCTGCATGAAGGAATCGCGTACGTCGCGGATGGCCCCACCGTGCGCCTGTACGACGTGTCCGACCCCACGGCGCCGGCGGCGCTCGGGTCGCACACGTTCCCCCAGAACATCTACGGCGTCCGCGTGTCCGGGTCGACGGCGTACGCCGCCATCGACTTCACCGGCCTAGGGATAATCGATGTCTCGGACCCGGCGGCGCCGGTCGCGCTCGGCTCGTATCAGACCCCGGGGCAGGCGCTCGCCGTGGACGTCAGCGGGACCACGGTCGTCGTCTCCAACCGCCTCTCCGGCCTGGAGGTGGTCGACGCGTCGGACCCGTCCGCGCCGGTGCTGGTCGGCTCCTATTTCACCGAAGGGTACGGGACGGATGTCAAGGCCGTCGGCTCGTACGCCTACGTCGTGGATCGGCCCGGCGGGCTGTCGATCGTCGACCTCGACCAGTCGAGCGACTCGGACGAGTTCGAGGCCGCCGGCATGGTGGGCTCGACCGAGCGCCCCGCCACCACCGCCGCGGTCAGCCTCGATCCGGACGCCCCCGGCGCCACGCTTGCGGCCATCGTCACCACCGACACGCTGCTGGAGCTGTTCGACGTGTCGGATCCTTCAGCGCCGGTTGCCGTGGGCGCCTACCGCCATCCGCAGCGCCCCGCGCAGGGGGTCAACATCGCCGCGCCGCGCGTGCGGTTCGAGGGGTCGCTCGCCTACATCGCCGACGTCTTTCCGCCGTTCCTGGTGCAGGTGGTCGACCTGTCGAATCCCGCGCAGCCCGCGCTCGTCACGACCTACGAGCCGTCGGGTCCGCCGCGCGACGTATCCGTATCGGGCTCGCTGGTGCTCGTGGCCGTAGGGGCGGGTCCCGCCGGCTCCGGCGAGCCTGGCGTGGACATTCTGCGTCTGGGTTCGTAGAACAACCGATTCGCGCATCACGCAGGCCGATCGCGGCCTGTCCACCCTCGGTGCGTGAGCGAGAAACCGTTGCAACCGCATCGTGGGAGGATGGTCTTGTGCAACCGCACGCTGCCTGAATGGGAGGCAGACGACTTCGTAACGAAGTTCGACCGTCTGCCCGGGCCGGGGTTTTTCCCGGTGCACGACGGCCGCTTCGAGGGCTGCGGCGCGGGTACGCCCCCGCGTGTCGTGTTCTTCGGATCGAACTGGGGAACCTTGAAGTCGTACGGGGCGTGCGCCAGCGACCTGCGCTCACGCGGACGATGCGGTTGCCCCAAGTCTCCTACGGACTGGAATCTGCGCTGCGTCGTGGAGGACGCCGGCATCGATCCCTGCGCCTGCCATCTGACGAACGCCGTGCTGGCGCTCGCCGATGTCGAGCGGGACACGAAGGCTAACGAAGTGTATTGGGGTCATAAGCTCTACTTGCAGCACTGTGGGAAATACCACCAGCAGTGGCTGAAAGAGTACGCGCCGCGCCACGCGGTGATCATGGGGTCCTGGAACCTCGAAGGGTACGCCAGGTTCATATGGCCGGAGTTGTTCGAGCAGAGCGCCGCGTGGCATCGTGTGACACTTGGACAGATATTCGCCGGTGACGATCCGGACAAGTGGAACGATGTTGTGACGGCCGACTCGGGCCTGACCGTGCAAGTGATGTACCACCCTTCGATGAAGCAAGCCCATCCCAAAGGGCGCGGGCCGTTACACCGCAAAGCAGTTTGGGAGAGAACCGTGGCGCAGTTGCGCCGCTTCGGCGCCTGCCTGTCGGGATGACGAATGGGGCGTTTCCGCACTCCAGCCTCGACCCGCATTTCTCACGTCGCAAAGCCGGCGACGCTGTCATGTGGCTATACCAAGAACTCGAGCGAAGTTTTGCGGACAGTCGACTCCCAACGGTCTGAGCCGGCAATCCCGCACCAGAAGACCGCTGTTCAGTGGCTGAATGCACCCATGACGCCGTGTGGTAGCATCGGCAAGTAGCGCCTCGGCATCGCGGGAGTACTTCATCGGCCGGTGTGGGATTCTCGGCGAACCGCCGCCGGCCGAGGCCAACTCTTCGAGCGCGATGTGCTGCTTAGCGCGCGGCGTTCGCGAAGACGCCACCAACTGGATGTCCTGACAATTACGCGGTTCACACCGCGCCTCAGAGCAAAACATGACCGATTCCAGCTCGAAACTCACACGTATCGGCGTCTTCTATGACGGCGGCTTCTTCTCTCAAGTCAGCAACTACTACTGCTATCAGCACGAGCGCAAGGCCAGACTGTCGGTCACTGGTCTCCACGAGTTCATCCGCGAAGAGGTCGCGAAGGCGGAAGGCGTTGACAAGCGCTATTGTCAGATTGTCGATTCGCACTACTTCCGGGGCAGGTTGTCAGCCAGCGAGGCACGGAATCGCGAGGTTCTGATGGCCGAGCGAAAATGGGACGATGTTCTGATGCGGACGGGTATCGTGACCCATTATCTTCCCCTCAGTGAGCGGGACGGGCGCATCGTAGGCGAAAAGGGCATCGACGTGTGGTTTGCACTTGAAGCGTTCGAATTGGCGATCTACAAGCGATTCAACGTCAGTGTGCTCATCGCGTGCGACGGCGACTTCATTCCCCTCGTCAGAAAACTGAACACCCTCGGCACCCGGGTCATGCTTCTTGGGTGGGACTACTCGTACATCGATACAGAAGGGAAGAAGAGGGAGACGGTCACTTCCGTCCGTCTGCTGGACGAAGTGACATATCCTGTCCTGATGCACGGGCTGATCGACGACAAGACCCGCCGACATGACCCGGTCGTCAACAATCTCTTCCTCCCACGGAAGGAACAACAGCACTCGTCATCGCCCGCCGGCAACGCCTCACCCACCAAGGCGCCGTCGTCCGCCGAGGAGACCTCCGGAGCGTTGGCGGATGCTCCAGGCGACCCGGAGAATAGAGCGGTCCAGCGCGGCCGGCTTCAGAATCTCAAGGAAGGCTATGGGTTCATTACGCCCGAGAATGGGGGTAACAACGTCTTCTTCCATTGGAGCGAGATTCGGAACAAGGACTTCAATGACTTGTCGATCGGCGACGAGGTTGAGTTCATGTTGGGCGAGAACGACAGGGGTCCCATCGCAACAGCGGTCCTCGTCACGGGGCCTCCGTATCGACAAGCCGCCGACGCCGGCACCGCACGTTGAGCGAGGCGGGGTGCGGCGCGGTGCATGCTCCGCGTTGCCGCGCATCCGCCAGCGCGCCACGGTCCACGTGCACCACCACTTGGTAGCGGTCGCCCGTCGTCCCGATGTCCAGTCCGCCGGCCGGCGGCGGTTCGGATGATGCCGGCGGACGTGAAGCCCGCGCGCTATCCTCACAGGGCGGACCAGGGGATGGCGGTGACGCGGGCGGTCAGGCGCATCGGACGGGGGCAGCGGCAGACGACGAAACCCTCGGTCGCGGCGGCATGTTCGCGCACGAACGCATCGACGTGGCGTGCGTCCCCCGGACGTGGGCGAGCCGTCCACTTCACTTCCACCGGCACGACATCGCCCGCCGGACGCTCCAGGATGATGTCGATCTCTTTCCCGCCGCGCGTGCGGTAGAACGCAAGCCGGCCGGCCCCGAGGTACTGCAGCCGCCGCCACAGCTCCAGCACCACCCACTGCTCGAAGCGGCGTCCCGGATCCGCAAGCACGACTTCGGGGCCGGGACGCGCACCGCTCGCCGCGTGGCAGACGCCGAGGTCGAACAGGACGAACCGCGGCGTGGATAGCAGCGCCTTGCGCGGACTGCCGGACCAGGCCGGCACTCGCACGCCGGCGAACATGTCTTCCAGAAGCTGGTAATGCGACTTGACGGTCGGCACCGAAAGGCCGACCTCGCGCGCGATGGCCGTGTAGTTGACGACGTTGCCCGACTCCCTGGCCGCCAGGCGCAGGAAATTTACGAATGCGCCCCAGTCGCGCACCAGCGCTTCGCGGCGGATCTCCTCCTCCAGGTACACGGTTGCATAGGCGGTCAGGATGCTGGCGCGGTGCGCCTCGTCGGTCAGGACCACGCCGGGCAGATCGCCGTACGCGAGGCGCTCCTCCAGGGCCGCCGCCGGAAACGTGCTGTGCGCCGGCGGCGACGGCAGCGGGAGCACGAACGAGCCCGCATGCGCAGCCGCGGGCGCAGGTCGTTCGGCAAGCACGAGCGGCAACAGGCGGTGCAGCAGGCTACGCCCCGGCAACAGATTCGCGCCGGTCAACCGCAGCTTGCGGGCCGAGCTGCCGCACAGCACGAACCTCCAGCGCAGCCGGTCACTATCGTGGAGCACCTGCACCGCATCGAACACGGCAGGAACCGCCTGCGCCTCGTCCACGACTACGACGTGCGGGCCGCCGCCAACCGGCAGCGCTTCGCACTCGCGGCGGAATGCGCCGGGATCCGCCAGCAGGCGGCCGCGCTCTTCGGGATCGGCGAGGTTGTAGTGAAGCGCGGGAGCGGGAACCAGGCGGGCCAGCAGCGTCGACTTGCCGGTCTGGCGGGCTCCGAAGAGGATGTGGACCAGCGGCCTGCGCAGATCGCCAGCGAGCGGACCCTGAATCCACCGATCAATCACACAATCTTGTAATCGCCTGACATATACAAAGTCAAGTTGCAGATTATGCAGGCTACTGCGCTACCCGCCGACGGCAGAAGGCTGGTGAGCCGTACGGGCTACTGCTCCAGCTCGTCGTAGATCGTCTGGATGTTGGTCGGAATCCGCATCGGATCCGACCGGTTGTAGCCCTCGAACTCGTCGGGAATCACGTACTCCTCGGCGGCCTCCTCCGCGGTCTTGCCCGCGGCGTGCGCCGCCCGCGCCATCGCCACGAACTGGCGGTGGAACTCGGCGTACTCCTCCAGTTCGGCCCAGGTGAAGAATCCCGGCGTGTGACCCGGAATGATGGTGTCGACGCCCTGAATGCCGGCCGCGGTCTTCGCCAGCGTCTCCGGATACTCGAGGCCACTGCCGCCGTTGTTGGTGTCGATGAACGGCGGGCGCTTCAGCGAGAACATGTCGCCGGAATGCATCGCCCGCTCGGCCGGGAACACCACCAGCGTGTCGCCGTTGGTGTGCGCCGGCCCGAAGTGGTAGAGGTCGATCCGGTCGTCCCCGAACCAGACCGACGCTTTCTCCGAGAACGTCGTCTGCGGTAGGTACCGCGCGTTCTCGCCCTTGAACGTCTGGCAGTTGGTGACCGGCAGGCACTCCTCCCGGGTCAGGCTGGCCTTGATGTTCTCGTGCGTGATCACCTCGATCGTGTCGGGAAACTCCGGCGTGCTGCCGGCGTGATCGTTGTGGGTGTGCGTGTGGAACATCGCCAGGATCGGCTTGTCGGTGACCGTCCGGATCTGGTCGATGATCTGCTGGCCGTAGCCGGGGAGCTTGGAGTCGACCACGGCGACGCCCTGATCCATCACGTAGACCGCCACGTTGCCGCCGCTGAAGGTGGCGCGATCGGTCGGATCGCCGCCCTGGATCACGTACAGGTCGCCGCGGACCTGCTCGATTGCGGGCACGGGCGGCGGCCCGTCGGGCCCGCACGCCGCGGCGCCGATCAGCAGACCGCCCGATGTCAGCAGCAATCCGAGCAGCACGGTTCGTCTCATCTAAGCCCTCCCGGCGTGCGCGCCCATCCAGAGCGGCAGAGTGGGGGTCATTGTACCGCGGACGGCAACCGGCGGCCGTCCCCGGGGGTCAGTCGGCGGTGAGCGCTTCTACGTAGTCCCGGATGCGGGCGGCGTTCGTGCCGGCGTCGCCGCCGCCGACGCGCGACAGCGACCGGACGTCGATCCGGCTGCCCGCGCCGGCCGGCCGCACACGGATGACGACGTCGTCCTTGAACCCGAACCAGAAGGTGGTGTCCGTCGCCTCGATCCGCCCCGCTGGCTCGTCGGCCTCCACGAGCTGCCAGCGCATCCGGTACACCGCGGCGAGCGCACGTTCGAACGCCTCCGCCGGCGGATCGTCCAGCATGACGGGCTGGAGGTCCGGATACGCCTGGCGCTGCTGCGCAGCGATCACCTCTCCCTCGTAGTCCGTCCGGCCCGGGGCATTCAGGAGCACCACGGCGACGAACGGGGGCGGATCCCCGGTATCGGTCGAGATGTCGTGAATGGGCGGCCTGGCGGGACCGACCCGGTAGCCGGCCGGGATCGAGAACATCGCGCCGGCAGCCACCAGGCAAGGCAGGGCCACCCAGACGCCGCGGCGCGCGCCTTTCGGCCTGGCAAGCAGATACCCGAGCGCCAGGGCCGACACGCCGGCGGCCGCGACCGCGGCGTACGCGCCCCAGCGCAGCACCCCCAGCAGCGCGGTCCGTAGCGGCAGGACGCCGAGCCGGTAGCCCAGCGGCGCCGCAAGCAGCACCAGCGCCGCCACCACGACGGCGGCGACAGCAAGCTTCACCACCCACGGGATGGATGCGCTGCGTCCCTGCCGGCGAGTCATGTGCCTGTAACCCCCCTGATCCGATGCGTCGCCCGCACCACCAGGATCGAGGCGACGCTGGCGTAGAGCGACGTGGTCACGCCCTCGATGATCGCGTTGAGGGTCGTGCCGACGGCCGGTAGAAACGCCAGCACATCCGAGTTGGCGGCGGCGCCGGCGGCAACGACGAACACGAGGTAGTTCGTGGCGTCCTCGGCATCGACCGCCAGCGCCCCGTACAGCAACCCGAGCACGACGAGCAGCGGCGACAGGCTGCTGCGCACGTCCGGCAACGGCACGACGGCGATCAGGATCGCCACCAGGAACGTGAGACCAACGATAGCTCGGACTGCCATGCTCTCCTCCTTGTGATCCAGTGCCACGTGGGCACCGTCACAGCATATGATCTCCGAGCTATCCATTCGGAGCCGCGTGCATGCCGCCCCCTGAACCCCCTCAGCGACACGCGCTGCGCGGGGCCGCATTGGCCGCGCTGGCGGCGATGCCGCTGGCGGCCGGCCAGGATGGCCGCGACGCGGGCAAACCCGAGCCGCCAGCCGCCTACCAGGCGCTCGTGGACGCCGCGCTCGAGCCCGCCGGCCGCATCGACGGCGGCGTGCTGCGCATCGACCGCTTCGAGTTCGAGCTGACCGGCGGCGACCTGTACGTGCTGCCGCACGGGGGCGCGGCGGGCGACGTGGCCGTCTACCTGGGCGACGGCGTCGTGCGCGCCTGGCCGCCGGACGGGGTGGAGCACCAGCAGGTGGAGAAGTTCCTCGACGAGGACCTGCTGGAAGAGCAGTTCGACCGCTTCGTGTTCTGGCTGACCGGTGACGCGAGCGGGCGCCTGCGGGCGCTGGCCGGCGGTCCGGCCGGACGCCGCGCGGGGCGGGCCGACGACCTGCTCGACGACCGTCGCGAGGCGCTGCTGGAGCACCAGTTCTACAACCCCGACAGCCGGCTGCTGCTCGACATCCTGGCGCCCGAAGCCGCGGCGGCGGCCCCGCGCCGGCCGGCGTATTTCCACGCACAGGTCGACGGGGACGACAAGGGCTGGTTCACGATAGAGATCGAGCCGCGGGCGCGGGAGGAAGTGGCGGTCTTCCGCTACGACCACCGGCGCAACGTGCGCAATGTCTGGATGGGGTTCCACGCGCTCGAGGAGTTCGACCGCGGCGCGGCCGAGCGTGCGTTCGGCGGCTTTCCCCGCGACCCCGAGACGGACGGACCCGCGCCCGGCCGCCGCGACGACGAGGACGACGACGACTGGACCGCGCGCGACCTCGGCCTGGCGCCCCGCACGCTGTTCCCCGCGGACGAGGGGTGGGCGCCGCGGCTTGCGGTCGCGCGCACCGACGTCGACCTGGCGCTGGAGGGCAACGGCGACGCCGCCGGCACCGCCGCGCTGCTCATCGAGCCGCTGGAGCCGCTGGCCGCGCTGCGGCTGCAGATCTCGCGCCTCCTGGAGGTTACGGGCGTGCACTGGCAGGCTGGCTGGCCGGAGAACGCGGACGACGTGCGTGCCGTGGCCCTCATCGGCGGCCCGGAACAGGCCGGCGGCGGAGACGCCGCGGCCGATCCGTCGGAGCCGGCCGCCCCCGCCGGCGATCCGATCCCTTACGTGCAGGAAACGCACGGGCGGCTCATGGGCGACGACCTGCACGAGGAGTGGGTGACGGTCGCCCTGCCCCGCACCGTGGCCGCGGGCGAGCGGTTCGTACTCGAAGTCGCCTACGAAGGCCCGCTCGTCGAACGTCTGCGCACCGCCCGCGGATACTTCCTGAAGGACACGCTGTACTGGGCGCCGGCGCACCCCGACAACCGGCGCTGGCGGCAGCGCTTCAGCTTCCGTTCCCCGGAGCGGCTGCAGGTCGCCAGCGGCATGGAGCTGCTCGACGAGCGCGTGGTCGACGGCACGCGGATATCCGAATGGGTCTCGGATACGCCGGTGCGCGGCATGTCGTTCAGCATCG
The DNA here is from genome assembly GCA_022820825.1 of Vicinamibacteria bacterium. Taxonomy (GTDB): domain Bacteria; phylum Acidobacteriota; class Vicinamibacteria; order Vicinamibacterales; family UBA8438; genus JAAXGX01. Next base: position 63,057 of record JAJEEU010000062.1, read on the forward strand.
GCCGCTTCGAGGTCACCGCGGCCGAGGCCGAGGGCCTGCCCCCGATCAGCGTCTACGAGAACCGCAGCCAGACCGGGTTCGCGCCCGGCGCGCTGCGCAAGACCATCGAGGATCTCGAGGGATCAATACGCGTGTTCGGGGACTACTTCGGCGCCTATCCGTATCCCTCGCTGCTGCTGACCGAAACCGTGGCCCACAACGGCCAGGCGTTTCCCGGAATGGTGCTGCTGTCGTACCAGGCGTTCGGCCAGCTCCACACCGGGGTGTCGGAGGTGTTCCGCGCCCACGAGGTGGCGCACCAGTGGTGGGGCGCCCTCGTCCACTGGGAGGACTACCGCGACCAGTGGATCTCGGAAGGGTTCTCCCACTACTCGGCGGCGTTGTACGTGCTCGCCGGTCTGGAGGACGAGGACCAGTTCGAGGACATCCTGGACGCCTGGCGCCTCGACGTGCTCGGCGAGGTGAACGTCGGCCAGGGCCTCGGCATCCTGCACTACGGCGTGCGGCCCGCGGTGATCCGCGAGAGCGAGGGCCACGAGTCCGGCCCGGTCGTGGCCGGCTATCGGCTCAACTCCACCGAGACGCCGGTCGACTACCAGATCCTGGCGTACGAGAAGGGCGCCTTCATCCTGCACATGCTGCGGATGCTGCTGGCCGACATCGCGACCGGCGACGACACGCGGTTCCGCGCGATGATGCGGCAGTTCGTCCGCGACCACCGCGAGGCGCCGGCCAGCACGCGCTCGTTCGAGGCGGCGGTCGAGCGGGCGTTCGGCGAGCCGATGGACTGGTTCTTCGACCAGTGGGTGTACGGCGTGGACGTGCCGACCTACCGCCCGGATCTGGAGGTGTCGCCCGTCGCCGACCAGCAGCCCCCCTGGCTGCTGCACGGCACGATCCGCCAGGAGGACGTCCCCGACACGTTCCGCATGCCGGTGCCCGTCCTGCTGCGCTTCGCCGACCGCCCGCCGGAAGTGCACCGCATCCTCGTGGACGCCCCGGAGGTGGAGGTCGAGATTCCGTTGCACGCCGAGCCGACGGAGGTCGAATTCAACTACCAGCACGCCGTGCTCGCGCACGTGCGGTGAGCGGCGGCGGTCAGCCTGCCCGCCTGCGGCAGCAATGCATGCGTTGCCGGTCTGACGCCGCAGGCGTTAGTCTCCTTCGATCATGGTCCAGCGTGTGCCGTGGCTGTTGCTGGCGGCGGGCCTGTCCGCGTGCTCGGGCGAGCCGCAACCCTCCGCGCCGCAGCCAGTTACCGTCGAATCGTACGACCTGGTCGTCGCCGGCGGGCGCGTCATCGATCCCGAGAGCGGGCTCGACGCGGTGCGGCACGTCGGGGTGCGTGACGGCGCCGTCACCACCATCTCCGAATCGCCGCTGACGGGCGTCACCACCGTCGAAGCCGCCGGCCTCGTCGTGGCGCCGGGGTTCATCGACCTCCACGCACACGGCCAGGATCCCGTCAGCAGCCGGTTCCAGGCGATGGATGGTGTGACTACCGCACTGGAACTGGAAATCGGGGCCTTTCCGGTCGACCGCTGGTACGCGCGCCGCGGCGGCGCCTCCCGCATCAACTACGGCGCGTCCGCGAGCCACCAGGGCGCGCGGCTGCGCGCGCTGGGCCGGGCAATGGTCCGTGCCAATGCCGAGGGGACGTTCTCGCTCGGCGAGAGCGGCGACGGCGCGCTGTATCGCGCAGCAGACGATGACGAGCTGGCGCGGCTCGGCGAGCTCATGGAAAGCGGCCTGCGGGAGGGCGCCATCGGCTTCGGCTTCGGCCTGGGCTATACGCCGGGAGCGAGCCACCGCGAGCTGCTGCGGATGTTCGAGGTTGCCGCAGCGCATGACGCGCCGGTGTTCGTCCACCTGCGGTCCTCGGGCGCGTTCACGCGTGGCGGCGCGCTGGCGCCGTTCCAGGAAGTGATCGCCAACGCGGCAGCTACCGGCGTCGCTCTGCACATCGTCCACCTGAACAGCACTTCCGATCCGCTTGCGGAGGAAGCGTTGGCCATGATCCGCGGCGCCCGCGAGCGGGGCGTCGACGTTACGACGGAAGCGTATCCGTACACGGCCAGCGCGTCGCTCATCGAGTCGCCGCTCTTCGACGGCTGGGTGGGCCGTCCGAGCCAAGCGTACGGGACGTTGCAGTGGGTCGAGACGGGCGAGCGGCTCACGCCGGAGACGTTCGAGAGCTACCGGCGACAGGGCGGGTGGGTCATCATGCACGGCCGGTCAGAGGCAATCAACGAGTGGATTGTCGGCCAGCCCGACGTCATTGCGGCCAGCGACGGGATCCCGTTCAGTGAAGGCAGGGCGCACCCACGCGGTGCGGGGACGTTCGCCCGCATCCTCGGCCACTACGTGCGCGAGCGCGGCGCGCTGAGCCTGATGGACGCCCTCCGCAAGATGACGCTGCTTCCCGCGCAGCGGATTGAGGGAATCGTCCCGGAGATGGCGCGCAAGGGCCGCGTGCAGGTCGGTAGCGACGCGGACCTGACGATCTTCGATCCGGAGCGCATCATCGACCGGGCCACCTACGACGCGCCCGACCAGTACTCGGCCGGCATCAAGCACGTGCTGGTGGCCGGAACGTTCGTCGTCCGCGACGGCGCCCTGGTCGACGGCGTCGAACCTGGACGCCCGCTCCGCGGACGGCACTACATGGAGCGCTAGCCCGGAGAGAGCGCAGGGCAGTGGATCCGCAGGATCCGTGTGGCTCAGGGTTCCTGGCCGCCGGATTCGGCCGCCTGGCGTTCCTGGTAACGGGCGCCCCGCAGGATGTTGAACATGCCGTAGTTGGCTTCGTGGCAGGCGAACTCGTACATCTGCTCGTTCTGCCGCCACATCGGGATCTCGCCGCCCCACGGCTCGGTGTAGATGACCGGGTCGTCGACGGTGAAGTCGTAGAGCAGCGTATCTTCGTCCACCCGCGTGAAGCGCTCCGTCACCGTTATCTTCTCGGACACCACATTGCCCGCCCGCCGGTCCAGCTCGTTCGCGAACACGCTCTGCTGCACGTCGTGCTGCAGGGGATGGAGGTTCGTCGTCTCGACGACGAGCGTGTCCCCTTCCCAGTGGCCCCAGGAATCACCGTGCCACGGGCGGATGTGATCGGGCAGCCGCGGTCCCTCGCCCAGGCGGATGATGCGGGCGCTGCGGTACTGCTCCGGCATGATGGCGATGTGATCCTTGTTCTGGACGATGTAGTAGTTGTTGTTGTAGCCCGCGTCGAACATCGGGGGACCGGTCCTGGGGCCGAGCGGCACCAGGCACCGCTCGGGCAGGGGCAGCAGCTCGGGATGATCGTGCTCCCCGAAGCTCTCGCCGAACGCCTTCTGCTCGGCGCGGCGCCGCTTGCCCTCCTCGGTGAGCTCCGGCAGCCGCCCGTTGGCCGGACGCGTGATGAACGACGACCGCGGCTCGCCGTTCACGATCACCACACGGTCGCCCGAGTCTCCGTAGAAGCGGTCGTAGGCCCCCGGATTATCGGACGGCGGAGGCGCCGATCGGTTGGGATCGAGCGGCTCGAAGCTGTCGGCGAGACGGCTGAGGGCGCCCTGCTCCAACGCGACCGCTTCCTCCACGGTGAGCGTTGGCCCCTGGCCCTCGGGGCGCTGCAGCGGCGTCACGAACGCGTTGCTCCAGCGCCCCTGAATGTCCGGATGCCCGTATTCCGTGCGCGGCACGGTCCAGTCCGGCGCCTCCGCGACCTGCGCCGCCGCAGGCGACGCGAGGCTCGACAGACCAACCGCACACCCGAGCACGACAACCGCAACCGCATGATGCGCCGCCATCTTCACCTCCACGGTAACGCACACGATAGCACGGCCGCGCGGGCGCACCACGCGCTTGACGGCGCCGAGGCTGGCACGCACGTAAACGAGCCCGGCCGGTCAACGACCGGCGGGCGACGAGGGGCTGCCGGCCGCAGTGGCCGCCGTTACCTTCAGCCCTTGATGCGATTCGTCGCCCTCACCGCCAGAATCGTGCCGACGCTGGCGTAGAGCGAAACGGCGAAGGCGTCGAGGATGCCGTCGAGGTACATGCCCACCGCCGGGATGATGGCCAGCACGTCCGCGTTGCCGGCGTGGGCGGCGGCGATGACGAACACGAGATAGTTCGTCGCATCCTCGGCGTCAATCGCGAGCGCCCCGTACGCCAGACCCAGCACGACCAGCAGGATCGACAACATCCCGCCCAGGGCCGGATCCGGAACGACGGCCATCACAACTGCCGCCAACAGAGTCAAACCAACGATAGCTCGGGATGCCATGTTCTTCCCCCCTCGTGATCTACCGAATTACCGGCGCCGTGGTGGTATCGACACATGCTTCCGCTTGATCGTGGTGAACGCCGTCCGCGCCGCGGGCGGTGACGGGCGTGTACTGACCGGGTGTGGCCGAGAGGCAGGGTGTGGTGTGGAGCGGGGCCGCCGGCGACGGTGCACGGTGCGCGAGAATGCGTAGCGGCGACAAGGCGCGCTCCCCTCCCGATTCGCAGTGCTGCCCGCACGACCCGCTGCCGAAACGCCGACCGCGACCGACAGGGGGCATCAGTCTCCCGCGTTCGGGGTCGCGGGTCAAGAGAAAAAGGTATGCCGCGGGATTGGCCGGCTCAGGTCTGCTCGAGCCGTTGGGCGATACGCAACGTACGGCGCGCGGAACGCACCACCGGACGCTCGATGAGCCGGCCGTCGACCAGCAGCACGCCGCCCTGCTGGCGCTCGTACGCCGCGACGACCTTGTGCGCCCAGGCAGCCTCGGCGGCGGTCGGTGCGAACGCCTCCTGGATGACCGCTACCTGCGTGGGATGGATGGCGGCCTTGCCGGTGAACCCCAGGCGCCGCACGCGGCGCGTCTCCGCGGCCAGGGCGTCGAGCGCCGGCACGTCCATGAAGGGAGAATCAAGGGCGCTGACGCCCGCCGCGCCGGCCGCCAGCACCACGCGCGAGCGCGCGTAGAGCAGCGCCTCCCACTCCACGGCGCAACCGAGGTCGGCCGACAGGTCGATGGCGCCGAAGAAGACCGCCGACACATTGGGCGACGCCGCGGCAATCTCGGACGCAGCGAGCAGCCCGGCGGCCGTTTCGACTTGCACGATCAGCGGCAGCGCGCCGCCGCCGCGCGCGAGCGTCGTGTCCACATCCCGAATCTCGTCGGCGCCGGCGACCTTAGGCAGCATCAATGCGTCGGGGCGGGCGCCGGACTTGACCAACTCGGCCAGGTCGGTGCGCCCGAGCGCGGTCTTGGCGTCGTTGATCCGCAGGCTCACCTCCGCGGCGCTCGGGCCGCGGCCGGCGAGCAGCGCCAGCGCCTGCCCCCGCGCCGTCTCCTTGGCGTCCGGAGCCACGCCGTCCTCGAGATCGATGCAGACCGCGTCGGCGCCGGTAGCGAGCGCCTTGGGGAAGCGGTCCGGCCGCACCGCGGGCACGAACAGCAGGCTGCGCCGGATGCGCTCTTCCGCCGCGTCAGTTGCCATAGTGGACGGCGATCGCCTCGAGTCGCTCCTGTATTTCCGCTTCGGGAAACCAGCGGCCGCCGAGCATGACGCCCGCGCGCCGTTCCGTGCGGGCAATGTCCTCCAGCGGGTTCGCCTCGAGCAGCAGCAGGTCGGCGCGGCGGCCGACGGCGACGGTGCCGAAGTCGTTCGTGGCGCCGAAGTACTCGGCGGGCTTGCGGGTGGCTATCTCCAGCACGTCGTAGGGCGTCATGCCGAGGTCGACGTAGTAGCGCATCTCGCGGTGGGCCGAGAAACCGGGCACGCTGAACGTCTGCGGCGAGTCGGTGCCGAGCGCGATGTTGGCGCCGCCCTCGTGCAGGGCCAGCAGTATCCGGCCGCGCAGCGCCGCGAGCTGCCGATTCGCATCCACGTCGCCCGCGGCGAGACGCTCGTCGACGCTCGCCGTCCAGCGCTCCACCGTCTCGGGCGGCATGTAGCGCACCTCCGGCCGCTCCGCCGCCACGGTGGAGGCCGGCCGCGTGGCCAGGATCCCGGTCTCCCACAGCACCATGGTCGGCACGACCCACGCACCCGACCGCACGGTGGCCTCGACCACGTCCGGGAGGAGCGACTCGTCCACGCGCGCCAGCAGCGTTCCGCGTGCGCCGAACCCGGGCCACTCGTCCGGCTGTGCGTCCTCCGGCACGAGCGCCTCGACATAGTTGTCCAGGTGGTCGATCGACAGCTGACCGGAGGCGAGCGCGCGCCGCAGGCCGACCTGGTCGGGCACGTGGCCGGCGAACGGCAGGCCGACCTCACGGGCCGTTCGCACCAGCGCGTCGTACGTGGCGGCGTCGATGCCTTCCAGCACCTTGATCAGGTCGTACCCGTCGACGGCGTACTGCCGGACCAGTTGCTCCGCCTGCTCGGGCGTCGACACGCCGCTCCAGGAACTGAGGGCGACGCTGCCCAGGTACAGCCGCGGCCCGAGCACCGCGCCGTTCCGAACCCGGTCGCGGAGATCGAACTGCGACGGATCGCCCTGCATGCCGCGCACCGTGGTGACGCCGTTGGCAACGTACAGGAACAGCAGGTTCTGCGCGTCGCGGTCCGACATCCGGGGATTCGGCAGGTGGCCGTGCAGCTCGGCGAAACCGGGCAGGAGGTAGCGGCCCGCCGCGTCGATGACCTCGACACCGGCGGCCGGCGCAACCTCGTCCGCGCCCGCGATCGCCGCGATGCGGCCATCGGCAATCACGACCGTCTGGTTCTCGAGCACGCGCTCGACGTCCATCGGAATCACGTTCGCGTTGACGAACGCGACGTCCCCCTCGATCTCCGGCTGCGCGGACCCGCCGCATGCCGCGGCAGCCAACAGCGCCAGCGCCGGCCATGCGCGCCTGCTTGTGCTACCCATCGCTCCGCTCCTGCGGTCCGCCGGGTTCGGGGACCGCGATCCGGGGCACGTGACCCCGCCTGTACACCATGAACGTGCGCTTGAACTCGATCACGACCTTGCCGTCCTGGTTGAAGCCGGTCGTCTTCACGGTCACGATGCCGACGTTGGAGCGCGACTTCGACTCGCGCTTGGAAAGCACCTCGCTGCGGGAATAGATGGTGTCGCCCTCGAATACCGGGTTGGGCAGGCGCACCTCGTCCCAGCCGAGGTTGGCCATGACGTTCCAGGACAGGTCGATCACGGACTGGCCGGTCACGAGCGCCAGCGTGAAGGTCGAATCGACGAGCGGCTTGCCGAACTCGGTCTGCGCCGCGTACGCGTGGTCGAAGTGGATGGCGTTGCTGTTCTGCGTGAGCAGCGTGAACCAGATGTTGTCGGCGGTGATCACCGTCCGGCCGAGCGGGTGGCGGTAGACGTCGCCCACCTCGAAGTCTTCGTAGACCCGTCCGGTCCAGCCCGCCTTGTACCGCATCTTCGTTAGATGGGGCTTCGCCCCAAACCCCCGCCGGCCACTCGCGGGGACCCCATCGCCCCACTCCGTGGCCGGCGGGCCGCGCCGTGCGCGGCCTGGGGACGGCTGACCTTCATGCTCGCCGTCCCCTTCTTTACTTCACCAACTCACCGTACTTCGCCGACTCACCGTTCGCCGGGGTGCCGGACCTATTCCTGCCCGGGTGCGCGGCGGCCTGCTCCTCGCTCACATATTCTCCCATGTTCGCTCGTCACGCCTTGTCAGCCGGGCGCTCGACGGGGTCACCGAAGCCGAGATCCGTCAGGCTGTCGAGGACGTCCGGCCGCGAGCCGACCACTACCGCCACGAGACGGTCCGGATCCAGGTGCCGCGCCGCCGCGCGCCGCACGTCGCCGGCGCCAACCGCCGCCACGCGGCGCGGGAAATTCGCATGGTCGTCCGCCGGCAGCCCGTGCAGCGCGATCTGCACCCCGGCGCGCGCGAGTTGCGAGGCGGTCTCCACGGTGCGCGGGAAGCCGCGCGTCAGCGCCGCGCGCGCCACCTCCAGCTCGTGCCCGGACGGGGGCCGCGGCCCGCGGATGTCGGCCACCTCGCGCACCGCCTCCCGGAGGGCATCCACCGTGGACGCCGTCTGCACGCTGGTGTGCAGCCGGAACGGCCCACGTCCCAGGCGCCAGTCGAACCACGTCGACGCGCCGTACGTGTAGCCTTTCGCCTCGCGCAGATTCTGGTTGACGCGGCTGACGAACTGCCCGCCCAGCACCATGTTCAGCAGCAGCAGCGCGTGGTAGTCGGGCGAGCTCCGGGGCGGGCCGGCATGGCCCAGGCGAATCTCCGACTGCACCGCGCCGTCCCGCGCGACGAAGACCATCCGCTCCCGGACGGACGGCGGATCCGGCGGCGCGGCGGGCGCGGGGCGGCGATCTTCCGGGGAGGCCACGGCCGCCCACGCCTTCTGCGCCTCGGCGATCAGCGCATCCGGATCGGCGTCCCCGGCCGCCACCAGCGTCCACGGCGCCGCAGCGTAGGCACGCCGGTGAAAGGCCGCCACGCCGGCGGGCTCGACCAACCGCAAGGCCGGCTCCGTGCCCAGCGCCGGATGCCCGTACGGATGATTCCGGTACAACGCCTCCAGGAACCCGCGGTCGGCCAGCGGGCCCGGCGACTGGCGCTGCTGCCGGATGCGGTTGATGCGCAGGTCGCGCTCGCGGTCGACGTCTCCGGCATCGAGGCGCGGGCGCATGGCGACCTCGAACAGCAGCCGCAAGCCGGCGGCCACGTGCCGCGAGAGCAGGGTCAGGGCGATGACGGTCGCGTCGCTGCTCACCGCCGTCGTGAGCACGCCGCCAATCCGCTTCAGCGCGGTCGCGAGCTCCACCGCGGACAGCTCCGCGGTGCCTTCCGTGAACAGCTCCGCCGTCAGCGCCGCGAGGCCGGGCGCGTCCGGCGGGTCCGCCGCGGAGCCCGCGGGCAGCAGCAGATGGAGCGCCACCAGCGGCGCCCGGCGGTGCTCGGCCGCCCACACCACCGTCCCGCCGCCCAGGTCGGCCCGCTCGAACGCCGGCAGGGTGAACGCACGATCGGCGCCGGGCAACGGCAGGCGCGTGCGATCTACGGCCGTCATCTATTTGGGATGGACCTGCACGGAGCCGGGTAGCGCCGCGGCCGTACTGCCGGCAGGCACGACGCTCAGGGCGATGCGGCCGTCCTGCCGCAGGCAGCGATCTGCCGTGCGGCGGAGCGCGGCCGCATCGGCCTCCGCGTAGCGGCGGCGATCGACCGGGCCGTAGCCCGGATCCCCGGCAAGCACGTTGTACAGGTTGAGTTGATCGGAGCGTCCGCCGAAACCGCCCACTGTCTGCGTGCGGTACACGAAGTCGGCGTCGGCGCTCGTCCGCGCCCGCTCCATTTCGTCGTCGGCCGGCCCGTCTGCCTGGAGAATTGCAAGCTCGGCGGCGATCACCGCCTCGATCTCGGCCAGGTCGTGCCCCGGCGCCGCGGTGGCCGCGATGAAGAAGCTGCCGGCCAGCTCGCGCGAGCTCTGCGCGGCGGTCACGTCCGTCGCGATGCGCCGCTCGCGGACGAGCCGCTGGTACAGGCGCGACGCCTTGCCGCCGCACAGCACCTCGGCAAGCAGGTCGAGCTCGGCGTCGCCCGCGGCGAACAGCGGCGGCGTGCGCCAGGCCAGGTACAGGCGCGGCAGCTCCACCCGGTCCACGAGCAGCAGGCGTCGCTCGCCGTCCGGGTCCGGCTCGTCCGGAACCGCGGGCGGAGGCGGAGGCGGCCCGCCGGGGATCTCCTCGAAATGGCGGCGCACCTCGGCGAACGCGTCGGCGGCCCGCACGTCGCCAGCGACCGCCAGCGAGGCATTGGCCGGGTGGTACCAGGTCGCGAAGAACGCCTTGACGTCGTCCAGATCGGCGGCGCGGAGGTCATCCGGGTCGCCGATCGTCACCCAGTGGTACGGGTGCCCGGGCGGGTGCAGCGCCGCCATCAGCGCCATCGGCACGAGCCCGTAGGGCCGGTTCTCGTAGTTCTGGCGCCGCTCGTTCAGCACGACCTCGCGCTGCGTCTCGAACTTCTGCTGCGTGAGCGCCGGCAGGAGATATCCCATGCGGTCCGATTCCATCCACAGGGCGCGCTCGAGCGCTCCCGCCGGCACCACTTCCCAGTAGTTAGTGCGATCGGTACTGGTGGAGCCGTTCAGGGTCCCACCCACCTCCTGCAGCGGATGGAAGTAACCGCGGTCGAGGTGCGCCGACCCCTCGAACATGAGATGCTCGAACAGGTGCGCGAACCCGGTGCGCCCGGGCTGCTCGTTCTTGGAGCCGACGTGGTACCAGAGGTTGACGGCGACAATGGGACACCCGTGATCCTCGTGCACGATCACGTCGAGCCCGTTGTCCAGCGTCCGCTTCTCGTAGGCAATCTCCAAGGCCGCGCCCGCTCCCGGCGAAACAGCAGGCCATTGTAGCAGCCTGTTGGGTGCTACGATTACAGTCCGTGCCGACAATGCAAGCACCCTCCCGCACGGCCCGCCAGACCTCCCGGGCCGCGTGTTGCGGCCTGCTGGCCGCGCTGCTGGCCGCCGCTTCCGCCGGCGCGCAAGTGGCGCTGCGCTACGACGCCCCGGCCGCGTGGATCGCCGTCGAGCCCTCGTCGCCCATGCGCGTGGCCCAGTTCCTGCTGCCCCGCGTGAACGACGACGCCGAGGACGCGGAGTGCGTCGTTTTCTACTTTGGCGGCGAAGGGGGCGGTGTCGAGGCCAACCTCGACCGCTGGACCAACCAGATGCTGCAACCGGACGACAGTCCGTCCGCCGACGTCGCCACGACGACCGGTTTCGAGGTCGCCGGCATGCCGGTTACGGTGCTCGAGGTACCCGGGATCTACGCGGCGGAGGTGGTTCCCGGCTCGAAGATGCGCTACTACAAGCGCGACTTCCGGCTCAAGGCGGCCGTGGTGGAAAGCCCGGACGGGCCCTACTTCTTCAAATTGACGGGTCCGAGCCGCACCGTTGCGCGCTGGGAAGCCGATTTCGACACCCTCATCAACTCCGTCCGCCTCGAGTAGCTTCAGGCGCCCGGACCGTCGAGGCTCGGGTGGCGGGTGTGCCACGCCGTCACCTGCTCGTACGCGCGGCACGCCTGCAGCAGCGCCGCCTCCTCGTAGAGGCGCCCCGTCAGCATCAGCGCCACCGGCAGCCCGTCGCGGAAGCCCGCCTTGAAGGCCAGCGCCGGGTGTCCGGTCAGGTTCGTCATCGTCAGGCTCGCGCTGAGCGCCGGAGTGACGATCAGGTCGAATTGGCTCATCAGGGCGTCGAGCTCCCTGCCGAGCAGCGTCCTGGCGCGCTGGGCGCGTATGTACTCGACCGCCGGAATGAACCGCGACGCGCGGAACACGTTCGGCCAGGCGTCGGGCCCCTGGTCGGTCAACCGGTCGACGCCGCCGCTGCGCGTCAGGTCGTCGAACGCCGCCGCCGCCTCCGCGTTGAGGATCACGCGCAGCGCTTCCGCGGGGAAAGCCGGCAGCTCGATCGGCTCGAGCGTCAGGCCCGCGCGCCGCAGGTCGTCGAGCGCCGCCCGCTGCACCTCCATCTCGCGCGCCGCGGTCCGCGACTGTCGCAGCAGTCCGGCGAACGGCGAGCGCCGGAACTCGTCTTCCACGTAGCCGACGCGCAGCGCCGCCGGATCGAACTGCCGGGCCCACAGGAACGGCGCGTCGACCACGGTCTCGTCCCGGCCGTCGGGCCCGTAGATGGCGTTGAAGACCAAAGCACAGTCTCCGGCGGTCCGGCACATCGGCCCGATCTTGTCCATGGTCCAACTGAGCGCCATTGCGCCGTGACGGCTGACGCGGCCGTACGTCGGGCGCAGTCCCGTAACGCCGCAGGCGGCCGACGGCGAGATGATGGAGCCGAGCGTCTCCGTACCGACCGAGAAGGCGACCAGGCCCGCGGCGGTGGCCGCCCCCGGCCCGGCCGACGAGCCGCTGGAACCGCGGGCGGGCGCCCAGGGATTGCGCGTCATGCCGCCGAACCAGACGCTGCCGCGCGCGAGCGCACCCATCGACAGCTTGGCGACGAGCACCGCGCCGGCCGCGTCCAACCGCTCGACCACGGTGGCGTCCTGGTCGATGATCTGCTGCTCGTACGGGCGGGCGCCCCAGGTCGTGCGGGCGCCGCGCGCCGCGAACAGGTCCTTGGCCCCCCACGGGATGCCGTGCAGCGGCCCGCGGTAGCGGCCGGCGGCGATTTCGCGGTCCGCCTCCGCCGCCTGCGCCAGTGCACGCTCCTCGGTGAGCGTGACCACGCAGTTGAGCCCATCGCCGTAGCGCCGCAGGCGGTCCAGATAGAGGCGCGTCAAGTCGAGCGAGGTCACCTGGCGGCGCTCGACCAGTTGCGACAGCTCCGTCACGGGCAGCAGCGCCAGGCGGTTGAAATCGGACGGGACGGCGGTCGCGGCGGACCTTTCGATCCCGAGGTCGGCATTGGGGGTCGCGGGGCCCTCCGGCCGGTAGTTGCTGCGCCAGGGCCGGAAGGTGAAGGCCGGCGGCACGTCGGCTTCGATGGCGAGCTGCCGCAGCTCGCCGTAGCGCCGCCGGTTGCGCGCCGCGTCCGGGCGCAGGAGATCACGCTCGGCCGCGGTGAATTCGAGTCCCGCGAGCGACGCGGCGCACGCGACCGGATCCTCGACGGCGGGCGGGCCGGGCTGTGTCGACTCGGCAACCGCCGGCCACATCCCGGCCGCGACGCCGGCCGGCGCGGCGCGGAGAAAGTCGCGGCGGCGGAACCCCGGGGTGCGCGAACGTGGTCCGGATGCAATCATGGCGGTACCTCTGTGCGTCGCGGCGTGTTGCGAGCTGCGGGGAACGGCGCTCACGCCGGCCGGCCGGCCGGCCCGGCCGCGGCATGCAACCAGTCCAGCGCGCGCGCCAGGTCGACGGCGGCAGCGGCCAGTTGCTCGACGCGCTCCCGCAGCGGATCCGTCACGGCGCCGCTCTCGTCGAAGTCCTCCTTCACGGCGTAGACGAAGCGCGGGACGACAAGGCTCCGGAAGTCGAACATCAGGCTGTTGGCCAGGCCGATCGGCGCCATGTAGCTGCGGCGGCCGCCGGCCGTGCACAGGAAGCCGACCGGCTTGTCGCTCCAGGCCGCTCCGGTCAGCTCCACCAGGTTCTTTGCGGCGGCGTTGACGTCGTAGTTGTAGATTGGCGACGCCACGAGCAACGCGTCCGCTGCCTGTATCCGGCGGGTGAGCGGCTCGACCGACGGATGGTCGTAGCAGTCTCCCCCGTCGCACAGCGGCAGATCCCACTCCTGCAGGTCGATCAGTCCGGCGCTGACGCCCCGGCGCCGCAGTGCGGCAACCGCGGCCTCGGCCAGCACGCGGGAGCGGCTCGTGGCGCTGAGCGAGCAACTGACTACCAGGACGGTGGGCGGCTCGGCGGCGGCGGACATGGCGCGTCGGACAACCGACCCGCGCAGTATAGCCGCAGCGGATGCTACCATCACCCGCATGGCGACTCGCGCGATCATCCTGGTCGGCGCCTTGCTCGCGGCCGCCGCCCATCCCGCATCCTTCCAGCCCCGGTCCGCTCCGGAACCCGTCCCGGACGTGGGTGAGCTCATGAAGATTGTGGTGGACCGCTACGTCGAGCAGGAAGAGCGCGGCGCCGAGCTGCATTACGAGTCTCGGATCCTCACGACCGTTCACTCGCTCGACAAGGAGCTGGAGGTGACGGAGACCGAGACGCGGCTGCACCACCGCTACCCGCTCGAAGGAGAGTTGTACGAGGAGCTGGTCGAGCTCGACGGCGAACCGCTCGACGCCGACGACCTGGACGACGAGCGCGAGCGACGCGAGGAATTCATCCGCGAGGTGCGGGAGCGAGAGGAAGACGACGACCCGATCGAGACGAACGACGACCGCGAGATCGAGGTTGAAACCCTGATGGACCGCTACGAAGCGACCATCACCGGAGTCGAGACGATCGACGGCGAGCCGTGCTGGGTGATCTCGTTCGCGCCACGTGCCGGCAAGCTGCCGGAGAAGACTCGCATGGACCACATGCTTAACCGCTCCGCCGGCACTCTCCACGTGACGCAGCGGGACTACGGCGTCAGGCTCATCGAATTCCGCATTCGGCAGCCGACCCGTTACTTCTTCGGAATCGCGACCCTGCGGCATGCGGCCGGCCGGCTCGACTTCGAACGGGTGGAACCCGAAGTCTGGCTGCCGCAGCGCTTCGCCTTCGCCATGGAACTGCGGGTGCTGTTTCGCACCAGCCGGCAGCAGATCGTCCGCGAATGGGTTTCGCGCGAGCGGCTGGCGGAGGCCGCCGCCGACTGAGCGATGGCCGTGCGCCCCGTTCTGCCGGTTGCGGCGATTGTGCTCGCCGCGGTCGCGCTCGGCGCCGCGGCCGTGTGGACGCGCACGCCGTTCGTCCCCGAGGAGCGCGTGGCGCACCGCCCCATCCAGGCCGCCGCGGACGGCTACGTCTCTTCCACCGCCTGCAAGGCATGTCATCCGGCGCAGTACGCAACGTGGTACGGCTCCTACCACCGCACGATGACCCAGGTCGCCACGCCGGAGACGGTCGTCGCCGACTTCGACGGCGTGGTGGTGGATGACGTGCACGGGGACCCGATGCGCCTCGAACGGCGCGGCGGCGAGTTCTGGGCCGAGTTCAACGACCCCGGGGCGGAGGGGCCGGAGAGCGAGCGCCCCCGCATCACCCGCCGGGTCGTCATGATCACCGGCTCGCACCACCAGCAGATCTACTGGTACGCGACAGGCCACGAGCGCGCGCTCAATGTGCTGCCGGGGGTGTACCTGATTGCCGACGGCCGCTGGGCGCCGCGCAGCGCCGTGGTGCTCCACCCGCCCAACCAGGCGGTGTCGACCGTCAACGGCCACTGGAACGCGGTGTGCATCGCCTGCCACACGACGTTCCCGCGCACTCGATTCGACACGCCGTTCCTGTCCGAACCCATCGAACAGCAGGCGGTCGACACCATGACCGGGGAGTTCGGCATCGCCTGCGAAGCGTGCCACGGCCCCGGCGCGGAGCACGTCCAGGCCCATCGCAACCCGCTGCAACGCTACGCCCTGTACCTCGGCGACCGGCCCGACCCGACCATCGTGCAGCCGGCGCGCCTCGACCCGAACCGCTCGTCGCAGGTGTGCGGGCAGTGCCACAGCGTGTGGGAGTTCTACGACGCCGACGGAGAGCGGCGGGCCAACAGCGACGGTCTTCCGTACCGGCCGGGAGACGAGCTGCGCGACACCCGCTTCATGCCGCAGCCGATGGCGCAGCGCGACTCGCCGGCGCTGGCCGCTTTCGTCGAGCGCGACCCGGCGTTCGTGACGGGCTCGTTCTGGTCCGACGGCATGATCCGCGTGTCGGGCCGCGAGTACAACGGCCTGATCGACTCGCCCTGCTACAAGGACGCGACCGAGGCCGCCCGGACGCTCTCGTGCTACTCGTGCCACACGATGCACAAGACGCCCGACGATCCGCGGCCCATCGCCGAGTGGGCCGCGACGCACCAGGTGTCGGCGGGCAAGGACGGCAACGACGCCTGCCTGGCATGCCACGACCTGCCGGAGGACGGCGTCACGGAGCACACCCGCCACGCGGCGGATTCGTCCGGCAGCGCCTGCTACAACTGCCACATGCCGTACACCTCGTACGGCCTGCTCAAGGCGATCCGCAGCCACACCATCAGCAGCCCGTCGGTCGCCGAAAGCGTGCAGACCGGCCGCCCGAACGCCTGCAACCTGTGCCACGTCGACCGCACGCTGGCGTGGACCGGCGCGGCGTTGCAGGAATGGTACGGCCAGCCGCTGCCGCCGCTGAGCGCTGACGAGCGGTCGGTGTCGGCCGCGCTGCTGTGGGCCATGAAAGGCGACGCCGGACAGCGCGCGCTGGCGGCCTTCGCGCTCGGCTGGGCGCCGGCCCAGGAGGCGTCCGGCACGAGCTGGATGGCGCCCTACCTCGCCGAGCTGCTCAACGACCCGTACGAGGCGGTGCGCTACATCGCCTACCGTTCTCTGCGCACGGTGCCCGGCCACGCCGGCCTGCAGTACGACTACGTGGCCGGCCGCGAGGCGCGGGTGGCGGCCGCCCTGCCGGTGCTCCAGGCGTGGCAGCAGCGCGCGTCGCAACGGACGCGGCGCGACCCCGCGCTGCTGGTGGCCGATGACGGACAGCTCATGGTCGACCGGATGATGGGCATCCTGCGGCAGCGCGACAACCGGCCGCTGTTCCTGAGGGAGTAGGCGGTGCCTGCCGACCCGGCCCTGACGCCCGCAGCCGCCTCCCGCCGCCACCTCCGCTTCGGCTGGTGGTCCCTGCTGGCGTTCCTCTCGCTCGGCTTCACCCTCGAGATGCTGCACGGGTTCAAGGTCGGGCTGTACCTGGACGCCTCGAGCGAGACGCGCCGCCTCATGTGGACGCTGGCGCACGCCCACGGCGGGCTCTTCGGGGTGATCCACATCCTGTTCGGCCTGTGCCTGCGGGTCGCCCCCGAAGCGGCGCCGCGCCGCCTGCCGGCCGTCTCCATCAGCCTCGTCGGCGCCAGCCTGCTGCTTCCCGGGGGTTTCTTCCTGGGCGGCGTCACGGTGTACGGCGGCGATCCGGGACTGGGCATCCTGGCCGTCCCGGCCGGCGCGGCGCTCCTGGCCGCGGCCGTCTACGCCATCGCGCGCGCCACCGCGGCCGCCAGCGTGTCATCCGGCAGACAAGGCAACACGAAAGGCCGCGAGCGGCGCTGAACGTCGCCGCGAGCGCATCGGCGACCGCGGCAGCAGGCTGGCGGAAAACGCAGGCTAATCGTCCTGATCGAGGAACATCGGCAGGGGCAGCGGGCCCTCCACGCGCGCGCACGCCAGCGCGCCGCCGTCGACCACGATGGTCTGGCCGGTGATCCAGGCGGACATCTCCGACGCCAGGAAGATGGCCAGCGCCGCGGTGTCGTCCGGCGTGCCGTAGCGCCGCAACGGGATGAACGGCGCGATCCCGGCCAGGCTCTCGCGGCTGTCCGCCGCGCTCCTGCGGAACAGCAGCGAGCCCGGATCGTCGGTGTTCATCCGGCGGCCGGCGAAGTCCGTCCCCGGCGACGGCGTGTAGTCGGGCGCCACGGCGTTGATGCGGATGCCGTGCGGTCCCCACTCCGACGAGAGCGTCTTGGTCAGGTTGATCATGCCGGCCTTGGCCGCCGAGTATGCCGACCAGTTCGGACAGCCGCGAATGCCCTCGGTAGTCGCCACGTTGACTATGACGCCCGACCGGCCGAGATCGATCCAGCGCCGCGCGACGGTCGTGCTGCACAGCCAGGCCGAGCCCAGGCACGACCGCACGAAGTAGTCGAAGCGTTCGTCGCTGATGGTGAGCGCCGGGCGCGGGTCCGTCAGGTCGGCCGCGTTGTTGACCAGCACGTCGATCTCCCCCAGCTCGGCGCGCGTGCGTTCCAGCGCGGCGTCGACGTCTGCGCGCACGCTCACGTCGGCCCGCAGCGCCAGGCCGCGGCGGCCGGTCTCCCGCACGCGCCCCGCCGTCTTGCGGGCGGCCGGCTCGTCGATGTCCAGCACGGCCACGTCGGCGCCGAACGCCGCCATGTTGACGGCGATCGCCTCGCCGAGGCCGCGCCCGCCGCCGGTGACGACGGCGGTCTTGTCCGTAAGCAGAATCGTGGACGGGTCGAGCATGCAGCACCTCCTGCGCCGGAGTATTCCGGAGGCGCTTGCGGGGCGTCAAAGCCCGATCTGCCCGGCGCGGGCGTTCAGGGACCGGCGTACAGCTCTTGCAAGCGGGCGTAGTCCAGGGCCGTCAGCGGCAGGAAACGGTGGGGGTACTCCTTGATGAGCGCCGACCGGCAGGGGCTGCACATGAGCGCCGCGGGTTGATTGTTGTGGGTCAGGCCAAGCGCGTGCCCCAGCTCGTGCGCGATGACGTTGTGCGTGGGCACCGCCTGCTTGACGCGATCCTCCGAGCGCGTGCCGATGGCGACGAAGTAGCGCTCGGTGTCGTCGACCGGCCAGGCGAACGACATGAGGTGCTGCCGGGACAGCAGGATGAAGATATCGCCCTCCTCGTCGTGCAGCTCGCGCGGCGCCCGCGGGCCGGTCTCTCCCGCCGAGATGCGTCCCGCCTGCCGCCAGAGCCGCTGCGCATGGTTCTCGAGCGAGCGGGTCAACGGCGATTCGACGACGACGGCGGCCTCCACGAGCCGCGGGCTGAGCCGCAACTGCGCCAGCGTGCTGTTCCAGAACGCCAGCGCCTCGCGCGTGGGCGCCAGGCGCTCGTCGTCAAGCGCCGGGGTGAAGATGACGACCTGCCGTTCGGCCGCCGTCTCGCCGGCGAGCGCCGGCAAGGCCTGCCCCGCGAGCAGCAACCCGGCCAGTCCAACCGCGAGTCGGCGCGGCGCGTTCGATGACATACGTTACTTGGGGCTGCGCTGCATTAACTGCTCTGGGCAGCGGCGATTATAGCGGCGGCGGCGGCAGACGGGATTACAATGTGGCATGCGAGGTTCCGCCCTGGTACGGATCGGCGCGGTGCTGCTGCTGGCCGCCCCGGCGGCCGAGGGCGGCGACTGGCCGGAGTTCCGCGGGCCGGACGGCCAGGGGCACTCGGTCGAGAGCGGTCTGCCGGCCGAGTGGAGCGAAGACCGGAATGTCGAGTGGAAGGCCCCGGTTCCCGGCCGGGGCTGGTCGACGCCGGTGGTCGTGGACGGCCGCATCTGGCTCACCACCGGCACCGCCGAGGGCGGCGGCGTGCTGCGCCTGCTCGCATTCGATGCCGACAGCGGGCAGGAGACGCTCAATGTCGAGGTCTTCCGCACGGAGGACGAAGACTCCCCGAACCCCAAGAACAGCCTGGCGTCGCCCACGCCAATCGTCGACGGAGACCGCGTCTACGTGCACTTCGGCGCGTACGGCACCGCGGCCGTGAGCACGGCCGGCGAGGTCCTGTGGACCGCGCGGTTCCCGTACGTGACGCAGCACGGCTACGGCGGCTCGCCGATCCTCTACGACGACCTGCTCATCCTCAACGGCGACGGGTACGACGTCGCGTTCGTGCTGGCCCTCGACACGCGCACCGGGGAGGTCCGCTGGAAGGCGGACCGGGAGGAGCCGGTGTCGCAGGCGTACTCGACGCCGCTGGCGATCAGCGTGGACGGCCAGGACCAGATCATCAGCGTCGCCGCGTTCCGCGCGTCGGCCCATGACCCCGCCACCGGCGCCGAGCTCTGGCGCGTGCGCTACGGGCGCGGCTTCTCGAACGTGCCGCGGCCGGTCTACGGCAACGGGCTCGTATTCATCGCCACCGGCTTCCAGACGCCGTCCATGCTTGCGGTGCGCGCCGACGGGTCGGGCGACGTGACCGATACGCACGTGGCGTGGACGCTGCGGCGCGGGGCGCCGCACACCCCGTCCCCGCTGCTGGTCGGCAGCGAGCTGTACATGGTGAGCGACTACGGCGTGCTGACCTGCATCGACGCGGAGAGCGGCGAGGTCCATTGGCAGCACCGCATCGGCGGCAACTACTCCGCCTCGCCCGTATTCGCGGACGGTCGCATCTACCTCCAGAGCGAGGAAGGCAAGACCACGGTGATCGCGCCCGGGACGACCTACTCGGAGCTCGCCGTCAACCAGCTCGACGGTTCGACGCTCGCGTCCATGGCGGTCGCGGACGGCTCCTTCTTCCTGCGCACGGAAAGCCACCTGTATCGCATCACCGAGAGCGACGCGCAGTAGGGCCACGAAGGCAGGAACAGCATGAACGGAATGATCGACTGGTTCGCGCGCAACCCGGTGGCCGCCAACCTGCTGATGGCGTTCATCATGGTCAGCGGCCTGATCGGGATGTTCAACGTCCGCGGCGAAACGTTTCCCGAGCTCGAGCTCGACATCGTCAGCATCCAGGTGCCGTACCTGGGCGCCGCGCCGGAGGAGGTCGAGGAGGGCGTCAACATCCGCATCGAGGAGGCGATCCAGGGCATCGACGGCATCGAGCAGATCACCTCGACGGCGAACGAGGGCTCCGGCACCGTGATGGTCGAGGTCGCGCTCGGCGCGGACACGCGGCGCGTGCTCGACGACATCAAGACCAACGTCGACGCCATCGAGACGTTTCCCGAGGAGACCGAGAAGCCGATCATCACGGAGGTGCTGGCGCGGTTCCGGGTGGTCGACATCGCGGTCTCGGGCGATACCGACGAGTTCACCCTCAAGTCCATCGCCGAGCGCGTGCGCGACGACCTGGCCGCCCTGCCGGGCATCTCCCTGGTCGAGTTCGCCAGCGCCAGGCCGTATGAAATATCCATCGAAGTCTCCGAGGACACGCTGCGGCGCCACGGGCTGACGTTCGACGACGTCTCCATGGCGGTGCGCCGCTCGTCGCTCGACCTGCCGGGCGGCTCGGTGCGCAGCGAGAGCGGCGAAATCCTCCTCCGGACCATCGGCCAGGCGTACCGCGGCGCGGAGTTCGAGAACCTGGTGCTCATGGCGCGGCCCGACGGCACGCGGCTGCACCTGGGCGACGTGGCGACGGTGGTGGACGGCTTCGCCGAGACCGACCAGTTCGGGCGCTTCGACGGCAAGCCCACCATCCTGGTTTCGGTCTTCCGCTCGGGCGATCAGAGCGACATGGAGATCGCCCGCGCCGTCAATGGCTACATGGCACAGGCCGAGGCCGGCATGCCCGAGGGGATCACGCTGACGGTCTGGATGAACCAGGCTGAGATCCTCATCGACCGGCTGTCGCTCATGCTGCGCAACGGCGTCATGGGCTTCGCGCTCGTATTCCTGATGCTGGCGCTCTTCCTGGAGCTGCGCCTCGCGTTCTGGGTCAGCCTGGGCATCCCCATCTCGTTCCTGGGCACGCTCATGCTGATGCCGGGCCTCGACATCACGGCCAACGTCGTCACGACCTTCGCCTTCATCATGGTGCTCGGCATCGTCGTGGACGACGCCATCATCGTCGGCGAGAACATCCACCGCCACCAGCAGAAGAATCCCAACCGCCTGGCGGCCTCCATCAGCGGCGCCCAGGAGATCGCGACGCCGGTCACGTTCGCCGTGCTCACGACCGTGGCGGCGTTCTCGCCGCTGCTGTTCGTCCCGGGCATGATGGGCAAGATGATGATCTTCGTGCCGATGATCGTCATCCCCTGCCTGCTGTTCTCCCTGGTCGAATGCCTCCAGATCCTGCCGGCGCACCTGGCGCACCTCAAGCCGCGGCGGCGCGGCCTGTGGCGCTGGTTCCAGAGCCACTTTGCCGAGGGGCTGGAGAAGTTCATCGACCGCGTCTACCGCCCGGCGCTCGCGTTCGGCCTGCGCTGGCGCTACCTCTCGCTGGCCGTCGGCGTGTCGACGCTCATCGTCACCGGCGGCATGGTGGCCGCCGGCTGGGTCGCGTTCCATTTCTTCCCGTCGCCCGAGGCCTCGGTCATCTCCGCGTCCATAACGATGCCGCTGGGCACGCCCGCTGCCGCCACTTCCGCGGCGGTCGAGAGGCTGGAGGCGGGCGCGGAGCGGTTGCGGCAGGAGGTGCTGGAGGAGACCGGCGTGGACGTCGTCACCCACGTGTACGCGGCCGTAGGCGAGCAGCCGATGGGCGGCGAGGGGCCCGGTCCGCTGCAGGCGCTGGGCACACCCTCGCAAGCACATCTCGGCCAGGTGATGCTGGAGCTGGCGCCGCCGGACAGCCGCCCGCTGCGCGCCGAGGAGCTGGGCAACCGCTGGCGGGAGCTGACAGGGCCGATCCCCGAGGCGACCGAGCTCACCTTCGTTTCGGACGAGGCCGCGGCCGGCAGCGACGTGGACGTGATGCTGGTCGGTCCCGACGTGGACGTGATGCAGGCCGCCGCCGACCGGCTCAAGCAGCGCCTGCGGAGCTATACGGGCGTGTACGACGTCACCGATTCGTTCCTCGCCGGCAAGGACGAGATCAAGCTGGGGATCACACCGGCCGCCGAGAGCCTCGGGCTCACCCTGCAGGACCTCGGACGGCAGGTGCGGCAGGCCTTCTACGGCGAGGAGACGCAGCGCATCCAGCGCGGCCGCGACGACATCCGCGTCATGGTCCGCTATCCGGCCGACGAGCGCCGTTCGCTGGGCGATCTCGAAGGCATGCGCATCCGCACGCCGGACGGTGGCGAGGTGCCGTTCAGCCACGTTGCCGTCGTCGAGCCCGGCCAGGGCTTCGCGTCAATCAAGCGCGTGGACCGCAACCGGGCGATCAACGTGCTGGCGTCGATCGACGAGAACGTGACGACGTCGGCCGCCGTGAACGGCGATCTCGCCAACAACGTGCTGCCGGCGCTGTTGGCCGACTACCCCGGCGTGCGCTACGCCTTCGAAGGCGTGGAAGCCGAGCAGCGGGACGCCATCGGCGGGCTGCAGATCGGGTTCACACTGGCCATGTTCGGCATATTCGCGCTGCTGGCCATTCCGCTCAAGTCGTACATCCAGCCGCTGATCATCATGAGCGCCATCCCGTTCGGCTTCGTCGGCGCCGTCTGGGGCCACATCATCATGGGCGAGCACGTATCGCTGATGTCGACCATGGGCATCGTGGCGCTGTCCGGCGTGGTCGTCAACGACAGCCTGGTGATGGTGGACTTCATCAACCGCCACCGGAGGCAAGGCAGCACCATGATGGAGGCCGTGAAGGAGGCCGGCGCGGCGCGCTTCCGGCCGATCCTGCTCACGTCGCTGACCACGTTCGCCGGCCTGGCGCCGCTGCTGTTCGAACAGAGCACGCAGGCCGACTTCCTGAAGCCGATGGCCATCTCGCTGGCGTTCGGCGTGGTCTTCGCCACGTTCATCACGCTGGTGCTCGTGCCGACCTCCTACATGATCCTGGAAGACATCAAGTGGGTGTTCAGGCGCGTGCTGCGGCGTCCGGAGCCGGACGCCGGGGCGCAGCCGGGCCAGGTCCTCGAGCCCGCCCGCTAGGAGCTCGCTGCCGTGAGTGTCCTGGCCGCCGCGGGTGTCGCGGTGGCGGCGTACCTGGGGATCGTCGTCGCGGTCGAGTCGCTGGTCGGATTCATGGGACGCCGCCACGCCCGCCGCGGCGTCCAGGCGGGCGAAACCTGGCTCACGATCACGGCGACGGTCGACGGTGAAGACAGGAGCGTAGTCGTGGCCGGTGTGGAGAGCGCCGGACGAACGTACGTGGCCGCCAACCACTGGCCGAGGACCTGGTACCGCCGGATGGTCGAGAATCCGGATGTCCGGGTCACCGTTCAGGGCAGGCAGGCCGCCTGTCGCGCCGTGCCGGTCAGCGGCGACGAGCGTTCGCGCATCGCAAGCGAATACCACTTGCCGCTGATCGTACGGATCCTCACCGGTTTCCCGCCGCGCGCGTTCCTGAGGCTCGACCCCGTCGTCCCCGAGCCGGCGCCGTAAACCGACCGAGGTCAACGTCGAGGTCGTGACGTCGGTCGCGCTCCGTCTACCCCGAGACGTCGAGACCGACGGCGGCCATCAGGGCGAGGGCGTTGGTGCCGGTGGCGCGGCCGGGGCGCAGGCGGTAGTCGAACGTCATCTCGCCGGCGGCGAACTGGTCCTCGAAGTGTACGTTGACGGCCACGGGCGCGAGGCGGTCGGCGAGACCGGCCAGCGCCAGGTCGTGGGTGGTGACGAGGCCCACGGCCCGCAGCCCGATGAAGAAGCGCAGCACGCCGTGCGCGCCCTCCACGCGGTCGCGCGAGTTCGTGCCGTGAAACAGCTCGTCCAGCAGGAACAGCAACGGCGCCGGCCCGCGCGCCATGTCCACCAGGCGGCGCAGGCGCACGATCTCGGCGTAGAAGCGCGAGCGGCCGTCCAGCAGCGAGTCCTGGACGCGCAGCGTGCCGCCGATCGCCAGCGGCGTGAGGCGCAGCCGCCGAGCGCACACGACGGAGCCGGCCAGCGCCAGCACGGCGTTGACGCCGACCGTACGCAGCAACGTGGTCTTGCCGGACATGTTCGATCCGCTGACGACCAGCAGTTGCGGCTCGGCGCCGAGCGACACGTCGTTGGCGACGGCCCTGGTGCGCGGCAGCAGCGGGTGCGCCAGGCCCTCGCCTTCGTAGACAGGCGCGTCGCCCTCGGCCAGCTCCGGGAACCGGTCGTCCGGACGGCCGAACCGGTAGGTTGCCAGCGAGCTGAACGCCTCGATTTCTCCGGCGCAGCAGAGCCACCCCTCCACCGCCCCGCCATGGCGGGCGCGCCACGCTTCAACCGCGGTTGCGCACTGCAGTCCCCAGAGCAGGACGGCCGCGACCGGCGCGAACATCAGGTTGTGCTGCCACTCGTGCATCTGGACCGGCCGGCTCAGCCGCCGTGCCGCGCGCACCGGGTCGTCGGCGCCGGCGGCAAGTCCTGCCGCGAGCCGCCGGAGACTCTCGGCCGCAAACTGCTCACGCTGCACGCGCGCCGCCAGCGCGGCGAAGACGTCGAGCTCACGGGACGGCACGGAAGCGCCGTGCAGGACCCGCGCGACCGCGCGGCCGAACAGCATCCCGCCGACGGCGTTGAATGCGGCGACGCCCAGCGGCACCGCCCACGAAACGAGCCCCGCGCCGGCCGCGGCCGTCCCCGCGACTACAGCCGCCGCGAGCACGGCGGCAGCCGGCCGCAGCGCTCCCGTGCGCAGTTGCGCGGGGGCCGTCGCCCAGGCAACGAGCTGGGCCGAATCGACACCGTCGCGTACGTCAGCGCCGGCGGTGTACAGGTCCTCGCGGAACAGCGGGCGCGCGGCCAGATCCCGCACGGCCGCCTGGCGGTGACGCACAGTCGCGGCGTCGGCCCCCTCCAGGAGCCAGCGCGCCAGCGATTCCTCCCCCGCAGCCGTCTGGGCTGTAGTCAGCAACTGGAACAGCGAGCCCTT
Source organism: Vicinamibacteria bacterium (assembly GCA_022820825.1). Classification (GTDB taxonomy): domain Bacteria; phylum Acidobacteriota; class Vicinamibacteria; order Vicinamibacterales; family UBA8438; genus JAAXGX01. Next base: position 87,815 of record JAJEEU010000062.1, read on the forward strand.
GCCGCAGATGTCCAGGTCGAGCGCGTATGGATGCTCGGGGTCCCGGAATCGCTCGCCGGCGCCGCCCCGGCCGACCCAGCGGTCCTCCAGGCGCGCCAGCGCCAGCTCGTGCCAGTCCACCGCGCGCGTCGCCGTGCGCAGCGCACGCAGCACCCGGTCGTGCACGACGGCCAGGGCCGTGAACAGCGCGGCCGGAACGGCCAGCCACCAGCCGGACAGCCAGCCCTGCCACGCGGCGGCGCCGATGACGAGGATCGCCAGCACGGTCGCCAGGCGCCCCCTGCTGAGCCACAGATGGGACCTTTCGAGCTCCGCGGCGCGGACCCGGCGGGCGGACAACTGTCCGCGGTGATACCCGACGGGATCGGTGATATCCGCCACGGCCAGCGGATTATAGTGAGAAGCGCCGCGGCCCCGGTTCTATAATGGGCGGGCGGTTCGGGAAGTAGCCCCGAGTGGAAGGGAACGTAATGCGGAAAACGCTGCTCACGACCGTCGCACTGCTGCTCGCGCTGCCGCTGGCCCTGGCCGGCAGCGACTGGCCGCGGTTCCGGGGCCTCGAGGCTGGCGTGGCGCCCGACCACCCCGATCTGCCGGAACGCTGGAGCGAGACGGAGAACGTCGTCTGGAAGGTCGACATTCCCGGGCTGGCCTGGAGTTCCCCGATCGTCTCCGGCGATCGGGTGTTCGTGACGAGCGCCGTCAGCGCGGGCGACGAGCCGCAGCCGGTCAAGGGGCTCTACGACCCGGGCGACGAGCACGGCAAGCGCGACGCGATCGCCTCCCACCGCTGGATGGTGTACGCCGTCGACCTGGCGACGGGCGCGATCCGTTGGGAGCGCGAGCTGCGGTCGACGGTACCCACAATCAAGCGCCACATCAAGGCGAGCTTCGCCTCGGAAACGCCGGTCACCGACGGGCAGCGCGTGTACGTCTACTTCGGCAGCATCGGCCTCGTTGCCGCCCTGGACGCCGGCACGGGCGACGTCGCGTGGACACACGAGCTCGGCGCGTTCAACGGCCACCAGGAATTCGCCCCGGCCGCCTCCCCGGCGCTGCACGACGGCCGGCTGTACGTCGTCAACGACAACACGACCGAGTCGTTCTTCACGGCGTTCGACGCGGAGACCGGCGAGCAGTTGTGGCGCGTCGTGCGGGAGGAGACCGAGAACTGGTCCACGCCGTTCGTCTGGGAGAACGAGCTGCGGACCGAGATCGTGATCACGGCCCGCCAGAAGGTCCGCTCGTACGACCTGGGCGGCAACGTGCTGTGGGAGCTGCGGGGCATGACCGGCAACGTCGCCCCGTCGCCGTTCGCCAGGGACGGGCTGATCTATCTGAGCTCCGGCTACCCCGGCTCGTCGGTGCGGCCGGTCTATGCCGTCCGGCCCGGCGGCTCGGGCGACATCTCGCTCGACCCCGACAATCCGCATGCCGACCATCCCTACATCGCCTGGTTCCAGCCGCTGCTCGGGACGTACGTGACATCGGCGCTGGTGTACCAGGGCACCTACTACACCCTGCTCGACCGCGGTCTGATGCTGGCGCACGACGCCCGCACCGGGCAGGAGATCTACGGCCGCAAGCGGCTCAGGCCGGGCAGCGGGTTCACCGCCTCGCCGTGGGCGTACAACGGGAAGATCTTCGTCCTGAGCGAGGACGGCGACACGTACGTCATCCCGGCCGGGCCGGAGTTCGAGATCGTCGCCACGAACTCGCTGAACGAGATGGCGCTGGCGACGCCGGCCGTCGCCGGCGGCAATCTGCTGATCCGCACGCAGTCGAAGCTGTACTGCTTCTCCGAGGGCGGAGGCGCCTGATGGCCGGCTGGATTCCGCGGCGGTGCGTCTGGATGCTGCTCGTGGCCGGACTGGCTGCGGGAGCCGGCGGCGCATCCCCGGCCGCGCAGACGCTCGCGTTCACGCCGATCGGCACCATCTCGGGACCGCTCGACCTGGTCCGCGCGCACGGCAGCTTCGCGTACGTGACGCGGGGCAGCACGCTGACGGTCTACGACATCTCGAATCCGGCGGCGCCGGCGCGGCGCGGGTCGTACGAGCTGCCGGAGAAGGTCTGGGGCTTCACGGTGATCGGCCCGCTGGCGTACGCGGCGGCCGGCCACTCGGGCATGTGGATCGTCGACGTGTCCGACCCCGACAATCCCACGCTGCGCGGCTCGGTGACGACGCCCGGACAGGCCAAGAACGTGGCGGTGTCCGGCAACCGCGCGGTGGTGGCCGACCACATGTCGGGCGTGGACGTCATCGACATCTCGGATCTCGCCGCGCCGGCCACCGTCGGTTCGGTCTACACCGACGGCTACGCGCGCGACGTCGCGATGTTCGGAGCGCAGGCGTACGCCGTGGACCATCCGGCCGGCTTCTACGTGCTGGACATGACGCGGGACGACCCGCTCGATCCGGTCGGCTCGCTGCAGTCCGCGTCGGCGCCGCGCCACGTCGAGGTCATCGCGGCGAATCCGGACGTCGCGGTGCTGGTGGGCGGCGTGCCGTACGACCCGCTGCGCGTGCTGCGGACGGAGGACCGGCCGGACGACCCGCGCGGCACGCTCCAGCTCTACGACGTCTCCGACCCCGCGGCCCCCACGCTGATCAACACGTTTCCGACCCCCGGCAACGCCCAGCGCGCGGAGATCGTCGGCACGCTGGCGTACGTCGCCGACGGACCGACAGGACTGTCGGTGGTCGACCTGTCGGACCCTGCAAGCCCGCGGGTCGCGGGCACGTTTCAGACGCGCGATTCCGCGCGCGACGTGGCGGTTGCCGATACGGCGGTGCTGGTGCTCGACGGGACGATCCGGCGCGGTTCCCATACCCACGAGGACGGCGACGTCATCATCCTGCGCAGGACGGAAAACTGAGAACAGTTTGTGAGACTGCTGCCGGTCCTGATGTTGCTGGGCTTCGCCGCGGCGTGCGGCGGCGGTGAACCAGCCGGCAGCGGCGCCGGGGCGCCGGACGCGAGCGACGCCGTCGTGCCGTTCACGATCGACGTGCCGCATGCCGTGCTGGACGATCTGCAGGCGCGGCTCCGGGACGCGCGCTTCCCCGACCAGTTGGAGGGCGCCGGCTGGACCTACGGCAGCGACCTGGACTACATGCGCGAGCTGGTGGCGTACTGGCGGGACGAGTACGACTGGCAAGAGCAGGAGCGGGCGCTCAACCGCTTCGACCACTTCAAGACCAACATCGACGGCCTCGACATCCACTTCATCCACCAGCGCTCGGCCAACCCGGATGCGCTCCCCGTGATGATCATCCACGGCTGGCCCGGATCGTTCGTCGAGTTCCACAAGATCATCGATCCGCTGACCGACCCGACCGGCCACGGGGGCGATCCGGCGGATGCGTTCCACCTGGTCATCCCGTCGATCCCGGGATTCGGCTTCTCGGACAAACCGGGCGAGGCGGGCTACGGCCCGCTGCAGATGGCCGAGATCTTCGCGAAGCTGATGGCGCGGCTCGGCTACGACCGCTACGGCCTGCAGGGCGGCGACTACGGTTCGATGATCAGCCGCATCATGGGCGGCATCGATCAGGAGCACGTGGCCGGCATCCACCTCAACCTGTGCAGCGTCCCGCCGCCGCCGGGCGTCGAGGATCCGCTGGCCGGCGTCCCGCCGGAAGAGCTCGAGCTGATGCGCGACCGGCAGGCATTCTGGACGGACGAGGAGCGCGGCTACAGCGCCATCCAGAGCACCAAGCCGCAGACCATCGGCTACGTGCTGCACGACTCGCCTGTCGGCCAGGCCGCCTGGATCATCGAGAAGTTCCGCGCCCTGAGCGACGTGGACGGCGACGTGGAGAGCAAGTTCACGAAGGACGAGTTGCTGACCAACGTCATGATCTACTGGGTCACCGGGACCGCCACCTCGTCGGCGCGGATCTACTACGAGGTGACGCACGGGCCGAACCCCCTGAGCGGCGGCGCCGGCGACGCGCCGCTCGCCTGCGCAGGGTTCCCGAAGGAAATCTCGTTCCCCCCGACCTTGTGGCTGGAAGCGGCGTACAACCTGACGCAGCGCACGATCATGCCGCGCGGCGGGCACTTCGCGGCGATGGAGGAACCCGAGCTGCTGCTGGAGGACGTCCGCACGTTCTTCCGCACGTTGCGGTAGGGCGCCTCGACAGCCCCGGCCACGGCAGCCACGGCCAGGGTCTCAGGGTCTGTTCAGCAGCCACTCCAGGAAGGGAAGCGCGCTGACCGTCTCGGGATGGAACCCGGCCGCTATCACCAGGGCGTCGCCGCCAGCCAACTCCAGCAGCGTACCGTAGGACACTTTCAAGTCGCCCTGCCGCGGGTGCCCCTCGAGCGTGACGTGGTACTCCACGAACCCGCCGCCCGCCTGTGCAGCCTCTACCAAATCCACGACCAGCCGCACCCCGTTCTCGTCCACTACCCCGGAGTGGTCATCCCCCTCGATGTCGGGGTTGGCCGGGTGAAACACGACCACGGCCGCCGTTGTCACGACGAACAGGTACACGCCGTCCGGGCCGTCGGTACGCCACTCGCCCAGCGGCCCGAAAGTGCCGGTAAAGAACTCGTACGCGCCGTCCGCGTCCGTATGATTCTCCGCGCGCTCCGCGGCGCGTTCGACAAAGGCCCGCAGACTCTCCCGATCCACGACATCGGCCGCGGTCTGCGCCTCCGCGGGCGCCGCTGCCAGCAACCCGAACAAGGCCACCCATACAGCACTATTTCGCATGCATGGCAACCGGCGGGATATCGTGGAGCTCCGCTCCGTCGTCAGTTCTGGTTCTGGCTCTGCCGTCCCTGCCGCTCGGCGCGCATCCGCTCGTAGTCTTCGTCGGTGATGAAGATGATCTGGCTGTTGGAGTGCGCCATCTCGTCCACGGTGCGCGGGCCGTACGCCACCCACTGGCGCGGGTCCGGGTTGTTGCGGTTGGCGGACGTGTTGTCGTGCCAGGCCGTGATCTGCAGCACCGTGCCGCGCGGCAGCAGCGGTGCATGGTCCGGCTCGTAGATGTAGCTCACGTGCCAGTCGTTGCTGAACCGGTCGGCATGGTTCAGGAGCTCCCGGCGGCCGTCCGGATAGATCGCCTCCATGGAGAACGCGCTGCCGCGGTAGTGCATGTGCGGCTGGAAGTTGTGGAGGATGCCGGGCGCCGGCAGCGTGAAGGAACCCTGGTGCACCGTGACCGTGTGCGGCGGGATGTGCAGCGGCTTGTTGTTCTGCGTGCCGACCGACACGTAGGACACGCTGTACTTCGGCGCGACGTCCCGGGGATGGAACCAGAGGCCGATCTCGAGCTGGTCGGTGATCTCCTCGCCGACGGCGTGGTAGTGGATTTGCACCTCCATGCGCGAGCCGGGCCGCACCAGCTTGCCGGTGTCCTCGGGATAGATCTCCCCGCTCTTGCCCTGCGCCCACTCGGTGAACATCTCGCGCGTGTCGATCGGGTCGTCCGAGCGGTTGGCGCGGGCAGCCTGCAGCACGGCGGCGGCCGCAGCCTGGCCGGCGAGCAGTCCGCGCTCGGCTTCCAGGAAGTCGGCGGACTCGGGCTGGTGCAGATAGGCCGAGGCGTGATGGGCAATGCGCCGCCCCTGCCTCCCGGACGGCTTCGTCTCGGCCGCGCGCACCCAGCGCGGCTCGTCGATGTCGATGTCCGCGAACGGCCGGAAGAACGTGTCCTGCGCCACCGCCGGCATCGTGAACGGCGGGAACCGCACGACAGTATCCGGCGGCCCCATGCCCGCCTCCACTTCCAGGCGGAAGTTGTCACCGCTCGGCCACTCCAGGGGCGCAGGCATGCGCGACAGGTCCCCGGGCGGGGCGCCGGCGTCGACCCAGCGCACGATGGCGTCGATCTCCTCGTCGCTCAGCGAGATGTCGTTGATGAACTCCTGGATGCCGATGGTCTTGTCGAGGAACCAGGGCGGCATCTCGCGGCTCTCGACGCGAGCCTTGATCGAGCGCGCCCAGGGCCGCGTCTCCTCGTACGTGAGCAGCGACATCGGCGCCATGCTGTCGGGCCGGTGGCACTCCTGGCAGGACCGCTGCAGGATGGGCGCGATGTGCTCTGCGAACGTCTCCGCCGCGCCGCCGCCGGCCGGCTGGGCCGCGGACGGCGCGCCGACCGCGAATGCCATGCCCGCCGCCAGGACACATGCGGGGCTGCGCAACTGCTGCAATCCTGTGCTGAAGGTCATCGTCTACTCCACGTTGGCATGTACATAGCCGTTTGTCCAGCAGCAGCCGTTGAGGCCGGAGCCGTCCTGGGCCAGCACGCGCAGCACGTACGCGCCGGGTTCCGAGAAGCGCGCGGTGGTATGCGCCGCGCCACCCTCGATGGCCGGTGTCGCATCGGCGAACCGCACCGCGCCCGGCCCGCGGTACTTGCTCCACGTCACGGACATCCGCCGTCCCTGGCGCGTTCGCTGTCCGCTCTGCAAGGAACGGATCACCAGCGGACCCTGGTCGCCCGGCAGGCCGTCATCCGAGATCCATAGGTCCAGCGGCGTGTCGCGGCCGGCGTCCGCCGCGATGGCCGTGTCCAGCGTCAGGCCGACCGGCCCCTGGCCGGATGCGCCATCCCGCCGCAACTGCAACACCGGCGGCGTGTTCCCCGGGAACGGCCCGCCGTTCGTCACCAGCCCCTCGATCTGGTAGAGCGGGCCGAGGTTCGAGGGTATGGACATCGAATGCCCGCGTACGCTCAGCGTCCAGCTGATCTCCTCCGACGCCGTGCCTTCCGGCAGCGGCACGGTGAAGACCCCCTTCTGGTGTCCCGCCAGGAAATGCGTCGGCTGGCCGCGGTCGGCCGGGCCCGGGGCGATGGCGTTGTCCGGGCCGATCGGAATGTCGAGCGCCTCGTCGAGGTTCAGGTTGACGTAGCCGTAGCTGGCGTGCACCGTGCCGGCCGCGTCCTCGAACCAGCCCTCGTAGACCGGTACGACGCCCTGGCCCCGGGCGTGGCGCAACTGGCTGTTGATGGCCGGCTGCTGCGCCGCGGCGTGCAGCAGCGTGCCGGCCGCCACGACAAGGCAAACCACGCCAGCGCGCAACGTCATGATCCGTGTGCGATTGTCGAGGCCGTTCAGGGGCGTTCTAGCGCGACCCGCTCTCGGCGGCCTCCTTCGCTTCCTCCGCACGTGAGCCGCTGAGCATGTTGAACATCCCGTAGTTCGCCTCGTGGCAGGCGTACTCGAAGATCTGCCAGTAGTTGGGATCGGTGCGGGCGTGCACGAGCACCGTCCAGTCGCTCGTCCAGGCGCCGGGATCGCTCACCGTGAACTCCAGGTCGATGGTCTCGGGGCCGGTCCGCGTGAAGCGCTCGACGAGCCGGAGGCCCTCACGGGAACCCCGGAAGTTCACCTCGTCGCTGTAGTTGGTCGTCTCGACCACCAGCGTGTCGCCTTCCCACCGGGCGCGCGAGTCGCCGAACCACTGGCGGACCGACGCGTCGAGATGCGGGCGGCCGTCGAGCGGAATCAGCCGGTGCTCGTGCAGCCGCTCGTAGAGGATCGCCACGTGTTCCTCGTGCTGGATGATCTGGAAGCCGTTGTTGTAGGCGCTCGGAAAGTAGGTGTTGGGCAAGCCGCGCGTGATGCAGCGGTCGCGCAGGTCCAGGTCCTCCGGACCGTTGAACGGCCCCTCCCCGAAGCTGCCCCGGTTGCGGTTGTCCCACTCGCGCCGGCCCGTGTCGGAGTAGGGGATCCGCCCGTCCGGCGGGTCGACGATGAATGACGTGCGCGTGGAGGCGTCGACCGCACCCTCGTACCAGTGCGCCGGGCCGTCCCCCGTGCCGGGGGAACCGCGTTCCAGACCCGCCTCGCGCGCGGCGGTGCGGGCCGCGATTTCCTCGTCGGTGAGAGCGCCCCGCTCGCCCAGATCCTCTGGCCGTTCGACCGGCACCGACACTTCATCGTCGGTCGTCCATATGCCCTGCAGGTCCGGGTGGCCCCACGGTGTGCGCGGAACGGTCCAGTCGTTCGCGGCGGGGGCCGCCACGCCGGCCGCGGGCGCCTGAGCCACAGCCGGCGCCGTACCTGCCAGGATGAACGCCGCACCGAGCGCGACGACACCGAGCCCGGAAGAAAGCCGCGGATAACCCATCTGTATTCTCCTTGGCGGATGCGTACCGGACATTATAGTCAGCGGTCCAGCAGCCCGTGGTGAAACCCCGCGTCGCACCGAGACCGGTCAGGCGCCCGGCTGACAAGGCGCGAAGAGCGAGCATATTCGACCATATGTGAGCGATGAGCAACACAGTCAGGCGGGATGCATGGCCGGTCGAATGCAGCGGGGCTTTCGCCACGGGCTGCTAGCGGAGGTCCCGGAAGAACGCGCGCACGTCGTCCAGGTACAGCGCCGGCTCCTCGAGGGCCGCGAAGTGCCCGCCGCGGGGCATGATGGTGAAGCGCGTTATGTTGTAGCGCGCCTCGTTCCACAGCCGCGGCGTGAACCCGACGTCCCGCGGATACACGGCGCAGGCCGTGGGCACTTCGATCCGCTCGGCGCCGAGCAGGCCGGCGCTGCCCTGCCGGGGGCTTTCGTAGTAGAGCCGCGCGGACGAGGTGGCGGTCTGGGTCACCCAGTAGATCATGATGTTGGTCAGCAGCTCGTCCTTCGTGAACTTGCTCTCCACGTCGCCGTCCACGTCGCTCCAGGCGCGGAACTTCTCGACGATCCAGGCCGCCTGACCGACCGGCGAATCGTTCAGGCCGTAGCCGAGCGTCTGCGGCTTCGAGCCCTGGATGGCGCTGTAGCCGCGCTCCTCGTCCGAGAAGAACGCCTGCCGGTCGCGCCAGCGCTCCAGCTCCTCGGGGGGCACGCCCGCCGTCGGATCCTCGACACCCTCCGGCGGGCCGCCGCGGCACGTCTCCGTATGCATGCCGACCACGCGCTCCGCATCCGCCCGCGCCATGTGCGCGACGATCGGCCCGCCCCAGTCGCCGCCCTGCACGCCGTAGCGGTCATAGCCCAGCCGCGCCATCAGCTTGACGAAGATGTCGCCCATCTGCGCCGGCCCGTAACCGCGCTCGCGCGGCTTGTCGGAGAAGCCGTAGCCGGGAATGGAGGGCACCACGACGTGGAACGCATCCCCGGCGTCCGCGCCGTGCGCGGCCGGGTCGGACAGCGGCCCGATCACCTTGTGGAACTGCATGAACGTGCTGGGCCAGCCGTGAACGACTATCAGCGGCAGCGCATCCGGATCGGCGGCGCGCTGGTGGACGAAGTGGACGTCGAGACCGTCGATTTCGGTCTTGAAGTGGTCGAAGCGGTTGAGCTGCCGCTCCTGCTCGCGCCAGTCGAACTCGTCGCGCCAGTACGCGACCAGCTCCCGCAGGTAGCCGAGCGATGTGCCGTACGTCCAGCCTGCGCCGTCGAGCTCGTCCGGATAGCGCGCACGCGACAGGCGCGCGTGCAAGTCGTCCAGCACCGCGTCCGGCACGTCGATGCTGAACGGCACGACCGCCGCGGCGTCTCCGCCCGCGTCCGCGCCGCCGGGCGCTTCCGGTTCACCGCCGCCCCCGCCGCAGGCGCCGGCCGCGAGCAGCGCAACCGCCAGCCCAATCGTCGATTCCGCCCGCAAATACCTCATCTGATGCTCCCCCGCCATATCAGCCCGTGGCGAAAGCCCCGCTGCATTCGACCGGCCATGCATCCCGCCTGACTGTGTTGTTCCTCGCTCACATACTCGCAAGTATGCTCGCTCGTCACGCCTTGTCAGACGGACGCCTGACCGGTCTCGGTGCGACGCGGGGTTTCGCCACGGGCTGATATCCGACTCACCCGCGCTGTGACGCTATCATACGATCCACGGGTTGAAATGCACGTAAGCGAGCGCATCGCGACATGGGCGCCGGTGGCGTTCGCTGCCGGCGTTCTTCTGGCCGGCGGCGGCTGCGGATCCACGCCGAGCGGGCCGGCGCCTGACATGCCGGAAGCGGACCGGCCGGCGGCGGCCGAGCCGGATCCGTCGGCCGTGCAGCCCGTGCCGCTGCCGGACCTGGCGGCGGGCGACGCTTCCGAAGAGTTGCAGGATCGCATCCGCCGACAGCACGCCGCCGTGACGGCTGGCGGCGGCGAGGCGGCCGCCGAACCGGGTGCGCTGGGCGCGGCGTACGGCGAGCTGGGCATGCTGCTGCTGGCCGGAGGGCACGCGGCCGAAGCCGAGACCGCCTTCCGCAACGCCCGGGCGCTGGCGCCGCGCGACCGGCGCTGGCCGTACTACATCGGGCACGTCTACCGGACCATTGGCGAACCGCGGCGGGCGGCAGCGGCGTTCGAGCAGGCGCGCGAGCTCGAGCCGAACGACGTGCCGACGCTGACGTGGCTTGCCGAGATGCGCCTGGAGGCGGGCGACCCGAGCGCCGCCAGAACGATGCTGGAGTTCGCGCTGGCGCTGGAGCCCGACTCCGCCGCGGTGCAGTACTGGCTCGGGCGCGCCGCCGTGGCGCGCGAGGACTACTTCCGCGCAATACAGCATTTCGAGGAAGCCCGCGCCCTCAGCCCGACAGCCATCTCCATCAATACCGCGCTCGCCGATGCCTTCCGCAGCATTGGTGAGACGGAGGCCGCCGAGGTGAACCTGCAGCGGCTGCGGCTGGCCGAGCGCGCCGGCGTCGCGCTGGACGCCGGCATCATCGTGCGCCCGGCCGATCCGCTGCTGGACGAGGTTGAAGGAATCGTCGACAGCGCCGCGGTGTACGAGCGGCGCGGACTGCGCGCGTTCGCCCGCGCCGACTACCGGCGCGCTGCGGCGCAACTGCGCCGCGGTCTCGAGCTGGAGCCCGGCAACGTGGAGTTGCGGCAGAAGCTGGGGACCGCGCTGGCGGTCCGCGGCGACGCCGCCGGCGCGCAGGAGCAGTTCGAGCAGGTCATCCAGCGCGCACCCGATCACGCGCAGGCGCATTTCAGCCTCGGCGTGCTGCTCGAGGAACGCGCCCAACCCCTGCAGGCGCTCGGGCGCTACACGGCGGCCGTACGTTACGACCCCGGCCACGCCGAGGCGCGCATGCGGCTGGCGCGCCTGCTGCGGCTGAGCGAGCGGCCCGACGACGCGATGGCGCAGTACGAACGCGTGATGGAGCTGGATCCCGCCATATTCGAGGCGCCGTTCGGTTACGCGATGGTGCTCGTCAGCAGCGGGCGCTGGGCGGAAGCACGGGACCGGCTGGCGGATGACATGCGGCGCTATCCGGGGCCGCCGGCGTTCCCCATAGCGCTGGCCCGGATTCTGGCCGCGGCGCCCGACGACAGCGTGCGCGACGGCAGGCGGGCGCTGGAGATCATGGAGCAGATGCCGGAGGAGCAGCAGCGCGTCGACCTCGGCGAAACGCTGGCCATGGCGTTCGCAGAGAACGGACGCTACCGGGACGCGGCCGACCTGCAGCGCGAGGCGATCGCCGCGGCCCCGCCGGAGCTCGCCGAGCGCATGGCCGGGAACCTTGCGCTGTACGAGGCCGGCCAACCGTCCCGCACGCCCTGGCGGGAGGGCGAGCTCCCCTGAACGCCCCCTTGCAATGACCACGTACCCCGCCGGCGGGGGGCGGCCCGCGCGGCTAGTCCTGGTTGTTGCCGGCGCGCTGCTGGGGCTGGCCGCGGCGAGCGCGCAGCAGGATGCGCCGGTGGACGGCCATCAACGGATGCTGGATGCGCTGCGGCAGATCGCCGAGCGAGCGCCGGCCGCGCATCCCTACATAGGCGACGGCCCGGTGCGGCGGCTGCGCGAGGAGCTGGACGCTCTGCCGGCAGCCGCGCCCGGTCCGGACCGCTGGCGGCTGACGGTCCGCCTGGCGGACGAAGAGCTGCGCCTGGGGAACGAAGCCGAAGCGATCCGTTTGTTCTCGCGGGCGCGCGAGCTCGTGCCGCGCAGCCTCGCCGATCCGTCCTGGCTCAACTACACGGTCTATCGCCTCGGCGTCGCGTACATGCGGCTCGCGGAAACGCAGAATTGCGCGCTGCACCCGACGGCCGAGAGCTGCATCCTGCCGCTGCAGGGCAGCGGCATTCACCGGCAGCAGGAACCGTCCCGGCTGGCGATCGATGCGTTCACGCACGTGCTCGAAAACACGCCGGAGCCGCAGGCCCAGCACCTCGCGTCCGGCGTCAGATCCCGGAACCTGGCGGTCGGCGGCTCTCCGGAGAACGCGCTGGCCGAATCCACGGCGCGCGGCCTGGCGGCGCGCTGGCTGCTGAACATCGCCTACATGACCGTCGGCGAGTATCCCGAGGGCGTGCCCGAACGGTTCCTGATCCCGCCGGAGACGTTCGAGTCGCCCGAACGGATGCCGCGCTTCGACAACGTCGCGCCGGCGCTCGACCTGCACACCTTCGACATGTGCGGCGGCGCCATCGCGGACGACTTCGACAACGACGGCTATCTCGACATCGTCACGTCGTCCTGGGATCCGGCGGACCGGATCCGCTACTTCCGCAACAACCGGGACGGCACCTTCACCGAGCGCACGGAGCAGGCCGGGCTGATCGGAATATCCGGCGGGCTGAACCTGGTCCAGGCCGACTACGACAACGACGGCAACGTGGACGTCTTCGTCCTGCGCGGAGCCTGGCTGCGGGAGCGCGGGCGGCACCCGAATTCGCTGCTCCGCAACAACGGCGACGGCACCTTCACCGACGTGACGTTCGACGCCGGCCTCGGCGACGTGCACTACCCGAGCCAGACCGCCGCCTGGGCCGACTACGACAACGACGGCGACCTCGACCTGTACGTGGGCAACGAGACGTCGCGCGCGCTGGTGGCGCCCGGCCAGCTCTTCCGCAACAACGGCGACGGCACGTTCACGGACACGGCCGCCAGCGCCGGCGTGCTCAACCACCGCTACGCGAAGGCGGTGACCTGGGGCGACTACAACGGCGATCGGTTGCCGGACCTCTACGTATCCAACAGCGGCGGCGCCAACCGCCTGTACCGCAACACGGGCAGGGGCACGTTCGTGGACGAGGCGCGGCGGCTGCGCGTGGGCCGGCCGCACGAGAGCTTCCCGGCCTGGTTCTGGGACGTCGACAACGACGGCGCGCTGGACCTGTACGTGTCCGCCTACATCGCCGGCATCGAGCACCTGGCGGCCGACGCGCTCGGCCTGCCGGTCGGCGTCGAACGCTCCAGGTTGTACAGGGGGACCGGAGACGGCCGCTTCGAAGAGGTGTCGGAGCAGTACGGCCTGCGGCGCCCGGTCGCGGCGATGGGCGCCAACTTCGGCGATCTCGACAACGACGGCTATCCGGACTTCTACCTCGGGACCGGCTACCCGCCGTACCACAGCCTCATGCCGGGCGTCATGTACCGCAACCGGGGCGGGCAGCGCTTCGCCGACGTCACCTACGCGGGGGGCTTCGGCCATCTGCAGAAGGGCCACGGCGTGTTCTTCGCCGACCTCGACCACGACGGCGATCAGGACGTGTTCGAGCAGATGGGCGGCGCCTTTCCCGGCGACCGCTTCGGCAACGTGTTGTACGAGAACCCGGGCTTCGGCAACCACTGGATCACGATCAAGCCCGTGGGCGTGCGCTCCAACCGCTCGGCCATAGGCGCGCGTATCCGCGCCGACATCATCGAGGACGGGGTGCGCCGCAGCGTCTACCGCCACGTGAACAGCGGCGGCAGCTTCGGGGCGAACCCGCTGCGGCAGACCATCGGCCTCGGGTCGGCCCCGCGCATCGAACGGCTGGAGGTGTTCTGGCCCACCACCGGCGAGACGCAGGCATTCGCCGACGTGCCGGTGGACCGGATCATCCGGATCGTCGAGGGCGAGTCGTCGTACGAGACGCTCGAGCTGAAAACGTTGAGGCTGCGGACCCGATCCGGGGGATAATGTCGTGAGCGAACAGGGCCGCAGCACGTGAAGTCCGCACTCCAGGCGCGCGCAGAAGACGCCAGAAAACGGTTCAACGGCGCACGAAAACCGATCGTGTTGGAGTTCGCCGGCGTACCGAAGGCCGGAAAAACTACAACCCTCGGCCAGATACAGACGTTCCTCAAACGGTGCGGGTTCCGTGTAGAGGTCGTGGTGGAGCGGGCATCCGTTTGCCCAATTCGTGACAAGAAACACGCCAACTTCAACGTCTGGACGGCGTGCACCACGCTGTCGAAAATTCTGGAAAAAACGCAGACGCCGGCGCACGCCGATGATCCCGATGTGCTGATCCTCGACCGCGGCCTGTTCGATGCGGTGAGCTGGCTGGCCGTCATGGAACGACTCGCCCGGATACAACCGGAGGAACGACAGGCGGTCGAACGCTTCCTCCTGTTGAAGGACTGGAGCCGGCGCGTGACCGGCGTCATCGTGATGACCACGTCGCCTCACGATTCGATGGAACGAGAACGCGGCGACCTGCCTGTGGAAAAGACCGGATCCATCATGAACGAGGACGTTCTGCGGCTCATGTTGGAGACGACCAAACAGACGGCGGAGAAGCTCGACCGCCATTTCCGGATACACCGGGTCGATACGTCGAAAAAGACGAGCGGCGGCCCCAGGGAGACCGCCGAAATCGTTGCCGACATCGTGCTGTCCCTGATCGAAGAGCAGATCGACGAAAAGATTCTGTGCCTCCCAGTGGCGGCCGTTGCGTCCCGGTTCGGGGACGAGACGTGCCTCGCCGGTTCAGGGGCCGGCGCCCTGGTTGCCCGCTTCGCCGGCGACGGACAATTCAGGAGCCGCGAGGAAGTCGAGGCGGATGATGGCGTCGTTCAAGCGCTGCCGGTCGTGGTAGTCCGCAACAACAGCGGCGATGTCCTGCGGCTCAGGCGCCGCGAGCGGCGGTCGGATGATCCGCTGCACGAGAAGGTGGTGATCTGGGCCGGAGGGCACGTCCGGCGGGAGGACAACGCCAACGGCGCGTCGATTACGCAATGCGTGGTCCGGGAGCTCAAGGAAGAACTCCGTCTCAGCGTGGAAACCAACGATCTGGTACTGCTCGGAGCGGTCTGGGTACGAAACGGAGATCGTACGGGAATGCACGTCGCGCTGGTGTACGAGTGGCGCGCGCCTACCGACGACGTGGCTGTAGTTCTGAGCGCCACCGAGTTCTTCGAGCGCCGGGGCACTTCACTGAGCGGCAGGTTCGTTGACGTGTCCCAACTTGCAAGAGACGTCGACGCCGGCGGTATTCACGAACCGTGGAGCGTCGAGATCGTTCGCCGCCTGCTCCCTGAAACGGCTGCCCACACCGCGCGTCCCCTGCTCGTCTGAGCGCCACCCTCTCGCTAGGCACGCATCAATCGCGTAGATGGCCGACCGCTTCGTCCACCAGCGGGGCCAAGTCCTGCCATGCCGTGAAGACTCTCTCCACCAGGAAGTCACGGTATTCCTTGAGGTTGTCACCCTCCCAGAACCTGCCAGCCGGAGGATCCAAGTACACATAGGCCGGCCACCAGGGACTGCGACGCGGAAACTTGGGACACGCCTCCTTCGTAAAGGGCTGCCTGTAGCGATCCACGTTCGTCCTGACTCCAAGCCAGATACCTTCGGGCGAGAAATGCGCCGATTTGCGATGCCATTCCAACCTCACGTCCGGGTCCCGATCACCTCTGGGCCAATCGTGACGGCGGAGCCCCAACCCTGGCCATTCTCCGTCGTGAAAAAACGACTCGATGCCCTCATCGGCAATCTTCCCGCTGCCGAGAGCCGCGTCGAGATCGCCCTTGAGACTGCGGTAGAATCGATCCGTGAACGCGTTGACTTCGGCTTTCAGAGCCGCCCACTCCCTGATCCGCGCTTCGTGCTCCAGATAGAACTTGATCCGCTCGTCTTCGATTCGGTTCATCCGAACTGCTCCTTGAGCGTCCGCAGGTAGTTCTCGACAACATCCACAGCCTCTGCAGAGCCAGACGCGGGCTGCGACTCGGTCAGCGCCGCCTCTATCATCCAGCGAACCTCCCGCCACGAGAGGACCCTGAATGCGCGTTGCGCGCGCGGTGCAGTCGCCGTGCGGGGCTCGTGGCCGTCCGGCGTCAGGAACAGGAACAGCGGCGCCTTCTCGTCCTTGAAATGCGTGTACAGGTCGTTACACTGGTCAGGCTGCTCATCTGCATCGACCTTGTTCTCGATGACGAGCGTGAAGTCCTCGCCCTTCACGACGAGGTCGGCCTCTCTGCCGTTCCGCCACTGCGAGAACGTCACGTCCCTGACCGCCAGCGGCGATGGCGCTGGCTTCCCGGTGCAATGTTCCACCAAGCGCCTGACCAGCGCACAACCGAGCCCGTGCCGGTTGGTCGGTGTCAAGAGCCATTCGAGCGTTTTTGAATGCGTGTTTTCGTCGCGAGCCCGCCCGATGATATCGAGAAAGTCCGATGGCCCGGTCACCCACAGGCCGTCGGAAACGAGACGGTCGTGCTCGCGTTGCATCTCCTCCATTGCCGTGCGCCAGTCGGCCAGAAGCGCCTTGGTCCGGCGCACCGAGATCTCGCTCCACTCGCGTTCCATCGCCCGAACGTCCGCCTCCCACGAGCGGATTCGATCAACCGGCATGACGTGAACGGACATGGCGTGCACCGAACATAGCCGACCCTTGCGCGGCAACGCAACGCGCTGGATTAAGCTCTTGGCATGGATGCTCGGCCCACCTGGAAATGTTGCATGCGCGCCGTCATCCCGTCGTTGTTTCTGGTTCTGCTGATTAACCCGGCGCCGTCGGCGCAGACGGCCCGCAACGACACGCTGGAGATCTACGTCGTCGACGTGGAGGGCGGCGAGGCGACGCTGTTCGTCGGTCCCTCGGGCGAGTCGCTGCTAGTCGATACGGGCTGGCCCGGCTTCGACGGGCGCGACGCCGATCGCATCGCCGCCGCCGCGCGGCAGGCGGGCGTGGAGCAGGTCGACTACCTGCTCGTCACCCACTTTCACACCGACCACATGGGCGGCGCGGTGCAACTGGCCGAACGGATGCCCGTGCGGAATTTCATCGACCACGGCGAGACGGTCGACAAGGAACAACGCTGGCTCGACAGGTTCCAGGTCTACGCGGACCTGCGCGGGCGCGGCGTCCACCGCGCCGTGCGGCCGGGCGACGCCATCCCCATGGCCGGGCTGGACGTGGTCGTCATCGCGTCCGATGGAGCCGTACTCGACGCGCCGCTCGACGGAGCCGGCGCCGCCAACCCGTTCTGCGACGGCTTCACGTTTCAGGGGGCGGAGATCACGAGCCGCTACGGCAACGCGGAGGACGACCAGTCCATCGCCATGTTCATCCGGTTCGGAGAGTTTCGCACGGTCATCATGGGCGACCTGAACTGGAACCGGGAACATCCACTGATGTGTCCGGACAACAAGGTCGGCGCGGCAGACCTGTACCTCGTATCGCACCACGGGTCCGAGACATCCGGCTCGGAAGCGCTGGTGCACGCGTTGGCGCCGCGGGCGGCGATCATGAACAACGGCCCGCGCAAGGGCGGCGCGGTGCAGACGTTCGAGATCCTGGGGGCAGCGGACGGCCTGGAGGACCTCTGGCTGAACCACTACTCCATCCCGGCCGGCGACGCGCACAACCCGCCGGAGCGGTTCATCGCCAATCTGGAGGAAGGCGCGCCGCAGGCGGACGGCCGGACCGTCCACATGGGACCCGCGCACTGGATCCACGTTTCGGCACGCCGGGACGGCTCGTTCACGGTAACCAACAGCCGCAACGGGTTCAGCCGGACGTACAATTCAAGGTAGTCGCGTGCGGTGCGGAGGATAACGATGAACCTACGGCGACATATCGCGCGGACAGCCCGCCGGGCCGGGCTGGCAGGCGCGCTGCTGGCGGTGCTGGCGGCGCCGGTCTGGGCTGGCGGAGGGGCGGTTGAGGGGGCGCTCGGCGGCGAGGTGACCGACGCCGGCGGCGCACCGCTGTCCGGCGTGATGGTCACCGCCCACGACGGCCGGCGCGGGGCCAGCACCACCGTCTTCACCGACGCCGACGGCCGTTTCGGGCTGCCCGAGTTGCGGCCGGGACGCTATCGGGTTACCGCGCGCCGCATCGGGTTCGAGATGCAGGCGCACGAAGACGTGGCGCACGACGGAGCGCCGCTGCGCTTCGTCCTGCCGGACAAGGCCGACTTCGCGGAGGATCTGCCGGCGGCCTACTGGTACTCGCAGCTCGAGTGGCCGGACGTGGAATCGCACGCCAACTTCGCGCGGGCCTGCGCCAACTGCCACCAGATCGGCGACTGGGCTTGGCGCACACCGCGTGACGCGGCGGCGTGGGAAGAAGTGCTGGGACGCATGGAACGGCGCGGCCCGCCCCTGTACGCGCGCAGCCGCGCCGGCCTCATCGAGAGGCTGATGCGGACATTCGGCCCCGGCGCCCCGGCGCCCGACGTCGAACCGCCCCCGCCGCCGTCAGGCGACGCGCTGCGCGCGGTGATCCGCGAGTACGACGTCGACCTGGAACGCCGCACGAGCTGCCACGACCTGGAGCCGGGCGCCGACGGGCGGATGTACACCGAAGAGGGCTACTGGCTGGACCCGCGCACGCTGGACCGCGGCGCGTTCCCGATCGGTCCAGGCGCCCATTCCATCGAGCGGGCCGCCAACGGCGATTTCTGGATCACGGTCACCGGCAGCGACGAGCTGGTGCGGCTGGACCCCGAAACCGGCCAGGTCGACCGCCACACGCATCCCGAGATCGACGGCGACCGCGGCGTCTACCCGCACACCTTGCGCTTCGACGCGCAGCAGCAGATCTGGTACACCCTGACCGCCTCCAACCACCTGGCGCGCTTCGACCCGCGCACGGCGCAGTTCGAGTACCACCGCCTGCCCGGGGGCACGGATGATCCGGAAGAGCTGTCCGGCGCGGCCATCGCGTACGGCAGCGACATCGCCCCGGACCAGTCCGTCTGGTGGTCGCAACTGCTGGGGCCGCGCATCGGCCGCTACGACCCCGCCACGGGCGAGTTGCAGGCGTGGACGACGCCCTACAGCGGCCCGCGGCGGCTGCGCGTGGCGGGCGACGGGATGGTCTGGGTGCCGTTCTTCGGCCACGCGCGCCTCGGCCGTTTCGACCCGCGCAGCGAGGAATGGAAGACGTGGGAGCTGCCGACCGGCCCGGCCGGCACGGAGCTGCCGTATGCGCTGGCGGTCCACCCGCAGACCGGAGACGTATGGATCACCGGCTCCAACAGCGACACGCTGATCCGTTTCCACCCCGCGACGGAGCGGTTCGACGTGTTTCCGCTGCCGACGCCGGTGAGCTGGACGCGGGAGATCGAGTTCGACACGCGCGGACACGTGTGGACGTGCACGTCGGACGCCAAGATCGCCGCCGACAGGGAAGGCGTCTCCCGCTTCATCGAGCTGGAGTTGCCGGCCGCGGACGCGGCCGAATGAACCGGGCCGCGGGCGGCGCCGGCCGTAGCGACCGGCGCCCCGCGCGGCGCTCGCCTACTGCGCCGAGTTGCGCGCCGCGGTTTCCCCCTCCACCGTGTAGGTGATGAAGCCGATCATCATCTCCTCCCACGTCTGGTCGCCCCAGCGCACCGTCGCGGTCGGATCGGGGTTGGCGCGGTTGGCCGCCGAGTTGTCGAAGTGCGCGCTCACGCGCATCTTCGACCCCTTCGGCAACAGCAGCGGCTCGGCCAGGTAGTAGTCCGTCTGCCACCCGAAGTCGAAGCGCGGGACGCTCAGGACGATCTCGGTGCTGCCGTCCGGGTAGGTGACCGTGTAGGTCATGTCCTTGCCGCGCAGGTGCATGTGCGGATGCAGCGTCCAGACCTTGACGTCCTCGCTGAAGGTCGCTTCGGCCTCGACTTCGTAGTTGGCCGCGCCCGGCGGCAGCTCGAACAGCGGATTCGCGATAAGGCCGGTGCGGACCTCACGGGCCGGCGGCTCGTCGGCGAAGATCAGGCCGAGCTTCGAGCGGTCGAGGCCGGGCTCGCCGTCTGTGGTGTAGTGCAGGTTGAATATCAGCGTCGAGCCGGCCGGTATGCGCTTGGCCGTGCCCGGCGCATGCACCGGGGGCTCCTCTCCTACCGCCCAGTTCACCAGCATGGCGTCGCCGCCGCGCGGCCGCCCGTCGTCGGCCGCCGCGCGCGCTGCCCGTCGCGGCGGCTGCTGGCCCTCTGCCAGGATCGGCTTCACTGCGACCACCTGCGGGCGGTCGTTCGGCTCCGGCTCCTTCACGTAGATCACGATGTGGTGCACATGCTGCCGGTCACCCGCGCGCACCTCGCCCGCCTGCATCCACATGTCCTGCGTGAACCCGGTCGGGACATCGAAGTACTGATAATCGACGGTGCCGGTGGCCGGCACCTCGAATTCGACCGGCATCTCGAACACCATGTCCGGCGTGCCGATCTGCCAGCCCTCGGTAAACTCGGGAAGCGGCGGCAGCTCCGCCGGGTTTCCCTCGCGGGCGCCGCTCGTCACCCACGCCGCGATGGTGTCGATCTCCGGCTGCGTCAGGCTCAAATCGTTGCTGAAGACGCCGTAGCGCCGGTCGGCGTGCCACGGCGGCATCTCGCGCGTCGTCACTTTCTCGTGAATCGCGCGCGCCCAGGGCCGCGCTTCGCGGAAGGTGACGAGCGACAT
This sequence comes from Vicinamibacteria bacterium, assembly GCA_022820825.1. Taxonomy (GTDB): domain Bacteria; phylum Acidobacteriota; class Vicinamibacteria; order Vicinamibacterales; family UBA8438; genus JAAXGX01. The sequence goes on from JAJEEU010000062.1 coordinate 108,338, forward strand.
CGGCGCCACCTCGCCCTCCCGGTGGCAGCTTATGCACTTCTCGTAGAAGATCGGCGCGACGTCCTTGCTGAACGTGGGCCCGCTCTCCTGCGCGAGCGCGCTACCGCTGAACGCGCCGCCCAACATGAGGGCGACCGCCGCAAGGACGACACCGGCGTGAATCAGGTTGCGGCTCATGAATCCCTCCGCTGCGTGGATGCTGCGTACTCCGCAACCATACCACCACCGCCGCCCCGCGTCACGCCTGGAGGAAGATGTCGTAGCGCTTCTCCAGGAGGTGTGGGTCCGGACGGAGTCCTACTCGCCGGGGAAAAGCGATCCGAGCGCCGTGCAGCGACTGGATGCCGTGGATGAGGGTCGGTCCGTCCTCTTCCTCCAGCATGCCAGCTACATCGTATTTCGATGAGAGAAAGCACGTCGCCGTATTTTTTCACCGTTGTGAAAAATACTCATGTGTATTTTCCCCTGGAGTCAAAAATACTGATAACATCACCCCATGGCCGACCGGCCCCGCTACCTTGCGCCACAGGTCCGGCGGGATCTCGCCCGGAAGATGGTGTTCGTCGCCGGGCCGCGCCAGGTCGGCAAGACCACGCTCGCGCTCGCGTTACCGGACGCCCGCCGCGGCTACCTCAACTGGGATGTAGCCGAGCATCGCGAACGCATCCTCCGTCGCGAGTTCCCCCCGTCCCGACTGTGGGTGTTCGACGAGATCCACAAGTACCGGAGCTGGCGCAACTACCTCAAGGGTCTGTATGACGCGCGGCCAACGGGGGTGCGCATCCTGGTGACCGGAAGCGCACGCCTCGACGTGTACCGCTTCGGCGGCGACTCGCTTCAGGGCCGCTACCACCTGCTGCGCCTGCATCCGCTGTCCGCCGCCGAGCTCGGGCTGACCGCGAGCGACGACCTCGCGGATCTGCTTACGCTCGGCGGCTTTCCCGAGCCGTATTTCGGCGGCTCGCAGGTCGAGGCCCGCCGCTGGTCGCGAGAGTACCGCACGCTGCTCATCCGCGAGGAGGTAGCCAGCCTGGAGCGGGTTCAGGACCTCGGAGCGCTGGAGCTGCTCATGCTCCGCCTGCCGGAGCTGGTCGGCTCGCCCCTGTCGATCAACGCCCTCCGCGAGGATCTCCAGGTCAGTCACAAGACGGCGGCCGCGTGGCTCGACGTCCTGGAACGGCTGTACGCCGTCTTCCGCCTGCCGCCCTTCGGCGCACCGACGATCCGCGCGGTCAAGAAGGAACAGAAGCACTATCACCTCGACTGGCCGGTCGTGCCCGCGGACCCCGCAAGGTTCGAGAACCTCGTCGCCTGTCATCTGCTCAAGTGGGTGCATCACCAGCAGGACACGCAGGGCCGGGACGTCGAGCTGCGCTACTTCCGCGACACCGACGGCCGGGAGGTCGACTTCGTAGTGCTGGACCGGCGGCGCCCCGTGCTCTGCGTCGAATGCAAGTGGAGCGACACGGCCGCGGACAAGAGCCTGCGCTACTTCAAGGTCCGCTTCCCCGACTGCGACGCCTGGCAGATCTCGGCCACCGGGACCCGGGACTACGTCAACGCCGACGGCATCCGCGTCGCACCGGCGCTGACGCTGCTGAAGACGCTGGTCTAAACAAGCGAAGCCGGACTGCCGAGCTGCATAGAATTTGAGACATGCCACCGCCGCGGACGGGCGGGACACCTGCTTCCGGCATGCGCAGCGACGATCTCGGGGATGTCCGGGGCGTCGTGCTCGACCTGGACGGCACGGTGTACGCCGGCGAGTCGGTGATCCCCGGGGCGCCGGCCGTCGTTGACACACTGCGTTCGGCGGGATTCGGCGTGCGCTTCGCCACGAACACCACCAGGCTGTCGCGGCAGGCGCTGGTCGAGCGGCTGCGGCGGCTCGGTATCGATGTCGAAGCGGAAGATCTGATTACCGCGCCGGTGGCGGCGGCGGCATGGCTTCGCGCGCGGCGGATCGGCACGGTCGCGCTGTACGTCGCGGATGCGGGACGCGCCGACTTCGACGAATTCAGGCTCGATGAGCGTACGCCCGGCGCCGTCGTCGTCGGCGACCTCGGCGCGGCGTGGACGTTCGCTCTCCTGAACCTCGCCTTCCGGCAACTGCTCGCAGGGGCCGAGCTGCTGGCGATCCAGCGCAACCGCTACTGGAAGACGCAAGACGGCCTGACGCTTGATGCCGGTCCATTCGTGGCGGCGCTCGAATATGCCGCGGGCAAGCAGGCCGTGACGGTCGGCAAGCCGAGCGCCGCCTTCTTCGAAGCGGCGGCACGGTCGCTCAGCCTGCCCGCGTCGCAGGTCCTCATGGTCGGTGACGATGTCGTTTCCGATGTCGAAGGCGCAATGGCCGCCGGGCTGCGCGGAGCGTTGGTCCGGACCGGCAAGTTCCGTCCCGCCGACCTCGATCGCAAGACGGCCCCGGACGCTGTCATCGATTCCATCGCCGAGCTCCCCCGTCTCCTGCTCGCCGAGCGGTAGGCTGAGATCCGGAATCGATACGGATGCCGCACGGTGGCCGTCGACGTATCCCGCACCGCTCTCGAACTGGACAGACGGCTATTCGAGCGAGAATCGTCTACGGACTGGTCACTGAATCCGCGATTCGTCGAGTATGACGGACACGCATTGCCCCTCGACAACGCGATGTCTAACTGCGTAGTCGTCTACGACGCATTTCACCACATACCGAACCAGCGCGCCCTGCTCGCGGAGATGTACAGGATCCTCCGTCCGCGCGGAATGGTGGTCATGGCGGAGCCGGGGATCGACCATGCCCATACGCCCGCCAGCATCGCCGCGCTATCGCCATGAAATACCGGCTGTCAGGTTGGGTGATTTCGTGGGCGGCGCGGGATTCTCTGAGTATTGGGGGTACTTCTCGTACCACCTGATGAAGCACCATTACATCCGGATCCACAAGGGATCAAATACGCCGGCGACGGACCGCCCCGGCAATGCGAAGCTACGGACGAACATCAGTATCGATAATCCCGCCGATAGTCACGACCGCTGGACAGCGGGCAACCCCGGAAGGGTCGCGGTCTCCGTTGAGAACCGCGGCGACGCCGTATGGCTGCACGCCGAAGGCAGGGGCTGGACCCGGCTGGGCGGTCATCTGTTCGCGGTGAACAATGGTTCTCGCGAACTGGTGGACTACGACTGGCTGCGAGTCGGATTCGATCGGGACGTCGAGCCCCAGGATAGTGACGTCGTGGAGGTGGATCTGTCAGCCATCGACCGTCCAGGTTCATACGAGATCGAGTTCGACGTCGTCCTCGAAGGCGTGACGTGGTTCGCCAAGCGCGGTTCGCCGACCGCCGCCCTGCACGTCACCGTCGAATGACGGTTATGCGCCGATCAAACCGCCGTTGCAGAAGCGGCGGGTGGTCCGGCGAGAGATGGACCGCGAGCAGCGCCTCCGACAGGTTGACGACGCGGACCTGCCTCATCCGTGAGAGAGACGCCGCCGCCGCGGCATCCCCAACGTCAAGCGGCTGACCGCGGAGCCATGACGCCGCCGCACAAGTCCCGCGTCCCGGCGGCGTACCTCATCCGGTTAGCGGCGGTTTCCACTGCAGCGCCGATATCACTAATGGTATCATCACGAGTGTGGCGCGGATCGCCGACATCATCCGCAAGGCGCGGAACAGTCCGGCAAACGTGCGCTTCAGGGATCTCGCCAGCGTGTGTGATGCGTACTTCGGCGCGCCGCGGCAGGCAGCTACCAGCCATCGTGTATATCGTACGCCGTGGCCGGGCGACCCGCGGGTGAACATCCAGGACGACAATGGAATGGCCAAGCCGTACCAGGTGCGTCAGGTGCTGATGGCTATCGACAAGCTGGAGGCGCAGCGTGACTGACCATTACACGTATCGCGTGACGTGGTCGCCGGATGACGGCGAGTACGCGGGACTGTGCGCGGAATTCCCCTCCCTCAGTTGGCTCGCACCCACGGCGGACGAGGCGTTCTCCGGAATCCGCGCCCTGGTGGGCGGCGTCGTTGCGGACATGCAGGCCACCAGCGAGGCGCCTCCGGAACCACTCGCTGAGCGCGCCTACAGCGGGAGGTTCCTGGTTCGCGTGCCGCCGGAGACGCACCGGGCGCTCGTATTGCGAGCGGCTGAACAAGGCGTGAGTCTGAACCGGCTCGTGAGCGCCCGTCTCGCGGACTGACGCCGTTTGACCGTACGCCGCAGCCTGGTCGTGTAGCGCTTCACCCGCCGCGCGGCTTGCGTCCGATGAACGTGTAGTACGGCGCGCGCAGGGGCAGATAGGGCAGGCGCGCCCGACCCTCGGCCAACCGCACGGTTTCGAACCGCCGTTGCAGAAGCGGCAGGTGGTCCGGCGAGAGATGGACGTTGTCGAGAGCAAACCAGGCCGGCCACAGCGTGCGCGCGGCCCAGCCGTGCCTTGCGCGGCCCGCCGCCGGGTGCTTGCGCGAGACGTAGAAGTCGGCGACGCCGATGACGCCGCCGGGGCGCAACATCTCCCAAGCGTTCTCGACCGCCTGGAACCAGTCCGGGATCATCGTCAGGGCGTAGCACAGCGTGACCGCGTCGACCGAACCCGGCGGGAGTGTCCATTCCGTCGCGTCGGCGCGTACGGCCTGGACGTTCGGCCAGGCGCGCTTCGCGATCCGCTGCCGGGCGACGGCCAGCAGCGACTCCGACAGGTCGACGACGTGGACCTGCTTCAGCCGTGCGAGAGACGGTCCCACCGCCTCCAGCGTTGCGCCCGTGCCGCCACCGAGGTCGACCCAGCTGCCGCCGTCGGGTATCGCGGCCACCACCTCCCGGACCAGGTCCGCGCGCCCCGGGAGCAGGCGCGCCCGGAACGCGTCGTACCCCGACGCCTGCCCGGCGTAGAAGCTGTCGAGCCGCGCGGCATGGTCGGCGCCGCGCACCGGCTTCACGGCCAGGTGGTACAGCACCCGGAGATCGGAGAGGATACGCACGTCAGGCGGCGGCCTGCACGTCCGCGATGTGGAAGCTGCCGTAGGTGTGCACCCGGTCGCGCGCGTGCAGCTCGGCAGCCAGCGCCCGACGATACGCAAGCAGGTCGGGCAGCGGACAGTCGCGGCCGGCGCGGCGCACCGTTACGCGGTCGATGAAATCGGTCCGCAGCCCGCCGCTGCGCCAGATGGCGCGGGCGCCCGGCGCGGCGCGGTCGACGATTGCCTGCCATTCGGCGACGAGGGCGGGGAAGTACCGGTCCGAGAGCCAATCCATGTGATCGAGCAGGACATAGCGCGAGATCGGCGCGTCATGCTCCTCCAGAAAGTGCTGCACGGAGTCGGTGTGCACGCTGATGCGGTCGGCCAGACCTGCCTTGAGCCGCGCGAAGTTGTCCGGCTTCAGGTATTCGGGGCAGCAGTCGCGCGTGTAGCGGCCGAGCAGGTAGACGCGCCAGAAGTAGTTGTCCGCCAGCGGCAGGCGCCCGAATACCGCGTCCACGCACTCCTGCGCGAACGCGACGATGCCGTCGTCGTAGCCGGTCTCCACCTGCCTCCGCTGCGCCTTGGGCACCCCGAGCAGCGACAGCGTCGCGTTGCGGTCGAGCGCGAAGCGCACCGGAGCGCTCCAGAAGCGGTCGCGCAGCCGCTGCTCCCAGATCTCGCGCTGCCGCTCGACGGTGGGCGCTGCGAGGAGCGCCTCGATCTGCGCGCGCGCGCCGATCACGCTGTTGATGTACAGGTTGACCGCCCGCGCCACGGCGCCCGCCGCCCCGCGGAAGAAGAACGACCGCCGCGGGTTGTCGAAGAACCCGATCCACCGATCCCAGTAGCGCTGCGACCACGGTGTGAGTTGCGGCCGCAGGAGTTCCAGGTAGACGGCCCGCGCGTCCGGCAGATGGCCGCGGCCGAACAGCGTGAAGAACTGCTCGAACTCCAGCCGGCGGATACCGGCCAGCTTCAGCTCCAGCAGGGCGTTCTGTCGCGGATTCAGATCGACCGCGTGGATCCGGCGCGGCGCCGTGAGGGCGTAGTCCAGCACGTTGCAGCCGGCCGACGTGACCACGAGCAGTGTGTCGTCCGGCCCGAGGTCCAGCGCCACGCGGTCCAGCCGCGGGTCTTCCCAACAGGTGTTGTAGACCAGGTTGTGGCGATGGACGAGGTCGAACAGCCGCTGGTCGACGCGATCGATCAATGACATTTCCTGGCTCCCGGACGCCAAGAATGAAACGGCTGCATTTCGTAATGGCGACACCCGCGCGAAATCAGCGTTAAAGGATGGGGCGTTACCGCAGGGTCGCCGGCCGGTCACGAATTCGTCAAATCACTTGTCCATCCTGTGCAGCATGAAAGCCGACCTTCATGCCCACACGCTGTATTCCGGGTACTCCACGCTGCCGTATCTGAAGCGACTGCTGCGCGAGTCGTACAACACGCCGGAGCAGGTGTACCGCCTCGCGAAGGCGCGCGGCATGGACCTGGTGGCCATCACGGATCACGACGCCATCGGCGGGGCGCTGGCGCTGGGCGACCGCGACGACGTCATCGTCGGCTGCGAGGTCACCGGCTGCTTCCCCCGCGAGCCGGTCAGCGTGCACCTGAACGTGTTCGACATCACCGAGGCGCAGCACGAGGAGATCCAGCGGCGGCGGCGCAACGTGCTCGATCTCATGCCGTACCTGCGCGCCCAGGACATCTTCACGTCGCTGAACCACGTCGCTTCCGGCATCAACGGACCGGTCACCGGCTCGCACATCGCGGCGCTGCTGCCCTGGGTCGACGCGCTGGAAATCCGCAACGGCTCGCGACTCGTCAGTCAGAACCGCACTGCCGTCGGCCTGGCGGCGGCACACGCCAAGACTGGCATCGCCGGCAGCGACGCACACACGACGTTCGCCCTCGGCCGGACCTGGGTGGATGCGCCCGCGGCGACCAACCGCGCCGAGTTCCTGCGCGAGCTGCGGGCCGGCCGGGTGCAGGTGGGCGGACGCCACGGCGGCTACTTCCGCCTGGCGAACGACATCGCGCGCTCGGTCGTCAGCTTCTACCGCGAGAAGGGCGGACAACTGATCGAGAACCCGTTCAGTTGGCAGCGGCACGCGCTCTGGTGGGGCGGGCTGGCGTGCATGCCGGTCGTCGCCATTCCGTTCGTGCTGGCGGCGGGCCACTTCCTGCTGGAAGGGCGTTTCAACCGTCAACTGCTCTTCGACCTGGTCGCCACGCCGCCGCCGCGGCTGCGGACCGGCTTGCAGGAGGCCGCCTGACCGAGAGTGTTCAACCGGTACGGGTCGCCGTCTTCACCGACAACGACTTCGCCAAGGTGAACGGCGTCACCACTGCCCTGGCGGCAGTGCTGCGCTGCGCCCCGGACGGCGTCCGGCCGTGCATCTACACCCACGCGAACGCGGCCGCAGAACGGCCCGGCTACGTCGCCCTGCGCGCGCCGGGGATAGGAATCCCCTTCTACCGTGAGATGAAGGTGTACGCGCCGCGTCTCCGTGCGTTGCGCGCGCGGGTCAAGGCGGATGGCGCGGACCTCGTCCACCTGACCACGCCGGGGCCCCTCGGCCTGGCGGCCCTGTACGTCGCCTCCCGGCTCGGCTTGCCGCTCATCGGCAGCTTTCACACCGATCTGGGAAGCTACATCCGGATTCTCAGCGGATCGCCGCGGCTCGAACACCTGATGCGCCGGTACATGCGCTGGCCGTACGGCCGTTGCGAGCGGATCTTCGTGCCGTCGGTGGCGACCGCGTCGTTGCTGGCCGCCGACCGGATCGACCCCGAGCGCATCGTGCTCTGGGCGCGCGGCGTCGACACGGCGCAGTTCTCGCCCGACCGCCGCTCCGCCGAGCTGCGCCGCGCATGGGGTGTCGAGCCGGGCGAGGTCGTCCTGCTGTACGCCGGCCGTGTGTCGAAGGAGAAGGGTCTCGACCTGCTGCCCGCCATCGAGGCGCGCCTGCGCTTCGCGCGCCTGCCGCACCGCTGGATTGTCGTCGGCGACGGTCCGTACCGGCGGGCGCTCGAGGGACGTCTGCCCGCCGCGCGCTTCACCGGCACGGTGCCGCACGCGGACATGGGCCGCCACATGGCGTCCGCCGACCTGTTCGTATTCCCGAGCGCCACCGACACCGCCGGCAACGTCGTGCTCGAAGCACAGGCCTGCGGACTGCCGGTGATCGTCGCGGACCGCGGCGGACCGCAGGAGAACATGCGCGTGGACCTCACGGGGCGCATCTGCCGCGCCGACCGCAACAACGACTTCGCCGATGCGATCCTGGAGACTGCGTCCTACCCCGCTCGCCTGCGGGCCATGGCGGGCGCGGCGCGGCGCTACGCCGAGGGCCGCGGCTGGGAGGAGGCGCTGGCGCCGCTGTACCGCGCGTATCGCGAGCTGGCGGCCCGTCACCGCGCCGCCGGCGCAGTCGGACAGCCAGTGAGCCGCGCCGGCGCGCGGGTTGGAATGCGCACGGGCTGAGGCTACGATCGACGCCATGCCGCCTGCGGCGGGCGGGCGCCTGCGCGACTACCTGCGGGCGCTGCGGCCGCACCACTGGGTCAAGAACGTCCTCGTGTTCGCTCCCCTCGTCGCGGCGCACGAGACCCGGCCGGAGCCGTACTTCGTGGCGGCCGGACTGTTCGCGGCGCTGGCGGCCTGCGCGTCGGGCACCTACCTGCTGAACGACGTCGTCGACCTGCAGTACGACCGCCGGCACCCGACCAAGCGCAACCGTCCGCTCGCAGCCGGACTCCTCGCGCCCCGGCCGGCCGTCGCCGCCGGACTGGCGCTGGCGGCGGCCGGGCTCGGCCTGGCGTTGTGCCTCTCGCTCGCGGGCGGTCTGTTCGTCCTGCTCTACCTGGCGGTGACCATCACGTACTCGCTCGCGCTGAAGCGCCGGGTCTTCGCCGATGTCATCGCGCTCGCGGTGCTCTTCACCGTGCGCGTCGTGGCGGGCGCGGTGGGAACGGGCGTGCCGCTGTCGCCGCCGTTCCTGGCATTCTCCATCTTCATCTTCCTGGCGCTGGCCATCGTCAAGCGCCTCTCCGAGCTGCATACGTTGCGCGCGGCGGACGCTGCGGAGGCCGGCGGGCGGGCCTATGCCGCCGAGGACCTGATCGTGCTGGCGGGACTCGGGGCGGCCAGCAGCTTCGCCTCGGTCGCGGTGCTCACGCTGTACCTCGCCACCCCCGCCGTCGTGGAGCGCTACGCCCGGCCGGACCTGCTGTGGGTGATGTGCCTGCCGCTGCTGTACTGGCTGGGCCGCCTGTTGCTGCTCGCCAACCGCGGTGCGGTCGGCGGCGACCCGCTGGTGTTCGCGATGCGCGACCGCAGCAGTTGGATTGCCGGCGCCGCTATCCTCGCCGTCTTCGCGAGCGCGCTATGACGCGAATGGACCACCCGGCATGAAACTGTCCGGTTGGGGCCGCTGGCCGGTGGTCGACTGCCGGCTGGCACACTACCGCGGAGACTCGGATCTGCGCGGCCTGATCGACCGCTCCCCGACGCTGATAGCGCGCGGCAACGGGCGCGCCTACGGCGATGCCGCCGTCAACCCCGAGCTCACCGTGTCGATGCTGGGCGCCGGCCGCATCCTGGCGTTCGACGAACAGACCGGTCTGTTGACATGCGAGGCCGGCGCGCTGCTCGACGACATCCTGCAGGCCTGCGTGCCGCGCGGCTGGTTTCCGCCCGTGGTGCCGGGCACCCGCTTCGTCACCGTCGGCGGCCTGATCGCCGCCGACGTGCACGGCAAGAACCACCACCGCGACGGCACGTTCGGCGCCCACGTCGAATCGCTCACACTCGCCACGGCCGATGGCGAGGTCCGGGAGTGCAGCCGCGACGCGAATGCCGAGCTGCTGCGCGCGACCATCGGGGGAATGGGGCTTACGGGCGTGATCCTGTCCGCCACGTTCCGCCTCCAGCGGATGGACACGGCCTACGTGACGCAGGAGGTCCTGCCGGCCGCCGATCTCGACGCGGCAATGGCGCTGTTCGAGGAGTCTCGCGACTGGCCCTACTCGGTCGCCTGGATCGACGCGCTCGCGCGCGGCCGGTCGCTGGGGCGCGGCCTGGTGCTGCGCGGCCGGCCGCTGGAGCGCGGCGCCCTGCCGCCGCGGCTGGCGCGCAACCCCCGGCACGTCGCGAACCGCGGACCGCTGACGGTCCCGTTCGAGGCCCCGGCCGCGCTGCTCAACCGTCTGTCGATCGGCGTGTTCAACGCGCTCTACTCCGGACTGGGCCGCGCCCGCGGCGCACCGCGCCCCGTGCACTACGCCCCGTTCTTCTTTCCGCTCGACGGGCTCGGCGCGTGGAACCGCCTCTACGGCCGCAAGGGGTTCGTCCAGTACCAGTGCGTGCTGCCCAGGCGCGAGAGCCGCGGCATCGGCGCGCTGCTGGCGCGCGTCGCCGCCGCCAGGCCGGGCTGCGCGCTCGCCGTGCTCAAGCTGCTGGGGCCGCGACGAGCCGGGATGCTGTCGTTTCCGATGGAGGGCTATACGCTGGCGCTCGATTTTCCGCTGCGCGACGGCACGCTGGAGCTGCTCGACGCGCTCGACGCCATTACCCACGAGCACGGCGGGCGGGTCTATCTCGCCAAGGACGCTTGCTCCGCGCCGGAGCGCGTGCGCAGCGGCTATCCGGAGTGGGATGCCTTCCTCGCAGTGCGCGCGGAGACGGCCGGCGCTGCACCCCGCTTCGCCTCCGGACTGTCGCGAAGGCTGGCACTGTGAGCAACCGCAACGGCACGGCGCTGGTGATCGGCGCCACTTCGGACATCGGCCGCGCAGTCGCCCGCAGGCTGGCGGACGAAGGGTACGCGCTGCAGCTTGCCGCGCGCGATCCCGCCCGGCTGGAGCGCGTGGCCGAGGAGATCCGGTCGCAGTGGGGCTGCGCGGTGACGGCGTTGCCCTGCGACGTGCTTGAGGAGGATGGTGGCGGTGCGCTGCTCGATGCGCTCGATCCCATGCCCGACGTTGCCGTCTGCGTGGTCGGCCTGCTCGGCGATCAGCGCAGCAGCGAACGTGACGCGGCGGAGGCCGAGCGGGTGATGCGCACCAACTTCGTCGGTCCCGCGCTGCTGCTGGGGGCGCTGGCCGAGCGGTTCGCCGAACGCGGCAGCGGCGTCCTGGTCGGCGTGAGCTCGGTCGCCGGCGACCGCGGGCGCGCCGCGAACTATGTCTACGGATCGGCCAAGGCGGGGCTGACGGTGTTCCTGTCCGGCCTGCGCAACCGGCTCGCCGGCTCCGGGATCCACGTGATGACGGTCAAGCCCGGGTTCGTGCGCACGCGCATGACCGCCGGCATGCGGCTGCCGGCCGGCCTGACCGCGACGCCCGACGAGGTTGCCGGCGCGGTTGCCCGTGCGCTGCGGGCGCGCCGCGACGTCGTCTACGTGCGGCGGATATGGCGCCCCATCATGCTGGCCGTGCGCGCCGTTCCGGAGCGCCTGTTCAAGCGGATGAAGGTGTGATGCGCATCTGGACCGGACTGTTGCTGCTGGCGCTGCTGGTCATCTACCTCCCCGACCTCGGCCACGGCTTCATCAAGGACGACTTCGTCTGGATCGCGTCGAACCAGGCCGGCGGCCTGGAAGACCTGCTCCGCCCGTTCACGCACGCCCCCGACTTCTACCGTCCGCTGGTGTCGCTGAGCTTCGCCGCCAACTGGTGGCTGTTCGGCGCCGAGCCGCTCGGCTACGGTCTCACGAACCTCGTGCTGCTGCTCGCGGCGGCGGGCGTGCTCTGGAGCCTGGCGCTGGCGCTGGGTCTCCCGCGCGGCGCGGCGCTGGCCTGCTGCGCGCTCTGGACCCTCAATTTCCACGGCATCGGCATGGCGCTCCTCTGGATCAGCGGCCGCACGTCGCTGCTGGCCGCGCTGTTCTCGTTGCTGGCCGCCCGCGCCTTCGTACGCGGATCCGGGGCGTGGGCAGCCGGTTGGGTGCTGCTGGCGCTGCTTTCGAAGGAAGAGGCGGCGCTGCTCCCGTTCGTACTGCTCGCGTGGGCGGCCCTCGGGCCGGCCGGCGCCAACGACAGCGCGCCGCAGGGGATCGACCTCCGCCGCGCCCTGCGCCGCACCTGGCCGCTCTTCGCGGTGCTGGCCGTCTATCTCGCGCTGCGGACGGCGGCCGGCGGAATGACGCCGGCCACCGCGCCTGCGGCCTATCAATTCACCTACGATCCCGCGGCGATCGGCCGCAATGCGCTCGAATACCTCGACCGCTCGGCCACCCTGTCGGCGGCGGCGCTGTTGGTCCTGGGGCTCGCGGCCGGCGCACTGCCCCGGCCGACCCCACAGCAGAAGCACCTTGCGGCGCTGGGCGGCGCGTGGATGGTCGGACACCTCGGTCTGGCGCTGCTGTTGCCGGTACGTTCCAGCCTGTACGCCGTCGGTCCGTCCGCGGGCGCGGCGCTGGCCGGCGCCGCCCTGCTGGCCGCGGTATGGCAGCGCGCGACCCCCGGCGGGAGGCGGCGCATGCTGGGAGCCGCTGTGGCCGTCGTGCTGCTCACGGTTCCGGTGCACTGGTCGCGCAACGAGCGCTGGGTTGCGCCGGCCGAGCTGTCCGCGCACGTGCTGGACGTGCTGGCGCCCGTCGCGGCCGCGCTTCCGGCGGACGCCGTGGTGCAGCTCGACGACGACCGGGGCTCGCGGGCGAACCTCGACGCCTGCTTCGGGACGCTGGTGGAGACAGCGGTGCGGCTGCAGACCGGGCTCGACCGGCGCGTGTGGATCGAGCCGCCGGTCGTCGATTGGGAAGCCGGCGGCCTCGTGGCGCCGGAGCCGCAAGACGTCGCGGCGCGCTTCGCGCTCAGCGGCGGCGTGCTGGCGAGGGTGGCCGCGGATCCGTAGCAGCCCGTGGCGAAAGTCCCGCGCCGCACCGAGACCGGTCAGGCGGCCGGATGGCCGGTCGCGCGCACTTGTCGCGGGTGTCCGTTACCGGTACGCTATCAGCCCAATTCGGGAGGTCGCAGATGGCCCAGGTTTCGATTACCGTCAACGGCAGGCAGCGCACGGCCGACGTGGAGCCGCGCCTGCTGCTGGTGCACTTCCTCCGCGAGCACCTCAACCTGACCGGCACGCACGTCGGGTGCGACACGAGCCAGTGCGGCGCCTGCACGGTCCTGCTCGACGGCCGCAGCGCGAAGTCGTGCACGCTCTTCGCGGTCCAGGCGGACGGCTCGGAGGTCACCACCATCGAGGGGCTTGCCGACGGCGACCGGCTGCATCCGCTCCAGGAAGGGTTCTGGGAGGAGCACGGCCTGCAGTGCGGCTACTGCACGCCCGGCATGATCATGTCGGCCGTCAACCTGTTGCACGACAATCCACAGCCCACCGAGCAGGAGATCCGGGACGGTCTCGACGGCAACCTCTGCCGCTGCACCGGCTACCAGCACATCGTCAACGCGGTTCAGCACGCCGCCGAGCGGACGAATCGCGGGTAGACCGTGACGGCGCCGGCAGTCCTGCCCAAGCTCGTCGGCCAGCGCGTCAGGCGGCGCGAGGATCCCCGGCTCATCCAGGGGCGCGGCACCTACGTCGACGACGTCACGATCGCCGGGCTGCAGCACCTCGCGTTCAAGCGCAGCGACATCCCGCACGGCCGCATCCTGTCCATCGACACGAGCGCGGCGGAGGCGCTCGACGGGGTCGAGGCGATCTTCACCGGCGCGCAGATCGCGGAGTTTCTCGGCCCGATGCCGGTGCCGACGCCGTTTCCGGCCCCCGAGCATCGCGCGGTCGCCGCGGACGTGGTGCGCTACGTCGGCGATCCGGTCGCGGTCGTGGTGGCACGTGACCGCTACCTGGCGCGCGACGCGGCCGACGCGATCACCGTCGACTGCGAGCCGCTGCCGGCGGTCGTCGATCCGGAGGCGGCGCTGAGCGGGCAGCCGGCCGTGCTGCACGCCGACTTCCCGAACAACGTGGCGGTCGGGCCGCTGCCGGCCGGCACCGGCGTCGGCCGGGGCGGCCAGGTCGACGACAGCGCCGTCGACGGCGCCTTCGCCGAAGCGGAGGTCGTGGTGTCGCAGCGCATGGTCAACCAGCGGCTGGCGCCGACGGCGATCGAGCCGCGCGGCGTCGTCGCGCACTTCGAACCGGGCAAGGAGACGCTGACCATCTGGTCGTCGACGCAGAACCCGCACATCCTGCGCACCCACGTGGCCGCGCTGACCGGCCTGGGCCAGGACCAGGTGCGGGCGATCGCGCCGGAGGTGGGCGGCGGCTTCGGCGCCAAGATCAACATCTACGGCGAGGATCTCGTGGCGGCGGCGGTATCGAAGCGGCTGGGACTGCCCGTCAAGTGGGTCGAGGACCGATCCGAGGCGTTCCTGGCCACGATCCACGGGCGCGGCATCATCGGCTACGTCGACATCGCGGCCCGCCGCGACGGCCGGGTGCTCGGCCTGAAGCTGCGGCTCGTGGCCGACATCGGCGCCTACAACATGCTGCTGACCGCCGTCGTCCCGACGCAGACGATGCGGATGGCCAACGGCACGTATGCGTTTCCGGTCGTCCGGGCCACGCTCACGGAGGTCTTCACCAACAAGACCCCGACCGACGCCTACCGCGGCGCCGGCCGTCCGGAGGCGGCCTACTTCGTCGAGCGGGCCATGGACATGCTCGCGCGCGAGATCGGCATGGACCCGGCGGAGCTGCGCCGCAGGAACTTCATCCAGCCGCACCAGTTCCCCTACAAGACGCAGGTGGGTGCGCTCTACGATTCGGGCGACTACGAGAAGGCGCTCGACCGCGCGCTGGAGAAGGCCGGCTGGGAGCAGCTCAAGGCCGAGCGCGACGCGGCGAGGGCGGATGGCCGGCTGGTCGGCCTGGGACTGTCGATGTACGTCGAGATCTGCGGCCTCGGCCCGTCCGCCCGGCTCCCGAACGGCGGCTGGGAGTACTCGCAGGTCACCGTGGAGCGCGACGGCCGGATCAGCGCCACCACCGGCGTATCGCCGCACGGGCAGGGCAACGAGACGACGTTCGCGCAGATGCTCGCCGACCAGTTCGGCGTGCCGCTGGAGCACATCCGCATCCACCACGGCGACACGGCCGTTGTGAAGCAGGGCATCGGGACGTTCGGCAGCCGCTCGCAGGCGGTGGGCGGCGCGGCGCTGCACCTGGCCGGCGGCAAGGTGAAGACCAAGATGGCGAAGTTCGCCGCCGCGCTGCTCGAGGCCCACGAGGGCGATCTCGTCTTCGAGAACGGCCGCATCGCCGTGGCGGGCGCGCCCGCGGCCGGCAAGACGTTCGCCGAGGTGGCGGCGTACGCGCACCGCCCGGTCAAGCTGCCCGCCGGTCTCGAGCCCGGACTGAGCGAGGAAGCGTTTTTCGAGCCGCCCAACAACACCTACCCGTTCGGCTGCCATATCGCGCTGCTGGAAGTGGACCGCGACACCGGCGAGCCGCGCCTGCTGCGGATGGTGGCGGTCGACGACGCGGGCAATCTGATCAATCCGTTGATCGTCGAGGGCCAGATTCACGGCGGGCTCACCCAGGGCATCGGCCAGGCGCTGGTCGAAGAGGTGGTGTACGGGGACGACGGCCAGCCGCTGACCGGCTCGCTCATGGACTACGCCATTCCCCGCGCCACCGATTTCCCGCGCTTCGAGCTCGACAACACCGTGACGCCCACCCCGGTCAACCCGCTGGGCGCGAAGGGGGTCGGGGAAGCGGGCACGATCGGATCGACGCCGTGCATCGTCTCGGCGGCCGTGGACGCGCTGGGCGGATTCGGGGTACGACACATCGACATGCTGCTGCGGCCCGAAAAGCTGTGGCGCATCATTCATGGAGGAAACGCGTGATTCCAGCCGCATTCGAATACGCGCGGGCGGCGTCGCTCGACGACGCCATCGCCCGGCTGCAGGCCGCCGGCGGCGCCGGCAAGCTCATCGCGGGCGGGCACAGCCTGGTGCCGCTGATGAAGCTGCGCCTCAGCGAGCCGGCGGTGCTCATCGACATCGCCCACATTCCGGGCCTGGCCGGGGTCCGCGAGTCCGGCGGCGTCATCGAGGTCGGCGCCGGCACCACGCACCACGACGTCGCGACGTCCGACCTGCTGCGGGAGCGCTGCCCGGTGGTGGCCGACACCGCCGCCGTCATCGGCGACCCGCAGGTCCGCAACCGGGGCACGCTGGGCGGCAGCCTGGCGCACGCCGACCCCGCCGCGGACTACCCCGCCGCCATGCTGGCGGTGGATGCGGACATCCACCTGAAGGGGCCGGGCGGCTGGCGGGTCGTGAAGGCGAGCGACTTCTTCCAGGACGTCTTCACGGTGGACCTGGGCGAGGAGGAGATTCTCGCCAGGGTGACTTTCGCCCCGGCGCGGGCGTCGGCGTACGCCAAGCTGCACCAGCGCGCGTCGCGCTTCGCCATCGTCGGCGTGGCCGCGGCGCTGGAGGTCAGCGGCGGCGCAATCCGTCCGGCGCGCTTCGGCCTGACGGGCGCCGCGTCGAGCGCATCCCGGCTTGAGTGCGTATAGGCCGCGCTGCAGGGACAAACCGCGACGGCGGAAACCTCTTCGTCCG
>JAJEEU010000024.1 GCA_022820825.1 Vicinamibacteria bacterium
CGCCAGCAGCCAGGCCGCCACCGCCGCAAGCACGACCGCGATCAGCCAGTACGGCCAGCGGCGGCTCGTGCGCGGAGGTTCTTCGTGGCCGTCGAGCAGCGGCATCGGCTCATGCTATCAGCCGTCACCCGCCAGCAGCTCCCGGGCGAGCTTCTCGTACAGATCGACCGAGCGCACCAGCTCGTCGACCTTCACGTGCTCCTCCGCGCTGTGGGCCACGTGCACGGAGCCGGGACCCAGCAGCAGCGGCTTGCCCCAGGCGTCGAGGAACGGGATGTCGGTCGTGAACGAGAAGACCGCGGTATCGAAGCCGGGCACGGTCGTCAGCCGCACGGGCGGCACTATCACGACGTCGTCGATGGAGACGGCGCCCGGGAGCAGGTCGAGCCGCTCGCGCAGGCGCTCCGCGGGCCCCACGGTGCGGAAGTTGACGTCCGCCTCGGCCGCGGGCGGCACGACGTTGGGCGCCACGCCGCCGGACAGCATCCCTACGGTGTAGGTCGTGTCTCCCAGCACGGGATCGACGGGCAGATCGAGACTCCGCAGCGCGACGAGCGCGTCGACGAGCTTCTCCACGGCGGACTCGCCGAGCTCCGGATAGGCCGAGTGCGCCGCCCGTCCGGACGTGGAGAGCCGGACCCGGTAGACGCCCTTGGTGGCCGTGGCCAGGCGGTTGTCGGTCGGCTCGCCGTTGATGAGGTAGCGCGAGCCCGGCGCGCGCTTGTTGGCGGCGCGGGCGCCGTGGCTGCCGCGCTCCTCGCCGACGACGACGAGCAGTCCCACCCGGCGCTCGCCGCTGTCGCGCAGCCGCTCCAGCGCCGCCATCTGCGCGGCCAGGATCCCCTTCGCATCGCAGGCGCCGCGGCCGTAGAGGCAGCCGTTCTCCTCGCGGCTCGAAAAGAACGGGGGCACGCAGTCGATGTGCGTCGACAGCACCACCTCGGGCGGATCGAGCGTGGCGTACACGTTGAAGCGCCGGGCCGTCACCGGCTGCTCCACGACGTCGTAGCCGCGCCTGCGCAGCCAGCGCGCCACCCACCCGGCGGCGTCGGCCTCCTTGCCGGTCGTCGAGTCGATGTCGATCAGCGTGCGCGCGACGCGGACGAGATCTACCGCAGCCATGCCTCTAGTCCGGTGCGCGTGTCGGTGCGGTCGTCGCGGTATTTCACGATGACCGGCGTGGCGAGCGACAGGCCCCATTCCCGGCCCGCAGGCGCGGTCACGGCGCGCGCCCCGGGCACGACGACCGCGCCCTCGGGGATGACGACCGGCTGCCCCGGGTCGGGCCTGATCAGGCGCCGGTTGGGCAGGTCGTAGACCGGCGTCGAACCGGTCAGCACGGTGCCCGCGGCGATGACGGCCCGCCGCCGCACGACGGCCCCTTCGTACAGGCCGGTGTTGCCGCCGACCAGCACGTCGTCCTCCACGATGACCGGCAGCGCGCCGACCGGCTCCAGGACGCCGCCGATCTGCGCCGCGGCGCTGACGTGCACGCGGCTGCCGACCTGCGCGCACGACCCCACGAGGGCGTGCGAGTCGATCAGGCTGCCGTCGCCCACGTAGGCGCCGATGTTGACGTACATCGGCGGCATGCAGATCACGCCCTCGCCGATGTACGCCCCGTCCCGGATCGAGGAGCCGCCCGGTACGAGCCGCACCTTCGACGCGCCGTCGAGGCGCTTGAGCGGCAGCGTGTCCTTGTCGAGAAACGGCTGATCGGCGCTGGCTGCAGGGTAGGGGGCGATGTCGCCGGAGCGAAAGCCGAGCAGGATGCCCTGCTTGACCCAGGCATTGACGCGCCAGCCGGTCGGCGCCTCCGGGTCCGGCTCGGCGGCGCGCACGCGGCCGGCCGACAACTCGGCCCGCAGCCGGTCGAATGCAGCACGTGCCCGCTGCCGGCCGCCGCCGTCCGCCTGCGCCGAGAGCTGCCGAATCTCCTCCGCCAGTTCCGCCGTCCGCCCGCTGCTCACGATCCTCCCGCCGTTTCGGTGTCCCCCGTGCCGGCGGCCATGCCCAGCGCGGCGAGCACGGCGGCGATGCGCTCCCGCGCCGCCGGCGCGGGCGGCGACAACGGCAGCCGGTAGTGCGCCGGCGCGAGGCCCATCGCCTCCATGGCGGCCTTGACCGGGATCGGGTTGGACTCGATGAAGTTCACCTGCATCAGCGGCAGCAGCCGTTCGTGCACCGCGCGCGCGCCGGCGAAATCGCCGCTCTCGCCCAGCTCGACCAGTTGCGCCATCGCGGCCGGGGCCTCGTTTGCGGCCACGGAGATCACGCCGCGGCCGCCGAGCGCCAGCAGCGCGAGCGTGAAGGCGTCGTCCCCGGACAGCACCGCGAAGTCGCCGGGCGCCGTGCGGCAGATCTCGCACATCTGCGCGAGATCGCCCGACGCCTCCTTGACCCCGGCGATGTTGCCTGCCGCCGCCAGGCGCAGGAGCGTCGGCGGCTTGATGTTGCAGCCGGTCCGGCTCGGTACGTTGTACAGGACGAGCGGGCGATCGACGCTGTCGGCGATGGTCCGGAAATGCCGGTACAGGCCTTCCTGGGTCGGCTTGTTGTAGTACGGCGTCACCGACAGCAGGCCGTCCGCGCCGAGCGCCGCCAGCTCGCGCGCCAGCGCCGCGGTCGAGCGCGTGTCGTAGCCGCCGGCCCCCGCCAGCACCGGCACGCCGCCGCCGGCTTCGTCGACCACGATCTCCACCACGCGCAGCTTCTCGGCGTGCGTGAGGGTCGGGCTCTCGCCGGTGGTTCCGCACGGCACGAGGAAGTGGACGCCGGCGTCGATCTGCCGCCGGGCCAGCCGCCGGACGGCCGCTTCGTCCAGTTCGCCGGTGGCGGTGAACGGCGTGACGAGCGCCGTGCCACAGCCGCGCCAGGGTGCGTCCATGGCCTACGGCTCCAGTCCCAGGACGTCGCGCATCGTGAACCAGCCGCGCTTGCCGTGCACCCAGCGCGCGGCGGCGATGGCCCCGTGCGCGAACGTGGCCCGGTCGCGCGTTGCATGCGTCAGCGACAGCGCCTCGAACGGGCCGTCGAAGCCCACGGTATGCGTGCCGGGGCACGATCCGGCGCGGGTCGACGCCATGTCGATGGCCGCCTCGTACCCGGACCGCCGCATGCCGTCCCGCAGCGCGAGCGCCGTGCCCGACGGCGCGTCGATCTTCGCGGCGTGGTGCGTTTCGTGGATCCATGCCCCGAACTCGTCGAGCGGCTGCAGCAGTTGCGCCGCGCGCTCGGCAATGACCTGGAACACGTTCACGCCGAGCGAGAAGTTCGCCGCGGCGACCACGCCTATGCCGGAGTCCGCCACGAGCGCCTTCATGCGCTCTTCATGCGCGTTCCAGCCGGTCGTACCCACTACGGCGTTCATGCCGATGGCGGCCAGGCGCGGCAGGTTGGTGAGCAGGGCGTCGGCCGTCGAGAAGTCGATGGCCACGTCGGCGGCCGGCAGGCGCGCCGCGTCGATGCCTTCGCCGGCCGCGTTGTTGTGGATGTCGAGCCGCTCGACCACCTCGCAGCCGTACGAATCGCACAGCCGCTCGACCGCCTTGCCCATGCGGCCGTAGCCCACTATCAGGATGCGCAAACTCATTCGTCTCTGTGTGCCGCATCGAGTGCAGCGCAGCAGGCCATCATACCGTATCACCGGGGGCGCGGCCGGATAGACTCGAACCGCATTGCTGCACCACGCTGCAATGCTTCGCGAGCGCGGCCTCGAGGTCGGCCGCGGCGGCGAAGCCCATGCGTCTGGCTGCGATTGCCATCTCGGCGGCGTCCGCCGGCAGCACCGCGGTCTGGCCGTCGCCGCCGATCTGCAGCCGGTGCTCCAGCCTGCGCAGGAAGCTGTAGGCCTCCGCCAGCGGTTCGGCCACGGTTGCGGCAAGCAGCCCGCTCGCGGCCAGTTGCGCCAGCGCCGCCAGCGTGTTCGCGTCCTGCAGGTCGGGGTGCCCCGCGCCGTGGACCAGTTGCAGGCGCTGGGTGAGCAGCTCCACGTCGCGGCTGCCGCCCGGCCCGCTACGGACGTTGCGCGCGTCTTCTTCACGGACGGCGTCCGGCGGTCCGCCGCGGGCCGTTCCGCCGGCCGGCGCGTCGATGGTGGTCGGATCCGGACGAGCGCCGAAGACGATTGGCTCGACCCGCTCCAGGAACCGCCTGGCCAGCGCCGGATCGCCCGCGATGGGCCGCATGTTGATCAGCGCGAGCCGTTCATCGGTCCCGGCGGCTCGCTCGCAGCAGCGGATGCCCTGTTCGAGGGAGAGGGCGTCGCCCGCCTGCGAGTCCGGAGGCCGCAGCCCGCGCTCGACGCGGTACAAGTACCCGGCGCCGGCTGTTTCCGAAAGGCCCGCCGTCAGTTGCTGCGCCAGTTGCCGGAAGTGAACGCCGGCCGCGGCGTCGGCCGGGTCGTCCGGATCGTAGAGGCAGGCAAGCTGGATATTCGGGTTGTAGCTGAGCTCGCGGCCGCCCAGCCGACCCAGGCCGATGACGGCGAATGATCCGTGCGCCGCGCCGCCCGCCTCGTCCGCCGCCGTGCGCGCCGCCCGCAGCACGCCGTCGGTCAGCACGTCGGCGAGGTTGGAGAGTTGCTCGGTGGTCGAGCGCAGCGTGTCCTTTTCCAGCAGGTCTCTGCCCGCGATGCGCAGCGTTTCGCGGCGCTGAAACCGCCTGAGCATGTCGAGCCGGTGGTCGACGTCCGTGTCCTGCGCCAGCAACTGGTTCAACTCGGCCTGGTAGTCGTCCAGGTCCGGGGGCGGGCAGTCGAGCTCGCGGTGCAGCCAGTGGAGGTGCTCCGGATTGCGGATGAGGATGTCGCCCAGCAGGGGCGAAGCCCCCAGCAGCGCGGTCAGGATCTGCAGCGTGCGGGGATCGTCCTGCAGGTAGCCGATGAACGAGCTCTTCGGGAAGCGGTTGGCGACGTAGCGGCAGAATCCGGCAACCGCGGCATCGGGGTCCGCCGCTTCGGTGAGCGTCTCGATCAGCAGGTCGGCGAGCTCGCCCAGCGCCAGCCGGGTCGGCAGGTCGTCGGCAAGCTGCTGCAACAACTCGTCGGCGGTCGCGGGGTCCCGGAATCCGAGCGCCGCGAGATACCCGTGGGCCTCGGCCTCCGTGAGATCCCGCGACAGGAACAGGTCTCGCGGCGTGGGCATTGCCTATCAGGGTGTACGCCGAGGCGCCGGCGGCAGACGGGCTGCCGCCGGCGCCTCGGTCGTGCTGCGCGACTACGCGACTAGATGTCGAAGTAGAGCGCGAACTCCCACGGGTGCGGCCGCAGGCGTATCGCATCCACCTCGTTCTCGCGCTTGTAGGCGATCCAGCCTTCGATCACGTCCGGCGTGAACACGTCGCCCTTCAGCAGGAAGTCGTGGTCTTCCTCCAGCTTGTCGAGCACCTCGGCCAGGCTGCCCGGCGTGCTGGCGATCTGCGCGTGCTCCTCCGGCGGCAGGTCGTACAGGTCCTTGTCGAGCGGTCCCGGCGGCGTGATCTTGTTCTGGACGCCGTCGAGGCCCGCCATCAGCAGCGCGCTGAACGCCAGGTAGCCGTTGCAGGTCGGATCGGGGAAGCGGGCCTCGATGCGCTTCGCCTTCTCGCTGCGCGAGTACGCCGGGATCCGCACGGCGGCGCTGCGGTTGCGCTGCGAGTAGATCAGGTTGATTGGCGCCTCGTAGCCCGGCACCAGCCGGCGGTACGAGTTGGTCGTCGGATTGCAGAACGCCAGCAGCGACGGCGCGTGCTTCAGGATGCCGCCGATGTAGTGCAGGGCCGTGTCGCTCAGGTCGGCGTAGGTGCCGGCCTCGAAGAACGTGTTCGAGCCGCCCTTCCAGATGCTCTGGTGGACGTGCATGCCCGACCCGTTGTCCTGGAACACGGGCTTCGGCATCAGCGTCACGGTCTTGCCGTGGCGGCGCGCGACGTTCTTGATGACGTACTTGTACTTCAGCAGCTTGTCGCCAATGCTCACCAGCGAATCGAAGCGCATGTCGATCTCGGCCTGACCCGCCGTGGCCACCTCGTGGTGGTGCACCTCGACCTCCACGCCGACCGATTCGAGCGTGAGCATCATCTCCGTGCGCAGGTCCTGGTGGCTGTCCATCGGCGGCACGGGGAAGTAGCCCTCCTTGTAGCGCGGCTTGTAGCCGAGGTTCGGATCCTCCTCCTTGCCGGCGTTCCAGAACCCTTCCTTCGCGTCGATGTAGTAGAAGCCGTGGTTGTAGCCCTGGCCGAAGCGTACGTCGTCGAGGATGAAGAACTCCGGCTCGGGCCCGAAGTAGGCGGTGTCGCCGATACCGGTCGACTTCAGGTACGCCTCGGCCTTCTGCGCGATGTAGCGCGGGTCGCGCGAATACGACTCGCCGGTGACGGGGTCCTTGACGTTGCAGATCAGGACCAGTGTCGGCGCCGCGGCGAACGGATCGACGAACGCGGTCGACGGATCCGGAAAGAGCAGCATGTCGCTTTCCTGAATCTGCTGGAATCCGCGGATGCTGGAGCCGTCGAATCCGACGCCTTCCTCGAACGCATCCTCGTTGAATTCCGACGTCGACATCGTGAAGTGCTGCCAGAGGCCGGGCATGTCGACGAAGCGCAGGTCGACCGCCTGGATTCCCTTGGCCTGGATCAGCGCCATGACGTCCTGTGTGGTCATTCGAGTTCCTCCTGTTGTCCTTGTTGGTTGAGTGGATTACACGGTATCGCGTTCGCCGGTGCGGATGATGCGGCCCTGCTCGATCGGGATGACGAACACGCGGCCGTCGCCGATCTCGCCGGTCCGCGCCGCGTTCATGATCGCGTCGATGGCATCATCCACGAGGTCGTCCGGCAGGACCACCTCGATTTCGACCTTCGGCAGCAGACTTATCTCATACTCGCTCCCCCGATAGATGGTGGGATGGCCGCGCTGGCGGCCGTGGCCCCGCACCTCGGAAACCGTCATGCCGGGGATTCCGACCTCCGACAACGCATCCTTCACTTCGTCGACCCGGTTGGGCCGCACAATCGCCTTGATCAGCTTCATCTTCGAGTTCCGTCAGGATTTCAGCAGCGACTCCAGGTCCTCCTGCAGCGCCGCGGCTTCGCCGGCCGCGAGCTTCGCGCCGCCCCTGGTGAGATGGAACACGTCCACGGCGCGGTCGGTGCCGGTGGAGATCAGTACGAATTCGATGTCGCACTCATGTTTCGAGATGACCCGGCTGATGCGGTAGAGCAGGCCCCACGCATCCTGGGCCACGACCTCCAGGATGCTGAAGCGCTCGGAATACGCGTTGTCGAAGTGCACCACGGTCCGCACGCGGGCCGGCCCGCGGCGCTTCAGGCCGCGCTGCTTCGGCAGCAGGATCTTGTCGATGTCCTTCCGGCCCGCCACGATGTCCGCGAGCAGCCCGGTGAACATCTCGCGGCCCTCCGGGTTCAGCTCGAAGAAGCGCTCGCCGTCGGTGAACTCGAAGACGTCGACCGCCAGTCCCTGGCGGTTCGTCATCGCCTGGCCGCGCAGGATGTCCATGCCGAAGTAGGACAGCACGCCGCACACCTTCGAGAACAGGCCGGGCTGATCGCCGGACACGACCGCCAGCTCCCAGGCGGAATGCTTCTGCTCCAGCGTGTAGTGCACGTCCGACGCATGGAGGTCGCGCGACAACCGCACGTGCTCGTACACCTGCGGCGCGTCCACCAGCCGCAGGTAGCGTTCGGGCAGCCCGTCGAGGAACGCTTCGAGCTCGCCTTGCGGGATGTCCGCGGGCCGGCTCGTCTGCAGCTCGGCAAGGCTGGCCGCCGCGGTGTCGATCACGTCGTCGCCGTAACCGAGCGTGAGCCGGTTGTAGGCGTCGACGTAGAAGCGCCACAGCAGCTCTTCCTTCCACGGGGTCATCACGTCCGGGCCGACGGCGCCCACGTCGACCAGCGTCAGCAGGCAGAGCAGCTTCAGGCGCTGCTCGGTGCCGACGAGCCGCGCGAACTGCTGCACGACATTGGGGTCGGCCGTATCGCGCCGGAACGCCGCGGTCGACATCCGCAGGTGGTGGCGGATGAGGAATTCGATGGTCGCGATGTCTTCCTCGGGCATCCGGATGCGCCGCAGCGCGCCAAGCGCCATGCGCACGCCTTCCTCGGCGTGGTTGCGGTTCGTCCACTTGCCGACGTCGTGGAAGAGCAGCGCCAGCGTCAGCAGATCGGTGTCCGGCGTCTCGGCCAGCAGGCCCGCGAACCGGCGCCGGCTGCGGGTGGTGGGCGCGCACAAACCCTCCAGGTTGCGGATGGTCTGCAGCGTGTGCTCGTCCACCGTGTACTTGTGGTAGGAATCGCGGATCACCAGGCAGTAGGCCTTGTGGAACTCCGGGAACATGCGGCCGATCAGGCCGCAGTCGTGCATCTGCGACAGCCGGGCGTAGAGCCCGGCGCGCGGCCGCATGACGCGCCGCAGCACGTCGAGCTGGTCGGTCGACGGAAAGAAGCGCTCGGGGGCGTACCGGTCGCCGTGCCGGTAGATGCACGTGAGCACCTGCTCGGACACCGCGCAGTCCTCGTCGAGCGCCGCCTCGAACGCCCGCAGCCAGGCATGCGGCTGCAGCGACGCGCGCGTGGCGTCCGTGAACGAGACCTCCTTGTCGCGGCGCACGAGACCCTCGGACACCGCCACCGCCTGGCCGCGCGATCCGCCGCCCAGCGCCTTGATGGACCGGACCAGCGCCCGGTTGACGATCCGGGCGTGGTGGAAATAGGTGCTCATCAGCGCTTCGGCCTGTTTCTCGAGCTTGTCCGTCTCCGATCCGAACAGGCCGGCCGCGGCGTCCTGCAGGTCGTAGGTGAGCACGTTCAGGTTGCGGTTCCGCTTGAGGTGCACGATGGAACGGATGCGCAGCAGGAAGTCCTCGGCTTCGTCGATGCGCCCCATGGGGATGTACAGCCGCCGCACCGCCGGTCTTCGCAGGCGCCGGATCATCCGCACCGCCGAGACGTCGCGCAGCCCGCCCGGCCCGGTCTTCACGTCGGGCTCCAGGTGATAGAGCGTCTGGTTGAACTGGGTCTGCCGCTGCTCCGTCAGGTCGCGCAGCGCGGCCAGCATCGCGTCGGCCCAGGTTGGCTTGGCGCCCTGGCACACCTCGGTGAGCCGCTCGAACAGACCGGCGTCGCCGTCGAGGAGGCGGGCGTCGGTCAGCGCGACGAGGTACTCCGGGTTGTCGGTGTCGGCCTTTGCGAGGTCCCCGATCTCCCGCACGTGATGCCCGACGTCGAAGCGCAGGTCCCACAGCGGATGCAGCATCGCCTTCAGGAAGCGCTCGTCGGCGGCGCGGATCGAACGGCCGAACAGGAACAGCAGGTCGACGTCGGAGTGCAGGCACAACTGCCGGCGGCCGTAGCCGCCCACGGCCACGACGGCCACCGGCGCGTCGGTCTCTTCGCGCGCCGTGCGGTAGATCCGGCGCACGATCCGGTCGACCTGTCCGGAATAGCGCGCCAGGCTCTCGCTGCCCCCGCGCGCGGCCAGCGTGTCGGCCTGCAATTCATCGCGCGCCGCGCGCAGGATGTCCGACAGCGAATCGGTCGCGGTGGGCGATTCGGCCAGTTGTGTCATCTATAGATGGGGCTTGCGCGGCCTGGGGGACGACTGCGCCGCTGCTCGCCGTCCCCCTCCTCAATTGTCACGTTCCCGCCTTGTGGGCCGGGCGTCCGAACGGTCTCGGTGCGACGCGGATTACTGCCTCGAACTGTTGCGGGAATGGGACGAACCCGTACCGTACACCGGCCGGCCCCCAGGCAAGCGGGCCGGCCGGCGCGTATTTTATCAGGATTATGTGCCACTCGGGGCCGTGTTCGATAACCCCCGGCAGCCGCGCTAGTACCCGAGGCTCAGCCCGAATATGGCGATGGGCTCGACGCCGTCGTCACTGCCGTTGATGGTCTTGAGCACGTCGCCGAAGAACAGCAGCTGGACGCCGGCGGTGAACTCCCACGAGCCCCATTCCTCGGGGATGCCGCTGAGCGGCACGCCCAGCGCCGCGCCGACGTTGAAGAAGCCGAACGCCTCGTTCACGCCGCCCGGATCGTAGTAGTCGCTCGGGCTCAGGCCGATGGCGACCGGAAACGAGACGCTCACCGGCGCGTCGTCTAGCGGCAGCGACGGCTCGATACCCAGCTCCAGGTAGGTGCCCTCGTTGTCGCCGGCGGCGCTGCCGTCGATCTCGAACGCCAGCGTGATGTAGGGAGCGATGACGTCGTCATGACTCAGGCCGACCGCCAGTTCCTTCACGGTGCCCCAGCTCCCGCGCGGGCTCATGTAGGCCGTGTAGGTGACATCGGCGCCCCAGCCGCCGGCGAATCCGAAGCCGAGACCCGCGTAGAAGTCGTTCTCGTAGTAGATCCCGGGTGCACCCCCGCCGACGAAACCGTCGTCTGTGCTCGAGTGCAGGCTGTTCCACGTTCCGGCCGCGAGCGACACGCTGCCGTTGTCGCCCTCGTAGAGCGACAGGCCGGCTTCCAGGTAGGGCTGGGCGATGAAGCCGCTGGTCTCCTGCACGATGCCGCGGAAGTAGTAGGAGGTGGCGAAGTCGATGCCGGCCCCCACCGATACCCTGCCCTCGTTCTGCGCCGACGCCGTTCCGGCGGTAAGCGCCACCACCGCCAGGACGGCCAGCAGCACGCGTGTGATCCGACTCGCTTTCGTCGTTCCGTTCATGGTCCCTCCCCCTTTGTTGTGTTGCATTGACTGACTCCTAGTCGACCAGCCGAAAGCCGCTGTAGGCCTCCATGCCGTGCTCGCCGACGTCCAGACCCGAGCGTTCCTCGTTCTCGCCGACCCGCAGACCCGCCGCCGCCTTGACCCCGTAGAAGATGATGAACGCCGCGGCGAAGGAGAACACGCCGTACGCCGCCACGCCGATCAACTGGGTCACGAAGGAGTGGTCCGCGCTGAAGATGCCCACCGCGAGCGTGCCCCAGATGCCGCACGTGAGGTGGACCGAGATGGCGCCGACCGGGTCGTCGAGATGTGCGCGGTCGATGAAGATGACCGATGCGACGACGATGAGGCCGGCGACGAAGCCGATCAGCATGGCCGCGTTGACGCTGACGACGTCGGCGCCGGCGGTGATGCCGACCAGGCCGGCCAGCGACCCGTTGAGGATCATCGTGAGGTCAGGCTTGCGCTGGATGCCCCAGGACGCCGCCATCGCGCCGAGCACGCCGGCCGCCGCGGCCAGCGACGTGGTGACGAACACCAGCGACACCAGCTCGGGGTCGGCGCTCAGCACCGAGCCGCCGTTGAATCCGAACCAGCCGAGCCACAGCAGGAAAACGCCGATGGTGGCCAGCGGCATGTTGTGCCCGGCGATCGCCTTGATCCGCCCGTTGGCGTACTTGCCCAGCCGCGGTCCGAGCAGGATGACGCCGGCCAGGGCGCCCCAGCCGCCGACCGAGTGCACCAGCGTGGACCCGGCGAAGTCATAGAAGCCCATCTGGTCGAGCCAGCCGCCGCCCCACTTCCACGAGCCGGCGATCGGATAGATCAGCGCCACGTAGAGCGTCGTGAAGGCGAGGAACGAGCCGAGCTTGATCCGCTCGGCAACGGCGCCGGAGACGATGGTGGCCGCCGTCGCCGCGAACATCGCCTGGAAGATGAAGTCGGTCCAGTACGTGTAGGCGCCGTCGGCGTACGCCACCGTGTTGCCCTCGGCGCCCGGGTCGAGGCCGACTCCGGCGAAGCCGAAGAACTGGCCGATCGAGAAGTCGCCGGGGTACATCAGGTTGAACCCGACGAAGGCGTACGTGATCAGCCCGATGGAGATGACCGACGTGTTCTTGAACAGGATGTTGACGGTGTTCTTCGCCTGCGTCATGCCCGATTCGAGGCAGGCGAAACCGAGGTGCATGATGAACACCAGGAACGTGGCCACCAGCATCCACGTGTTGTTGACGGTGAACATCTCCGAGGACGGCCCGTCCTGCGCGTACGCGGCGTACGGCGCCAGCAGCAGAAACAGGAGCGCTAGGCTGGCGTGGCGGACGACTGAGCTTCCGTAGCTTGGTTTCATAGTGAGTTCCTCGACCTTCCTGATGCGGTTACGCAGCGCTAGAGCGCCGCCACGCCGGCTTCGCCGGTTCTGATGCGCACGGCTTCGCCCATGTCGCTGACGAAGATCTTCCCGTCGCCGATCTCGCCCGTGCGCGCCGAGTCGCCGATCGTCGCTACCAGGCTCTCGACCTGCTCGTCGTCGACCACGACCTCGACCTTGATCTTGGGGACGAAGTCGACCGAATACTCGGCGCCCCGGTATATCTCGGTGTGTCCCTTCTGGCGCCCGAACCCCCGCACCTCCGTGACGGTCAGTCCCTGAACGCCCGACTTCGACAGGGCGTTCCGCACCTCATCCAACATGTGGGGCTTGATGATTGCCGTGATCAGTTTCATGTCGCCGTCCCCTTCCTGATTCAACCGTCGTCCTGGCGTTGCGCCGTTCGCTGCACTGCCAAGCTGCGTTCGTGCCGTCGCCTTCGGGGTGTATGAAGCAAGTTGCGTGCCAATATTCGGCGCGGCAAAAAGATCAACAATGTGCATGGATTCAGGCGGGAAAAGACCTCCGGGGAGCGGCCGCGCGGGATACAAAATTCAACGAAAATGTACGGATGTTGCTGCGGTAGACGTTAATGTCGTTGCGACAATGCTGTTTCGGAGCCCGAAAATACGGCAGAAATTCAATCGTCGTCCGCCGGCGGCAGGATCCGGAACGTGCGACCCGTGTACACGCGGCGGTTGAGTCGGCGCAAATCGACGTAGATGTCGGGCGCCGCTTTAAAGCTACAAAATCGTCGGAATTTGGTCAGGACCGAAAGCGCCGGCAGTCGATGCCGTACTTCCTGACCTTGTAGCTGATGATGCGCTGCGTGGAGTCGAGCAGCTTGGCCGCCTTCACGCGGTTGCCGCGGGCGGTCTTGAGGGCGTCCTGGATCAGGTCCTTCTCGTACGCCGCCACGGCCTCGGACAGCGACTGGTTGGCGACGGTGCCGGACGCCTCGCCGGTCTGCAGCGTCGGCGGCAGGTGGTGCCCGTGGACGACGCTGGAGTCGCAGATGAGCACGGCGCGTTCGATGATGTTCTGCAGCTCGCGGACGTTGCCCGGCCAGTGGTAGGCCATCAGCATGTCGATGGCCGGCGTGGAGATGCGCTTCACGCTGCGGCCGTGCTCGGCGGAGTGCTTCTCGAGGAAGTGGTCTGCCAGCAGCAGGATGTCGGTCTTGCGCTCGCGCAGCGGCGGTACGAAGATCGTGAACACGTTCAGCCGGTAGTACAGGTCGTCGCGGAACGTGTTGGCGGCGATGGCCTTCTCGAGGTCGCTGTTGGTCGCCGCCACCAGGCGCACATCGGTCTGGATGGGTTCGACCCCGCCCAACCGCTCGAACTCCTTCTCCTGCAGCACGCGCAACAGCTTCACCTGGGTCGAAGGGTTGATGTCGCCGATCTCGTCCAGGAACAGCGTCCCGCCGTGGGCCAGCTCGAAGCGGCCCTTCTTGCGCGCCTGGGCGCCGGTGAAGGCGCCGCGCTCGTAGCCGAACAGCTCCGACTCGATCAGTGAATCGGGGAGGGCCCCGCAACTCACCTTCACGAACGGCTTCTTGGCGCGGGTCGAGCTGTAGTGGATGGCGTGCGCGATCAGCTCCTTGCCGGTGCCCGACTCGCCGCGTATGAGCACCGTCGTGCTGGTCGACGCGACGCGCGTGATCTGCTCGAACACCTGCCGCATCGGCCCGCTGGTGCCGATGATGTGCGAGAAGTCGTAGCGCTCCTTCAGCTCCTCCTTCAGGTGGGCGTTCTCGTCGAGCAGCCGCTGCCGCTCCGCCTCGACGAGCTGCCTGAGCCGGATGGCCTGGGCGAACATGGTCGCAATCACCTGGAAGAGGCGGAGATCGCGCTGGTAGTCGCGATTCTTCTCGAAAGCCAGGTCCACGTTGAACGCGCCCATCGATTCGCGCCCGTCCGGGATCGGCACGCACATGAAGCTCGTGTCCGAACGCCCGTTGCGGCGGCGCCGGCCGGTGCGGTGGAGGAAGGTCGGCTCCTGGCTGATCTGCGGGATGATGACGGGCCGTCCGGCCTGCACGACCTGCCCGGTGACGCCTTCACCGACGGCCCAGGTGGCGCGCTGTCCTTCGAGGCTCAACCCCTCGGACGCCGCCACCTGCAGCCGGCTGGAGTCGGGGGTCTTCAGGACGACGGACGCCTGCAGCACCCGCCGCCGCTGCGCCAGGATCTGCAGCGCGCGCTGCAGTCCGGCGCGGATGTTCTGCGTCTCGACGAGGGCCGCGTTGACGTCGGCCAGCAGCGCCAGCGGCTCCTGCTCGGGCGAGGGGATGGTCTTCGCCACCGTCTCGGTAGTTCGCGCGCTACACGGGCGCGGGCAGGTCCGACGAGCCCATCAGGAACGCGTCGATGCCGCGGGCGGCGCTGCGCCCCTCGGCTATCGCCCAGACGATCAGCGACTGCCCCCGCTGCATGTCGCCCGCGGTGAATACGCCGGGCACGCTCGTCATCCAGGTCTCGTCGCGCCACACGTTGCCCCTCGGCGTCAGCTTCACGCCCAGCTCCTCCAGCATCCCGGGCCGCTCCGGCCCGAGGAAGCCCATGGCCAGCAACACCAGATCGACCGGCATCTCGAAATCACTGTCCGGCACGGGCTCGAACGTCGGGCGGCCGTTGCCCAGGCGCATGTTCACCTTGTGCGCGTGCAGTGACTTCACGCGCCCCTCGGCGTTCCCCGAGAAACGCTGGGTGGACACCGCGTACACCCGCTCGCCGCCCTCTTCGTGGGCCGCCGAGACCCGGAAGATGTTGGGCCACGTGGGCCACGGGTTGGTGTCGGCGCGTTCGTCCGGCGGGCGGGGCAGCAGCTCGAACTGCGCCACCGACAGCGCCCCCTGGCGGTGGACCGTGCCGAGGCAGTCCGCGCCGGTGTCGCCGCCGCCGATGATGACCACGCGCTTGCCGGCGGCCGATATCTGCTCCTCGGCGGGAACCGCGTCGCCCTCGCAGATATGGTTCTGCTGCGTCAGGTACTCCATTGCGAAATGGATGCCCTCGAGCTCGCGGCCGGGCACCTCCAGGTCGCGCGGCCAGCCCGCGCCGCCCGCGAGCAGCACCGCGTCGTGCTCGGCGCGCAACTGCTGCGCCGGCACGTCGACGCCCACGTTGACGCCGGTCCGGTAGCGGACGCCCTCGGCCTCCATGATGTCGAGGCGGCGTTGGAGGAACCGCTTCTCCATCTTGAATTCGGGTATGCCGTAGCGCAGCAGGCCGCCGATGCGGTCCGACTTCTCGAAGACGGTGACCGTGTGGCCCGCCCGGTTGAGCTGGTCGGCCGCGGCCAGTCCGGCCGGTCCGGAGCCGACGACGGCCACGCTCCTGCCGGTGCGCGACTCGGGCGGAGACGCGCTGATCCAGCCTTCGTCGAAGGCGCGCTCGACGGTCGAGAGCTCGATCGCCTTGATGGTCACCGACTCGTCGTCGATAGCCAGCACGCACGAGCCTTCGCACGGGGCGGGGCAGAGCCGGCCGGTCCACTCGGGGAAGTTGTTGGTCTTGTGGAGGCGGTCGATCGCCTCGCGCCACTTGGCGCGGTAGGTCAGGTCGTTCCAGTCCGGAATCAGGTTGCCCAGGGGGCAGCCCTGGTGGCAGAACGGAATGCCGCAGTCCATGCAGCGGGCGCCCTGCGCCTGGAGGTCCGGCGTGGAATGCAGCAGATACACCTCCTGCCAGTCGCGCAGCCGCTCGTCCACCGGCCGCGCCGGCGGCTTCTGGCGCTCGATTTCGAGAAATCCCTTGAGTTTGCCCATGTATCAGCCTGCGGCGCCGATCAGCTCGGCGAACGCCGGCTCCCGCGATTCCGCGCGCGCCCGCGCTTCCGCCGCCAGCACGCGCTTGTAGTCGCGCGGCATTACCTTGACGAAGCGCGCGCGGAAAGCATCCCAGTCGTCGAGCACCTGGCGGCCAGGCGTGCTCCCGGTCAGCTCGACGTGCCGGCCGACGAGCTGCCGCACGAACGCGGCGTCCTCGTCCGTCAGGGTTTCGAGGTCGACCATGCCGGGATTGCAGCGGCGCTCGAAGTCGCCCGCGACATCCAGGACGTACGCCACGCCGCCGCTCATGCCGGCCGCGAAGTTCCGGCCGGTGCGGCCGAGGATCACGGCCCGGCCGCCGGTCATGTACTCGCAGCCGTGGTCGCCGATGCCCTCGACCACGGCGTGCGCGCCGCTGTTGCGCACGCAGAACCGCTCGCCCGCGACGCCGCGCGCGAACAGCGCGCCGCCGGTCGCGCCGTACAGCGCGACGTTGCCGATGATGATGTTCTCCTCCGGCACGAACGGCGACTGCCGGGGCGGGTAGATCACGAGCCGCCCGCCCGACAGTCCCTTGCCGAAGTAGTCGTTCGCGTCCCCCTCGATGGTCATCGAGATGCCGTGCGGGACAAACGCGCCGAAGCTCTGGCCGGCCGTGCCGGTGAACCGGATCCGGATCGTGTCGTCGGGCAGGCCGCCGCCGCCCCAGCGGCGCGTCAGCTCGGCGCCGAGCATGGTGCCGACCGTGCGGTTGATGTTGCGGATGGGCGACGCGAACTCGACCGGCGTGCCGTTCTCGAGCGCGTCCTGCGCCTGCCGGATGAGCTCGTTGTCGAGCGCCTTGTCGAGGCCGTGGTCCTGCTCGCGCACGCAGTAGCGGCCGACCGTCGGCGGGACGTCGGGCTGGTGCAGGATCGACGACAGGTCCAGCCCCTTCGCCTTCCAGTGCGCGACCGCCGCCTCGACGTCCAGACGGTCCGAGCGGCCGATCATCTCGTCGAGCGTGCGGAAGCCCATCTCCGCCATCAGCTCGCGCACCTCTTCGGCCACGAACCGGAAGTAGTTCTCGACGAACTCCGGCTTGCCGTTGAAGCGCTTGCGCAGCTCCGGATTCTGCGTGGCCACGCCCACCGGACAGGTGTCGAGATGGCAGACCCGCATCATGATGCAGCCGGTGACGACCAGCGGAGCGGTGGAGAAGCCGTACTCCTCCGCGCCCAGCAGGGCGGCGATGACGACGTCGCGGCCGGTCTTCATCTGCCCGTCGACCTGCACCACGATGCGGTCCCGCAGGTCGTTGAGCACCAGCACCTGCTGCGTCTCGGCCAGGCCGAGCTCCCACGGGACGCCGGCGTGCTTGATGCTCGTCTGCGGCGACGCGCCCGTCCCGCCGTCGTGACCCGAAATCAGCACCACGTCCGAGTGCGCCTTCGAGACGCCGGCAGCCACGGTGCCGACGCCCACCTCGGCCACCAGCTTCACGTGGATGCGGGCGTGCCGGTTGGCGTTCTTCAGGTCGTGGATGAGCTGCGCCAGGTCTTCGATGGAGTAGATGTCGTGGTGCGGCGGCGGCGAGATCAGGCCCACGCCGGGCGTCGAATAGCGCACCTTGGCTATCCACGGGTACACCTTGAACCCCGGGAGCTGTCCGCCCTCGCCGGGCTTCGCGCCCTGCGCCATCTTGATCTGGATGTCGTCCGAGTTGACCAGGTACTCGCTGGTGACCCCGAAGCGTCCGGAGGCCACCTGCTTGACCGCGCTGCGCCGCAGGTCGCCGTTCGGGTCGGGCGTGTAGCGCCCGGGATCCTCGCCGCCCTCGCCGGTATTCGACTTGCCGCCGAGCCGGTTCATCGCGATGGCCAGCGTCTCGTGCGCCTCCCGGCTGATGGAGCCGTACGACATGGCGCCGGTCGCGAACCGCTTCAGGATGTTCTCGGCCGGCTCGACCTCGTCGATGGAAATCGCCTCGTCTGCCGGCCGCAGCTTGAACAGGCCGCGCAGCGTGGCGCGCTTGCGGCTCTGATCGTTCACCAGCTCCGCGTACTCCCGGTAGATGGAGAACTGGCCGCTGCGCGAGGCGTGCTGCAGCTTGAAGACGGTGTCCGGGTTGAACAGGTGGTACTCGCCATCCCGCCGCCACTGGTACTCGCCGCCGGTGTCGAGCTGTCCGTCGAGCGTGCCGCGCCGCGGATAGCCCTGGCGGTGGCGGCGGATCGTCTCGTCCGCCACGGTGTCGATGCCTATGCCGCCGACGCGCGAGGCGGTCCAGGTGAAGTAGCGGTCGACGAACGCCTTGTCGAGTCCGACCGCCTCGAAGATCTGCGCGCCGCGGTAGCTCTGCAGCGTGGAGATGCCCATCTTGGACATCACCTTCAGCACGCCCTTGGTGCACGCCTTGATGTATGCCCGCACGGCCGTCTCGAAGTCGTCGGCCGCGAGCTGCCCCTCGTTCACCATGTCCTGCAGCGTCTCGAAGGCGAGGTAGGGGTTGATGGCGCCGGCGCCGTACCCCAGCAGCAGCGCCATGTGGTGCACCTCGCGCGCCTCGCCCGACTCGACGATCAGCGAGCAGCGGGTGCGCGTCCCCTCGCGCACCAGGTGGTGGTGCACGCCGGCCGTGGCCAGCAGGCTGGGGATCGGGGCGTGATCGCGGTCGATGCCGCGGTCGGTCAGCACGATCAGGCTGCAGCCGGCGGCGACGGCCGCGCTGGCCTGCCGGCGCAGCTCGTCCATGGCCCGCTCCAGGCCGGCGGCGCCGTCGGCCGCCGAGAACAACATCGGCAGCGTCACCGAGCGGAACGCCGGATCGGACATCGCCCGCAGCGTCGCCAGCTCGTGGTTGTCGATGACCGGGTCGTCGATCCGCACGTGGTGGCACGACGCCGGCTCCGGGTCGAGCAGGTTGCGCTCGGACCCGAGCGTCGAGGTCATGTCGGTCACCAGCTCCTCGCGGATGGCGTCGAGCGGCGGATTGGTGACCTGGGCGAACAACTGCTTGAAGTAGTCGTACAACAGCCGCGAGCGGTCGGACAGCACCGCGAGGGAGGTGTCCGTGCCCATGGAGCCGGTCGGCTCCACGCCGCGCTCGGCCATCGGGCCGACGAGGATCCGCAGATCCTCCTCGGTGTAGCCGAAGGCGCGCTGCCGGCGGCGGATCACGTCGTGCTCCGGCACCGGCTCGCCGGCGGCCGGCGGCAGGTCGCGCAGGTGCACGAGCTCGCGCTCCAGCCACGCGCCGTACGGATGCTCCGCGGCGAGGCCCGCCTTGATCTCCTCGTCGTCGATGATGCGGCCCTGCGCGGTATCGACCAGGAAGATGCGGCCCGGGTGGAGCCGCTCCTTCACCAGGACGTTCTCCGGCGGCACGTCGAGCACGCCGACCTCGGACGCCATGATCACCATGTCGTCCTTCGTGACGTAGTAGCGCGAGGGGCGCAGGCCGTTGCGGTCCAGCACGGCGCCGATCACGGTGCCGTCGGTGAACGCGATGGACGCCGGCCCGTCCCACGGCTCCATGAGCGACGCGTGGTACTGGTAGAACGCCTTGCGCTCGGGGCTCATCGACTCGTGGTTGCACCACGGCTCGGGAATCATCATCAGCACGGCGTGCGCGAGCGGCCGGCCGGTGAGCACGAGGAACTCGAGCACGTTGTCGAAGGTCGCCGTGTCGCTCTGGCCCTCCCGAATCAGCGGGAACAGCTTGCCGAGGTCGTCGCCGAACAGGTCCGACCGGCACAGCGCCTCGCGCGCGCGCATCCAGTTGATGTTGCCCCGCAGCGTGTTGATCTCGCCGTTGTGCGCGATGTAGCGGTACGGGTGGGCGAGCGGCCACGACGGGAACGTGTTGGTCGAGAACCGCTGGTGCACGAGCGCCAGCGCCGACTCCACGTCCGGATCCGCCAGGTCGGGGAACATCCCTTCCACCTGGTCGGCGATCAGCATGCCCTTGTAGACGATGGTGTTCGACGACAGGCTGGCGACGTAGAACAGGTGCCGCTCGGGTACGGTCGACTGCTCGACGGCGCGCGCGACCCGCTTGCGGATGACGTACAGCTTGCGCTCGAAACGGGCGTGGGCGTCGGCGTGGTCCGCCAGCGCCGCGCCGCGGCCGATCAGGATCTGCCGGATGACCGGCTCGCCGCTGCGCGCCGTGTTGCCCAGTGCGGAGTCGTCCGTGGGGACTGTGCGCCAGCCGAGCACCTGCTGGCCTTCCTCGGCGACGATGCGCTCGAACAGCGTCTCGACCTCGGCGCGTTGTGCGCGGTCGCGCGGCAGGAACACCATGCCGGCGCCGTACGCGCCCGGCTCGGGAAGATCGATGCCGAGCCGGCCGGCCTCCTTGCGCAGGAACCGGTGCGGCAGTTGCAGCAGCATGCCGGCGCCGTCGCCGGTGTTCGTCTCGCAGCCGCACGCGCCGCGGTGGAGGAGGTTGATGACCACCTCCAGCGCCTGCTCCACTATCCGGTGCGAGCGGCGGCCCTTGATGTCGACGACGAAGCCCACGCCGCACGAGTCGTGCTCCTGGCCGGGGTCGTAGAGACCCTGCGGCGCCACATTCAATCTGCTCATACCGTTTCCAGGGCGCGCCTGACGGGGCGCGCCGGCTCCACTCCATTGCACAGGAGCTTGATGAATTCCGTTACCGCCGGATTCAGGCGGCGCTTGCGGCGGTGCACGATGCTCAGCGGGCGGATGAGCGGCGGGGTGTCGGCCGCCAGGCGGAGCGGCACGCTCACCAGCGCCCGCCGCCGCACTTCCTGACGCACCGTGTGGGCCGGCAGGATCGCTATGCCGGCCCCGTCCTCCACTGCCTGCTTGATGTTCTCGATGTTGTCGAACTCTGCCGCGACGGTCACGTCGACCTCGTGGCGCCGCAGGAACCGATCGATCTCGCGCCGCACGGCCAGCCCGCGGTCGAAGGTGACGAACGGCTCTCCGGCCAGCTCACCCGGCGGAACGCCCCGCCGCTCGCGGTGCAGCCGCGCGATCCTGTGCGTCGGACGGCAGGTCACCTCCATCGTCTGGTCGCGCCACGGGATGACGGTGAGGCCGCGCGCGCGGCCCGGGTTGGCGAAGGAGATCAGCCCGATGTCCGACTGGTCGTCCAGGATGTGCCCGTAGACGCGGTCCGGGTGCATGTACTCGATCTCGACGGAGGCGCCGGCCTCCAGACCGTTGAAGCGATCGACGTACTCGCTCAGATCGTGCAGCGGAATGGAGTAGATCGACGCCACGCGGACGGTGTAGCCCGCAGGCTGCTGGCGCCGCCGCACCGCGTCCTCCAGCTCGTGGTAGCGCTCGATGATGTCCCGGCAGCCCTGGAAG
Organism: Vicinamibacteria bacterium; assembly: GCA_022820825.1. Taxonomy (GTDB): domain Bacteria; phylum Acidobacteriota; class Vicinamibacteria; order Vicinamibacterales; family UBA8438; genus JAAXGX01. The sequence goes on from JAJEEU010000024.1 coordinate 21,142, forward strand.
AACAGCTTGCCCTCCGGCGTGAGCTGCCACGGCCGCTGCGAGCGGTCGATGAGCTGCGCGCCGAGGCGGTCCTCGATCTGCCGGACGGCCTGGCTGGCCGCCGACTGGCTCATCGCGTTGGCTGCCGCGGCCCGCGAGAAGCTCTGGTGCCGGACGACGTCACAGAATATGCCGAGCGCCTCGAGGTGCATGGAGCCGCCCACTCTATCACAGTTCAACTAATAGGGCGATCCCTGTGTATAAGAAAAACAAATACTGTGGGACGGCGGTGGAAGACCTGGCCCGGATGCGGGGAAAACGCCGTCGCGGTTCGCCGTCGTGGTGTTCTACGCGGAGGCCCGCGCAGGTCCATGCAGGCCGCACTCGGTCTTGGCCGTGCCGCGCCAGCGCCCGGCGCGCTCGTCCTCGCCGGGCTTGACGGCGCTGGTGCAGGGGGCGCACCCGATGCTGGGATAGCCGCGGTCGTGCAGGGGGTTGTACGGCACGTCGTGCTCCAGGAGGTGCGCCCACACCTGCTTCTTGGTCCAGCGCACGAGCGGGTTGACCTTCACGATGCCGAACTTCTCGTCCGGCTCCACCACCAGCGCGCCCGCCCGCTGCGGCGTCTGGTCGCGCCGGATGGCCGTTATCCAGGCGTCGACGCGCGCCAGCTCCGCCCTCAGCGGCACGACCTTGCGCATGTGGCAGCACTGCTCGGGCTGCCGCTCCCACAGCTTTTCGCCGTGCACGGCGGCCTGGCCTTCCACGGACAGCTCCGGCTCGACGCCGCGAATGCGCAGGCCGTAGCGCGCCTCCAGGCGCTGCCACAGCTCGTACGTTTCCGGGAACACCAGTCCGGTGTCGAGCGTGAATATGTCGATCGGCAGGCGCCGGCGCCCGATCAGGTCAATCAGCACGCACCCCTCCGGGCCGAACGCGGTGGCGAACGTCAGCCGGTCCGCGTACTGCTCGACCGCCCACTCCAGCGCTTCGAGCGGCGACCGTTCCTCCAGCTCCGCGGCCCAGCGGGCCAGGTGGGCGTGGCTGGCTTCGAGTTCGGTGGCTACGGCAGTGTTGTCCACGAGATGCTTCCTTCCGGGGTATCCGGCGCGGCCGGTTCGGCGTGCGCCGGCGGGGTCGTGAATAGGGCCATCTGCAGGCCGATGACAATCAGCACGGCGGCCAGGCCGGCGCGCAGCGCGCGCTCCGGGACGGCGATGGCCATGCGCGCGCCGATCAGCACTCCCGGGATGGCGCCGACCAGCACCGTTGCGGCGAGCGCCAGGTCGACACGCCCCGCCAGCGAGTGGCCGGCGGTGGCGACGGAGGAGACCACCAGCGCGTGCACCAGGTCCGTGCCGACCATCGTGGTCGCGCTCAGCGGGTAGTAGAGCGCCAGCACGCACAGCAGGATCGAGCCGCTGCCGATGCTGGTCATGCTGACGAGCAGGCCGGTCACCAGGCCGAACAGCACCGTCACCGGCCAGGCCGGCGCGCGCCGCGGATGGCTGTGGGCGCCGACGGTCAGCCGCAGGACCAGCGCCGCGCCCGCGACGATCAGGACGACGCCGAGCGCGCGGGCCAGATAGGCGTCGAGCGCCGCGACCGGAATGCGGTTCAGCAGCCAGATGCCTGCCACCGCACCAACGACCGACCCGGCCGCGAGCCGGCCGACCGTCTGCCAGTGCACCTCGCCCCTGAGGGCGTAGACGCCGCCTCCGAACAGCTTCATGCCGGCGGCGATCAGGACGTCGGACGCGATGGCCGTGGCGACGGGAACGCGGGCGACCAGCACGAGCGCCGGCGTCAGCAGCGCGCCACCGCCGGTGGAGGTGGCGCCGACCACGATGCCGACCAGCAGGCCGATGAGAGTGGGTGCGAATTCCATGCAAACAAAAAAAGACCCGGGAAGCATCTGCCTCCCGGGCCTTCGGTCTTGTGCGTCGAATGTGTGTTTGTGCTTTCAGGCTTACGTCGTCAACGCAACACGACCGGCGGCGCGGGGGCCCCTGCGGGCCGCCATACAGCAGCAACAACACCCTCTGCCGGCGCGCGTTCGCATGCGCATCGCCGGACATTGTGAACCAGGCCGCCGGCCGGCGTCAAGAGGCGAAACGCTGCGGAGGCGGATCAACGGCGCTCCGCCGTGGCGGAGTCGAGATAACGCCGGCCGAAGGCGAGCGAGAGCTGCGCCGCAGCGCGATAGCGGCCGTCCGGCGTCTCCGCGGCGAGCTCGGCGGGCCGTTCGTCCGCCGGCAACTCGGGGCCGTCGACGAGGGCCGTGGTGAGCACGCGCCCGGTCATGGTCGGCGCGGCAATCATCCCGAGCAGGTACAGAAACGTCGGCGCGAAGTCGACGTTGGAGCTCGGCAGGGACACCTCGACGCCGGCCTGCAGGTCCGGGCCGGCGGCGATGAGCGTGTTGTGGATGTCGTACGGGCTCGTGCTGCCGTGTCCGGCCGTGCCGTACGAAGCGGCCGTGCCCCGGTAGCCGTACTCGTTCTCGGCGGCGGTCCAGGCTGGCGAGAACAGGATGGCGGCGGACCGCTCGTGGTCCCAGCGGGCGTCTGCGAAGGCGAGCGTGCCGGGCACGTGTCCGTCGCGCGTGAAGATCGCCCCTACCCGCTCCGATTCCTGCAGCGCTCGGACGATGCCGGCAACGGCGGCCGCGTCGCCGTCCCGCACGTAGATGGCGCCCCCGCCCGCAACCACGCGCGGCGAGCCATCCTCCAGCTCGCCGGCGAACGGCGCGAGCAGCGCGTCGAGATCGACCCTGTCGGTGTGCGTGGAGAAGCCGTGATCCGATGTCACCCAGATGTTGAAGGTATCCAGCAGACCCGCTTCCAGGAGGCCGGCCTGGATGCGCGCCAGCTCCTCGTCCACGGCGCGCAGGGCGGCGACCGACGTGGGATGTCCGACGCCGTGGGCGTGCGCGGTGGTGTCGGGGTCGCTGAGCCACAGGATGGCCACCGTCGGATCGACGCGTGCCAGCCCCACGTCGAGCAGGGCGTCGACGATGTAGCGGTTGCGGCCGCTGTTGGGCATGGCGGCGGGCGGCGGCGGGCCGAGCCGCTGCTGCACCGCTTCGCCGAGCTCCGCGGGCAGCGCGTAGTCGTAGTGGATGATGCCGCCTCCGGCCACCGTGTGGTTCAGCAGGAACGAAGAACCCGTGGAGCCGGCGCTGGCCACGAGCAGCCGCCGTCCGGCGTCCTGCAGGCGCTCGCCGAGCGTCGGCGCCGTGAGCAGCCGCCCGTCCTCGGCGCTCTCGATCCGCAGCAGGTTGTCGCGCTCGCCGGTGCTGAGGAAGCGCGTGGCGTCGACGTCCGGAAAGAAGACCGAGTTGCCGAGCAGGCCGTGCGTCTCGGGATAGGCGCCGGTGGAGATGGACGCCGCGTTGACCCGGGTCACGGTCGGATAGACCGCGTGGTGGTTCGTGAACACCACGCCGCGCTCGCCGAGCGCGTGCAGGTTCGGCATCAGCTCGGGCGTCACGTAGTCGGGCCGCAGGCCGTCGAGGACGATCAGCAGGTGGCGGTGCTGCCCGCGCTCGCGCGGCCCGGACTCGGGCTCCGGCGCACTGCAGCCAAGCAGACCCAGCACGGCCGCCGCCAGGGCCAGAACGCGGCAATCACGCATCGCGCCGCAGTATAGCGGCATCATCGTTAGATGGGGCTGCGCCCCAAACCCCCGGCGGCTGCTAGCGGGGACCCCTTCGCCCCGCGCCGCTGCCGCCGGGCCGCGCCGTGCGCGGCCTGGGGACGGCTCTCGGCAGGGTGCGGGCTATAATCGACGGCGCCCATGTCGAGCGTCTCTTCGCCGGCCGCGCCCGCCGTCGATCTGCAGGTTGCGCCGCTCACGCCGGCCATCGGCGCCGAGGTGTCCGGCGTCGACCTGACGCAGCCGCTCGACGACGCAACTTTGGCCGCCCTCAGGGCTGCCTGGCTGCGACACCTGGTCCTCTTCTTCCGCGACCAGGATCTGACGTTCGAGCAGCACAAGGCGCTCGGCCGCCGCTTCGGCGAGCTGCACATCCACCCGGCTGCGCCCAAGGACGCCGAGCACCCGGAGATCCTGGTGGTCCACGGCGACGACAAGGTCGAGTTCGTCGCCGGCAGCCTGTGGCACTCGGACGTCTCGTGCGACGTCGAGCCGCCGATGGCGAGCATGCTGCGCATCGTGCAGGTGCCGTCGTCGGGCGGGGACACGCTGTTCGCCAGCATGTACGCGGCGTACGAAGGGCTGTCGGACCGCATGCAGCGGCTGCTGGCCGGACTCACCGGCGTCCATGAGGGCGAGCAGTACTATCGCGGCCGCTACGGCGCCGGCGACCTCCGCGACGGCGCCTACCCGTCAGCCGAGCATCCGGTCGTGCGCACGCACCCGGAGACCGGCCGCCAGTCGCTCTACGTGAACGAGGGCTTCACGACCCGCATCAAGGAGCTGCCGCTGGCCGAGAGCGACGCGTTGCTGGCGTTCCTCTTCAAGCACTGCGCGCGGCCGGACTTCCACTGCCGCTTTCAGTGGCGCCCGCATTCCGTTGCCTTCTGGGACAACCGCTGCGCCCAGCACCTGGCCATCTGGGACTACTACCCGGAAACCCGCCACGGCTACCGCGTCACCATCAGGGGCGACGCGCCGTTCTACCAGCCCGGCTAACGGGAGGCTGCGGTGGACTGCCAGCGCGCGAGCGCGTCCGCGATCTCGCGGCGGGCCGCCGTGCGCTGCGCCGGGTAGTGGTTGACGAAGTAGCAGAAGACCACCGGGGTGTCGGAGTCCGGATCGAGGATACCGGCCAGGGCGACCGTGTGGCGCAGCGTGCCGGTCTTCGCGGCGACCGGCGGCAGGCGCGGCCAGGCCGCCAGCGTGCCCGTTCCCGGCGTCGCCAGCGCATCCGCCAGCGCCCTTCCCCACGGCTGCCGGGAGGCGTGGGCGAGCAGGCGCACGACGATTGCCGGGGACACCAGGTTGGTCTGAGAAAGACCGGAGCCGTCCTGCAGTTGAGGTTCCGGCGCCGCGCCGAGGCCCATGCCCGGAAGCTCGTCAAGGAACCTGGAAATGACCTCCACGCCGTCCTCGAAGCGTCCGCTGCCGGCTACCTCCCGGGCCAGGGCCAGGACAAGCATGTCGGCGTACCAGTTGCGGCTGTCCGTGAGTATGGGCGGCAGCAGCTCCGCCAGCGCCGGCGAACGGTGCTCGGCCAGCAGCGTGCTCTGGCTCGCCGGGACCGGCCGCGCGCGAAGCACCAGGCCGCCGTCGAGCACGATGCCCGCCGCGGCCAGCGCCTGCCGGAGGCGTCGGGCCGCGCGGCGGAAGGGGGCCGGGTCGCTGGCGGCCACGGTCGCCGCCGGCTCGCTGATGGGGTACTCGCCCCGCAGCACCAGGGTGTCCGTGCCCCACACCGGCATGAAGTCGAGCGTGCCGGAGCCGTGGCGCTCCCGGCCGACGGTGGTGGCGTGGTTGATCACCTCGATGTCTTCCGGTGCGCGTACCAGCGCGGGGCGTCCGATCGCGTCACCCGGCGCGACGTGCACCTCGATTGTCGCCTCGTCGACGGCCAGCGCCGCGGGCGGCGTGCCGTGACGGTAGGGCAAGTCGCCGAACTCGCGATCGAGCGGGTGCGGTCGGCCCGGGAAGCGGCTCCCGTCGACGACGAGGTCGCCGGTGATCCGCGTGACGCCGTGCGCGCGCACCTGGCTGGCCAGCGCGGCCAGACCTGCCTCGCCGTCGGCCTCCGCTCCCCAGGTCGGATCCGCGCCCGGCTCGATGATCAGGTCGCCGTCGACGACTCCGTCGCGCACGGCGCCGAGTGCGGTCAGGCGGGTCACCCACTGGTATCCCGCGCCGAGGTGCTCCAGGGCCGCGGCGACGGTCGCCAGCTTCAGCACCGACGCGGGCACGAACAGCCGCCCGGCTTGCAGATCGTCGATTACCTGCAACTGCCCGTCGTTGTCCACGCGCGCCGCAAGGTAACCGTGATGGGCGCCGTCGTCCTGCGCCAGCGGTTGGGCCGCGGCGGTGTCTGGAGTTGGCAGGACCGCAAGCGCCGCCAGACCGATCGCCACGAACAGGTGAATGCTGGCCATGCGCAGATGTCCGGATCGGGAGCGGCGGGAGCGAATCAGAATCCGAGCAGCTCCGACGGCCGGTGCAGCACGTAGCGCACGAGCCGCCGCCGGCTTACCTCTCCAGCGTAGATGTTGCCGCTGAAGTCCACGCCCAGGAACTCCACGCCGGCGCCGACGTCCACTTCGTGGTGCGGAATGAAGTGCGTCACCCAGGCCTGGTCGGTTTCCAGGCTGCCGATGCGGATGCCCTTCTCCCAGCCGAGGTTGCTGCGCCAGTTGTCGGGCGGGCCGGTCCGGACCATCCCGGACAGGCCGTCGCCGGCGTACAGGACGTCGTTGCGGTCGATGAACAGGCCGCTCGGCTTGCCGTAGTGCGTCCAGATGTGCAGCAGGTTGCCGTCCGGGTCGAACACCTGGATGCGGCTGTTGCCCCGGTCGGCGACATACACGCGCCCGCGGGAGTCCATCTTGATGTCGTGCGGATCGCTGAAGCGAGCCGCCTCCTTGCTCTCCGAGCCGACGCCGCCGCCGATCGACAGCAGGAACGTGCCGTCCTTCGAAAACTTCACGATGCGGTTGTTGCCGCCGCGGTGCCCGTCCGACACCCAGATGTCGCCGTTCGGCGCGACGACCACGCCCGACGGCCCGTTGAAGTGCCGCTCGTCGTCGCCCCAGACGGCGGCCTCGCCCAGGCGCATCACCACCTCGCCGCGCTGGTTGAGCTTGAGCACCTGGTGGCCGATGCCGATCTGCTCGCCCGGCGTCGCGCGCGAGTCGCCGTGCGCGCCGCCCTCGGTGACCCACAGGAAGCCCTCGTGGTCCAGGAAGAAGCCGTGCGGGAAGCCGAACAGGCCGGCGCCGAAGCTGTCGACGAGGTTGCCTTCGAGGTCGAACTTGTGGATCGGGTCGAGGTCCGATCCGGCGCACTGATTCGCGCCGCAGCGCTCCAGGATCCAGAGGTGCCGGCCGTCCGGGTCCGGAAACACCCCGCTCACCGTCCCCAGCTCGCGCCCCTCGGGGAGCTGCTCCCAGTCGAAGGTGGCCCGGTACGGATTTGTCGTCGACGACTGGGCCTGCAGCATCACGCCGCCGCCGGCCGCCAGGCACGCCAGCAGCATCGCAGCGCGCCGCAGCAAGATCCGTCGATTCGCGTTCGGCATCGCCGTTCTCCTCTGTTTCACGGACTATACGGCACTGCTGGACGGCTCGCGACCCGTGGCTTGTTGATATGTGTCAAGTTGATCGGTAGCATGACACACATGGTCAAGACGCAAGTCTACCTGCCGGAGGAAGATCTGAAGGCGCTGCAGGACGTTGCCCGCCGCTCGGGACGTAGCGTGGCCGATCTGGTGCGCGATGCGATTCGTCGCGTATGGCTGCGTGCCGCACCCCCCGGGCCGGTCGCGTTGTGGGACGGCGAGCCGACCCGAACCTCGCTAGAGCACGACGCCATCTACGACGAGCGCTGATGCGGGCTCGGGAGGCGGTGTTCGTCGACACCAGCGCGTGGGTCGCACTGGCTCTCGCGCGCGACCCGCTGCACCCGAGAGCCGTCGAAGCGTGGGATCAGCTCGTTGAACTTCACGCCCGGCTGCATACCTCGGTGCCGATCGTGCTGGAGACGTTCACCTTCCTCGACCGGCACGCAACACGCGATGTTGCCATCGCCTGGAAAGATTCCCTGGCGGATCTCGACGACCTGCGTGTGCTCACCTGCTCCACGGACGAGATGAGCTCAGCTTGGCGATACTTTTCCAACAGGAAGTTCCACAAGCTATCGGCGGTAGACGCGACGAGCTTCGTGCTGATGTCCGGCGCCGGCATCAGAGTCGCCTTCGCGTTCGATCACCACTTCGCCTCAGCCGGATTCCGACTCGTCGGGTAGAGACCCGAATGGTCGCTGCCGCCCGTGGAACTCGACTCGGCCTGCCAAAGGTGGAGCACCACGGCGTCCGACGCGTCGGACGCCGGCCGGAGGGCGTCCGGCAGCGCCGGCACGTCGGCTCTCTTGTCCGCCAGATAGCCGAAGTACCAGTCTGCGCCGCCCCCCGCGCGCTCGGAGGGATCGCGATTTCGATGAGGCGGGTGTCGGTCAATTTCAGGCCCCGTTCTCTTCTGCCTCTGCCAGAAACACGATGGCCGCCGCCGTCATGTGCAGGACGTAACCGACCAGGTGCGTCGGAACCGCCGTCGGCACGGCTCCCTGGCCGTGACCGCCGAGCCGGTTTCGTCCTGTGGGCACGCCGCTCTCCAGGAGGCTTCGCAACGACGAGAAATGCTGCTTCCAGAACTTGGGAACGAGCCCGTTATTGAAGCAGAGTTCAATCAGATTCTTCGCCGTTGCCCTCTGGTCGTAGGTCCACCCCTTCTGGTCGCAAACGGACTTCATCATGCTCTCGAACGACTTCAGGCACTCGTTGAGTGCCTCCTTCGCCTTGCCCGCCCGGTAGTGCTCATGCGCTTGCAGGAACTCCTGTTGTGCGCCAGCGTACCGCCTCTCGCCAAGCAGCACGAGCGCCGGTCTAATGACTTCGGAATGTATCAGTTGGGAGTCCACCCGGATTATTTTTCGACTTTCGAAACAGTAGCCCACGCCATGTTCCCTAAATCGAATATTCAACTCTTGTATCGCGTTGTCTGCGGTCTTCGACGCGTTGTATCGCCCCAAGTAGTCCCGTCGTCTCGTACTTGCGTCGATAGTCAAAAAACCTAGTTCGACAACGTCCAGAGATTGATTGACGTCGTGTACTTGCAGGAAGAAGTTCACCAACTCCTGCAGATACATCCTCTCCCTGTATTTGCCACCTTTCGAAGGAAGTTGAAACACTCCCTATTCTTGACACAAAATATCAACGATAAACTTATAGCTGCTCCTTACTGGGCGCTCTTTGCCTGAAAATCTGGAGTTGTATTCCTCTGTGTTTCCGAGCGCGCCAAACATGATGTGGACTATCTGGACCTTGAGCGGTTGAGGTAGAGCGTCGTACGAGTACACGTCAGGCACGTCGCCGCGCAGCTTCTTCTGTCGCTTTGAAAATATGTCAAATATCGGCAACGTCAACCTCTCGCTCGGTACACTTGTAGGCGGTCGAGGATGCTTTCCGCTGCCGGTTGGTTGCCGGCCGCGACGGCAAGTTCGACCGCTGACGCAAGTTGAATCAGATCCGACGAGCGCAGCCCCTGCTGTACCTCGTCGAGCCGATAGTTCGAGCGAAGTCCATCAGGTGTCAGACGTGCGCCGATCTGTTGAAATCCGGTGTGGGTATAGCTGCACATGATGGCCCATGATTCTGCTGTGAGATACGAGAAGTCCGTGCCGAAGCGAGGTTCCAACGCCTGTATGATTTTCGAGTTCGGCGGAAACTTGTCGCGCCCGGCGCGGGTGATTTCGTCAGCGGTCGCTGCGTAGCGCAGCCACAGGCCCCGAGAGAACGCCTCGACCAGTGGCCGTTGGAGCGCCAGCGCGGAGCCGAAACACTTCTCCTGGACCAGAACTACAATGGCCTGTCCGTGTTCGATGGCCGTGTGCAGGCAGCCCGCGGCCAACTGGAGCCGCTTGTCGTGGGGTAGGCCCGGCAATCTCACGCCGTTGATACTGTCGGCGACGTGGATCAGCGTACGTTCCGATTCCTTCAGTGCCTCGGAGAGGGCAGCGTCGAATGAAGGGTGCCGCTCGTCAACTGCCGCCGGCATAATCACGACGCGCCCGGAAGCCGACGTAGCGACCCGGCTGCGTGCGGCGCGACGGGTCGCTACGGCAGCGGCCCTGCGCATGGCCGCGTCGGCGCCGCGTACACGCGGATCGCTGGGCGGGCCGTTTTCCGGGGGGGTGGCAGTCATGTCCGTTTCCCTTCTCCGAGCAGCACCGGAACGTTGCCAGAGTTGTCGTACAAGACCCATACGTCTACGAGCGGACGATAAAGTGACTCGAAATTACGCCAACCGGCGTGGAAGCGACGTCGGACGACCTGTTCCGGCACGTCATGCCCTCCTTCCAGAACCCGCTGCCGGACACGGCTCACGGCCAGGTCCGACGCCGGGAGGCGCAGAAAGAAAAGCGAGACCTCGTAGCCGTGCTTCTGCCAAGCGGGGATCAGACGCGCGTACCGGCGGCCGGCCAGCGTCGTCTCGAAGGCGAATGTCTCTCCGTTCTTCGCATGTTGGTGAATTTCGTCCAGCATTACCCGACCGGCCTTGATGGTCGATCGCGCCGGCCCGAAGGGATTCCACGCAGCGGCGATTCGATCGGCATTGACGAAGATCGGGCAGTCGGCTTCCTTCGGCAGGAACTCCATGGCGAACGTCGTCTTTCCCGCCCCGTTCGGTCCGGCGATGATGAGAATCCGCTTGTCGGCAGTCATCGCTCCATCGAATGTCGGGCGCGGGGTAGCGGCTCGTGTGCGCCCTCGGCCATATCGCAGCCAGCGTAGCATGCCGCCTGCGGGTCGGCCCGTTACTGATTTGTCAGGCGCAAACCAGCGCGGGTTACCCCCCCAGCAGCGCGCGCACGGTCACGACCGCGACGGTGACGCAGACGGCGGCCCCGAGGGTCATCACCACGCCGACCTTCGCCATGTCGCGGATGGTGAAGTACCCCGCGGAGTAGGGCAGCACGTTCGTCGGGCTCTCGGTCACGAGGATGAAGGCGAGCGAGGAGGTGAACGCGGCCGGCGCGGCGACGGTCCACACGTCGAGGCCGAGGTCCTGCGCCAGCGCGATGAGGATCGGCATGATGATGGCGCCGGTCACGGTGTTGCTCGAGAAGAGCAGGTGCAGCGCCGCCACGGCCAGGACGATGACGAACGGCTGCACGATGCCCGGCACGAACGCCAGGCGGCCGAGCAGCACCTGCGCCAGCCAGCGCGCCGCCCCGGTCTCGAACACCATCACGCCGAGCGACAGGCCGGCGACGATGAGGATGACGCCGCCCCAGTCCATCTCGCGCTGCGTCTGCCTCCAGTCCAGCACGCGCAGGCCGGGCAGGAACAGCAGCAGCCCCCCGCAGAGCGCCACGGCGTGCGGGGGCGGATCGATCTGGCCGCCGCTCACGGCGGACAGCAGCGGCGTGGTCAGCCAGACGGTGATGGTGCCGGCGAAGACCGCGAGCGTCCAGGTCTCCAGCCGTGTCGGGCGCCCGAGCGCGGCGATGCGTTCGGTGATCTCCGCGTCGGCCAGCGGCAGGCGGTCGAGCTCCGGTGGGAAGGCGCGCAGCAGCAGGCGCCAGCCGATGGGGATCATCAGCAGCGACGCCGGCACGCCGAACGCCATCCAGTACACGAAGGTGATCTCGACGCCGGCCAGCTCGCGCAGGTAGCCGACGGCCGCCAGGTTGGCGCCGGCGCCGGCCGGCGTGCCGATGCCGCCGATCAGCGGCCCGAACGCGCAGGAGATCATCAGCGCGCGCCCGAAGTTGCTCTTGAGCGGCTCCAGCCGGGCGTCGCGCAGCACGCCGACGCCGAGCGGCAGCAGCATGGCCGCCACCGACATGTCGGTGATCCACATCGACAGCAGCGCGCCGACCACCAGGAAGCCCAGCAGCACCCGGTCCGTGCGCGTGCCGACGACGCGCAGCACGTGCAGCACCATCCGCGTGCCGAGGCCCGACCGCGAGAACCCGGTGGAGAGCAGCAGCACGCCGATGAAGAAGGTGATCAGCGGGTTGCCGAAGCCGGCGCGCACCACGGCCTCGTAGTCGGCGATGCCGAACAGCGGCACGAGCAGCACGACGAACAGGGCGGTGACGGCGAACGGCACCGCCTCGGTCACCCACAGGATGATGGCGAAGGCCAGGATGGCGAGGCATGCCTTGCCGCCGTCGGTCAGCGCGATCACCTCGCCGGCCCGGGCGAGGGGCGCCGGCTCGGGCAGGGCGTCGATGCCCAGCATGACCAGCACGGCGACGGCGATGGTCGCCGCGCGGGCGCGCTCCGTGCTCGGCCAGCCGGACGTCGCGGCGGCGGTCACCCGACTATTCCAGCAATCCGGCCAGCCGGGCGAGCTGCACCGCCGACAACGCGGCAATCACCACCACGACGATGGCGCCGAGCACGTTCGAGAGGCGCGAGTTGCGGAAGCGGCCCATGATCTCTTCGCGGTTCGCGATGACCAGCAAGAAGACCACCAGCAGCGGCAGCAGGAGGGCGTTGGACGCCTGCGCCAGCACGATCACCCGGTACGGCGACCCGCCGAGCAGCAGCGCGGACAGCAGCCCGGTAAGGAGGACGAACCCCCAGGCGAGGCGCATCCGTGCGTTTCCCAGGTCCGCAGACCAGCCGAAGGCGCCCGCGGCGGCGTAGGCGGCCGCCAGCGGGGCCGTGACGGAAGACGTCAGTCCCGCGGCGAACAGGCCCGCGCCGAACAGCAGCGGGGCTGCCGGCCCGAGGATCGGCTCGAGCCGCTGGCCGATCGTGGCGGCGCTCACCTCGCCTCCCAGGCCCTGGAGCGGCATGGCCGTGATGAGGACCGATGCGGTGACGAGCCCGCCCAGCGCCACCGATACCATGGTGTCGAAGCGCGCCTCCCGCACGTTGGCGTCGTTGCGCGCCGCGTCCGGCCACTGCTCCAGCGCCGTGCTCGCGTGCAGGAACAGGTTGTACGTGACGATCGTCGTGCCGATCAGCGCGAGCACGACGAGCAGGGAGCCCGGCGGGATGCGCGGCGCCAGCACGCCCGCGGCCAGCTCCCGGATGCTGGGAGCGGTCAGGGCGGCCACGACGCAGAACACGACGCTCATCACTACCACCAGCCCGATCAGGACGTTCTGGATGGTCTTGTACCTTCCCGACAGCAGCAGGACAGCGGCGGTCCCGCCCATCAGCACGACCCCGATGTTCGCGTGGAATCCGGTGAGGAGGTTGAAGCCGAGCGACGCGCCGAGCAGGTTGCCGGCCTGGAACGCGGCGTTGCCCAGCAGAATGCCGGCGCCGACAAGCAGCGTCAGCGTGCGCCGGAGTACCGGCGACGCGATGCTGGCGCGGATCGACTCGCCGAACCCCCGCCGTCCCGCGAGGCCGACGCGGGCCGCCATGTCCTGGAGGACGATGGTGGCCGCCACGGCGAAGACGATCGTCCAGAGCAGGGCAGCGCCGTAGCCGGCGCCGGCGGTGCTTGCCGTCACGATGGTGCCCGGGCCGATGAACGCGGCCGATACCAGCAGCCCGGGCCCGAGCCTCAGTCGCATGAGACACTGATTCTATGCCGCAGCGGCCGGCCCGTGGCCGTGGTAGACTTCCGCGCCGCATGGTTTTCAGGAAATTCGGCAGCGAGAATTGGGGAGGATTTGGATGATTCGACTGCCCAGGATCGGGGTTGCGGTTCAGGCGCTCGTGCTGTGTGCTCTGCCGTTGCCGGCCGCGGCCGATGATGCGGCCCACGTGACGGACAGGATGTCTCTCGAGGCTTTCGTCAAGGATGCGAGGGCCGAGGTTCTGGCGGCGGATCCGGCCGATCGAGACGCGCTGTACGATTTCGCCGACATGACGTTCAGACCGATGGGCGCATGGCGCGACGGCCCGATCTACGTGTACATCCTCTTGACCGACGGGACGGTTGTCTTTCACGGCGGCGACCAGTCGCTCGAAGGAGTAAGTCTCTGGGACCGCAGGGACCTGAACGATACGCTCTACGCGCAGGAGCTCGTGGCGGCCGCGCGAAGGGGCGGGGGCTTCGTCACCTACTGGTTCGACAACCCGGACGTCGCGGATGACGACACGGTGGGCTCGCCCAAGGTGAGCTACGTCGCGGATCTGTTGCTGGTGGACGGTGTGGACTACCTCATCGGCTCCGGCATCTATCCCGGCGCCGATCCGGAGGTGACGGCCCGGGAGGTCGAGAGCAGCATGAGCAACAGCGTGCTGCAGGCGTTCGTCGAGGGTGCGCGGGACGCCACGGAGATTCTGGATGCGATGGACGACGACGTCGCGTACAACTTCTTCGACACGCAGTTCAGGCCGGCCGGCGACTGGCGGCATCGCTCCATCTACGTGTTCGTGCTCACCGACGACGGAGTGATCTTCTTCAACGGCGGCAACGAGTCGCTTGAAGGGCAGAATCTCTGGGACGATGAGGACCTGAACGGCACGCTCTTTGTGCAGGAGCTCATTTCCGAGGCGCAAATGGGCGGCGGCTTCGTCGAGTACTACTTCGACAACCCGGACGTACAAGGTGACGAAGACGACGGATCGCTGAAAACCAGCTTCGCCACGCTGGTGAGCAATCCTTCGGGCACCAACTGGATCATCGGCTCCGGCTACTATCACGCGACGAACACGCCGTTCGCCCCGCCGCTGGCCTACCTGATCCTGGCGGCGCTGCTCGCCGGCGCCGGGTTCCTGCGCAGGCGGCAGCGATAGGCCGCGCCACGAACCGGTCAGGAGCTCACCCGATGGCAATCACAGTAGGACAGGCGGCGCCCGATTTCACGCTGCACGAAACGCTCGACCGCCAGCGCAGCCTCGGCGACTATCGCGGCAGGAACGTGGTGCTCGCCTTCTTCCCCGGCGCCTTCACCGGCGTCTGCACGACGGAGATGTGCGCCCTGCGCGACCGCGTCGATCAGCTCGACGCCCTGAACGCGGAGGTCGTCGGAGTCACGGTCGACCCGCCGTTCGTGCTCGACGCGTGGAAGGCGGCGCACGGCGTCGGCTACACCTTCCTCAGCGACTACAACCGGGACGCCGTGCGCGCCTACGGCGTGGCGTTTCCCGATCTGGGCGGCCTGCCGGGATACGTCGCCGCCAACCGCGCCGTGACCGTCATCGACAAGGACGGCGTGGTCCGCTACCACTGGGTCGCGGAGCACCCCGGCGTTGAACCCGACTACGCGGCGATCCACGCCGCCGTGGCCGCCCTTTCCTAGCAGCCCGCGGTGGCGGCGGCGAGCTTCGTGCTATCCTGAGCGGTTCGCATCGCCGCGACCGTTCCCGACAGGAGAAGCACGCCTTGACCGACCATCTGATTCCACCCCACGGCGGTACGCTCGTCGACCTGATCGTCGACGAGGATCGGGCCGCCGAGCTGAAGACTGCATCACGCGACTGGCCGTCGCACGACCTGACACCGCGCCAGCTCTGCGACCTGGAGCTGCTGCTCAACGGCGGGCTGTCCCCGCTGACCGGCTTCATGGTCCGCGGCGACTACGAACGCGTCTGCTCGGACATGCGGCTGGCGGACGGGACGCTCTGGCCGATGCCGATCACGCTCGACGTCGCCGAGGAGCTGGCGTCAAAGCTGGAGCCCGGATCGCACCTGGCGCTGCGCGACCCCGAGGGGGTCATGCTGGCGGTGCTGCACGTCGAGGACGTGTGGCGGCCCGACCGCGAGGCCGAGGCCGCGGCCGTGTTCGGCACGACGAATCCGGAGCATCCGGGCGTGGCGCATCTGCTCGACGGAACGCGGCCCTGGTACGTCGGCGGCACGCTGTCCGGCCTGCAGCCCGTTACGCACTACGACTACCGCCTGCTGCGGCACACTCCCCGCGAGCTGCGAACGGAGTTCGCCAAGCTGGGCTGGACCCGCGTCGTCGCGTTCCAGACGCGCAACCCGATGCACCGGGCGCACCAGGAGCTGACCCTGCGCGCGGCGAAGGAAGTGGAGGCGAGCCTGCTCATCCACCCCGTGGTGGGGATGACGAAGCCGGGCGACGTCGACCACTACACGCGCGTCCGCTGCTACCAGGCGCTGCTGCACCGCTACCCGCGCAAGACGGCCATGCTGTCGCTGCTGCCGCTGGCCATGCGCATGGGCGGCCCGCGCGAGGCGGTGTGGCACGCCATCATCCGCAAGAACCACGGCTGCACGCACCTGATCGTCGGCCGCGACCACGCCGGGCCGGGCAGCGACTCGGCGGGCAACGCGTTCTACGGGCCGTACGACGCCCAGGAGCTGCTGCGCGAGCACGAAGAGGAGCTCGGCGTCACGATGGTCCCGTTCAAGCTGATGGTGTACGTCGAGGAAAGCGATTCCTACGTCCCGGTGGACGAGGTCCCCGCCGGCTCCCGTACGCTGAACCTGTCGGGCACCGAGCTGCGCGCGCGGCTGGCGACCGGCAAGGACATCCCGGAGTGGTTCACGTTCTCCGACGTCGTGTCGGAGCTGCGGCGCAGCCATCCGCCGCGCCACCAGCAGGGGTTCACGGTGTTCTTCACGGGCCTGTCCGGATCCGGCAAGTCGACCATCGCCAACGTGCTGCTGGTCAAGTTCCTGGAGATGGGCGGCCGGCCCGTGACGCTACTCGACGGCGACCTCGTCCGCAAGTACCTCTCGAAGGAGCTCGGCTTCTCGAAGGAGCACCGCGACATCAACATCCGCCGCATAGGCTACGTCGCGTCCGAGATCACCAAGAACGGCGGCATCGCCGTCTGCGCGCCCATCGCGCCGTACGACGCCGTCCGCAAGGAGGTGAGGTCGATGGTGCAGCCGCTGGGCGGCTTCATGCTGATCCACGTGGACACGCCGCTGGAGGTGTGCGAGGAGCGCGACCGCAAGGGGCTGTACGCCAAGGCGCGCGCCGGCATCATCAAGGAGTTCACCGGCATCTCGGATCCGTACGAGACCCCCGAGGATGCCGACATGGTGATCGATACGACCCGCCTGACCGCCGAGGAGGCCGCACAGCAGATCGTGCTGCACCTCGAGAAGGAAGGGTATGTCGCCGGAGACATCTGACACCGGCATAGCTGACGCGGAGCGGTTGCGGGAGGCGCTGGCCCGCTTCGATCAGGCCAACGCGGAGGATCCCAACCGCGAGTGCGTGGACGGGGTAGAGCAGCCGCGGGAGCTGGTCTACGCGCAGCGGATGACCGAGGCGCTGGAGCGCATTGCGCCGGATGCTGCGGAGGCGGTGCGCCTCGCCGCCCGCTGCCAGCACATCCGGCGCTGGACCGTGCCGCGCGACACCTATCCGGACGGCCGCGACGGCTACCGCCGCTGGCGGGCCGACCTGGCCCGCTTCCACGCGGAGACAGCCGGCGCCATCCTGCGCGACGTCGGCTACTGCGACGACACCATCGCGCGGGTAGGCGCGTTGCTGCGCAAGGAGCGGCTGAAGGCCGACCCTGAGGTCCAGCTCCTGGAGGACGTGGCCTGCCTCGTCTTCCTGCAGCACTACCTGCCGGCGTTCGCCCCGCGGCACGACGAAGAGAAGCTGGCAGGCATCCTGCGCAAGACCTGGCGCAAGATGTCCGCACGGGGTCAGACGGCCGCCCTCAGGCTGGATCTCGCGCCGAGCCTGCGGGAGCTGGTGAAGCTGGCGGCGTCCCCGCAGGGCTGAGCCCGGACGGGTTGGTTGCCCCTCGCCGCGACAACAATTCTGCAACGCGCGGCGGTTCCGAGTGAGGTAAAATCGGAAAGGCTTTTTCCATTTTTAGACCCGAAATGGAAGTCATTAATCGATTCTTCCAAATTCCGGACCAGAGCTGTTTCCTGTTCGGTCCGCGCGGAACCGGCAAGTCCACGTGGCTTCGCGCGCGCCTGCCCGACGCCCTGATCCTGGACCTGCTTGACCCATCGCTTCATCGCAGCCTGAGCGCCCGTCCCGAGCGCCTGCGAGAGAAGATCGCCGGCGCACCAACGAAGGCGACGGTGGTTATCGACGAGATCCAGCGCGTTCCGGAGCTGCTCACCGTTGTTCATGCCGTGCTGGAGGAGCCGTCGCCGCCCCGTTTCGTCATGACCGGATCGAGCGCCCGCAAGCTCCGGCGCGGCGGTGTGGACCTGCTCGGCGGACGGGCCGTATATCGCACGCTACATCCCTTCATGGCGGCGGAGTTGCCGGACTTCGATCTCGCTCAGGCACTACGCATCGGGTTGCTGCCGCTGGTGGCCGGCGCGTCCGATCCGGCGAGTACGCTAGGCGGCTACGCAAGTCTGTATCTGGAGCAGGAGGTCCGGGCGGAAGGACTCACCCGCCATGTCGGCCGTTTCTCGCGGTTCCTGGAGGCGGTCACCTTCTCGCACGCCGGGCAACTCAACGTCTCGGCGGTAGCTCGCGAATGTGAGGTGGAGCGTAAGGTCGTCGCCGGCTACGTCGGCATCCTTGAGGATCTGCTCCTGGCGTTCCGCGTGCCCGTCTTTCGCAAGCGCGCCCGACGAGCGGTCGCCGTTCACGACAAGCTGTACCTGTTCGATGCCGGGGTGTTCCGCTCGTTGCGGCCCCACGGACCGCTCGACCGTCCCGGCGAGATGGATGGGCAGGCGCTCGAAGGGCTGGTGGCGCAACATCTCCGGGCCTGGACGTCGTATTCCCGCCACGACGCGGATGTCTTCTTTTGGCGGACACGCGCCGGAACCGAGGTCGACTTCGTGGTCTACGGGGAGTCGGCTATCCACGCGTTCGAGGTCAAGAACGCCGGCCGGGTGCATGCCGGGGACCTCCGCGGTTTGCAGGCGTTTCGTGAGGACTATCCCGAGGCGCAGGCGGCGCTGCTGTACCGTGGTCGCGAGCGCCTGCGCATCAACGGTGTATGGTGCCTGCCGGTCGAGGAGTTCCTGCGCGGGATGCGGCCGGATCGAGATCTGCTGGCATGGCTCTGACAGCCGCCGTCAGGTTGCCATCCTGTTATGCTGCACGCAATGCGGACGACGACGAAGCCGGCTTCGGTCGCCGGGGTTCCTGATCGGCATGTAGTTGTCGGTCCCTGTCCCGACCGCATGACCATCTTCGAACGACTCTGCAGAGAAGCGAGAGCTACCGGGAAGCTGGCGGCCGACACGCAGCACGCGGATATCGCGATCAAGCATGGATGCACGATTGTGTCGGCCAACTCCGACTTCGATTGGTTCCCCGGCCTGCGGTGGCGGCACCCGTTACGGAGTGTCTGAGACTGTTGAGCCCGTCCGTCCGGTACCACGGCAGTTGTCACCCTCGTCACTGCTTGTCAGCACCTCCGCTGCCGAACGGTTCCTCGCCACGATTGTTCGCTCGTCGTAACTTAGTTCCATGGTTCCGCTCGATTTAACATCCGCCACGTGGATTCACCAAGTCGTGCTGTGTGGCGATCATGTGCGTGTTGGCGTATTCGTTTGGCGAGAAGGCGTGAGAACGCCGCGCCAGAAGGCGGCCGCCAGGCTGCCGATGATCGAGTGGAAGAGCGCCGACAGGGCGCAGGGTAGCGCGACGAGCGGGCTGGCGAAGTTCTGCTGGGCCAGCACGACGCCGAGGCCGGAGTTCTGCATCCCCACCTCGATCGAGACCGTACGTGCGGCCAGCTCCCGCCGCAGGAAGAGCTTGCCCGCGAGGTAACCGAGCGCGAAGCCGCCGACGTGCAGGCAGAAGACCGCCAGCAGCAGCCGGACACCGGCCTCGATCACCTGCTGCCGGCCGGCGCCGATCACCGAACCCACGATCAACGTGATGGCGATGACCGCGACCAGGGGCGCAGCCGGCTGGATGCGGCGGCTGGCGGCCGGGAAGCGCCACTTGATCAACGCGCCGGCAACCACCGGCAGGATCACCACCTGGACGGTATCGAGCAGCAGGTCGCCCGTGGGCACGTCCACGCGCTGTCCGGCGAGGGCGGCCGTCAGGAAGGGCGTCATCAGGACGGCGAGCAGCGTCGATACGGCGGTCATGGTGACCGACAGCGCGACGTCCGCGCGGGCGAGGAACGAGATCACGTTCGAGGCGGTGCCGCCCGGACAGCACGAGACCAGGATCAGGCCGGCGGCGAGGGGCGCCGGCAGGTCGAACGCCACGCCGAGCCCCCACCCGAGGCCCGGCATCAACGTATATTGGAGCGCGACGCCGGGCAGCACCAGGCGGCGCTCGCGGGCGATGCGGCGGAAGTCGTCGAAGCCGAGCGTCAGGCCCATGCTCAGCATGATGATGCCGAGGCCGATGGGAATCAGCGGCCCGCTGAACCAGGTGAGCAGCTCGGGCCGGTAGAGTGCGAGCGCGCTGGCGGCCAGCACCCAGAGCGGGAAGGCGTTGGTAAGCGCGGCAAGCAGCTTCAAGGCGATTGGATTGTATACGGGGGGAAAGACGGCTCATGGTGTTTCAATCTGATCTGCTGCAGGGGAAGACGGCGCTCATCACGGGCGGCGGCAGCGGTATCGGCCGCGGCCTCGCGCTGGCGCTGGCCGCGCACGGCTGCAACGTGGCCGTCATGGGCCGGCGCGCCGAGCCGGTGGCGGCGGCGGCCGACGACATCCGCGCTCTGGGCGTGCAGGCGGCGGCGATTTCCGCCGACGTGCGCGATCCGGCCGCCGTCGAGCAGGCGGTCGCGCAGGCCGCGGAACTGGCCGGGCGCCTCGACATCCTGGTGAACAACGCGGCCGGCAACTTCCTCTGCCTCGCGGAGGATCTGTCGCCCAACGGCTTCGGCGCGGTGGTGGACATCGACCTCAAGGGGTCGTTCCACGCCTCGAAGGCGGCGCTGCCGCACCTCAAGGCGCGCGGCGGCGTGGTGCTCAACATCAGCTCGACGCTGCAGTACTTCGGCACCGCGGCGCAGCTCCACGTCTCGGCCGCCAAGGCCGGCGTGGACGCGCTGACGCGCGTGCTCGCGGTCGAATGGGGCGGCTACGGCGTGCGCGTCAACGGCATCGCGCCCGGTCCGGTCGCCGACACCGAGGGCGTGCGCCGGCTGCTGGTCGGCCGCGCAAAGGAGACGGCGGTAGGCAGCACGCCGCTGGGCCGCCTGGGCAGCATCGAGGACGTCTGCAACGCCGCGCTCTTCATCTGCTCCGACGCCGCGGCGTTCGTCACCGGGGTCACGCTGGTGGTCGACGGCGGGCTGTGGCTCGCGTCGAACGGCATGACCGAGGCGTGGGCTGCCAGTATTGAGCAGGCCGGGTCCTGACGTCGGTTCCGGTGCGGGTCCCCGCCCGCACCTCCGATGCAGTACGCTGGGGATCTGGTGAGCACCTCAGCCGCGCCGCGCGCCGTACCCTGGCACCTGCTGGCCGTGGCGTTCGCGTCGACGAGCATCATCGTCGGCGGCATGTGGGACATCTCCTGGCACCGCTCGATCGGCCGCGATTCGTTCTGGACGCCGGCCCACATGGCGATCTATCTCGGCGGCATCGTCGCGGGCCTGTCGTGCGGCTGGCTCGTGCTGCGGGCGACCTTCGCGGGCGACGCGCGGGAGCGCGGCGCCGGCGTGTCGTTCTGGGGCTTTCGCGGGCCGCTGGGCGCCTGGGTCTGCATCTGGGGCTCGTTCGCGATGCTCGTATCCGCACCGTTCGACGACTGGTGGCACAACGCCTACGGCCTCGACGTCGAGATCCTCAGTCCGCCGCACCTCGTGCTTTCCGCGGGCATCTTCGGCATCGGCCTCGGCGCGATGCTGATGGCGCTGGCGCACCAGAACAACGCCGGCCGCACCGACCGCCTGCTCCAGCGGCTGTACGTCTACACGGGCGGCCTGCTGGTGCTGATGCTGGCCACGCTCTTCACCGAGCACATCATGCTGCCCAACCAGCAGCACGCGCCCGCGTTCTTCTTCGTCAGCGCCGCGGTCTTTCCGATCCTGCTGGTCGCCATCGCGCGCGGCTCGGCGTCGCGCTGGGGCGCAACCGGCGCCGCGGGCGTGTACATGGCCGTCTCGCTGTTGATGATCTGGATCCTGCAA
The DNA here is from genome assembly GCA_022820825.1 of Vicinamibacteria bacterium. Taxonomy (GTDB): domain Bacteria; phylum Acidobacteriota; class Vicinamibacteria; order Vicinamibacterales; family UBA8438; genus JAAXGX01. The sequence goes on from JAJEEU010000024.1 coordinate 42,755, forward strand.
CTGTTCCCGGCGCAGCCGATGCTGGCGCCGATCATGCGTGAGATCGACCGCATGATCCCGCCGTCGTTTCCCCTCCTGCTCGTGCTGCCGGCGCTGGTCGTCGATTTCACGCTCAACCGCCTGCCCGCGGACACCGGTCGGCTGCGCACGTGGCTCGTCGCGGTGGGCGGCGGTGTCGCCGCCATCGCTGTACTGGGCGTCGTGCAGTGGTTCTTCGCCGCATTCCTGCTCACCGAGCACGCCCGAAACTTCTTCTTTGCCGGCGATCTGTGGGACTACTACATTCCGCCGGGGGCTTTCCAATACGAATTCTGGGGCCGTCCGCTGGCCGCCGGCGACGCGGGCTGGGCAGCGCTGGTCGCCGCTGTCTCGTCCGTGGCGGGTCTCTGGTGGGGCAACTGGATGGCCCGCGTCCGCAGGTAGAGTGCCGCTCCATCCACCGCGCCGTGCAATCCTCGCGCTGGCGACGGCCGTGCTGATCGCAGCAGCGGTTGCCACCGCCGCCGCGCACGTCGGGATGTCGAACGCCTACTTCGAGGGCGCCGCCGGGCCGTACGGCGTCCGCGTGATCATCCGCACGCCGGGCGTCATTCCGGGCCGCGCCGAGGCTTCGGTGCGCATCCTGAGCGGCGCGGGCGTCGAGCGCGTGACCGTCCGGCCGCTGCGTTCGGATGTCGGTCTCGACGGCGCGCCGCCCCCGGACGTCGCCGGCCCGGTTCGCGGCGACACCGGCCTGTACAGCGGAGAGTTGTGGCTGATGACCTCCGGCTCGTACAGCATCGAGGTGTCGGTATCCGGGGCTGAAGGTCGGGGCACGGTATTCGTGCCGGTGATGGCGGTGGCCGAGCGGAGCCTGGAGATGAATGCGGCGGTCGGGGCAGCGCTGGCCGGGGCCGGTCTGTTCCTGTTCTTCGGCGCCGTCACCATCTTCGGCGCGGCGGTGCGCGAGAGCGTGCTCGAGCCGGGCGCGCAGCCGGACCGCCGCAGCCGCCGCCGCGGGCGCATCGCAACCACGCTCGCCGCGGCGGCGCTCGCCGCGGCGCTCGCCGGGGGATGGAGCTGGTGGAACGCTGTCGACGCCGAGTACCGCAGCCGGATTTACCGGCCCTGGGGTACGTCGTCGACCGTCGCCATGACCGGCGGCGGTGCGGTTCTCACGCTGGCGATCGACGACCCGGACTGGCTTGCCAACCGGAATCTGCCCGGGGCCGCGCTGCTGCCGGACCACGGCAAGCTGATGCACATGTTCCTGGTGGAGGCGGACTCGCTGGCGGCGTTCGCCCACGTCCATCCGGCGCCGGCCGGCGAGGATGTCTTCGAGGTGGCCCTTCCGCCGTTGCCGGCCGGCGAATACCGCATCTTCGCCGACATCGTCCTCGAGAACGGATTCGCGCCGACGCTGGTCGACACGGTGCGGCTGCCGCAATCCGCCGGCGTTCCTGCCGAGGCGTCGGCGTCCGACCCGGACGATTCCTGGGCCGCGCTGCAGCCGCGCGGCGCGTCGACATCCCCGCAGCACGCTCTGCCGAGCGGCCGGATGCTGCGCTGGGAGCGGGACGGGGCTGTGGTGGCCGATGCGGAGACGACGCTGCGCTTCGTGGTCGCCGAGCCGGACGGGTCGCCCGCGGCGCTCGAGCCGTACATGGGCATGCTGAGCCACGCCGCCGTGCTGCGGGATGACGGCTCCGTGTTCGTGCATCTGCATCCCGCCGGCAGCATCAATCTCACCGCGCAGCAGCGCTTCGCGGCGGCGGAAGCGGCAGGCGGGGGAGCGGTGGAGCCGGCGGCGGGCCATATGCGGCACGCGCCGGACGGCCCGGTCGACAGCGTCTCGTTCCCCTTCGTATTCCCGCGGCCGGGCGCCTGGCGGATCTTCGTCCAGGTGAAGATCGGCGGCAGCGTCGAGACCGCGGCGTTCGACGTGGACGTTGAAGATCCGACCGGCGCCTCGACATCCTGGTGAACAACGCGGCCGGCAACTTCCTCTGCCTCGCGGAGGACCTGTCGCCCAACGGCTCCGACGCCGCGGCGTTCGTCACCGGCGTCACGCTGGTGGTCGACGGCGGCCTGTGGCTCGCGTCCAACGGCATGACCGAAGCGTGGACAGCCAGCCTGGAGCAACAGGCCGGCTCTGGGGATCAGCCCTGACCGGCCATCGACATTTGGCGCCGACGGGCATACGCGCCGATCGTGAGCAGCAGCGCCATCAGGGCCACGAGGGCGGTCGGTGGCAGTCCGGGCGCCGCCGCGGGCACGACGCCGCACGCCAGCCGCGCACCGCCACCGCCCAGCGACGCCGGTGTATCCGAGTAGTTGTCGCCGCCCTCGTGAATCACCAGCGCGCGCCCATACACGTCGTTCATCGTCAACCGTGGCGCAACCACCGACGTGACCACGCGCCCCGCATCGGATGCCAGCCGCGGCAGGTCGCCCAGGTGACCGTTGCCTTCAGGCCCCTCGTGCCGGCCGGTGGCCCCGGGGTCGTAGTGCCCGCCGGCGGCTTGACCACCGTTCCCGCAATCAGGAGTCACATGGGCATGAAAACCGTGGTCGCCTGCTGGAAGAATGTCGCCGAGATCAGGCGTGAAACGCACGCCGCCACCGGGTTCGTCCTCGAAGGTGACGGTCCCCAGCCGATCCGTTCCGGTGGCCGTGTCGTAGATGTCCACGGTCGTCTGCGCCGCCGCCGGCGCCGCCAGCGCTACCGCTGCAACGGCAACCGCCAACGTTCGCGTCCGAATCATGCTTCCTCCATCGGAACAGGTATTTCGTGACGTGGGTAGGGTACAGATCGACAGGAACGCCGACAACCCGGCATGCCGCCGGCGGTCGTCCTTGACAGGCTGTCGGGGGGAGAGTAGAACCGGTAGCACCATGCGAAGAATTCTGATCCTGGCCGCAATCATCCTCCTGCTCACCCCGGCGCCCCAGCAGGCGCAGGGACCGGCCGTCGAGTCGGTCGAGCCGTTCAAGGTGGGCACGTTCGACATCCACGGCGTGCCGCACGTCGGGCTCGTGCTGCGCGACAGCCTGGTCATCGACATCGAGGTGGCCGCCCTCGCGCTGGAGTCGCACCCGGAGTACTCGCACGTGCCGATGCCGGAGGACATGCTGGAGCTGATCGGGCGCTGGGACTACGGTCTGAAGTACCGGCTGTTCGAGATCGTCAACTATGTCGTGGGCAACAACCAGTTGTCCGGGAGCGGCCGGGCCAGCTACGTCTACGACGTCGGCGAGCTCCGCACCCGGCCGCCGATCCTGTATCCGGGCAAGGTCCTCAACGCGGCGGTCAACTTCTACAGCCACGTGGACGAGGGCGCGACGCCCGAGGCGCGCGCGGCGGAGATGCGCCGGCGGCGCGAGGAGCGCGGCGTGCCGTACCTGTTCCTGAAGCCGAGCCGCGGCGCGGTGATCGGCAACGGCGACCCCATCGTCATTCCCTACGGCCGCGATCGGACCGACTGGGAGGTAGAGCTCGGCGCGGTGATCGGCCGCACGGCGAAGTACGTCTCGGCGAACGACGCGCAGGACTACGTCTTCGGCTACATGGTGTCGATCGACGTTTCCGACCGCGGCGGGCGGCCGCCGGGCGGCGCGCCCTTCCCGCAGGACTGGTTCGTCGGCAAGGGTCACGACACGTTCGCGCCCCAGGGACCGTGGATCGCCCCCAAGGAGTTCTACGGCGACCCCATGGCCAACCTGCGCCAGACCCTCAGTGTCGGCGGCCAGACGCTGCAGGAGGCGCGCGCCGGCGACATGATCCACTCGCTGTGGGAGATCGTCGAGTACGCCTCGTCCATCATCACGCTCTATCCCGGCGACGTCATCAACAACGGCACGTCGGGCGGCACCGCGGCCGGCGCGGCGGATACCCGCGGCGAGGAGGACCGCTACCTCAAGCCGGGCGAGGTGGTCGAGGCCAGCATCGACGGCATCGGCACGCTGCGCATGCCCGTCGTCGCCGGCGAGCAGCCGAGCGGCCTGACCGGCGCCGAGCTGCCGCCGGTCAGCAGCTACCGTGAGTAGAACACACCCGCTGGAGAGCTTCGACATGCACATTCGGATGGCTACTGCCTGTACGGCCCTGCTGCTCGCCCTGGCGCTCTTGCCGCTTGCGCCGCAACCCGCCGCCGCGCAAGGCGCGGCGAATACCGAGTTCGTGCCGGTAACCGACGCGATGCACGAGAATCCCGCTCCCGGCGACTGGCTCATGTGGCGCCGGACGCAGAACGGTTGGGGCTACAGCCCGCTGGATGAGATCAACCGCGAGAACGTCGGCGAGCTCCGCATGGTGTGGACGCGCGCCCTGCGCGAGGGCACCAACCAGGCCACGCCCATCGCGTACGGCGGCGTGCTGTACGTGCCGAACCCGAGCCACGCCACGCAGGCGATCGACGCGGTGACCGGCGACCTGCTGTGGGAATACGTGCGGCCCATCCCGGAAGACGCGAACGACTACATCCGGGGGCTCGTCCAGGTGAACCGCAATGCGGCCATCTACGGCAACCTGATCATCGACACCGCGAACGACGGCTATCTATACGCACTCAACGCACAGACCGGCAGCCTGGTGTGGGAGACGGAGATTCTCAATCTCTATGAGCTGCCGGCGCGGCATTCGACGGGGCCGATCATCGCGAACGGCATGGTGGTCTCAGGCCGCAGTTGCCGGCCGTGGGCCGGACCCGAAGCCTGCATCATCGCCGCCCACGACCCGCGCACCGGCGCGGAGATGTGGCGCACGCGGCTGATCCCGGCGCCGGGCGAACCGGGCAACGAGACGTGGGGCGACGTGCCGTACGAGGAGCGCGGCCACGTCGGATCCTGGATGGCGCCCAGCTACGACCCCGAGCTGAACCTCGTCTACGTCGTGACGTCGGTCACTTCACCTGCGCCGAAGTTCCTGCTCGGCGGCGCCGACCTCCGGCACCTCTATCACAACTCGACTCTGGCGCTCGACGGCGATACCGGCGAGATCAAGTGGTACTACCAGCACCTGAACGACCACTGGGACCTCGACCACCCGTTCGAGCGCCTGCTGGTCGACACCGCCGTCGCGCCCGATCCGCTGGCGGTGAGCTGGGTCAACCCGAACCTGCGGCCGGGCGAGCGGCGGCGGGTGGTGACCGGCATCCCGGGCAAGACCGGCATCGTGTATACGCTCGACAGGGAGACCGGCGAGTTCCTCTGGGCCAATCCGACCACGACGCAAAACGTGGTCAACAGCATCGACGGCGCCACGGGGGCGGTCACCGAGAACTCGGAGGTCGTGTTCAGCGCGGAAGGCCAGGAGGTGCTGACCTGCCCCAGCTATTTCGGGGGCAAGGACTGGGAGACGGGCATCTACAGCCCGCAGACCAACGCCATGTACTTCCCGCTGCGCAACACCTGCGCGCGCATGCTGGCCACGACCGAGGCGGCCGGCATCTACGCGCTCGCGACGCGCAACGAGATTTCGCCGGGCACCGACCAGGTGGGCACGATACAGGCGATATCCGCCGAGACCGGCGCCACGCTCTGGAGGTACGAGCAGCGCTCGGCCACCATGTCGCTCGTCGGCACGGCCGGGGGGCTGCTGTTCGGCGGGGACGTCAACGGCCGCTTCCGGGCGCTCGATCAGGAGACGGGCGAGGTGCTGTGGGAGATCAACCTCGGCTCGTCGGTCACCGGGTTCCCGATCACCTATGCCGTGGACGGCCGGCAGTACGTCGCCGTCAGCACCGGCTCGGCGAACTCCGCGTCCGCGTTCAGGGGGCTCACGCCGGAGATCCGCCCCACCGCGGCCAACATCATGTTCGTGTTCGCGCTGCCGGACTGAGCGCCCGCGCGGTCGGAGCTGCTTGACGCGGGGGCACCGGTTGGACCCACATTCGGAAGGGCAATCATGGATATGAAGCGCATCTGCGGCGTGAGCCTTGTCGTGATGGCGGTCGTGGTCGCGGTTCACACCGTCGTAGAGCCGCTCTACTACACGTCCACGGAAGAGAGTCCCTACAGTCCAGTGTGGGCAGTCCTGGGCTGGGCAATGATGCTGCCCCTGGCGCTGGGCGTGTGGTTCGGCTACGTCCGCAAGAAGGACGCTGACAGCGGCGGCGCGGTCACGCGCGAGTTCGTCGCCGCCAACGTGCACTTCTACGGCGGCTTGTTCTTCGGCATCATGTTCCTCTTCAACTGGTTCAACCAGCTCGCGCCCACGTTCACCGCCGTAGGGAACGACACTCTCTCCCTCGTGTGGATCGTCCTCGACGCCGGACTGCCGCTGCTGTGGGGCTCGATGGGGATGTTCCTGCTGCGCGGCGGCGGGGAGCAGATCTCCGATTGAGTCGGCCTTACCTTCGAATAATCCGTGAAAATACTCTGTTGAGTTACTGATTTTCAAGGATTATAATGCCGTGTGGTCATCGCCCGCCCGGTGCCCATCGCAAGCGTCCACGAGTCGTTCGGCGTCCATTCGGTCGTGGCGCTGACGGGTCCGCGCCAATGCGGCAAGACGACCCTCGCGCGCTCGATCGCGGCTGACGTTCCGCAGAGCACGTATTTCGATCTCGAAGCGGCAGTCGACCGCAGGCGGCTGCAGGCGCCGGAGCAGGCGCTCGGACGCCTGCTCGGACTGGTGGTCATTGATGAAGTGCAGCGGTTGCCGGCCCTCTTCGAGACCGTCAGGGTTCTTGTCGATCGGCCGGACAACGGGGCCCGGTTCCTGTTGCTCGGGAGCGCATCGCCGGCCCTGGTCAAGGGCGTGTCGGAGACGCTTGCCGGCCGTGCGGGGCTGGTCGATCTCTCGGGATTCGATCTGCGCGAGGTAGCTGCCGACCCGTGGCGGAGACTTTGGCTGCGCGGGGGGTTCCCGCGCTCGTACCTCGCTCCCGACGGCAGGGGCTCACGGCTCTGGCGCGAGAGTTTCGTGCGTACGTTCCTGGAGCGCGACATTCCCCAATTCGGAATCACGATTCCGGCGGAAACGCTGCGCCGATTCTGGATGATGATCGCCCACTACCATGCGCAGGTCTGGAATGCGGCAGAGCTCGCCCGCGCGCTTGGCGCGAGCGAGGGCACCGCGCGCCGCTATCTCGACATCCTCGCCGGGGCGTTCATGGTCCGAATCCTGCCCCCATGGTTCGAGAACCTGAGAAAGCGCCAGATCAAGGCGCCGAAGGTCTACGTGCGCGATACCGGCCTGCTTCACACCCTGCTCGACGTGGAGCACGAACACGATCTTGCCGGCCATCCGAAGGTCGGGGCCTCGTTCGAGGGCTTCGCCATCGAACAACTGTTCATCGCCTTCGAGACGAGCAACGCCTGCTTCTGGGCGACGCACGGCGGCGCGGAGCTGGATCTGCTCGTCACCCAAGGCGGGAAGCGCTACGGATTCGAGTGCAAGCTCGCCGACGCTCCCGGTACGACGCGGTCGATGCGCGTCGCGCTCGATGACCTCGGCCTCGAGCATCTCTGGGTCGTCTATCCGGGTGACGAGCCGTATCGCCTCGATGATCGGATCTCGGTGCTGCCGGTCGCGAGCATTCCCGAGCTGGCGGCGTCGTTCCGTCAACGTGCACCCGGATGGTAATTTTGCGGGCACCTCCAGACCACGGAGCACGGCTCATGCCCATTCATGTCAGGACGCTCGTCCCGGTGCTCGTGATTCTCGGTGCGGCGGAGGTCTTCATGGAAGGCGTCGAATAGCGCTGTTCCGGGCCAGCCCGCGTCGCAGCCGCCCGGCGCCGATCCAGAGTCCGAGGGCACTCGACGCGAGTCCGCCGAGGCTGAGGGCGATCAGGCCGATGTCCCACAGCGGGCGCCGGTCGTACCAGAAGGCGAAGTCGAGGCTGTGCAGTCCGTTGAACAGCCACCGTTCCAGGCGGCTGAAGCGGTGCACCGAACCGGTGACGCGCAGCTCGGTCGGATCAACGTAGACCCAGGTCTCCAGGGGGTCGGCGAAGCGGACGCGGATCACGGGCAGGGGCGGGCCGTCTGCGCCGCGGCCGTAGTAGTACCCGTCATACGCCTCCAACCGCGCCGCGTCGGTCACCGGGATGCCGGGCAGCACCGCGCCCAACCGTTCCACGAGCTGCTCGGCACCGACCGTCGCCGTCCGCGGCGCGAGCGTATCGGCGGCCAGCAGCAGGCGTTCCTGCTGGTGCGCACCGGCTTGGCGGCCCGCGAGCCTGACCTCGTAGTACGGCGCGCCGTCGATGCGGCGCAGTCGGATCTCCTTGACCGCACGGCCGGCGGTGGCCCGCGCCCAGGCGGCTGGTTCGATCTCCGGAAAATCCGCCAGGACGGGCGGTCCGCCGCCGAGCACGGAGGGCGGCACCTCGAAACCGCGCATGTGCATCCAGGCGAACGGCTGCACCGACAACAGGCCGCTGAACACCCAGGTCAGCGTGGCGATGCCGAAGACGAGGCCGGTCAGGTGGTGCCACCACATCGGGCCGGCATACGGAATGCGCGGCTCCCGGTTCAGCGACGGCCGCCAGCGGAACCGGGTGAAGCCGAGCAGCAGGCCCGTGATGGCGATCAGGCAGCCGAACGCCGACGTCCAGACGATGACGGCTTCCCACAACGGCCGGTCGACGCGTAGCGCGGGCAGGTAGAACCAGTGCGGTATCGCGCCCAGCCATGCCAGCAGCCGCGTGCGGCGCGTCGTCACCATCGCGACCTCGGCCGTGTCGCGCGCCACGTACAGCTCCGTGCCCGCCGCGTCGTCGACGCTGAAGCGGTGCGCCGGCAACGCCTCGCGCGCGACCAGCGTCCACTGGTCCGGGCGTTCGACCAGGCCCATGTGGTGGACGGCTGCCGCGGGCGCACCGCTGAAGCGGGCCGCGACCTCCCTGGCCGCGGCTGCCTCCGCGGGCGGCATGCGTGCGCCCGTATCCGCGAAGACCGTTGCGCCGTCGAAGCGGTACGCCGGCCGTCCCGCAACCGTCAGCAGAACGGCGCGCGCCGGCGGTCGCCCGACGCGTGCGTGCGTGGCCGCGGCCGCGGGCGTCAGCCTGACGCGCGACAGATCGAGCGGCGCCAGGCGTTCGAGCCGCTCCTGCGGCGCCAGGCGCGGCATGTCCCCCGTGTACATCATCACGATGCCGGAGGCGAACCAGAGGACGAACAGGACGCTCAGCGGGATGCCGACATAGCGGTGCGTCCAGATCAGCCAGCGGTTGAAGACGGACATTGCGCGCGCCGCCATCCGGCCCCGGGAGCCGGTCGTCGCCTCAGAACGCGACGTGCAGCATCACCGAGTAGGTCCGCGGAGCACCGAGCATAACTTGGTTGGCGTAGATGAACGACGGATCGGTCTGCCCCAGGTAGAAGATGTCGGACCACGAGGCGTACGCGGTGTCGGTCAGGTTGTCGACGTTGAACGTCACCCGCAGGGGGTCGAGCGTCAGCGCGACGTACGCATCCGCGTGCGCGTAGCCGTTGAGGACGACGGTATTGGCGTTGTTGGCCTGGCGATCGCCGACGATGCGCACCGTGGCGCCCGCCTCGATCGGCGCGCCGCCGATGTTCTGGTAGCTGCCCCAGAGACTACCGACGCCGGTCGGCACGTTGGGCGGCGTGTTGCCCGCGAACGAGACGAAATTGGCCGACGGCACGAACTCCGCGTCCGTGTAGGCCAGGCTTGCGCCGACGCGCGCGTCCGGGGTCGGGCGGGAGGATACTGCCAGCTCCAGCCCGCGCGACTGGATGCCGCCAATCGTGGTGGCGCTGTCGAGCGCGAAGCGCTCCAGGATGTCGTCCCGCTCGATGTCGAACCAGGCGGCGGTCACCTGCGTGCGCCCGCCGTCGAGGTCGGCCTTCAGACCGACTTCCCACTGGCGGGCGTCGGTGAGGTCGAAATCCTGGTTCGCGTTGACCAGCAGGATGTTGGCGTTCACCGGATCCTTCGCGTTGCTGAACTGGCCGTACGCCACCAGGTCGCTGCGCAGGTTCACGACAGCGCCGGTGCGCCAGCTCCACCAGCGGAATTCGCGCGCGAACCCGCTCGGCTCCACCGCCCCCGCCGCGTCGAGATTGACGCGCTCCAGGTCCATCGCTTCATACCGCAGGGCGCCCGTCAGCCTGACGCGATTGCCCAGCGGCAGCGAGTCTTCGGCGAAGAACGCCCACGAATCGATGTACGTCGGGCTGATGCCGCGCAGCTCGCGCTGCCCGTAGGTGCCGGGCACCGGATTGAAGACGTCGACGGCGTCGCCGGGGGCGAGCGGCACGCGCCGCCGGAACCCGCGCCCGCGGTCGAAGTCGAGCGTGGATGCCTCGAAGCCGACCGTGGCCCGGTTCTCGAGTCCGCCGACCGGGGTCCTGATGTCGAGGTGCACGCGGTCCCCGAACATTTGCTGGTCGTGGTCGACGAAGAAGTAGCCGTAGTAGCGCTGGATCTCGCCCACGGCCGTGCAGACGTCGACGACGGCGGTGCAGTACGGAAAGCCCTCCGCGTTCTGCCAGTTGCGTTCGGCGTTGAAGCCGTAGACCGTGTTGCGCAGCGTGACCTGGTCGCTGAGTTGCACCTCGGCGTCGGCGCGCAGGAGGAGCTGTGTCGAATCGTTCACGGCGTCCGTCACGTTGTAGTTGAGGAAGCGCGTCCGCGCATCGATCCCCTCGCCGGTGGAGGTCGTGATCACGTCGAGCGGATCGCCGATCGCGGCGGACGGCAGCAGCGGCGTGCCGAAGTAAGACCCGACGTCGTCGTCCAGGTAGTCCACGCTGAAGCGGAACTGGGCGCGCGAGGCGGGCCGCCACAGGAGGTTGCCGGTGACGTTGGACGAGCTGGGGCTCATGCGGTCGACGTAGCCGTCGGAACCGTAGCGGCTGGCGTCGAAGCGGTACCAGAGCGAGTCGCTGATCGGCCCGTTCACGCCGACGGCCGTCTGGTACGTGTTGAACCGCCCGTACGAGAACAGCGCGTTCATCTCGGGCGCGTCCGTCGGCAGCGCCTGCCTGGTGACGGCATTTACCGTGCCGGCCACCGCGCCCTGCCCGTTGAGGACCGACGACGGTCCCCGCAACAGCTCCACGCGGTCGAGGTTGAAGGTGTTCTGCGGCCGCATGACCATGTTGGCCGGGCCGAGCCAGATCCCGTCGCGCAGGACCGTGATCTGCGAGCGGGTGAACCCGCGCACCGAGAAGCTGGACGGCGCGGCCGGATGGTGGCCCGCGAGCACGCCGGGCACGGTCTCCAGCGCGTCGCTGATCCGCTGGAAGCCGCGCGTCTGCATGACCGCGCTGTCGATCACGTCGATCGAGGCCGGAATGTCCATGGCGGGCAGGCCCAGGCGGCTGCCCGTATCCGTGTCCTGCGCGAGTCCGAACTCGCTTCGTACCCCGGTGACACGCACGCGCTCCTCGAATTCCGCGGCGGCGAGGCGCAGCTCCAGGGGGGTCGCGGCTCCGGCGCGCACGGTAACCGGCGTCGTGAGCGTAGCGTATCCCTCCCTGATCACGGTGAGGGTGTACATGCCGGGCGGAAGATCAGCGATCGTGAATGTGCCCCCGGGTCCCGTGGTGGCCGACATCCCGTTCTCCGCCAGGGTGACCACGGCGCCCGCCAGCGGAGCACCGCCGGCCGCGTCCACGACCGTGCCGCGCGCCGAGCCGGCCGCTTGCGCGAGCGCCGGGCGGGGAGCGAGTAGCGCGGCCACGACGATCGATATCGCCAGAAAGCCAATCCCGAAGCGTGCGTGGCGTCGGTCCTTCCGGCTGCTCATATTCAACGTCTTCAACGTCAACGTCCCCCTCCTTGCACCGCCATGGGGCGCAGTCTTCCGCGCGCCAGCGTGCCCCCTCCCACTATCGGCCGACAGCGTCCAACCGGCAACTGAAGTCTTCTTGACGATTGCCTTAAGGAAACCTGACGCCAGGGACTGCTAGACTCGTTCCGTCATGATTGACTTGCGGCTGCGTGACCAGCGGGTCAGCGGCGCCCTGAGCCTGTGCGTGCTGGCGGCGCTGCCGGTCTTCACGGGCGCCGCGCTTGCCCAGGAACAAGGCTTCTACGTCGGTGTGCCCGTGACGGTGGAGCGGCTGAACGTGCTGTACGACAAGGCCGTCGACAACACGGACTCGCGCAATGTTTCACCCAGCCGCGGCCAGGTGTACCGGTCGGAGTCGTCCGCCGCCGGCGCCACGGGCGGCGCCGGATTCCTGGCCGGCTACCGCGTGCCATTCGGCGCGAGCGGCGTCTATCTGAGCGGCGAGTTCGACCTGGTTGCCCACGGCGGCGCCGTCCGGGGACGCCTCGAAGGTGCGGGGTTCTCCCCGGAGCGCGTCCAACTGGGAGAGAACTGGCCCGAGGACTGGACCTTCAGGCAGGAGAGGAGCTACGGCTTCACGGTCCGCGTGGGCGGCGGCATCCCCGGTGGCTCCAACGTGAGCCTGTATGCGCTCGCCGGCCTGCGCCGCCTCGACGCGAACTTCGGCGTGGACTATGCCGGGTGTTACAGCTACGCGCTGTGTACTGAAGATCAGCTCACGCCGGCGGCAGACAGCTTCGAAGAGAATCTCACCGGGTGGACGGCGGGCGCCGGCGTGGAACAGCGGCTGGGCGGGAGCGTCGGGATTCGCGGCGAGCTGCGCTACACGCGCTACGGCAGCGCCGAACGCGTGATTCCGTACGACGATCTCGCCATCAGGGTGCCGCTTGCCGTGCAGGCCGATGGCGTTGGCGCCCAGCTTGGCCTGATCTGGTACTTCTGAGTCGGCCGTCCCGCTCCGCCGAAGAACGGCGCCGGCGCACCACGCGAAACCTGAAACGGTCGTCGGGGCTGGGGGTCGGCGCGGGACTGATCTTCAGGACATAGTCGGGCGGGTCGAGGGCGAGCTCGGCTTCACGGACGATGGTGGTCATCGTCGCGGCGATCGCGACCTCGGCGAATCCGGCCCCGAGGCAGACGTGGGGTCCGGCGCCGAACGGCGCGAAGACGCCGGGTTGGCGGTGCTCCTGCCGTGCCGGCGTGTAGCGTTCGATGTCGAAGCGCCCGGGCTCGGGGAAGTGCCGCTCCAGGTGGTGCGGCACGGTGGTCGCGACGATGACCTGCTCGCCCGCCGGTATGGTGTAGCCGGCGAACTCGAACGTGTTGGACACGGTGCGGGTGATGGCCGGCGCAATCGGGTACATGCGCAGGGTCTCGAGCGCGACGCGGTGCGTCACGTCGAGCCTGCGCAGCGAGTCCGGAGTCAGCGTGGCGTCGGTGAAGCTCGCGTCCGCCTCTGCCGTCATCCGCTCCAGCAGGTCCGGGTGTTTCAGCAGCGCGTACAGCATGAACGCGCATGTGCTCGCCACCGTGTCGAGCCCGGCGATGAACGGCCCGAGCACGGCCGGCATCAGGTCGGTCTCGGGCAGGAACTGCGGGTCCTCGTGGTGCAGCGCCAGCAGGTCGTCCACGAGGTCGGCGTCCGCGTCGGGCCGCTCGTCCGGGGCGCGCTCGTGGGCCGCCCGCACCTTCGCGTAGAGCTCCTCGATGCGCTCCCGGGCGCGCCGGACGCGCGGCGTCCGCAGCAGCACGGCCGGCCGCTGGCGGGTGACGCGCGCCGCCAGGAGCGTGCGCACGTAGACGATGATGTCGTCCAGGTAGTCGCGCGGCGAGATGCCGGCGGCGATGGTGCCGAGCTGGTCCGTGACGATGCGCTGCAGCGCGTACAGACCGGGAACGGGCTCGTCCAGCGGCCACGCCGCGACCTCGCCGCGGGTGATGCCGATGACGTCGTCGAGGCGCTCGAGGGCGAACGAGCGGGAATAGCCCGTCTTCTGCGCCTTGCGCATGCGGGCATGCTCGGCGCCGTCCATGCTCAGCAACGAGCGCCCCGCGCCCATCTCCCAGTCGAAGTCCATCCAGAACTCGCGCGAGCGCAGATAGGTCGTTCCCTGCCGGGTGACGAAGAGGTTGGCCTCCGGTCCCGCGAGCACCGTGAACCGGCGCTGGAGCGCCTGCACGCGGAAGACCGGACCGAGCCGCAGGTACTGCTCGGTGAAGAAGCGCCCGACGTTGCCGGCCATGGCGAACGCATCCCCCACCAGAGGCAGGCCCGGAGCGGCCGGCGGCGCGGGCGAAGTGATTGCTTGCGTCATCGTCCCGTACGACACCCGACAACGATGCTACCCACTTGACGTGTAGTTCACGTGATCCAGCGGCGGAAATGTGTGTAGTTTTCGTGTACCTGCAAAAAATCTGCGCGCCTGTTGGTGCTATGGTTGCCATGGGTCCTGCTTGTCCGGCGGAGGTGTCCCTTGAACGGTTCCGAAGCACTGCGGCGGGAGAACGAGGCGCTGCGCGGCCGCATCTCGCGGCTGAACGAGGCCATTCTGCGCATCAACAGCAGCCTGGACCTGGGCACCGTCCTGCGCGAGGTGGTTGACAGTGCGCTCGCGCTGACCGGCGCCCGCTACGGCGTGATGACGACCGTCGACCAGCGACAGCAGGTTCAGGACTTCGTCAGCTCCGGCTTCTCGCCGGAAGAGCATCGGCAGCTCGCCGACTGGCCCGACGGACCGCGGCTCTTCGAGCACCTGCGGGACCTTCCGGAAACGGTGCGGCTGCGGGACTTCTCCGCCTATCTCCGCTCGCAGGGATTCTCGACCGAGCTGTTCCTGGCGGGGGCCGTGCAGGCGACGCCGATGCGTCACCGGGGCGAGCCCGTCGGCTACTTCTTCCTCGGGCACAAGGAAGGCGGGCAGGAGTTCACTCCCAGGGACGAAGAGGTCCTCGTCCTGTTCGCGTCGCAGGCGGCGACGGCCATCGCCAACGCGCGCACGCACGAGAACGAACGGCGGGTCCGGGCCAACCTGGAGACCCTGGTCGAGACCTCGCCGGTGGGCGTCGCGGTACTGGACGCCAGGACCGGCGACCTGGTGTCCTTCAACCAGGAGGCGCGGCGGATTGTCGACGGGCTGCGCACGCCCGACCAGGCCCCGCGGGATCTGCTGAAGACGATGACGTGCCGTTTCGCCGACGGGCGCGAGTCCGCCCTCGACGCGGCCTCCCTGGCGGGGCTGCTGAGCGCCGCCGAACCGCTGCGCGCCGAGCAGATCGTGCTGTCGGTTCCGGACGGCCGCAGCGTCGGCATGCTGGTCAACGCCACGCCGCTCCGCTCCGCGGACGGCGTGCTCGAATCGGTGGTCGGCACCATGCAGGATCTGACGCCGCTGAACGAGCTGGAGCGGTTGCAGACCGAGTTCCTGGGCATGGTGAGCCACGAGCTGCGCGCGCCGCTGGCCTCCATCAAGGGTTCGGCCGCCACGCTGCTGCGCCCCTCGCCGCAGCTCGACCCGGCCGAGATGCGCGAGTTTCACCGGATCATCGAGGAGCAGGCCGACCACATGATCGGCCTGATCAGCGATCTGCTCGATGCGGGACGCATCGAGACGGGCACGCTGTCGGTCGCGCCGGAGGCGGCGGAGGTGGCCGGCCTGGTGGACGAGGCGCGGAACACGTTTCTGAGCGGCGGCGGGAGACAGGCCGTCCACATCGACCTGCCGCCGGACCTGCCCCGGGTGATGGTCGACCGGCGGCGCATTGCACAGGTCCTGAACAACCTCCTGTCCAATGCGTCGAGACATTCTCCCGCCGCGTCGACCATCCGCATCTCGGCGGCGCCGGATGGCGTTCACGTGGCGATTGCGGTGTCCGACGAAGGCCGGGGCGTGCCGCCGGAGCAGTTGCCGCACCTGTTCCGGAAGCACGCCGGCCTCGTGGGCGGCGACCGGGGCCGCGAGGCGGCCGGCTACGGCCTGGGCCTCGCCATCTGCAAGGGGCTCGTGGAGGCGCACGGGGGCCGCATCTGGGCCGCAAGCGGCGGGCCGGCCCGGGGGATGCGGTTCTCCTTCACGATTCCAGTAGCCGAAGAGCCGGGTGTCGCCGCGGCCGGCGTGGCCGCGAGCCGCTCCCGCTCGCCCAGGGAAGGCCGCGAGCGGGAGCGCATCCTGGTGGTTGACGACGATCCGCAGACGCTGCGCTACGTGCGCGACGCGCTCATCCCGACCGGCTACGTCCCGGTCGTGACCGGCGATCCACGGCAGTTGGCGGAGCTCGTCGAGACGCACAAGCCGGCCCTGGTCCTGTTGGACCTGATGCTGCCGGGGACCGACGGCATCGAGTTGATGCGGAGCATCCCCCGCTTGACCGACCTGCCGGTCATCTTCATATCCGCCTACGGCCGGGACGAAACGATTGCCAGGGCCCTGGAGTCGGGCGCCGCCGACTACATCGTCAAGCCCTTCTCGCCGACGGAGCTGACGGCGCGGGTGCGGGCCGCGCTGCGCAGGCGGGCGGAACCGGAACGCTTCCTGCTGGGAGACCTGGCCATCGACTACGAGCAACGCAAGGTGACCGTCGCCGGGCGGCCTGTGCGGCTGACCGCCAGCGAATACGAGATCCTCCGCCTGCTGTCGGTCAACGCGGGACGGGTGCTGACGCCCGACGCACTGCTGCGCCACGTGCGGGGCGGGCGGGACGGAGCGGGGCCGACGGTAGTGCGGACCCTGGTGAAGAAGCTGCGCCGGAAGCTCGGCGATGACGCGGCCGAGCCTGCCTATGTCCTGACCGAGCGCGGCGTCGGCTACCGCATCGCCACCGCGGACGAACCGTGAGGCCGAAAACGCCGGGTAGGCATCAACGCCGTGATCAGTCCAGGTCCGCGAAGACGGGTGCGTGGTCGGACGCGGTGAGACCGTCCTTCTTCTTGCGGTACTCGCGGTCGATCTCGACGTTGCGCACGCGGGACGCCACGGCGGCGGTGCCGAGCAGCATGTCGATGCGCAGCCCCATGCCGCGGTAGAAGGAGCCGCCCCGGTAGTCCCACCAGGAGAACTTCTGCTCGTCCGGGCGCAGATGGCGGAACAGGTCCGTGAGCCCCAGATCGATGAGCGACCGGTAGCGGGTGCGCTCTTCGTCCGTGCAGAAGATGGAGCCGTCGGCGGCCTCGCCCTGCCAGCAGTCCAGCGCCGCCGGGACGATGTTGAAGTCCCCGCCGATCACGAACGCGGAATCCCGATCTACGCCGGTGAGGTGGTCCCGCAATGCCTCGAACCAGGCAAGCTTCATCTGGAAGTCGGGGTGGTCGAGCGTCTTGCCGTTGGGGCAATACACCGTGGCGAAGTGGAGGCCGGCGACCCGCGCGTGCAGCAGCCGGGCTCCGTCGTCCTCCCGGCCGGGCAGGCCGCGCGTTTGCGCTTCCGCCGGCTCCCGGCTGAGTACGGCTACGCCGTTCCAGGCCTTCTGGCCGTGCACCACGGCGTGATAGCCGAGCGCCTCCAATTCGTCGTGCGGGAAGGCCTCGTCGCTAAGCTTCAGTTCCTGCAGGCCCACGACGTCCGGCGCGCGGTTCTTCAGCCAGTGCGCGACGAAGTCCATCCGCGCCCGCAGGCCGTTCACGTTCCACGTTGCGATACGCATGCCGTGCCGACTCTGTCAGACGCGCTGATGGTCAGGACGCCAGGTCCGGATCCGTTCCTTGATCACCTTGCGGCTGGTGATGTCCTCCGCCAGCACCTGGCGCGCCAGGTCGGGCAGCTCGGCGTCGCTGGCGAAGCGCAGGGCGATCAACTGGCCGGTCGTGAAGTCGTTGACGCGCGGCTGCAGATCCTCGGGCAGCAGTTCCCGCATGCGCAGCCGCTCCTCCAGCCGGATGACGCGATCCTGGGCGCGCAGCGCGAACTCGCGCGCGAAGAGGAGGATGACCAGGAACCCGAACGCCAGCAGCGCGCCCATGACCGTGTCGGCCGAAAAAGCCGTCACGAGCCGGTAGAGGGCCCAGAGCATGTTCAGCAGGAACAGCGGGCAGGCCACGTAGTGATACAGCGGCACCCAGCGGGTATGGTTGTCGACGGCCTGCGGCGTCGGTTCGGCCATGGGCATGCCTCCTCGATTGGATCGCTCGTTGCGCCGCCAGTCTACCGCAGCGCCGCCCGGTCGAACATCGGGAGCGGTGCGCGCCGGCCGGCGGACAGGCCGGCGATTTGTTGTAAAATCCGGGGTTCGAGAGCATACCGCGCCGGTCGGGGCGAACCAGGAGGACACGCAATGCGCAAGGTGAGATCGATGGTCATGGCCCACGGCTGGCTGATGCTGGCTCCGTTTCTGCTGGCGGCGTGCGGGGGCGGCGGCGACGGGCCGCGCGTGTACTTCATGTCTCCGGAGGACGGCGGCACGTATCCCGCGGACACCCCCGTGGCGTTCGAGTTCGGCATGGCGAACTACGAGCTGGGCGCCGTCCCGGAGAACGTTGTGACGGTGCGCGACGGCGTCGGGCATCACCATCTCGGGGTGAACACCGACTGCCTGGCGGCCGGCGAGGTGATTCCGCAAGGCGACGACTCGTGGGTGCACTTCGGCAGCGGCAACACCACGATCGACATGCAGCTCGAGCCGGGCGAGCACAGCTTCGTGCTGCAGCTCGGAGACGACGAGCACCGCACGCAGGCCGCGGACGGCCTGTGCGCCAGCGTGACGATCACGGTGGAGTGAGGGCAGCGACGTGATTCATTTTCCGATTCTGCGGTGGGGCAAGCCGTACCGGAGCCTCGAGGTCGACAAGGTCGTCCACTTCGACACCGGCGAGCCGGTGGCCGAGGTCAGTCAGGCCAACCCGGGCCTGGTGGCGCGCGACCTGCGCAAGGCGGAGCGGGCGCGCGAGGCGCTGCGCCAGGTGCCGCCGTCCGAGCTCGTCGCGATGGTGAAGAAGGCCGCCGACCTGTTCGCTACGGCCGATCTCCCACTGGGCGACGGCACCCAGACGCCGGACGAGTTCGTGCGGCAGCAGTCGGCCACCACCGGCCTGCCCGAGCACATGTGCCGCATGAACATGGGGAAGCTGAATTACGTGCTCAGCCACATCGACGACATCCTGGTGTCGCTGACGCGGCGGCTCGACCCGGGCATCCTCGCCCGCGGCTTCGGCAAGGAAGACGGCGTCATGCGCAGCTACCAGGCAACCACGCCGGTGCTGGGCATGGTGCTGCCGTCCAACTCGCCCGGCGTGCACAGCCTGTGGCTGCCGATCATCCCGCTGCAGATCGGGCTGGTGCTCAAGCCCGGGCCGCAGGAGCCGTGGACGCCCTGGCGCATGACGCAGGCGTTCTTCGAGGCCGGCGTGCCGCGCGAGGCGGTGTCGCTCTATCCCGGCCTGGGCGAGGTGGGCGCGGCGGTGCTCAACAACTGCTCACGCAGCCTGATCTTCGGCGGCACGGCCACGGTGGATCAGTACGCCGGCAACCCGAACGTGCAGGTGCACGGGCCCGGCTTCAGCAAGATCCTGATCGGCGACGACATGGTCGACGACTGGGAGCAGCATCTGGACCTGATGGTCGACAGCGTGCTGATCAACAGCGGGAGAGGCTGCATCAACTGCTCGGGCATCTGGGCGTCCCGCCACACGCAGGAGATTGCCGAGGCAATCGCCGCGCGGCTCGGGCCGATCGAGGCGCTGCCGCCGCAGGATCCGAAGGCCGCGATCGCCGCGTTCACGGTGCCGGGCCAGGCGGGGGCGATCTCGGCGGACATCGATCGCGCGCTCGATGCTCCGGGCACTACCGACGTGACCGCTCCCTATCACGCCGGCGGCCGGCTCGAGGAGCGCGAGCGGTGCGGCTACCTGCGTCCCACGGTCGTCCACTGCGCGTCGCCCGAATCGCCCGCGGCCGGCAAGGAATACATGTTCCCGTTCGTGACGGTCGTCGAGTGCCCGCAGCGCAAGATGATCTCTTCGATCGGCCAGACGCTGGTGGCGACGGCGCTCACGGACGACCCGGCGTTCAAGGCCGAGCTGCTCGACGCGCGGAACATCGACCGCCTGAACATCGGGCCGATACCGACGATCAAGCTGGACTGGCTGCAGCCCCACGAGGGAAACATCGTCGACTTCCTGTTCCGGCCGCGCGCGTTCCAGATGGCGTCGTGACGGTCCCGCCGGGCGATTGAAGGCGGCCGCGGTGCTCGAAGTCGACAACCTGAGCAAGCAGTACCCCACCGCGAGGGGGATGCTGCCGATCCTCTCCGACGTCACTTTCTCGCTCTCGCGCGGGCAGTCCGCGTCCATCGTCGGGCCGTCGGGCTGCGGCAAGAGCACGCTGCTGTACGTGCTGGGCGCCATCGAGCCGCCGAGCGGCGGGCGCGTGACGCTGGACGGGCAGGACCCGTTCGAGCTGGACGAGCGCGAGATCGCCCGCTTCCGCAACACCCGCGTCGGCTTCGTCTTCCAGGATCACCTGTTGCTGCCGCAGTGCACGGTGCTCGAGAACGTGCTGGTGCCGACGCTGGTGGGCGACCCCGATCCGGGCGCCGCCGACCGCGCGCTGCAGCTCATCGACCAGGTGGGACTTGCCGAGCGGGCCGAGCACCGGCCGGGGGAGTTGTCGGGCGGCGAGCGCCAGCGCGTGGCGCTGGCGCGGGCGTTGATCCGGCAGCCGCCGCTGCTGCTGTGCGACGAGCCGACGGGCAACCTGGACCGCGATTCGGCGGAGACGGTGGCGTCGCTGCTGTTCGAGCTGCACCGCAAGCAGGAGACGATCCTGGTGATCGTCACCCACAACCCCGACCTGGCGGGCCGCTGCGCCGTCCGCTACCGGCTGAGCGACCAGCGGCTGGCGCCGGCGGACCAGGCGTCCTAGGCCAGAGCCACGCCGCGCTCGGCGGGCCATGCACCCGCCTGACCGGCTCCGGCTACTGCGGGCGGTTGTACATCAGCAGGCCGACGCCGGCCGCCGCCATCAGGATCCCCAGGAAGAACAGCGGGGACGGACTTTCCTTGGGCGGGTTGTAGAGCATCGCCACGAACGTGGCGACCACGGGCGCGCCGGCGAACACCAGCGGCGGCACCACGTTGGGACGGCCGCCGTTGACGAGCGCCAGGACGATGCCCAGCGCGCCGAGGGCGCCGAGCACGCCGGCGCCGATCGTGAACGCCACGCCGCCGGGCGTGAACACGTGCCAGCTTCCGGCCCGCGCGACCATGACCCCCGGAATGGCGATGGCTACGAGCACGTAGGCCACGCCGACCATCAGGAACGCGTGCACGCCGCTACCACCCAGACCCGCCTGCCCCTTGTGCAGCGTCGGGATGTAGGTTCCCCAGCTCAAGACCGTCAACACGACGTACGGCAACCAACTGCTCATTTGGATTTGTCCTCCGCTGTCTGAAGTGCGGGACATTCTAGCGCGTGCGGGGCAGAAGCGGTGCCGGCGGGGCAGTTGATGCGGAGCCGGCGGGTCCTGTCGCCGGGCGGTCCGGCGGTGCTCGGGCGCACCCCGAGGAGTCCGTGGCGAAAGCCCCGCGTCGCACCGAGACCGGCGAGGCGCCCGGCTGGCAAGGCGCGAGGAGCGAGCATATTCGAGATATGTGAGCGACGAGCAACGCAGTCCAGGCGGGATGCATCGTCGGTCGAATGCAGCGGGGCTTTCGCCACGGACTCCTAGGCTACGTCTATCGGGTTCTGGCCGTCAGGGATAGGCCCAGTGGCATCCGGGCACGCTCCCGCCTATGGCCGTGGATTGCAGACTCACGTTTACGTCGCTGTTCCACGGGCCGACAAGGACTTTGATCCACCGCCGGTGCCGCGACCGCTAGGTCTGTGCGCGTTGCTGCGCCCTGCGCGCCGCCGGACCGCCCGGCGCCACCCGCCGGGGCATTGCCGGACGACCCGATCCGGATTGTCGAGTACTGGCAGACGGACGAGGACGTTGGTGTCAACCGCTCCCAGGGCAACCTTGAATATCTAATGAAGATTGTTCAGGATTCGCAGGGGCTGCGCCGTGGCGGACGCGATTCGCGAACTTCTTGTCGTACTGCACGTCTCCACCGGGTTCGTGGGTCTGGCAGCGTTCTGGATTCCCGCCGTCGCGCGCAAAGGCGGACGCCTGCACGTTGCCGCCGGGCGCGTGTTCAGCGTGTGCGCCTACGTTGTGGCCCTGAGTGCCCTCGGCTCGGCTTCATGGGCGCTGTTGCATCCGACCAGTTGGTGGGGACGGGGACCGGTCAGCCTTGTTGATATTCCGGCTGGCGAGATCATGCTGATCGCCATCCTCGGTTTCCTCGCCCTGATTGTGCTCAACAGTGTCGAGACCGGCCTCCGCGCGATGACGACGCGCCGGCGGCCCGAGGAGTTCGCCGGGTGGCGCCTGCAGCTCGTCGGCCTGGCGCAGGCCGCCGCCAGCGTGGCGCTATTCGTATTCGGCCTCTTCCACGTTGTGCGGGGCAGTGGCCTCTTCTGGATCCCCGTGGCGCTCGGGGCTGCCGGCATCGCCGGCTATGTCCAGGATCGCCGTTTCCTTGCCGATCCCCGCCCCACACCGATGGCGTGGTGGTACAAGCACATGGAGGGAATGATCGGGTCCGGCATCGGCTTTCACACCGCTTTTCTGGTCTTCGGTTGGCAGCGTTTGTTCGGCGAAGGACTCATTGAGGGTACGTGGTGGTTCTTGCCCTGGATTCTGCCGTCCGCCGTTGGAATCGTGGTGCTCCGTGTATGGACGCGCTTCTACATGCGGAAGTTCGGAGAGCTGCCGGAACAGGTCGCGCACGCAGGACGCGTGACATACTCTTGAAGTGATGTCCTATCTCGTCGTCATCCTCATCGTTGGCTTGCTCATCGTGATACATGAGCTCGGCCATCTTCTGGTCGCGAAGCTGTGCAGGATTCCGATTGCGCAGTTCTCCATCGGCTTTGGGCCGAAGCTGCTCGGCCGGAAGTGGGGGGAGACCACCTACCTGATTTCGGCGGTCCCGATCGCGGGATACGTGTTGCCGGCGCTCGATGAGCGTGAAGCGCGCGAGCATCCGGTCTCCAACCGCATCCTGTTCGCCCTGGGAGGACCGTTCGCAAACGTCGTTGCCGCCTTCGCCGGTCTGCTTGCCCTCGGCGTCATGGAGCTTGGGTTGGGCGTGACCGAGGCGGCCGTATTCGCGACGACCGGGATCTGGACGAACGTGGGCCAGCTCGCGACCGCCCTGTCGACCCTGTTTGCTGAGCCGAGTCAACTGAGCGGAATCGTCGGTATCGTGGCGATCGGCGGCTCGCAGTTCGGTTCGACCGTTGCCGGCCTGCTGACGTTTTCCGTATTCATCAACCTGAACCTGGCGGTGCTGAATCTTCTGCCGCTGCCACCGCTCGACGGCGGAAAAATCCTGTTCTGCCTGCTCGAGAAGATCTGTCAGCCCCTGACCCGGGTCCAGATGCCGGTCACACTCGCCGGGTGGGCCTTCGTCCTGGCGGTGATGGTCTACGCCACGATTCAGGACCTCCAGAGAATCGCCGGCGGTTTGTTCGCTTAGCCTCGCGGACCTGCTGGCGTCACAAGCAATGGGCGCCGTCCACCCGCGACAACTTCCGGTCGAACGTACCTACCGGAAGGTGCCCCGCCTTGCGGGCTATCTCGACGACGAGGCAGTCGGAGAATCCGGTCGATCGCGTGCCGCTGAAGGCGGCGCGCGCCCTCCGGACGACGTCCTCATCCTGCAGGGTCAAACGCTCGTGGTCTATGAGCATGCCTACGACAGTTCCGATGCGGCGGCGGTGTAGGCCGTAGACGGACTGTAGGACCCAGATGGTTTCCACGAGCACAGGTAGAGAAATCCACGCCCCGTGTTCCACGAACGCCTCGGCGCGGGCAACCTGATCGGGATCGTCGCGCACTAGCAGACGGACAAGAACGTTGGTGTCAACCGCGCGCATGACTGCGCCGCATTCTGGACCGAATGCCCTCGTCCATATCCTCGATGCTTCTACGCGCCGGTGGGGCGGTGAAGACGGCCTTGTGGATGTCGAGCGACGAGTACTTCGTGGCCCGCCGGACGATCACGTCGTCACCCCGCTCGCACCACTCGACCGTGGCGCCGGGCGTCAGTCCCAGCTTGCGGCGAATTCGCGCGGGGATCGAGACCTGACCTTGAGAGGTGAGCTTTGATTCGATCGATTCCATGTGCGTTCCCCGTCCACGAAGTGCTTCAACATCGTCGCATTCATTACCGGGGTAAATCAAGTGTCAGCGCCTAGCGCCACTTGAAGAGCTTGAGCGCCAGGAAGAAGCTCGCGGCGCACCAGGCGGCGAGGATGAGCAGCTCCGGGCCGGTCGCGAGGATGCCGTTGCCATCGAGCATGACGCTGCTCAGTGCGTCGACCAGCTTCTATATTTCGTTTATGATCGAAATCTTTTGTAGATCGCGATATTATTCGTTTGTATCTGAATTATGGAGTTGCTGCGCCAGCGATACCTCGACCGTCTCCGGCAGTTGCTGGACGCCCCCGCCATCACCGCGGTGACGGGCATCCGGCGGGCCGGAAAGAGCGTCCTGCTGCGGCAGTTCGCGGCCGCGTTGCGCGACGAGCGGCAGGTGGTCTACGTCGACAAGGAGTCGTTCGCGTTCGAGTCGCTACGGACGGCGCGCGATCTGATCGACCACGTGGCGTCCGCCACGCGACCGGGCGAGCAGCGGGTGGTGATCGTCGACGAGGTGCAGCAGATCGCCGACTGGGAACGCGCGGTCGCCTCGCTGAACGGCGAAGACCGCACCCAGGTCGTCATCTCCGGCTCCAACGCCACGCTGCTGTCGGCCGAGCTCGCGACGCTGATCGCCGGCCGCTACGTCACGCTGCAGGTCTTTCCGCTTACGTTGGCCGAGTTCGGCGACCTGTACCGGCAGCGTCCCGGCGCCGCGGCCGACGACGCCGAGCTGTTCCGGCTCTACCTGCGCATCGGCGGTCTGCCGGGACTGCTCCACACCGACCTCAGCGATCCGGTCGTCGACCAGATGTTGGCCGACATGGTCAGCACTATCGCCATCCGGGACGTGATCCGGCGTCACCGCATCCGCGACGTGGCCCTGTTCGAGGCGATCATGCGGTTCGCGGTCGACAGTATCGGCAGCCTGGTGTCCGCGAAGCGCATCGCCGACTTCCTGAAGAGCCAGCGCCGAAGGGCAGCGGTCGATACCGTGCTCAACTACCTCGCGCACCTGGGCGACGCGTTCCTGCTGACGGCCGTTCCGCGCTTCGATCTGCAAGGTCGACGGCTGTTGCAGGTGAATCAGAAGCACTACCTGGGCGACATCGGCCTGCGCAACGGGATCATCGGCTACCGCGAGAGCGACATCGGCGGCATCCTGGAGAACCTGGTCTTCCTGGAGTTGCGCCGCCGCGGCTACACGGTGACGGTCGGCGTAGCAGGATCGCGAGAGATCGACTTCGTCGCGGAACGGCGGTCCCGGCGCCTTTACGTGCAGGTTGCCTACCTGCTCGAATCGCCAGCCACGATCGAGCGTGAGCTCGCGGCCTTCGCCGCGGTTCGCGACGCCTACCCCCGCGTGCTGCTTTCCCTCGACCCGCACCAGCCCGCCGACCTTCAGGGCGTGCGGCACCAGTCCTTGACCGACTTCCTGCGCGGCGCTCCGCTCGAGGCTTCAGCGGAGGTCTAGCGCCACTTGAAGAGCCTGAGCGCCAGGAAGAAGCTGGCGGCGCACCAGGCGGCGAGGATGAGCAGCTCCGGGCCGGTGGCGAGGAGGCCGTTCCCGTCGAGCATGACGCTGCGCAGGGCGTCGACCAGGGCGGTGAGCGGCAGCGCCTGTATGAACGGCTGGAGGGGGTCGGGGAAGTTCGACGCGGCGAAGAAGATCCCTGAGCAGATCCACATGGGCGCCATGACGACGTTCATGATGCCGGATATGCCCTCGATGGTCTGCGCGCGGCTGGCGGTGAGCAGGCCGATGCCGCTGAACGTCATCGCGCCGAGCAGGGAGACGGTGCCGAGCGTGACCAGCGAGCCCTCGATCGGTACGCCGAACATCAGGCGGGCGAAGCCGACGAGCGCCGCCACCTCGAGTCCGAGCAGCACCAGGCGCGCCGCGACGAGGGCGGCCAGGTACTGGTAGCGCCGCATCGGCGTCGCGATCAGCCGCTTCAGCATCTTGCGGGTGCGCTGCAACACCAGCGTGAACCCGACGCCCCACATGCCGGTGCCCATGATGTTCATTCCGAGCAGGCCGGGGATCAGCCAGTCGATGTAGCGGCTGCCGGTGGCGGTCACGGTTTCGTCGCGGCCGGTCCAGACGTCCTTGCGGCCGGCGGCGCGCTGCAGCAGGTCGTCGACGGTCTGCCGCGCCAGCCGGCTTTCCGAGCGGATCGGGTCGAAACGGTAGCGCGGGGGATCGCCGGGCACGACCACGAGGTGCGCCAGCCCGTCGCGCAGCGCGGTCTCCGTGCCGCCGGGATCGACCGGGATGATCTCGATGCTCTCGTGGGCCGCCAGGGTGTCGGCCAGCTCGGTCGCGCCGGCTCCGGGTTCTACCGCGACCGCCACTTGCGTTTCGGACGGGGTGCGGAATGCGATGCCCAGCGCGAGCGCCATGAGGAGCGGGAAGACGAAGACCCAGAAGATCATCTCCGGCTCGCGCACCATGACGAGCAGCCGGGTGATGGTCATCTCGACGAACGGATGGCGCGGCTGCGCGGAACGGGTCTCAGTCATCGCGCAGTCGGTGTCCGGTCAGCGCCACGAAGACGTCTTCCAGCGTGGCGGTGCGTGTCGCGAGCGTCTCGATCTCCGTGCCCATCTCGGCCGCCGCCCGGGCGAGCGCCGGCAGCGTCCTGTGCAGGGCCGCGGCGGTGACGGTCCAGGCCCCGGAGGATTCGCCCGCGCGCACGGTGTCGACGTCGGGGAGCGCGGCGAGCCGTTCCTGCAGATCGGCGGACTGCGACTCCGCGCCGCCGGCGAACGCGACCTCGACGATGTGTGGCGCGCCGATGGAGAGGATCAGCTCGTCGGGGCTGCCCTCGGAAACGAGCTTTCCGTAGTCGACGATAGCGATCCGGTCGCACAGCACGTGGGCCTCATCCATGTAGTGGGTGGTCAGCAGGACGGTGCCCCCGGCGGCGCGATAGCTCTGCAGCACCGCCCACAACTGCCGCCGCGCCTGCGGATCCAGCCCGGTGGTCGGCTCGTCGAGGAAGAGCAGCTCGGGATCGCCGACCAGGGCACAGCCGACGGCAAGACGCTGCCGCTGTCCGCCCGAGAGCTTGCCGACCCAGCTCCGGCGCTTGCCGTCCAGCTCCAGCAGCTCCAGGACGGCGTCTACCGAACGGCCGCGCGGATAGAACGACCGGAAGAGCCGGAGCGTCTCGATGACGGTCAGCTTCTCGTCGAGCTGCGATTCCTGGAGGTGAATCCCGAGCCGCGCCCGGAGCGCGTCGTCTTGCTCTCCCCATGCGCACCCCAGGACCCGCACGCGGCCGGCATCCGGCGCGAGCAGCCCCTCCAGGATCTCGATGGTCGTGGTCTTGCCGGCGCCGTTCGGACCGAGCAAGCCGAAGCACTCGCCGCAGCGCACCTCCAGGTCGAGACCGTCGACCGCCAGCACGTCGCCGTAGCGCTTGACGATGCCGGTGCAACTCAGGGCCGGCTCCGCGGGTGCGGTCGTCGGCTGCTCCGGGCGCACGGCGTCCTCGACGGGGGCAGGGGGAGTGGGTGACAGCATCTACCTCGCACTTGCGGGCTGGGGGTTCTCACGCGCACGCTCGTTGTGCGCAACTAGCAAGGATACATCGGAGGCTGCCCGCTCGCCGCGCAGCCGGAGATGCAGTGCCGGCCGAGGAATTGCAGGGCAAAAAGAAACGCCCCTTGCGGGGCGTCGGGCCAGCGATGCTCTCACTGGCGGGGTATTCCAACTCTAGAGCATGGCACTATACGAGTCAACGGAAAGCGAACCGCTTCGAGCGGACCGCGTCATCGCGTATGTAGACGGCTTCAACCTCTACTTCGGACTCCGACCCAAGGGTTGGCGGCATCTCTATCGGCTCGACGTTCACCGCTTGGCGGAGAACCTGCTGAAGCCACACCAGCGGCTTGTGCGGGTGCGCTACTTCACCGCTCGTGTCGCGTCACGGCTTGGGGACGACGGCGCACGGACGAGGCAGAGCACATATCTGGAAGCCCTTGAGTCGCTTGGGGTTGTCAACCTGCACTATGGCCATTACCTCGCCAAGACGCGGCGGTGCCGGCGCTGCGGTGCGACATGGGAGACGTTCGAGGAGAAGATGACGGATGTCAATATCGCGGTCGAACTACTCGGCGACGCTCGAGACGACGCGTTCGATACCGCGTTTCTCGTGTCCGGCGATAGCGACCTGACGAAGCCTGTGCAAGCGGTGCAGTTGCGCGATTCGACGAAGCGCGTTGTTGTGGCGTTCCCTCCCGGACGCACATCCGTGCAGCTACGCGAGGCTGCGGCGGCGGGCTTCGTGATCGGTCGCAAGAAACTCAAGGACAGCCAGTTGCCGGAACGCGTTGTCAAAAACGACGGTCACGTTCTGACCCGGCCATCGCAGTGGAGTTGAATGGCGCCCGCATCGTCCTGAAGTGCAAGCGGAACAAGATCAGCTCGCAAGTGGCGGCCGAACGGGCTCCCGGCAGACACGGGGGGGCTTTCTGCCACGGGACTGACAGGTTCTGACACACCGCGTGGTTACGCTTCAGGGTTCCGCGCTACTCCATGCGTGGCAGAAGGGAGTGTGACCATGCAGATCATCCAGGACACCCTGGCGGGGCTACAGATCGGCGAGCCGGTCGTCCATCGGCAGATGGCGATGTTTCCGCTGCTCGGCAAGCAGGCCGGCGGCGGGGAGCGGGCGTACCTGACGCTGGACGAGGCGCTGGGGGCGGCGTGGGCGGAGGTGGGCGAGGTGTCGGAGGGCGGCAGCGTTCCCGAGTTGTTGTTCAAGAACCCGGGCGATAAGCCGGTGCTGCTGGTGGAGGGGGAGGAGCTGGTGGGTGCCAAGCAGAACCGCACGCTGAACGTCTCGATCCTGGCGCCGCCGAAGAAGGAGACGTTGATACCGGTGTCCTGCGTCGAACGTGGGCGCTGGGGATACGACGACGGTGAGGTGTTCCAGAGCTCGGACCGGGCGCACTACGCGATGGGCCGGCGGGCCAAGCGGGAAGCGGTCAACCGGAACATGAGCCGCGACCCGCAAAGCCGCCATGCCGACCAGGGCGCGGTGTGGGCGGAGATCGACGCGAAGATGGCGACGATGGCCGCGTGCTCGGACACGGACGCGATGGCCGACATCTACGAGCAGCACCGCGGCTCGCTCGACGACTACGTCGGCGCATTCGAGCAGCAGACCGGCCAGGTCGGGGCCGTATTCGTGGTCGGCACGCGCTTCGCGGGTGTCGACCTGTTCGCGCACGACGAGACATTCGGGGTGCTGCTGCCGAAGCTGCTGCGCAGCTACGCGCTCGACGCGCTGGAGCTGCGTGCCGGCAAGCCGATCGAGCCGCGCACGGATTTCGCGCAGCGGCTGGTGGCCGACGTCCTCGCTGCGCAGGCCCAGAAGTATCCGGCGGTCGGGATGGGTGAGGACGTGCGTATCGAGAGCCCGGCCGTTGCCGGCGGGGCGCTGGCGGCGGACGGCGCCGTGGTGCACCTGGCGGCGTTCCGCCGCGACGCGCAACGCGGCCCCGCTGAGGCCGGAGGATACCGGCGCGCCAGCCAGCGGCGCGCGAACCGCTTGCGGCGGGAGTGACGTGCGGATTGCCCGACTGGCCAAGCCCGACTGCGCGGGCTCGCGGCACTGACCGCACAGCGGGTAGTCCAGGCACCGGCCAGGGTGCGCCTTGCGCTACGGGCGAGAGCAGATCAGCGGAACCGCCGCTGATTTTGCAGCAAATTCAGCGGCGGCGTTCGTGATCGTACGAAACCTGCCGGCGTCCAACCGGTTTCCAGGCGTGGCGGCGCACGGCGGTCTCAAAGTCGAAGTTCAACCTGTTCGACACCGGCGGGATGGGCGAGTTCTATGAGCAGCATCGCGGGTCGCTTGAAGGCTACGTAGACGCGTTCGAGCGGCAGTCCGGGCACGTCGGGGCCGTATTCGTGGTCGGCATGCGGTTCGACTACTCCTCGTAGCCGGTTGACGTATGGTAGCGGTTGACATAAGGTTGCATGTGGAACCGGAGGTGAGATGTGGAAACCGGTGCGGCGGCGGCCATGCGCGATGCGGAGGAAGCGGCGGAGCGGACGTTCAGGGAGCATCGGCATGATGTTGGATGGCTCGACGCCTTCGCCGCTGGCCTCGACCGTCGGCGTGCGGTCGATGCCTTCACGCGGACGACCGAGACCTGGGGCCTGAGCCAGGCAGAGGCGGCCCGGCTGTTCGGCGTGAGCCGGCAGGCGATCGGCAAGTGGCGCCGGCGCGGCGTGCCGGCGGAGCGCGCCGGGGCGGTGGCGGATCTGGCGGCTGCCACCGATCTGCTCGTCCACTATCTCAAGCGCGACCGAATTCCGGCGGTGGTGCGGCGGCCGATTCCGGCGCTCGGCGGCGTGTCCCTGGTGGAGCTGCTGGGGCAGGGCGATACCGGCGCGGTGCTCGCTGCGTGCCGCGACATGTTCCGGTTCGACCAGGCGCAGGCCTGACCGTGGAGCTGCGTCAAGAGCGGTTGCCGGACAACCACGTCTGGTGGCGCATCGCCGATCCGGATTGGGCGGATCCGCTCGATCCCGGCTTCGCGCAGCGCCGCGGCGGACGCTGGAACCCGCCCGGCAGCTTTCCGGTGCTCTACCTGAACGAGGACCTGGCGACGGCGCACCTGAACCTCCGCGGCTTCATCGCGCGCTGGCCGTACGAGCCCGAGGACTTGCGCGACGACCGCGGGCCGACGCTGGTGGGTTGCGTCCTGCCGCGCCGCCAGGTTGTCTGCGACGCGCACTCGGCGGAAGGCCTTCGTGCGGCAGGTTTGCCCGACAGCTATCCGCTCGACAAGGACGGCGTCACGGTTCCGCACAGCCGCTGTCGGCCCGTCGGCGCGGGGGCCAGGGCCGCCGACCTGCGCGGCGTCCGCGCCCGCTCGGCGCGGTCGCGGGACGGCGACTACCGCGAGTTGGCCTGGTTCCCGGCGTCGGCGCGAAGTGTCGCCCGGCGAGTCCGTACACTGGCGTACGGGACGTGGTTCCGGGGTGTAGACCCGACCGCATGAGCGACATGACGCGCTATTCGATCTTCGTGGCGGGTGCCCCGCGCCCTGACTGGAGCCAGGTCAGACTCTCGACCTTGCCGGTTGCGTCTCGGCTGAACGTCAGTTGGTCGTCTGTGTTCTCGAGGAAAAACTAGAATCCGTCGCATGGCGGTGACCGTTCGTCCACTCCGCGACGATGAGCTGCGCCTGTATCTGGAGATCCACGAACGGGCCATTCGGGGGCTCGCCGTGAGTCACTACTCTCAAGATGACATAGAGGGATGGGTGGTGCCGGCGACGGACGAGAATCTGCGCCGTCTTGCGCTGAACGCGGACCGCGAGATCCGGTTCCTGGCCGAGCTGGATGGAAAACCCGTCGGGATCGGCGCGCTCGTGCTGGAGGAATCCGAGTTGCGGGCGGTCTACGTGTCTCCGGAGGGTGCTCGAAAGGGATGTGGCTCCGCGTTGGTGCAAGCGATCGAGCGGACCGCCAGAGACAACGGTGTGGCCCGTCTCGCGCTCTTCGCCTCTCTGAACGCCGAGCAGTTCTACGCTGCCCTCGGGTACCGCTCAACGGCGAGAACGGAAGTAGTGCTCCCCAACGGCCATCGCATGGCGGGGATGCAGATGGAGAAGGACCTCTAGCTCGGGGGCTTTGCCCGCTCAGGTGTAGACTCGACGGCATGAGTTATATGACGCGCGCCCTCACGGGAACCGCCACGGCGTTGGCGCTGACCGGCAGCGTGTGGGCACACGCGCTTGCACAGGAACCCGCCGGGACCGAGCCGCTGGCGTTGTCGGATCACGTGTGGGTCGTGCTCCAGGGACAGCCCGGGGCGCAGTCCAACGTGGGGATCGTCGTCGGCAGCAGGGGCGCGTTGGTCATCGACAGCGGGTTGGGGTCCCGGAACGGCGCAATCCTCGCGGATGTCGCGCGCCGGCTCGCTCCGGGTCGGACCACCCTGTACGTGGCGGCGACGCACTTTCATCCCGAGCACATGATGGGTGAATCGGGGTTTCCGGATTCGGCGATCGTCGTGCGCTCGGTGGGCCAGCAACTGGACATCGACGCGACAGGGGCGGCGGAGGGCCGCGGCGTCGTCGAGTTGTTCAGGCAGATGCCCAACCGCGCCGCCGACATGGAGGGCGCCGTCTATCGCACGCCGGACATGCTGTTCGAGGGCGACGCGCTGATCGATCTCGGCGGCATCCGCGTGCGGCTCATGGAGTTGGGGCCGGCCCATACGCGGGGTGATGTCGGCTTCGACGTCGAGGGCGACGGCGTCGTCTTCACGGGCGACGTGGCCATGGATTCGCCCATCGGCATCCGTTCCGCGCGGTTCACGTCGGCGCCCAGCAGCGCGAGCGCCTGGCTGGCCAGTCTGGAGCGGCTGATGGCGCTGCGGCCGCGCCACGTGGTGCCGTCGCACGGCCCGCTGGGCGATGCGTCGATGATCGAGAAGCACCGCGCCTTCATGACGGCGGTGCGCGATCGGGTCGGCGCGCTCAAGCGGCAGCGGCAGACGGCCGACCAGGTCGCATCGACCGTGACCGCCGAGCTCGCCGAGCAGCACGAGGTTCCGGAAGAGATCGCTGGCAATGCCGCGCGGCTCTTCTACAACGAGCTCCCGTAGCCGCTATTCCAGGCCGGCCGCCTGGCGTTCCTGGTAGCGGGCTCCCCGCAGGATGTTGAACATGCCGTAGTTGGCTTCGTGGCAGGCGTACTCGTACATCTGCTCGTCCTGCCGCCACATCGGGATCTCGCCGCCCCACGGCTCGGTGTAGATGACCGGGTCGTCGACGGTGAAGTCGTACAGCAGGGTGTTCTCGTCCACGCGCGTGAACCGCTCCGTCACCGTGATCTGCTCGGACACCTGGTTGCCGGGCCTGCGGTCGAGCTCGTGCGCGAACATGCTCTGCTGCACGTCGTGCTGCTGGGGATGGATATTGGTCGTCTCGACGACGAGCGTATCGCCCTCCCAGCGGCCCCGGGAGTCGCCGTGCCACGGACGGATGTGGTCGGGCAGTCGCGGGCCGTCGTCCAGGCGGACGATCCGGGCGCTGCGGTACTGCTCGGTCATGATGGCCACGTGATCGGCGGTCTGCACGATGTAGTAGTTGTTGTTGTAGGCGGCGCCGATCATCGGCGGTCCGGTCCTGGGACCGACCGGCACGAGGCAGCGTTCGGGCAGCGGCAGCAGCTCGGGATGATCGTGCTCCCCGAACTGCCTGCCGAACGCGGCCTGCTCCGCGCGCAACCGCTTGCCCGTCTCGGTGAGCTCCGGCAGCCGCCCGTTCGCCGGACGCGTGACGAGCGACGAGCGCGGCTCGCCGTTCACGATGGCCACGCGGTCGCCCGGCTCGACGTAGAAGAGGTCGTAGGCGCCCGGATTGTTCGTGGCCTCGGGCGCGGCGCGGTTCGGGTCGAGCGGCTCGAAGCTGTTCTCGAGGAAGTTCGAGGCGCGTTGCTCCGCCTGTGCGACCTCCTCCTGCGTGAGGGTCGGCCCGCGGCCCGCGGGCCGCTGCAGCGGCGTCACGAAGCCGTTGCTCCAGCGTCCCTGAATGTCCGGATGCCCGTATTCCGTGCGCGGCACGGTCCAATCCGCGGCGTCTGCCTCTTGCGCCGCCGCCGACGAAGGCAGGCCCGCCAACCCAATCGCACACCCGAGCACGAGAACCGCAACCGCATGAGGCGTTCTCATCCGTATCTCCTTCGCTCCTGCTGTATCACCCTGGATTCTAACCGCGCCGCGCTTCCGTTGCAGCTACAGCACGGTCTGCCGGAAGCCGCCCAGGCCGGGGAAGGCGGCCTTGCCGCCGAGGTCGTGCTCGATGCGCAGCAGGCGGTTGAACTTCGCGGTCCGCTCGCCGCGGCAGCCGGAGCCGGTCTTGATGTGGCCGCAGCCGGTGGCGACGGCGAGGTCGGCGATGAAGGTGTCCTCGGTCTCGCCCGAGCGGTGCGACATGTAGGCCCCGTAGCCGTTCTGCTGCGCCAGGCGGACGGTTTCCAGCGTCTCGGAGACGGTGCCGATCTGGTTGAGCTTGACGAGGATGGAGTTGCCGACGCCGCCGTCGATGGCGCGCCGCAGGATGCCGGGGTTGGTGCAGAAGACATCGTCGCCGACGAGCTCGATCTTTTCGCCGATCGCGGCGGTGAGCTGCGCCCAGCCGTCCCAGTCGTTCTCGGCCAGGGCGTCCTCGATCAGGACGATGGGGTAGCGGTCGATCCAGCCGCTCCAGAGCTCGATCATCTCGGCCGTGGTGCGCACGGACTGGTCCGACTTGAACGCCACGTAGCCGCCGTCGCGCCACATCTCGCTGGTGGCGGGGTCGAGGCACAGGGCGATGTCGGCGCCGGGCCGGTAGCCGGCCTTCTCGATGGCCGCCAGGATGAGCTCGACCGCCTCTTCGTTGGTCGCGAGGTCGGGTGCAAAGCCGCCTTCGTCGCCGATGCCGGTGGACTTGCCCTGCGCCTTGAGCAGCGCGCGCAGCGCGTGGAACGCCTCGATGCCCATGCGCAGCGCCTCGGCGAAGGTGGGCGCGTTGTGCGGGGCGATCTTGAATTCCTGGAAGTCGACCGTGTTGTCCGCGTGCCGGCCGCCGTTGATGACGTTGAGGCAGGGGACGGGCAGCACGGCCGCGTCGCCGCCGCCGAGGTGGCGGTAGAGCGGGACGCCGGCCGAGTCCGCCGCGGCGCGGGCCGCGGCCATGGAGACGCCGAGGATGGCGTTGGCGCCGAGCCGGGCCTTGTTGGGCGTGCCGTCGAGCTCGATCATGCGCCGGTCGAGGCCCTGCTGGTCGGCGGCGTCGCTGCCGGCGAGCGCCTGGTTGATTTCGCCGTTGACGTTGGCGACCGCCTGTTGCACGCCCTTGCCGCCGTAGCGGGCACCGCCGTCGCGCAGCTCCGTCGCCTCGCGTTCGCCCGTCGAGGCGCCGGAGGGCACGCGCGCCACGCCGACCGTTCCGTCTTCCAGGTGCACCCGTGCCTCCACGGTGGGATTGCCGCGGGAATCGATCACTTCCAGTGCGTCGACCGTACGAATCGCTGCCAACTTCGGTTCCTCCTGACGCAGTCCTTCTCTAGCGGTTGAATTGTGCGTGGTTCACGACGCCGGGCGCCGGTTGAGCGCCAGCACGCCGCCCGCGAGCGCGACGCCGGCGACGTCGAAGATCGGCACGCCCACCCCGCCGAGCGCGGTCACCGGCCCCGGCGCCAGCAACAGCGCCGCCGCGGCGAAGATCGCCAGCCGCAGCCCGAGGCCGAGCGGATTGCGCAACTGACCCGCGATGCCGGCCGCGAAGCAGGTGACGCCCAGCGTGGCCATGCCGATGGGCAACAGCACCTGCAGCCAGCCGGCGGGCTCGCCAGCCGCGTTCAGCAGCAGCAGCTCGGGCCGGTAGATGAACATGTACGGCAGGGTGAAGCCGACCAGCGCGTAGCGGAACGCGGCGACCGCGGTGGGCATGATGCGCGTGTCGGCGATGGACGAGGCGGCGTAGGCCGCCAGCGCCACG
Source organism: Vicinamibacteria bacterium (assembly GCA_022820825.1). Classification (GTDB taxonomy): domain Bacteria; phylum Acidobacteriota; class Vicinamibacteria; order Vicinamibacterales; family UBA8438; genus JAAXGX01. The sequence goes on from JAJEEU010000024.1 coordinate 78,196, forward strand.
GGCGGCGTCACCATCGACATCATGCCGAAATAGAAGATGAACAGGTGCGCGGCCAGCGGGATCACCCCGAGGTTGCCGATCACGGGTCCTATTAGCGTGTCAATCAGCAGGTAGCAGACTGCCGACGGCAGCCCCATCCCCAGGATGATCGACGAGACCATGATCAGCACGAGCGCCAGGAACAGGCTCTGCTCGGCGAGCGGGATGATCGTGGCCGGCAGGCGCGTGCCGATGCCGGTCAGCGTGACGATGCCGATGATGATGCCGACGCACGCCGCCGCCGCGACCAGCGGCACGACGCCGCGCGCCGCGGTGGCCAGGCCGTTCAGCGTCCGGCGCACGTCGAGTCGCGTCGCGGCGCTGAAGCTGCTGGTGACGACGATCGCCACGAGCGAGAGCGTGACGGCGCGGAACGCCGTGTAGCCGAGGACGAGGAACAGGATGAGGCTGCCGAGCGCCGTGGCGAACACGATGCCGGCCGCGCGCGAGGTCTCGGCGCCCGTGCCGCTGTCGTCGGCCTCCGCAGCGGTCTCGGCGCCCTCCGTGGCGATGGACATCCGCCGCGCATGGAAGTGCACGATGAGCAGCAGCGACAGGTAGTACAGGATCGCCGGGATGAGCGCCGCGCGGATGATCTCCAGGTAGGTCACCGGCGGCTCGACGATCTCGAGCATCATGTAGGCGCCGGCGCCCATCACCGGCGGCATGAGCGCGCCGCCCGAGCTGGCCGCGGCCTGCACGCCCGCCGCCGTCACCGGCTTGAAACCGGCGCTGCGCATCATCGGGATGGTGAACGTCCCGGTGGTGGCGGTGTTCGCGACGGCGCTGCCGGACAGCGATCCCATCAGGCCGCTGCTGAGCACGGCCACCTTGGCCGGCCCGCCGGAGCTGCGCCCGAACACCCGCTGCGCGAAGTCGACGATGAACCGCGTGGCGCCGGTCGCCTCCAGGAACGCGCCGAAAATGACGAACAGGAAGACGTAGGTGAACATCACGTTCAGCGCCACGCCGAAGACGCCCTGGCTGTGGAGGAACGTCTGCGCCACGATGCGCTCCACCGTGTAGCCGCGGTGCGGAAAGAGCCAGTCGGGCAGCGACTCGCCGATCAGCGCGTAGACGATGAACGCGCCGGCCAGCAGCGGCAGCGCCATCCCGAGCGCGCGGCGGGACGCCTCGATCACCAGCAGCAGCCCCACGAGACCGACCGTGGTGTCGAGCGCCGTCTCGAACCCGGCGCGGTTCCCGAGCGCCGCGCCGTCTATCCACCACGCCTCGAAGAGCGGGTCGGTCTGCACCACGATGTAGCCGCAGCAGGCGGCCGCCAGGAGCGCCAGCAGCACGTCGCCGGCACGGGCCAGCGGATGCCCTTTCAGTGACGGATGGACCGGGACGTTGAGAAAGCAGAGCGCCAGCCCCACCAGCGCGAAGAACGCCAGCCGGCTCTGCGGCGCCAGCAGCGGGTAGTTGACCTCGACGAGCGTGAACGCGCACAGCAGGATGCCGAGCCCGCTGCTGACGAGTAGCCGAATGTCGCGCGCCGAGGTGGTCGCAGCCACGGGGGAGGTCTACTGCGGCCAGATGCCGGCTTCCTGGTAGTAGCGAATCGCGCCGGGATGGAACTCGGTGCCGGTGTCGCGCACCACGTTGTTGGGGTTGATCGCGCGGCCGGCGGCATGCTTCTCGACCACCAGCGGCTGGTTCTCGTACAGCAGCTTAGTCACGTTGTAGATGAGGTCGGCGGGCGCGCTCGCGGAAGCGATGAAGTGCATCGAGCCGACGTCGAGCCCCTCGAACGGCTCCGCCTGGCCGCGGTACGTATCGGCCGGGATCGTGGCCGGCCGGAAGAACAGGTACTCGTCGATCAGGCCCTGCTTCTCCGCATCTCCGAACGGGATGAACGTCAGCTCCATCGACGCGGCGGCCTGCGTGATCGACGCGGTCGGGACCGCGCCGCCGAGGAAGGTCGCGTCCGCCGAGCCGTCGGTCAGCATGTCGACCGCCGCCTGCTGCGTGGCGTTGAGCGGCGAGAAGTCGTCGTAGGTGACGCCGTGCGCACCCAGCAGCGGACCGACGAAGTACTCGAAGCCGGCCCCGGCCGGCCCCACGGTTACGCGCCGGCCCCGCAGGTCGTCGATGGTGCTGATGCCCGACCCCGCCTGGGTGACGAACAGCGCGACGTTCGGCGCGAGGGTCATGATGGACTGCACCTCATAGGCGCGGTCCCAGCCCTCGGAGCCGCGCACGGCGAAATAGGTGATCGCGGCGTTCGACAGCGCGAAGTCGAGCTCGCCGCTGGCCAGCCGGCGGATGTTCTCCTGCGATCCGCTGGTGGCCTCGGCGGTCACGTTGTAGCCGAAGTCCGCGCCCGTTTCGTTGACGACTTCCGCCAGCGCGCTGCCGACCACGAAGAACGCGCCGCCCGGCGGTGCGGTGCCCATGCTCAGGAATTGGCGTGACGGCGCAGCGTCGCCGCCCTCGCCGCCGCCTCCGCCGCCGCAGGCGGCGAGCATGCCCGCCAGAACCAGTATCACGATGCCGATCGCGGCGACCGGCGATCCGGAGATGAATCGACCCAAGGAACCTTCCCTCCTCGAATAACCCCACATGCTACTACGCTTCCGGCTTGCGACCCCGCTCTACGACGAAGCGGCGCGCCTTCATCTCGAAGCGCGGCAGCGTTCCGGCCGCCACCGGCGTGACCTGCACGTTCAGACCGAGCGCTTCCCGCAGACGCTGCGCGGCCAGCGCGGTCACCGCGGCGTCGTCGGCGCCGCGGCCCACCTCGATCTCCACCGCGAGTGCGCGCAGGGAGCTGACCGTGCGCACGGTGCAGCGGTATTCGACCACGGCGTCGATCTCCCGCAGCACCGTCTCGACGGCCGACGGATAGATGTTCGCGCCGCGGATGTTGACCATGTCGTCGGCGCGCGCGAGGATGCCGCCCACGAGACGCACGAACGTGCGGCCGGAGGGGCACGGCTCGTGGGTCGCGACGACCAGGTCGCCGGTCCGGTAGCGGATCAGCGGGCTGGCGGTGCGTCCCAGGTTCGTGATGACCAGCTCGCCGCGCTCGCCGTCCGGCAGCGGGTGATCGGTCTCGGGGTCGAGCACCTCCGCGATGTACTCGCGCTCGTTGACGTGCAGGAACCCGGGCGCTTCGCGGCACTCGAAGCTGATCGGACCCACCTCGGTCAGGCCGTGGTGGTCGATGACGCGCGCTCCCCAGCCGCGCTCGATGCGGCGGCGCGTGGCCGGAATGCTGCCGCCCGGCTCGCCCGCGACGATGATGGTGCGCACGGCCGTGCCGGCCAGGGCGTCCTCGCCGCCGCCCGCCTCGCGCGCCACGTCGAGCAGCCGCAGCGCGTAGGTCGGCGTGCAGCAGACCACGGTGGGTTCCAGCGCTGCGATCTGGGCCAGCCGCTGGGCGCTCGTCATCCCGCCCGCCGGTACGGCGTGCGCGCCGATCTGCGTCGCGGCGTCGAACGCCGTCCAGAAGCCGAGGAACGGCCCGAACGAGAACGGAAAGAAGATCCGGTCGCGGCCGTCGACGCCGGCGCCGCGGTAGACCGCCTTCCAGCAGTCGAGCATCCACTGCCAGCTTTCCGGGGTGTCGATCCAGCGCAGCGGCTTGCCGGTGGTGGACGAGGTCTGGTTGTAGCGCGTGTAGCGCTCGATCGGCTCGGTCAGCACCGTGCCCCAGGGCGGCGCCTGCGCCTGATCGGCCACCAGCTCCGCCTTGGTCGTGAAGGGCAGCGCGGCCAGGTCGCGCGGCAGGACGAGCGCCGCCGGGTCGACGCCGGCAGCTTCGAGCTTGCGCGTGTAGAAACGGTTCCGGCCGTGGATGTCGCGCAGCAGGCGCGCGAGGCGCTCCCCCTGGTGCGCGGCGAGCTCCGCTCGCGGCAGGCGCTCGGTTGCCGGCGCGGTTTCGCCCCTCATGCGGCGTCCGTACCGCCGTCGTCGTTCGCGGCGCGCAGCTTGCGGACGATCTGCGGCGGAATGGAGACCGCGGCCAGCGGTTGGCCGGCCTGGCGGCGCACGCAGGCGATGGTCAGGCTGCCGGTGGCGATTTCCTCGCCGTCCTTCGTCACGTCGGCGGCGTAGCGGATGGACTTCTCCCCGAACTTGACGATACGGATACGGACCTCGAACTCGTCCTCGAACGCGAGCGGCCGGCGGAAGTCGAACGAGGCCGCCACGCGCGGGAAGCCTACGCCCGCGCCTGGCTTCGCGATGCTGAGGCCGGCGGCGCGCCACAGGGCGTGCTCCGCCTCTTCCATGTAGCGGTAGAACCAGGAGAAGTGGACGATCCCGGCGCTGTCGGTCTCGTAGAACTGCACCCGCCTCTTGAGGCGGTAACCGGTTGACACACGTGTATTCTAGGGCAGGCCGGCAGCCGCGGATGACGGCTGCGAACCTTCAACAGGCGAGGAGATCACGCATGGGCAAGCACCTGATAGCGCGCTGGTACCGTCGCACCGCGGCATCCCGCCCCGCAGCCGCGGCGGCGACGCTGCTGGCGGCGGCTCTCTTCCTGTTCGCCGGCGCGGAGGTGGTGCACGCCGCGGTCGATACGGAATCCCAGTTCGTCTTCAACACGTTCGCCTTCCTCGTCTGGGGGGCGCTCGTGATGTGGATGTGCGCCGGCTTCACCATGCTGGAGTCCGGGTCCGTCCGCACGAAGAACGCGTCGGTGATCTGCCTGAAGAACATCGGCCTGTACTCGATTGCGGGGCTCGCCTATTTCTTCATCGGCTACAACCTGATGTACGTCGACGTCGGCAGCCTGGTCGGCTCGTTCACGCTCTTCTACGGCCCGTCCGCCGACGAGGTGGCGCTGCTGGCGGGCCAGGAGAGCGCGCTCGACGGGGTGGTCGGCAACAACTACTCCGTCATGTCCGACTGGTTCTTCCAGATGGTCTTCGTGGCGACGGCCGCGTCAATCGTGTCCGGCGCCCTGGCCGAGCGGGTCAAGCTCTGGTCGTTCTTCCTCTTCACGTCGATTCTGACCGCGATCATGTATCCGATTGTCGGCGCGTGGACCTGGGGCGGCGGGTGGCTCGATGGGCTGGGGTTCCAGGACTTCGCCGGATCCACCATCGTGCACGGCACCGGCGGCTGGGCGGCGCTCGCGGGCGCCCTGGTGGTCGGGCCGCGGGGCGGGAAGTTCCGCAAGGACGGGACGGTGCTGCCGACGCCGCCCTCCAACGTCCCGGTGGTGACGCTCGGGGTCTTCATCCTCTGGCTGGGCTGGTTCGGCTTCAACGGCGGCTCGCAGCTCGCGCTGGCCAGCGCCCTGGACGTCGTGGCGATGAGCGTCGTGCTCGTCAACACGAACCTGGCGGCGGCGGCCGGCGTCATCGCCGCCCTCGCCGTCTCGCGGCCGATCTTCGGGCGGGTGGACCTGATGGCCGGCCTGAACGGCGCCATCGGCGGGCTGGTGGCCATCACCGCCGGGCCGACCATGGTCGAGCACTACTGGGCGGTAATCATCGGCGCCGTCGGCGCCATCATCTGCACCGCCGGCATGAAGCTGCTGGAGAACCTGAAGGTGGACGACGTGGTCGGCGCGGTCCCGGCCCACCTGTTCGCCGGCGTCTGGGGCACGCTGGCGGCCAGCATCGCCGCCGGCGCGACGCTCTGGGTGCAGATCGTGGGCGTGCTGGCGATAGGCGCGTTCGTCTTCACGACCTCGTGGCTGCTCTGGTTTGCAATCGAGAAGGCGATCGGCGTGCGCGTGGCGCCCAACGTCGAGGAGCTCGGGCAGGATGCGGCCGAGCTGGGGATCGAGGCGTATCCCGAATTCGTGCTGATGCCCGAACCGAGCGACGACGCGTAGCGCGCGGCTCGGCTACGCGCCGACGGCCGGGCGCCCCGAGGTCCGTGGCAGCTCCTCTCCGCGCCCGGAGAACTCGCGGAGCGCGTCGAACAGCGGGCCGAGGTCGGCGAAGATGTTGCCGACGAGCGCGTCCACCAGCCGCGGGTGCAGGTCGGGATAGGCCTGGATGAACTCGCGGAAGCTGAACCGCTCGTTGTAGAACGACAGCACGAGCTGCCGGAACTGGTCGAGCGCCCACCGCATCTGGCGGCCGTACTCCTCGAACGTGGCGGCCGACACGCCGCTGCCGGCGAGGCCCGCGTGGACGGCGTCCGCCGCCATCTCGCCGCTCTTGAGCGCCATGAACAGCCCGGTGGAAAAGACCGGGTCGAGGAATGAGAACGCGTCTCCCGCCAGGCAGAAGCCGTTCCCGCCAATCTCTTCCGCGCGGTAGCTGAACTCGCCGGTCACGCGCACCGGCTCGCTGCGCGTGCCGGGCCGCAGGTGCTTCTCGATCCAGATGCACTCGGCCGCCTCGCGCGCGAATATCTCCTCCGGGTCGCGCGTGTCGCGGTAGAGGTAGTCCTTCTCGGCCACGACGCCGACGCTGACGATGTCGTCCGGGAGCGGGATGTACCAGAACCAGCCCTTGTCCGGGATGTAGGCGACGGTGGTGGCGCCGGCGTCGAGCCCCGGGTCGCGCAAGGCGCCGCGGTAGTAGGTGAAGATGGAGATCTTGTTCAGGTCCGGATCGCGCCGCTTCATCCCGAGCCGGGAGGCCAGGAAGGCGTCGCGGCCCGACGCGTCGATCACGGCGTCCGCGCGGAACGTACCGGACCCGCCGCCGCCGAGGTCGGCGCGGACGCCGGCCACGCGGTCTCCGTCCATCAGCACCTCGCGCACGGCGGCGCCCTGGAACACCTCGACGCCCTTTGCCCGCGCGTTGTCCAGCAGCATCCGGTCGAAGTCGCTGCGGCGCACCTGCCAAGTGGTTGCGCAGGGGTGCTTGATGGTCTCGAAGAAGTAGAACGGCTGCGACACCTTGCCGCTGGTCGAGACGAACTGCACGCTGAACTTCTGCGGGCAGGCGGCCTGCTCGAACCAGTCGAGCACGCCGATCCGCTCGAACGTGAACCACGTGTAGGGCATCAGCGACTCGCCGATGTGATAGCGCGGAAACCGCTCGCGCTCCACCACCGCGACCCGCCGGCCGTGCTGCGCCAGCACGGTCGCCGCCGTCGCGCCGGCGGGCCCGCCGCCGATGACGACGCAGTCGTGGCGTTGCGTTCCGCTCATCGCCTCTACCTGATGACCAGCGGCAGCACCTCGACGATGTCGCCGATCTTCGCGCCGTGGCGGATGATCTCGGTGCGCCGGCCGTACAGCGTCCGCGGCTCGCGCATCCAGAACACGCCCATCATCTCCGGGTTCGGCGTCACCTGCAGGAACGCCTTCACGCGGCTCGTGTACTGGAAGCGGCCGTCGCGCAGGATGCGCCCGAGCGGGATCTCGTTCCTGACGATCTGCCGCCTGATCTTGTCCCCGAACGCATCCAGGTCCATGCGGATGGCGCCCATCTCCACCGGCTGGCCGGCGTATTCCTGGACGAGCAGCACGCGGCGGAAGTAGGAGCCGCGCAGGGTGAAGGTGGACAGCGGCCGGAGCATGACGCGCCCGCCGAAGTGGCGCTCCAGCGTCAGCGTCATGTCGGAGTCGTGCACCAGCAGCGTGCGGTAGGGCAGCGGAATGTCGTCCGGCTGCACCGCCTCGACGTGCGGGACGTCGATGCCGGCCCGCTCGTAGACCAGGTCGAGCGGGTATATCAGTCCGCCGCCCCGCGGCCCCCGGCGGTGCGCCGGCGTGCCCTCGGTTGCTGTGCGCGCTGCGTTCACCTACGTGTACCGGATGTCCGTGTGCGCCGGCAGGAAGAAGCGCGGCAGCAGGCTGTCGACGCGCAGCAGGCCGTCGCGTGACAGGCGCACCGCCTCCGGCGACGCCTCGGCCAGGTAGCCGTCGCGGTCGAGCGACGCGAGCGGGGCGTCGAACCGTTCGCGGGGATCGACGCCGTACTTGTCGCGGAAGTACGCCGGGCGGATCGAGCCGAGCTTGAGCTGCAGCACGAGCTCACGGATGAGCCGCTCCTCGTCCGTCGGGCGGTAGGCGCGGTTGAGCGGGATGCGGCCCGCCTTGATCGCGTCGGCGTAGGCCCCCCAGGAGTCGAGGTTCTGCATGTGCACGCCGTTGACGTGGCCGAACGAGGCGACGCCCAGGCCGGCCAGGTCGGCCCCCTGCCACAGGCGGTCGCGGTAGACGAACTTCGTCCTTCCGGGATCCTTGACGGCGGTGTACGCGCTGCCGACGGTGTAGCCGGCGCGCTCGAGCGCGGCGAACGCCTCGTCCACCCAGCGGCGCTTGGTCGACCAGGGCGCCACGGTCTCCTGGAACTGCCCCGTCCCGTGCATGCGGTCGCTGCTGATCGTCGTGTTGAACGGCAGCTCCATCTGGTAGATGGTGACGCTGTCGGGATCCAGATCGACCGTCCGCTCCACGGCCATGCGCCACTTCTCGTCGGTCTCGCCCAGCATGCCGGCGATCAGGTCGATGTTGATCTGCGGGAAGTCGATGGACCGCGCGAAGTTGTAGGCGCGGAAGATCTCGGGCGAGCGGTGCGCGCGCCCGTTGAGCTCCAGGATGTGGTCGTCGAAGTGCTCGATGCCGAGGCTGAGCCGCGTGACCCCCAGCTCGCGGATGGCGGCCAGCTTCGGCTCGGTCAGCGTGCCCGGCTCGCACTCGAACGTGATCTCGCGGGCGGTCGACCACGGCGTCACGGCCGACAGGCGCTCCACCAGACCCCCGAGCTGCCGCACCGAGAGGAACGACGGCGTGCCGCCGCCGAAGTAGATGAAGTCGAGCGGCCGCCCGGCGATGGCCGGCTGCTCCGCGTACAGCTCCCACTCGCGCCCGAGCACGTCGAGATACGACTGGATCTCCGCGGCGTTCTTGTCGGTGTATACGCGGAAGTAGCAGAAGTGGCAGCGCTTGCGGCAGAACGGGATGTGCAGGTACAGCCCGAGCGGCACGGCGGCCGGCGGTGCGGCGAGCGCGGGATGGGCCGCCTCCCGGACGGCCTCCGGCGTCCAGACCGAGAACGGCGGGTAGTTGGCTACGAAGTAGCTGCCGACCTCCGTTTCGGCCGCGGCAGGGACCGCCGCCGGCGTGTCGCTCATCGACCTACTATAGCAGTCAGTCCGGCGGCCGGCGGGCTGGCGCCAATCACCCGAAGACGTAGAGGATGCCGTCCTGCGAGGCGATGACGACCTTGCCGTCGGCGATGGCCGGCGAGGCCGTCAGCGGCGCGCCGGTGTCGAAGTCCCAGAGCTGCTCGCCGGTCTCGAGGTCGAGCATGTAGAGGCGTCCGTCGCCCGAGCCGATGAACACGCGCCCCCCGGCGGCGGCCGGCGACGAGTCGATCCGCGCCCGCGTCCGGAACGTCCAGCGCCCCTCGCCGGTCTCCTGGTCGATGCCGTGCACCATGCGGTCGCGCCCGCCGATGACGATGGTGCCGTCCACGTTCAACGCAGACGAATAGAAGGGGAAGTGGCGCTGCGGGTGCTCGTAGCGCCAGAGCTGCTCCCTGGAGGACAGGTCGACGCCGATCACCTCGTTGTTGAACGTGCCGAAGAAGGCGCGGTTGCCGGTGGTGGTGGCCGAGGCGGCCGTGTACGCGCCGGCGGGCACGCTGAACACTTCCTCGCCGTCGCTGACGCGGATGCCCCGGAACATCTCGTCGCAGCCGCCGAAGTAGGCGACGCCGTCGACGACCGCCGGGGTCGCGTGCACGTAGTTGAGCGTTTCGTACTTCCAGATCAGCTCGCCGGTCCGGGCGTCGAGCCCGTACAGGTGCGCGTCGTACGAGCCGATCAGCACGACGTTGCCGTCGACGACGGGCGAGGACTTGATCTCGCCGTCGGTCTGGTGCGTCCAGACGGCTTCACCCGTCGCGGCGTCGACCGCGTGCAGGAAGCCGGCCAGGTCGCCGATGTAGACCAGCCCGCCGCTGACGGCCGGCGACGACTCGCCGATGCCCATCTCGGTGCTCGCCTCGTACGACCACAGCTCTTCGCCGGTCTCGAGATCGGCGGCCACGAGCGTGCCGGAATAGGTGCCGACGTAGACCACGCCGTCGACGACGGCCGCGGAAGAGTCGATCGACTCGCCGGCTTCCAGCGTCCAGAGCAGTTGCGGATCGTCCGGCACCGCGGAAGCGGATACGCCGCTCAGGCCCGCCGTGCCGCGGAACTGCGGCCACTGGTCGGCCGGCGCCGTCTGACCGGCCGCCGCGGACCCGAGGGCCAGCAAGGCCGCAACCGGCAGGCAGGTCCTCAGTAAGCGCATCGATATACCTCCAGCGCGTCGGGTTGACCCAGTTGTCGCGGGTTGAACGCCGCCGTCCACTGCCGGCTGGCGAGGTCGGCGAGCGCCGCGAGACTGTCTTCCGGCACGCCCGCGTCGCGCAGCCGGTGCGGGAAACCGCCGGCGCGGCGTACGCGCACGAGCCACTCGGCCAGGCGGTCGCTGCTGGAGCCGCCCGCGCCGTTCATGGTGGCCGCGACGATCGGGCCGTACAGCTCGGCGTCTTCCCCCGCGTTCCACTGCACCACGTGCGGCAGCAGGAGTGCGAGCGCCACGCCGTGGGCGATCTTGTAGCGCGCGGTCAACGGGTTGGCGCACGCATGTGCCGCGCCGAGCATGGACTGCTCGATGGCCAGTCCGGCGTAGAACGCGCCCAGCAGCATGGCCCCGCGGGCGTCGATGTCGTGCGGGGCCGTCATTACCCGTTCATAGTTGGTGCTCAGCAGGCGGAACGCCTCGTGGGAGAACAGCGTCGAGACGGGCGTGCGCCGTTTCGTCACCGCGGTCTCGACGGCGTGCGCGATCGCATCGAAGCCCGCGGCGCTGGTCACTCCTTCCGGCTGCGACAGCGTCAGCTCCGGGTCGAGCAGCGCCACCCGGAAGGCGGCCTTGGCGTCGCCGCAGGCCGTCTTCAGTCCGGTTTCGGCGTCGGCAATCACGGCGTAGCTCTGCGCCTCCGAACCCGTGCCCGCGGTCGTGGGGACGGCGATCATCGGCAGCAGCGGCTTGGAGGCCTTCCCGTAGCCCTGGTAGTCGGCCATCGTGCCGCCGTTGGTGAGCAGGAAGTTGATCCCCTTCGCGCAGTCGAGCGAGCTGCCCCCGCCGAGACCGATGATGGAGTCGACGCTGAGGGGCGCGGTATAGGCGCGCCCGCGCTCGATCATGTCCGAATCGGGATTGACGTCGAAGTCGTGGAACGGGACCGGGTCCAGGCCGGCGGTGTCCAGCAGCCGCAGGGCCCGCTCGACGTGGCCGGCCTTCTCGAGCCCGGGGTCGGCGACCACCAGCGGCCTGGTGAAGCGCAGCTCGCGGGCGATGTGTCCGAGCTGCTCGACGGCGCCGGCGCCGAAGACGAGCCGCGTGCGGAGCTGGAAGTCGAACGGGTCAGACATCGTGCAAAGCCAACTATGTTATCAGCGTTGCGCGGGTTGTACGCACGCCGTTGGGGCGCTGGCACGGGTGCGCCACAGCGGTGTTCGTGCCCTTGCAGGGCGGCGGTGCCATCCGGTCTCCATGGGCAAGCTTGGACACCAAGTGTGCCAGAACCGCCACAGTAGAAGGACCGCCGGCACGTAGATGTCTGCCGCGGCTGACGGTCACGCTGATATACTTTCGTTAAAAATCATCAATAACTATAATAATGATGAATTTTGATGGGACGCTGATCATGAAGAGACCGCCCGGTCCCCCGCCGCTCACGGAACTCCTCAAAAGGTACCAAGACAAGTTGCCGGTCCTGCTGTCGCACGGCGTTCAGCCGACAGTGAACGGCCGCTATGTTCACTGGGACACGCTGCGGAGGCAAGCGTCACGACCAGCGGGCTTGAGCGCCGGAGTTTGGTGGACCGGCATCCGATTGGCCCGGACGGGACAATCTCGACCGCTCCCGCTCCTTGATGCGAAGGGGCAGCCGTTCACATACATGCTCCCGGACCGCGTGCAAGAAGCTTTGCACCTGATTGACAGCCGTGCGAGCGGTCGGGTCGGCGTGACCGATACAGTGACGAATCAGGCGACCCGCGATCGGTTCATCGTCGATTCCCTGATCCGGGAGGCGATAACTTCCAGCCAGCTCGAGGGAGCATCGACGACGCGCGCCGTAGCCGCACGGATGATTCGAGCCGGGCGCCGTCCACGGAATCGCAGCGAGCAGATGATCTTGAACAACTATCGGGCGATGCGCGCGGTCCGCGAAATGCGGGACCGCGCGCTGACCTACGAGACAGTGCTCGCGCTGCACCGCGAAGTCACCGAGGACACGCTCGCCGATCCGGCCGCCGCCGGCCGGTTGCAACGCCCTGACGACGAGCGTGTCGAAGTGTGCGATGCCCGCAGCGGGCACGTGCTTCATCGGCCGCCGCCGGCGGAACAACTCCCGCAGCGGTTACGCGAGATGGTGGAGTTTTCCAACGCGGAGGACGGAATTTCGGGGCTCAGTGGCGGACGCTTTCTGCACCCGGTCATTCGCGCCATCGTGCTCCATTTTTGGCTGGCCTACGACCATCCGTTCGCGGACGGCAACGGGCGTACGGCGCGCGCGCTGTTCTACTGGGCGATGCTTCACCGCGGCTACTGGATGTTCGAGTTCGTGTCGATCAGCCGGTTCCTGACGGCGGCTCCGGCGCAGTATGCTCGCGCCTTCCTGCATGCCGAGACCGACGCGAACGATGCGACGTACTTCATCGTGCATCAGGTCGACGTGATCCTGCGGGCCCTCGACGAGCTTGATGCGTATATCGCGAAAAAGACGGCGCAGGTGGCTCGAATCGAACAGATGCTCCGTCGTCGTACGGACTTGAACCACCGCCAGCTTGCACTCCTGGCCCACGCCATCCGGCATCCGGATGCAGAATTCACAACTCGTTCTCACATGACGAGCCATAACGTTGTCTACGCAACGGCGCGTGCGGATCTGTTCGGCTTGGCAGAGCTGGGGTTTCTTGATCGACACCGGCGTGGTCGCAAGCTAAACGTATTCGAGACTCCGCCGGACCTGGACGCGCGGATCCGCTCTACCGCAGCAACGCCTGCATCGCCATGAATGCGTTCAGATCCTTAGATGGTTCCTACCGCGACCTGCCGACGGCACGGTTCAACCATCGGGACACTTCGTCGTAACGACCGCCACCCGCTGGGTCGCCTGCAGGCCCTCAGGGGCGGTAGCGCTCGAGCTCGCGCTTCACGACCGGGGCCAGCAGGTAGAGGCCGATCAGGTTGGGGATGGCGACAACGAAGACCAGGGCGTCGGAGAGGTCGATGACCGCGCCCAGGTCCACGCTGGCGCCGACTACGACGAAGGCGCAGAACGCGAGCTTGAAGCCGAAGTCCTGCAGCCGGCCCTCGCCGGCCAGGTAGGTGAACGCCTTGAGTCCGTAGTAGGCCCACGCGATCATCGTCGAGAACGCGAACAGGATGGCCGCGGTCGCCAGCGGGACCGGAGACCAGCTCAGGGTGGATGCGAAGGCGCGGGTAGTCAGCTCGATGCCGCTGATGTCGCCCGTGGCGAGCGCCGGGTCGTAGATGGTGGTGGTGATGACCAGCGCCGTCATGGTGCAGATCACGACGGTGTCGATGAACGGCTCGAGCAGCGCGACCAGCCCCTCGCTCGCCGGATGCGGCGTGCGCGCGGTGGCGTGCGCGATGGCGGCGCTGCCCAGTCCCGCCTCGTTGGAGAAGACGGCGCGCCGGAAGCCGATGACGAGCGCGCCCAGCGCCCCGCCCGCCATTCCCGTCGAGGTGAAGGCGCCCTGCCAGATCGCGGCGACCGCCGCCGGCAGCCGCTCGGCGTTCAGCCCGATGACCAGCAGCGCGAGCGTTACGTAGAGCAGGGCCATCCCGGGCACCAGCCGCACGGTGGTGCCGGCAATCGTCCTGATCCCGCCGATGATCACCAGCGCCACGGCGCCCGCCAGCAGCAGGCCGATCAGCCAGCCGCGGCCGGCGAAGACGCTGGCGTCGGCGCCGGTGATGTCGATGAGGATCGCCGCCGCCTGGTTCGACTGGAACATGTTGCCGATGCCGAGGCAGCCGAGCACCATGGCGGCGGCGTAGAAGATGCCCAGCCCGCGGCCGAGCGCCGGCCAGCCGCGCGCGCCGAGGCCCCGTTCCAGGTAGTGCATCGGCCCGCCGGATACCGATCCGTCGGGATTGCGCCGCCGGTAGAGCACGCCGAGCGTGCACTCCGCGAACTTCGCCGACATGCCGAGCAGACCCGCGACGATGAGCCAGAACGTGGCGCCCGGGCCGCCGACGGAGATGGCGACGGCCACCCCGGCCATGTTGCCGATGCCGACCGTGCCGGAGACCGCCGTCGTGAGCGCGCTGAACTGCGATATCTCGCCCGGGTCGCCCTCGCGCGCGTAGCGCCCCGAGACGATGCGCAGCGCCTGCGCGAACCCGCGCACGTTGATGAAACGGAGATAGACCGTGAAGAACAGGCCGCCGGCCGCCAGCCAGATCACGATGAGCGGCAGCTCGGCGCCCGGCAGCGGCAGCGCGTAGAACACGAAGCCGGAGACCGCGTCGGCCACCGGACGCATGGCGCCGTCGATGAGCTGGTCGATGGTCATGGAGCCGGGCGGGAGGTCCGGGCCGGAGACACGCGAGGCGCTACACGTCCAGGTCCTGCACCTGGTCGGCGCGTTGCATGATGAACCGGAACCGGGCGGACGGATCGCGTCCCATCAGCTCGTTCATCACGCGGTCGGTCACGAGCTGGTCGTTGACGTCCACGCGCAGGAGCCGGCGCGTCGCGGGATTCAGCGTCGTGTCCCACAGCACCTTGGGCATCATCTCGCCCAGCCCCTTGAAGCGCGTGATCTCCGCCTTGCCGCGGTGGCCGTTGCTGGCCGAGCGGTCCAGGATGCGCTCGCGCTGCTGCTCGTCCAGCGCCCAGAACGTCTCCTTGCCGATGTCGATGCGGTAGAGCGGCGGCTGGGCTAGGTACACGCGCCCGCGGCTGATCAGTTGCGGCAGGTGCCGGTAGATGAAGGTCAGCAGCAGCGTGGCGATGTGGTTGCCGTCCGAGTCGGCGTCGGCGAGGATGATGACCTTGCCGTAGCGCAGCTTCGCCAGGTCGAGGTTCTTGCCGAAGCCGCATCCGAGCGCCGTCACCACGTCGGACAGCTCCTTGTTCTCCAGCACCTTCGACGCCGACGCGGTCTCGGTGTTCATCACCTTGCCGCGCAGCGGCAGGATGGCCTGCCGCTGCCGGTCGCGCGCCTGCTTGGCGGAGCCGCCGGCCGAGTCGCCTTCGACGATGAACAGCTCGCGGTCCGCGGGCGACCGCGCGGAGCAGTCGCTCAGCTTGCCCGGCAGGTTCAGGCGCGACGCGGCCGCGCCCTTGCGCGTCACCTCCTGCTGCGCGGCGCGGCTCGCCGCCCGCGCGCGGGCGGCCAGGATGATGCGCGCCACGATGGCGTTGGCGGCGCTGATGTTGTGGTTGAGCCATTGCTCCAGGGCGGGCCGCACCGCCGAGTCGAGCGCCTGCACCATCTCCGGGTTGTTGAGGCGGTCCTTGGTCTGACCCTGGAACTGCGGATCGCGCACGAAGATGCTGAGCACGCCGGTCAGGCCTTCGCGGATGTCCTCGGCGGCGATGGTCACGCCCTTCGGCGACAGGCCGTGCGTTTCGATGAAGTTGCGGATCGCCTTGCCGATTCCCGCCCGCAGCCCGCTCTCGTGGGTGCCGCCCGAGCCGGTCGGCACGCCGTTCACGTAGCTCCGGAGGTGCTCGTCGGTCGACTCCGTCCATTGCAGCACGACGTTGACGCGCCCGCCGCTCTCGTCGTGGTCCTTCGCCAGCGCGAAGACCGCGTCGTGGACCGGCGCCTTGCCGCGATCCTCCACGATGTGCGCCAGGTAGTCCCCCAGGCCGTTGCCGTGGCGGAAGGTGCTGCGCTCCTTGCCCGCCTCGTCGTCGAAGACCACGCGAATGCCGGCATGGAGGTAGCTGACGACCTTCAGGCGGTCGAGGATCAGCTCCGGGTCCAGGGTGGTCCTGGGAAAGATCTTCGGATCCGGCCGGAAGAACACCGTCGTACCGGTGCCGCGCGCCGGCGCGATGCGCCGCAACGCGGATGCGGGCTTGCCCCGCTCGAACCGCTGCTGCCACTGGTAGCCGCTGCGCTTCGAGGTGGCCACCAGCTCCTTCGACAGCGCGTTGACCACGCTGGCGCCGACCCCGTGCAGGCCGCCCGCCGTGCGGTACGTCCGGTGCTCGAACTTCCCGCCGGCGTGCAGGGTGGTGAAGATCACCTGCAGGGCGCTGGCGCCGCTCTTCGGGTGCTTGTCCACGGGTATCCCGCGTCCGTCGTCGGTGACCGTGATCGACGACCGGTCGGCGTGCAGCGCCACCTGCACGTTCTGGGCGTGGCCGTTCATCGCCTCGTCCACGGCGTTGTCGAGGATCTCCCAGACGAGGTGGTGCAGGCCGGCCGAGCCGACGCCGCCGATGTACATGCCGGGGCGCTTGCGGACCGGCTCCAGCCCGTCGAGGACGGTGATGTCCCGCGCCGTATAGGTTTCTGCCATCGCCATGTACGCCGGCGCCCCGCTGGGTTGAGGGCGCTCCGAACGAGGAGGGATTGTGAAGGTTCAGTGTAGCATGTGGCAGCCATGACGTCAGACCATCGGACGGCCGCGATCGACCACCTGCGCGCGCTCCGCGAGCGCCTCGGGAGCGGCTCCGCCGACCCTTCCGCGGCGGAAGAGTGCGAGCAGCTCATCCGCGCGGTGGAGGCGTTCCACATGGAGGGCGCCAGGTTCCGCATGCACGGGCTGCGGCGCCGCCTGGCGTCCGGTGACGCGCACGCCCCGGACGGCGCGCTGCAACTGCTGGACGCGGCAGCCGAGGCGCTCCGCTCTGCCGGCTTCGGCATCCGCTGACCCCCGCCTCGCTACGCGGATCTCGCCAGCCAGACACCGGCCGCCGCGGCGGTGTACGCCAGCGCCGCCGCCACGCCGACAACCGCCTGCGCCCGGCGGTAATCGGACGCGGTTCCGGCGGGCGGCGCGTCCGGATCGCCGATCCACGTATCCGTGACCAGCCGGCCTTCCAGCCATAGCGGGCCGACGAGCCGGCGCGTGATGCCGCCCGCCATGGCCGCCTCGCTCCAGCCCGGGTTGGGTCCCGGCAGCACGGCGTGGTCGCGCCAACCCGCCAGCAGCGCGCGGCGCCCCGAGCAGCCCGGCAGCACGAGAGAAGCAAGGGAGATCAGCAGCCAGCTTGCGCGCGCCGGCAGCCACTGCAGCAGGTCGTCGAGCCGCGCGCCGCACCACCCGAAATGCAGGTAGCGCGGTGTGCGGAAGCCGACCATCGAATCCATCGTGCTGACCAGCTTGCACAGCACCAGCCCCGGAATTCCCAACAGGGCGTACCACAGGATGGGCGAGACCACGCCGTCGGCCAGGTTCTCGGCGAGGCTCTCGATGGCGGCCCGCCGGCAGGCGGCGGCGTCCATGCGATCAGCGTCGCGCCCGACCAGGCGGCCCGCCGCACGCCGTGCGGCGGGCAGGTCCCCGGCCGCGGCCGCCTGCTCGACTGCACGGCCGTGGGCCAGCAGATCGCCGAGCGCAAGCAGGCTGTAGAGCAGGAAGAAGTGCGCCGCGGCGCCCGCGAGCGGATGCAGCCGCGCGATCCCCAGCAGCCCGGCCGACAGGCCGCCCAGCCACAACGCGGCGAGCAGCACGAACAGCAGGCAGCCGCCCGCCCGGCCGTCCGCGCCGGCGGCGCGCAGGCCGCGCTCGATCCAGGCGAGCGATGCGCCGAACAGCCGCACCGGATGCCAGCGGTAGACCGGATCGCCCAGGGCTGCATCGAGCAGCGCCGCCGCCACGAGCAGCTCGGCGCGCGGCAGCAGCGGGCTCAGGTCCACTTGGCGCCCCAGCCGGCGGCCAGCGCGCGCAGCGCCAGCTCGACCGGCTCGTCCGGCGCGTCCTGCAGGGCCGCGCGGAATGCCGGCCAGTCGTCCGGACGGGCGGCGATTGCGCAGGCGAGGCACGCAGCCTGCTGGCGCAGCGCCTCGGCGGCGGCGCCGGGGGGCAGCGTCCCGGCTGCCGTGCGGTCGAGCACCGCCGCGACACCGTAGGCTGCCGCCGCCACGCCCGGCTCGTAGAAGGCGGCCTGGCGGTTTCTGTCGAGCAGCGCGTACTGCTCCGCCGGCAGCAGCTCCGCCAGCCGCGCCAGCGCTCGCTGCTCGGTCAGCCCGAAACGTCCGAGCGCATGAAACAGGCCGCGCGTCAGGGAGGGTTCGAGCCCGTTCTGCCAGCGCAGCGCTTCCTTGACGCCTTCCAGCACCGCGCGGCCGATCAGCTCGCCAAGCTTGACGTGGGGACCCGTGGCCAGGCGCGCCTCCCGGCGCGGTTCCAGCGGCGCCGCCAGGCAGAATTGATCCGTCCCGGTGCCGGTGGCGATGCCGGGCGACTGCCGGCTACCCGCAGCCAGCTCCGCCAGCGCCGCCGACTTCGCCTCGGTCATGGTCATGACGGCGCGCGCCTGGGCCGCGGGCGTCAGCGGGCAGCTCAGCAGCAGGATGGTGTTGATCGTGCCGTTGTGCGGCGCCGCGTCCGCCGCGGTGCGGTCCGCGGCTTCATCCGCCGCGACCCCCCGCCAGCTCCCGTCCGCGGCTTCGAGCCAGCGCGCGGGATCGCCGGCGCGCGCCGCGTTGCCGGCGACGCCGGCAGTCACGAACGCATCGACCCGCAGATCCTCGAAGCCGGCCGGCCTGTGGACGGCGTACGCCATGTTGGCCGCCGTGCCCATGACAGCCGTCCGGTCCGCTGCGACGCCCATTTCGGCGCAGACCGCGCGGTGATACCCCGGCTGCCCGAGCTCGACGATGCGGCGGTAACGCTCCGCGTCGCCGGTCGCCTCGCAGCTCTGGTGGTTGGCCAGCAGCGCCACGTCCTCGCGCTCGCCGCCGCACTCGGCCGACGTGCTCAGCACGCGGTGCGGGACCAGCAGCTCGACCAGCAGGAAGCGTCCCGCGCGCCGCGCGACGAACCGCTCGCAGCGGTGCAGCGTTTCGGCCGAGCGGTTCCAGTCGTCACCGGTCATCGCATATCCGGATGGGGCTGCTATACTCCCCACCGACTGCATTGCTCCCGATGATTCCGGGAAGTGGGTGAGACTCCCACACGGTCCCGCCACTGTAAGCGGGGAGCGGGCGGCACGTCGGCGCCGGTGGGCGCCGGCCACTGTGCTCGACGAGCATGGGAAGGCCTTGCCGTTCCGCTTCGATCCGCGAGTCAGGAGACCGATCATCGGGGTGTTCGCATAACCTGACGGACCGGCCTGCCGGTGCGTGAGATTCGGCGCGTGGATACGCCGAAAGGAGGTTCCCGCCTGCATCCATGCTGCGAATGATATGGGAAGGGGAGGCGTGTACATGAGCATCGTCACCAGGCACGGCGACCGCGGACAGACCGGGCTGGTCGGCGGGGTCCGCGTATCGAAGACGTCCCCGCGGGTGGAGGCGTACGGCGCGGTCGACGAGCTGAACAGCCAGATCGGATTCGCCCGCGCGATCTGCGCCGATGCCGCGATCGGCGCGCTGCTCAAGGAGATCCAGCGCGAGCTGTTCGCGATCGGCGGCGCGCTGGCCACGCCGGCGCCGCGTCCCGGCGCCGCGCCGCCGGTGACGGCCGCGATGGTCGAGCGGCTCACCGCGGAGGTGCAGCGCATCGAGGCGATCGACGGGGTGCTGGGCGACTGGGCGATTCCCGGCGAGCACGCTGCTTCCGCCGCGCTCGACGTCGCGCGCACGGTGTGCCGGCGGGCCGAGCGGCGGGTCGTGCAGTTGGCCGAAACGGGCGAGGACGTCAACGCGGACCTGCTGGCCTATCTCAACCGGCTGTCCGACCTGCTGTGGATCCTGGGCCGCCAGATCGAGGCCGAGGCGGGCGTGGACGCGGCGCTGCGAGAGCCGGAGAGCGGCGGGCCGAAATGGTCCCGCGCGTGGTGAGCGCATGACGCTGCGCGCGCGCCTGTTGCGGCGGGGACGGCTGCGGGCCGTCCTGGAGGCCGCACTCTGCCTGGTGCTGCTGGCGGCCGCCTGGCGCGCCGCGGACGGCACGCGGGCCGACTGGCCGCGCGCGGAGGACTCCGCGGAGTCCCCGGCGGGATTCCCGCGGACCGTCCACGACCACGCCGGCGACCCGCTGCGGCTGGCCCGGCCGCCGGCGCGGATCGCGTCGCAGGCGCTGGTGACGGACCACTTCCTGTTTGCCGTCGTGCCCCCGTCGCGGATTGCCGCGGTCAGCTCCGTTGCGCACGACCCGCGCTACAGCTACGTCGCCGACGTGGTGGCGGGGCTGGACGTCGCGGTCGTCGAGGACAGCGAGGCGCTGCTGCGGCGCCGTCCCGACCTGCTGCTGGTGTCGCATGCCGCACGCGCCGACATGGTCTCTGTGGCGCGTGCCGCCGGCATTCCCGCGTTTCGCCTGCGAACCGAGTTCGACGACTTCGAGCAGATCACGGCCGGCCTGGAAACGGTCGGACGGTTGACGGGCCGAGAGCGCGCCGCGGACCGGGTGATTGCGGAGTTCCGCGAGCGGGTCGCGGCGGCGGTCGCACGCCGCCCGGCCGCGGCGCTTCCGCCGCGCGTGCTGGTGTACGTCGCCATGTCCGGCACGTTCGGGGCCGGCTCGCTGTTCGACCACATCCTGACGGAGCTCGGCGCGGTCAACGTCGCGGCGGAGCAGGGCGTCGGCCCGCACGGCATGATCAGCGGCGAGCAGATCGCCGGCTGGAATCCGGACTGGATCGTCGCCGACGCCCCGGCCGGCGAAGAGGACGCCGCGCGCCGGCGCATCCTCGACCAGCCCGGCGTGGCGGTCACGACGGCCGGACGGACCGGCCAGGTCCTGGTGCTGGACCATCGCCGTTTCATCACCATGTCCCACCACGCCGCCCGGCTGGTCGAAGCCGTGGCCGCTGCGCTGTACCCGGATACGCCGTGAGCTCCGACGCCGGCAGCGAGTCGAGGATCCGGACCGCGGCGTGGATCGGCCTGCCGCTGCTGGCGGTCCTGCTGGCGGCCGCGGTCGTCGCGGCGATCGCGATCGGCAGCACCGGCATCCCCTGGGTCACGGTCGTCCGGGTGCTGGCGGCGCGCGTCCTCCCGGACGGTTGGATCGATCTGGGCGGCGTGTCGGAGGCCGACCAGGTGATCATCTGGATGATCCGCATGCCGCGCGTCGTCGTCGCGGCGCTGGCGGGGGGCGCGCTGGGCGTCGCCGGGACGCAGATGCAGGGGCTCTTCCGCAATCCCCTCGCGGAGCCCAGCGTCATCGGCATCAGCCAGGGCGCGGCGCTCGGCGCCGTGGTCACGTTCGTGAGCGGTCTGGCCGCCGCGGCCGTCTTCTGGCTGCCGCTGTTCGCCTTCGCCGGCGCGCTGGCGGCGCTCGCGACGGTCTACACGATCGCCACCAGAGCCGGCCGCACGCCGGTTGCGACGCTGCTGCTCGCCGGCATCGCGCTCGGCGCGCTGGCGACCGCCGTCTCGTCGCTGCTGATCTCGCTCAGCGTCGTCAACTGGCAGGTGGCCAACGAGATCGTCTTCTGGATGATGGGCGGTCTCGACAACCGGACCTGGACGCACGTGTGGATGTGCCTGCCGCCGCTGGCGCTGGGGGTGCTCGGGGCGCGCTGGTACACGCGCGACCTGGATCTGCTGCTGCTCGGCGAGGAGACCGCCGCCAGCCTCGGCGTCGAGGTGGAGCGCGTGCGCCGCGTCATCCTGACCACGGCGGCGATGCTGACCGGCGCGGCCGTGGCCGTCAGCGGCGTCATCGGCTTCGTCGGGCTGATCGTGCCGCACATGCTGCGGCTGGTGCTCGGGCCGTCGCACCGCGTCCTGCTGCCGGCGGCCATGCTCGGTGGAGCGTCGTTCCTGATCCTCTGCGACCTGCTGGCGCGCACGATCAATCCGCCGGAGGAGATCCGGCTGGGCATCATCACCGCGGCGTTCGGCGCGCCGTTCTTCCTCTACCTGCTGCGCCGGCAATGGGGAGGCTACAGCCTCCAATGAGCCTCACTCTGGACGGGGCCGGCCTGCGCATCGGGCCGCGCCACCTGGTGCGCGACGTCAGCCTGGAGGTCGCGCCCGCCCGGATCACCGCCCTGGTCGGACCGAACGGCGCCGGCAAGTCGACCGTGCTGCGCCTGCTGGCCGGTCTGTGGCGCCCGACCTCGGGGCGCGCGGCCATCGAGGGCGCCGACCTGGCGCACCTGCCCCGCCGCCGGCTCGCCCGGCGCATCAGCTTCGTGCCGCAGGAGACCCGCATCGACATCCCGTTCACCGTGCAGGAGCTGGTGATGATGGGGCGGCATCCGCACCTGGGGCGCTTCGATGCGCCCGGGCCGGCGGACGACGAGGCCGTTGCCGGCGCGCTGGCGCGCGCCGACGTCACGCACCTGGCGGACCGCCTCGTCACGGAGCTGTCGGGCGGCGAGCGCCGGCGCGCCGTGATCGCGCGCAGCCTGGCAACCGGGTCGAACGTCATCCTGCTCGACGAGCCGACCGCCAACCTCGACATCGACCACGTCATCGAGACGCTGACGCTGCTGCGGTCGCTCGCGGCGTCCGGGGCGACGATCGCGATCGCGCTGCACGACCTCAACGCCGTCGCGCGCTGGGCGGATGTGGTGGCCGTGCTGGACACGGGGCGCCTCCAGGCCTGCGGTCCGCCCGCCGAGGTGCTCGACGACGACCTGGTGGCGTCGGTATTCGGCGTGCAGGTGGAGCGGATCACCGCCGCGGACGGCAGCCCCACCCTCATATTCCACCGCCAGCCCCGCTAGCAGCCGCCGGGGGCTTGCGGCGCAAACCCATGTTGGCAATGCAGCGAACGGCGCAGAGCCAAGACAACGGTTGAACAGGAAGGGGACGACAAGCGCTTGAGCAGGCGTCCCCAAGCCGCGCACGGCGCGGCCCGCCGGCCACGGAGTGGGGCGGAGGGGTCCCCGCGAGTGGCCGGCGGGGGTTTGGGGCGCAGCCCCATCTAACGAAGAAGCCTGAACCGCTGTACGCGCGACCCGACCGGTCGGGGCTGGGTTTCCGCCGTCCAGATATTGCCGCGCGAGTCCGTGGCCAGCGTGTGCAGGCCCCGAAAGTCGCCGGGGTCGGGACCGAGGTTGCCGAACGTGCCGACGACCTCCAGCGTCTCGCGGCGGACGATGTGGATGTGTCCGTTGCCGTAGTCCCCGACGTAGATGAATTCCTGATCCGGATCCGGGGAGAAGTCCAGCCCGCAGGCGGTCATGTTGTCGTCGCCCTCGAGGTTGATGAAGCCCTGTTTCACGTATTCGCCGGAGAGCGTGAACACCTGGATGCGCCGGTGGTTGCGGTCGCCGACGTAGACCAGCCCGTCGTTGGAGACCTTGAGCGCGTGCACGCTGTTGAAGATGTCCGGGCCGTCCGGGTCGGCGGTCAGGTCCATGTCGGCGGCCGAGGCGGTCGGACTGGCGTCGCGTCCCAGATCGGGCGGCGGCTGGTTGCCGAACGCACCCCACATGCGCTTGAACTGCAGCGTCTGCGCGTCCAGCACGAGCACCCGGCGGTTCGCGTAGCCGTCGGCGACGAACAACTCGTTGGTGTCCGGGAACACCACCGCCTCGGTGGCCAGGTGGACGCTCCCGGTGTCGGCGTTGCCGCCCTGTCCCAGCGGATGCCGGTCGCGACCGCCGAACTGGCCCAGGAACTCGCCGCTGCTGGTGAACTTGAGGATCATGTCGTCCGTGCGGTCCGTCGGATCCGCGTAGGACTGCTCCAGCGGGTTGAGGCCCGTGACCCACACGTTGTCCTCGTGGTCGACGAACAGGCCGTGTTCCGTGTCGGGCCAGTCGTAGCCGTCGGCGGGGCCGCCCCACGCCTGGACGAAGTTGCCGTTCTCGTCGAACTCCAGGACCGGCGGCGCGGCCAGGTGCTGCCGGTCGGCGGGGACCTGCCGCGAACGGTGGAGGACCCACACGTGGTCGTGCCTGTCGACGGCCACGTAGGTGACGACGCCGACCGCCGCGCGGTCCGGCAGCGCGGGCGGCCACTGCCACGAGGTATCGACCTCGAACCGCGGTATCCCGCCGTTGGCGTCGGCGCCCGTGTCCGGCGGCGCCCCGCCGCCGTCTGCACCGGATCCGACGTCAGCGGGTGCGCAGGCGCCCACGGCCAGCGCGAGAAGCGCAACGGTCAACGATTTGCCCGGCATGGTCACCCCTTCCTCCGCTGCACTATAGCGGGCGTTCCGCCGCGGGACCACGATGGACTAGCGTAGCACCGGCGTGGCGACGGGGGGCGGGACGACGCGCGTGAAGCTGCCGCGCTGGAGCAGCTCGCGCCCCTTGCCGCCGCGGTTGGTCACCTCGTACTTGGCGGTGCTGATGGTCTGTGACGCGCCGCGGCTGGTCTCGACCGTCAGCAGGTCGCGGGCGCCGGTGGAGGCCACGAAGCCGATCACCGCATCGGCCTTGCGGTCGAGCTTGATCAGCGTCACGCCCTTGCCGGGGCCGGAGAGGAAGTTGATCTGCTCCGCGTCGCACAGCATGGCGCGCGCCTGCCGGGTGGCGGCGATGATCACCGCCGTCTCGCGCACGATCGAGACGCCGACGATTTCCGCGTTGCGGGCGGGGCGCGCGAAGCGCCGGCCGGCGCGGGTGCTCGGCTCGGCGAACGGCTCCAGGCTGAAGCGCAAGGCGAAGCCGTCGCTGCTGACGGCGACGGCGTGTGTCGGGGGCGGGCTGCCCTCCGGGCGCGCGGCGATGTCCGCGGTGACGCGCGGGTCCAGGCTGAACGCCGCGACGATGCGTTCGCCGTCCTTCAGCTTGAACTGCCGCTGGATCGGCTCGCCGTAGCCGGTCGACGCCGGGATGTCGATCAGCCGGCAGGTGTACGCCGCACCGAGATTGCTGAACAGGACGCAGGTGGCGCGCGTGCTGCCCGCCACGGCCGCCAGCAGGGCGTCCCCCTCGCGCAGGCGCGTGGTCGCGACGTCGCGGACCTCGCGCTGGCGCTTCACCCAGCCGTCCCGCGAAATCAGCACGACGGCGTCCTCGTCGACAATGAAATCGTCGGCGCTGTAGCTGGCGTCGTCGTCGGCCTCCGCGATCAGCGTGCGCCGCGGGCTGGACGCCGCGCCGTAGGCGGCGCGGATTTCGCGGAGCTCGTCGCCCACCACGGCCCGGCGCGCGTCCTCGTCGGCCAGCAGCGCCGTGATTTCGTCGACGCGCGCCCGCTTGGCGGCCAGCTCCTCGCGGATGATCAGGATTTCCAGCCGCGCCAGGCGGTAGATCTTGAGCTCCAGGATGGCGTCCGTCTGCTCGGCGTCGAGATCGAAGCGGCGCATGATCTTCTGCGCGGCGTCCGCCTTGCCGTCCGAGCGGCGGATCAGCCGGATGATGGCGTCGAGGGCATCGAACACCTGCTCGAACCCCTCGAGGATGTGGATCCGCTTGCGGAGGGCCTCGAGCTCGTGCTCGAGCCGGTTCGTGACGACCTCCAGGCGAAAGACGAGGAAGTGCTGGAGGATTTCTTTCAGCTCCAGCCGTTCCGGCCGGCCCGCCTCGGCCTGCTCGGTCGGCACGAGACACGTGAGGTTGGCGGCGAAGTTGGTCTGCAGCGGCGTGTGGCGGAACAGGTACGCCATGACGAGCCGTTCGTCGGCATCGCTCTTCAACTGGAGGACGATGCGCACCTGGTCGGTCGACTGGTCCGTCACGTCGAGCAGCGGCGGCAGCTTGCGGGCGAGGACGATCTCCGCGATCCGCTCGACGATCTGCGCCTTGTTGGCGGCGTACGGGATGCTCGTCACGTGGATGGTCTTCGAGCCGCGCGCCGGCGGCCCCGGCTCCCAGGTGGCCCGCATGCGGATGGTGCCGCTGCCGGTGCGGTAGATCTCCCGCAGCTCGTCCGCCGGGTTCAGCACCTGCCCGCCGGTCGGGAAGTCGGGGCCCGTGACGAACTTGCACAGGGCGTCGGTGTCGAGCTCCGGGTTGTCCAGCAGATGGAGCAGCGCCGTGCACACCTCGTCCGCGTTGTGGGGCGGGATGTTCGTCGCCATGCCGACCGCTATGCCGGTGGCGCCGTTGATCAGCAGGTTGGGCAGCCGCGCGGGCAGGACGACCGGTTCCTGCCGCGTGCCGTCGTAGTTGGGCCGGAACGGCACGGTCCGCCGGTCGAGCTCGGACAGCAGCTCGGTGCTGGCCGCGTCGAGCCGGCATTCCGTGTAGCGCATGGCCGCGGCGCCGTCGCCGTCCAGCGAGCCGAAGTTGCCGACCCCTTCGACCAGGGGGTAGCGCACGGTGAACGGCTGCGCCAGGCGTACCAGCGTGTCGTAGATGGCGGCGTCGCCGTGCGGGTGGTAGCTGCCCATGACGTCGCCGACCACCTTCGCGCACTTGCGCGGCTTGGCGTCGGCGGTGAGCCGCTGTTGCCACATCGTGTACAGGATGCGGCGCTGCACCGGCTTCAGGCCGTCGCGCACGTCGGGCAGCGCCCGCGACGTGATGACCGATAGCGCGTAGTTGAGGTAGCGCGACTGCGCCGCCTCGTGCAGCGGGACGGCGCCGTCGCCGCCCGGCGGCTGCTCGACCGGGGGATCTTCCTCCGGCGGCTCGGCGTCGAAGAGCGGCGCGTCGCGCGGCGGCCGTTGCGTCAACCGGCTACCCTCATGGGCGCGGCGCCGAGCATCGTCAGCAGCTCGGACAGGATCATTGCGGTCGCACCCCAGACGCGCTCGCCGCACACCTCGAAGTACGGCGCGCGCACGAGCGTCTCCGGGCGGCAGATGAAGCCGCGGCGCGGCCGTCCGCGCGCTTCCAGGAGCGTTGCCAGCGGCACCTCGAGCACGCGCCCCACTTCCGCCGAGCGCGGCCTGAAGGGGGGATGTGCGGCGGCAACGCCGACCACCGGATGGAGTGCGAAGTCGCTCACGAAGACGTAGAGCGGCGACAGGCGGCCCAGCAGGCGCACGCGGTCCGGCTCCACGCCGACTTCCTCCGCCGCTTCGCGCAGGGCGGCCGCCGGGATGGACTCCGCCGGCTCGACCCTGCCGCCCGGCAGCGAGACCTGCCCGCCGTGCCGCGGCAACGCGCCGGAACGGACGGTCAGCAGAAGGTGGGGAACCTCGCCGCGGAGGTAGAGCAGAACGAGTCCGGCAGCCGGCTGCGCTCCGTCGGGCACGTGACCCGGACGCCAGCCCCTGCGCGGCCGCGGTGCGAGGCTGACGTGGGCGTCGCCGCCGGGCAGCGGCGCCTGGAGCGCCGCCCGGATCCGCGTTTCAATCTGATAGAGTGACGAGGAGTCCGGGACCACGGTGCAGCCTCCCATCTTACCGTACTGATCCGGTCCCCAAAACACTGCATGAGCGACCAGCGGCGGGCGCAACCCGGCTTCGACCGGCGCATTGTGGAAGGCTCGCTGTCGCGCGCCGTCTGGCGCCTGGCCTGGCCCACGATGCTGGCGAACGTCATCGGCGGGCTGCAGGGGATCGTCGACCAGGCGATGGTCGGGCACTACGTCGGGCACGCCGGCAACGCCGCGATCGGCGTCAGCATGCAGGTGTTCCTGCTCGTCATCGTCTTCGTCGCGTCGATCTTCACCGGCATGGGCGTGCTGGTCGCCCGCTTCGCCGGCGCGAACGACGCGGACGCGGTCAACCGGACGGTGTACCAGGCATTCCTCACGGCGGTGCTGCTGGCGGTCGGCATCCTCGCGCCTGTCGGCTACTTCGCCGCGCCCTTCCTGCTGACGCTGGTCAACGCCGCGCCCGAGGTGCAGGCCGAGGCGCTGGCCTACATCCGGATCGTGTTCGTGTTCAGCATCGGGATGCTGGTCTTCTTCATGATGAACGGCGCCCTGCGTGCCGCGGGCGACGCCCGCACGCCGCTGCGTCTCGGCCTGGTGATGACGGCGCTCAACATCGTGCTGAACGTCATCCTCATCCGCGGACTCGGCCCGATCCCCTCTTTCGGCACGGCGGGCGCCGCCATGGGCACCGCCATCGCCAGCGGCGCCATCGGCGTGGTGTTCATGTCGCTGCTGTTCTCGGGCCGCCTCGTGGTGCGGTTCTCCGGGACGATGTCGCTGGCGCCGGACTGGCGCGTCATCCGCGAGCTGTTCCGCTTCGGCCTGCCGGCCGGCTTCCAGGGCATCGTCATGAACCTGGCCGGCGTGCTGCTGCTGCGCTTCATCGGGTCGCTGGAGCACAGCGCCGAGGCGCAGGCCGCCTACGCGGTCGGCTACACGGAGCTGTTCGCCCTGATCACGTGGACCTCGGTCGGTCTTATGGGCGCCACGGCGGCGGTGGCGGGGCAGAACCTGGGGGCGGGCCGGCCCGAGCGCAGCGCCCGCGCGGCGCAGGTGGCGGCGGTCATCGGCCTGAGCAATGCGGCGGTCGTCGGGCTGGCGTTCATCGTCATCCCCCGGCAGTTGCTGGCCGTCTTCGCGCTCGATCAGGGTGTGGCGTACGAGATCGGCCGCCAGTTGCTCGCCTATCTCGCCGTCTCCGGATTCTTCGTCTCGGTGGCGCTGATCTACACCGGCGGCCTGCAGGGCACGGGCGATACCCGCAGTCCGCTCTACATCTCCATCGTGTCCCAGGTAGTCATTCCGATCGGCCTGTGCACCTGGTACTCCCTGGGGCGCGGCCTGCAGGCGGAGGACATCTGGCTGGCCATCGTGCTCGGGCACGTGACGCGCGCCGCGCTCAGCGTCATCCGCTTCCGCCAGGGCAAGTGGCGCGACATCGCCGTCAACATCGGGCCGGAACCCACGCCGCCGGCGCCGCTGCAATCGTGACGCCGCGCGGGCGGCAATTGACCACAATGGATACACCGTCGGACGTGAAGCGCTCGACCCTGGCGGCGCAGGCGCTCGGCGGCAGCGATCCGGCGACCCGCGCGGTGGTCCCGCCGCTGGTGGCGTCGGCGCCGTACGAGCGGGCGCCGGACGGCACCTATCCCGGCGGCCACACCTACACGCGCGACCAGAACCCGACGTACGACCGCTGCGAAGCGCTGCTGGCTCGGCTCGAGGACGGCCGCGAGGCGCTGCTGTTCGGCTCGGGGATGGCCGCGGCCACCACGGTCTTCGAGACGCTCGCGCCCGGCGACCACGTCGTCGCGCCCGCCGAGATGTACTGGACCATCCGGAGCTGGCTGCAGCACGCTGCATCGAGGGGTCGTTTCGAGCTCGACCTGGTGCCGAACGGCGACCACGACGCCCTGCGCCGGGCCCTGCGCCCCGGCGCGACCCGCATCGTCTGGGTCGAGACGCCCTCGAACCCGACCTGCGTAATCACCGACATCGCGGCGACGGCGGAGATCACCCACGCGGCGGGCGCACGCGTCGTGGTGGACAGCACGGTGGCGACGCCGGTGCTGTGTCGCCCGCTGCGGCTGGGCGCGGATTTGGTCATGCACTCCGCGACGAAGCAGCTCAACGGCCATTCGGACGTCCTTGCCGGCGCGCTGGTGACCGCCCGCGACGACGAGCCGTGGGCGCGCATCCGGCACGAGCGCGCCAACCGCGGCGCGGTGCTCGGTCCGTTCGAGGCGTGGCTGCTGCTGCGCGGCATGCGCACGCTGTTCCTACGTGTTGCCCGGTCGGCCGAAAACGCGCAGCAGGTGGCCGAGGCGCTGGCGCGGCATCCGGATGTCGACGCCGTTCTGTATCCCGGCCTGCCCGATCACCCCGGTCACGCCATCGCCGGCCGCCAGATGCAGGGCGGTTTCGGCCCGATCGTGTCCTTCCGCGTCGGTACCGCGGACCGCGCGCGCCGGGTCGCCGGCGCCCTGCGCCTGTTCCGCAACGCCACGTCGCTGGGCGGCGTCGAGAGCCTCGTCGAGCACCGGGCGCCGGTGGAGGGCCCGGGCACGCCGGTTCCGGCGGACCTGCTGCGCCTGTCGGTCGGCATCGAGGACGCCGGAGATCTGATCGCCGACCTGGAGCAGGCGCTCGCCACCGCCGCCCGCTGACCGGTGATGGACGCCGCGTTCCGCATCGATCCCGCGGTCGAGGCCGACGTGCCGGTCATTCTGGACCTGATCCGGGACTTGGCCGAGTACGAGAAGCTGTCCGACCAGGTGACGGCGACGGAAGCGGACATCGCCCGCTCACTGTTCGGGGACCCACCGCGCGCCGAGGCAGTCATCGCCCGCCTGGACGGGGACGCGATCGGCTTCGCGCTGTTCTTCCACAACTACTCGACCTTCCTCGGCCGGCCCGGGCTGTATCTGGAAGACCTGTACGTCCGGCCGGCGTTCCGCGGCCGCGGCTTCGGCCGCCGCCTGCTCGTCCACCTGGCGCGCATCGCCGTGGACCGCGGCTGCGGCCGCTTCGAATGGTCGGTGCTCGACTGGACCGAACCCGCCATCGCCGCCTACCGCCGCGCGGGTGCCACCCCGCTCGACGATTGGACCGTCTACCGCCTCACCGGTGACGCCCTCGAGCGGCTGGCGAGCGAAGCGTAACGGTGAATTCGCCATCCTTGTCAAAGAGCGGGTTCGTATCGCTGTAGCCCTCTCTGAGACGTTTCCGCGTCTGATCGGAGAGGAGCTCCACCGACTGCTCGACTCCTGGTTCCTCGTCGAGTCCCTTGTCCAGCCTGTAGCCGCCTCGATCGGTCAGGACGTACCTGGCGTGGAAGTCGTGCGGTGCATCATCACGAATGCGCCAGCGGCATACCCGGATCGACGAGACCTTGCCGAACAGCATGGGTGGCAGGCGGCGCTGACACTGACTTTCGAATTCTTCCCAGCTCGGCTTCCGATCGTCATCGCGCGCGTGAATCGCGACGTCGACCGCATCGTGAACCGTCTCCGCCGCCAGTTGGATGCACGCTCGTACGACCGGATGCCACTTGCCGTTCGAGGGATCGAAGTGCGGATCGATCAAATGCACGTTGCGGCTGTTGCGGACCAGCATCCCAATATGCCGGGCGAGCGGGTCCGGTTCCCGCAGTACCAGCGCTTCACGCGGTACGTCGAGCTTCGGATGGAGCTCGTCGATGTCCTCTTCGAGAACCACATCCTGATGGTCGTCCGGGTTGCACGTTGACAGGATGGCGTGAAACGCATTCGCGCCTGTCTGACTGGCAGTGGCGTTGCGAATCCAGCGTTCGTTCGCCGGCAGAAGCGTCTCGTCATATGCCGCGTCCGACGAGACGAACTTGGAGTTCGACTGATCGATGCGCCTGAAGATCCGTTTGCGGTCGTGATCGGCGAGTTCCGTATTCTCACGACACGCGGCCCGGACGAGTGCCTTCCACTTCTTCCTGCTCGGATAGGCGGCAATCGCCCGCCCGTGCGGGAAGCCCATGAGGTTGAGCGTGTTGCGGCACTTGTCCCAAGTAGCGAGCACATCGGGCTCGATGGCGAACGTGTAGAGCATCAGAACAGCTCGTCGTCACGTTCTTCGAAAAACCCCTGCGGCCAGCGGTCGAGGAACTCACCGGTCTCGTCGATGCGCAGCCGCGTCGCGCGTACCTCGCCGCCGGTCTGTTCCAGGAAGACTACCGACACCTGCTCGGGCTTCAGGGCCGGTTTTCCTTCCGGGAGCTCGCCGTCGTGCGTCTCCTCGATGCGCCGCAGCAGCCGCAGGATCAGGTGCTCGCTGTGGGTCTCGATCAGGAAAATTCCAGCGCTCGGTTCGCTGGTGAGGGTTCCTATCGCATCCGGATAGGGATTGAGCGCGGCGACGAACAGGTCGCCGAGCTCCACCTGCATCTTGGGGTGGACGTGCAGCTCCGGCTGCTCGATGGCGGTGATCCCGGGCCGTTCCGGATCGAGTGCCGCGGTCACGACCGGCAGGATCTGCGAAACGCCGACACCGATGTCGGAGGTTCGCACGGGAAGCTCCGATTCCGCGGTCACGATCTCGACCTTCGGCCGTTCCCGCGCCTCCGCGATCGCGCGCACGAGCGCCTTGACGTCGGATGGAGGGTCGCCTTGCTCAAGTTTGCTGATGCTTGTGCTGAGCTTTGTGACGACTTCAACAAGAAACCGGTAGAACTTGTGTAAGTTTTCAATATTCTTGTTGACTGGAACATCTTGGGCAGCGTCATTTTGGTTGGTGGACCCGCCATCATGATCGTGACCGGTTCTGATGCGCGCCGCCAATTCATCACGATCGCGACCGTATAGAGTGGCGATTTTCGCTGCCTCCTTCCGTACCCACCGGTCAACGTCGACGACGCCGTTCTCGTCCCGAAATTCTGCGAGTTGAAATTCTGCGAGACAGCGTTCGTGTAGCCGAATCAAGCCAACCCAAGGCGCATCTCCCGCAAGCTCGATGGTCGATTTCCGGCGCAACTTGTAACCCGTGTCAAGGCGGCTGGCGTGCGAGAGCCAGTCGTTCACGCTCTTGAGTAGATTGCTGTCCGGCAAGGTGGGATGATAGGAATTCTGTCGCACGAGCAGATTCCAGGCAGCCGACCCGTCGCTCCAGCTTCCCTGTTCGTGTGGGTCCGGTTCGACCGCGGTGTGCGGGCGCAGCTCGCGCACCGGTCCGATGTGGCGGAGGCTTGCCAGTTCGTCTCGCAGGGTGCGTCCGATGCCGACGAGCAAGCCAGACGCGAACAGACCAAGATAGTAGATGTCCGGTATGTCTTCGGCGCGGATTGCCAACGGGAGTTCCCATTTTTCTTCCGACAATTTGAGGACAGAATCCCAATCCGGCAGCGGCGTCTCTTGTCCTTGGCCCATGGCCTTGGCCAGCAGCCGGTAATCGTCGCCTTGCGCCTCTGCTTTTTCGGCCACACGGCTAGCGGTTGCCGGTGAGGAGTCTGTCGCGGCCGGATGGAAGCGGTCGAGTAGTGCATGGTTCCAATTGAGCTCGAGCTTCGGCGTTCCAGTGTTGGATGCCACGATGCGACCGAAAAGCGTACCCTCTACGGCCACTTCGTAGCCTGTGAGCATGGGTCGGTCGGAGAGGCTTGACCAGCCGATTATCAGCACAAGGCTGCCCGAGCGGACGTTTGGCGCGGGGTCGTTGTCAAGGATCCAACCTACTCCTTCTGATTCGAAAGGCGCCAATAGGTCGTGCTCGTGCTCGATCATGGCGTTCCACACCGGCTCCGGCACCATCCAATCATGGAGATTCAACTCGAAGCGCAGCCGGACGACACGATTGAGATCGTGGCCGTGGACGAACTGGCGGAAACCGCCGAGGTCGACCTGGTCGCCACCGAGCTCCGTCTTGTGAGCGTCCGCGTTTCTGTGGGTCAGGATCTCGTGGGCGTAGCAGAGCGCCTGGAGGATCGTGCTCTTTCCGGCGCTGTTACGGCCGAAGAGCAGAGTGATTGGGCGCAGGTCGATCCGGACGGGCGCTCCGATTCCCTTGAAATTCTCGATTTCGATCGCCGTGATCAGCGGCTTCTGTGGCAGGACGCTTGTCCGGCGTGCCGCGGCAATCACCGCCCTGCCGGCGGCCTCGTCGGCCGGAGTGGCGGCGGCACCATTTTGGAGGTCAGCGGCGCGGTCGTGATCTTCTCTTGTTACGGGTTTGGTGTTGTCTGCCATCGTGGCTACTTACTGCAACGACCATGCCATCACCGCCCCCTCGGCGTGGCGGGCAGCGATATATCGTAGCGGTTCAACCAGTTGGTGAGCGTCTGGTAGCTCGGGAGGCCGATCAGCTCGGCGGCGCGGGTCTTGTTGCCGTTCGCTTCGGCGAGCGCGCGTTCCAGGTAGTGGCGGGCCATGTCCGCCATGAGTTCCGGGAGATCCAGGCCGTTGCCGAGCGGCCGGCCGAGGAGGTCGGCGGAGTCGCTCCGCACCGTCTGGAGCAGCTCCTCGCGCACGTCGTCGCCGCCGACGACGGCGTGGGGTGACCACAGCGCGAGGCGGTCGATCGTCGCCTGGAGTTCCCGGACGTTGCCCGGCCAGGCGTGGCGCAGCAGAAGGTTCCTTGCCTGGGGAGAAAGGGTCTTCTGTTCCGCACTCGGCTGGTCGGCGAACTTGCGGTTGGCTGCGGCCAGGAAGTGGTCGATCAGCGGGGTCAGGTCGCCGGGCCGCTCCCGGAGAGGCGGCAGGCGGATGACGCCGGTGGCGAGCCGGTAGTACAGGTCTTCGCGGAACCGGCCAGCTTCCACTTCGGCGCCCAGGTCGCGGTTCGTGGCGGCGATGATCCGAACGTCGACCGGGATGGGCTTGTCCGAGCCCAGCCGCCGAGCGGTCTTTTCCTGCAGCGTGCGGAGGATCTTGACCTGGGCCGCGAGCGGCAACTCGCCGATCTCGTCCAGGAACAGCGTTCCGCCGCTCGCCGCCTCGAAGTGGCCGGTGCGCGCGCGGTCGGCGCCGGAGAACGCGCCCCGCTCGTGTCCGAACAGCAGTGATTCGACGAGTCCTTCCGGCAGGGCGCCGCAGTTCACCTCCTCGAACCGCCCGCGCCGCCGCCGGCTGTCGGCATGAATGGCGCGCGCGAACAGCTCCTTGCCGGTGCCCGATGCGCCTTCGATCAGCACGGTGACATCGTGCGGCGCCACGCGGCGCGCGCGGGCCTTGGCCCGCTCCATCAGGGGGCTTCTGCCGATGATCCCGTCAAACTCGGGCGATGCGGGCGGCAGGCTGTCGATAAGTCTCTCGAGCTTGTCGTCGGCGTCGCGCAGTAGCGCCGGCACGTACTCCGCGGCGATGTCGAATGGCACGGAGACCGTCCTGACGCCGGTCCGCTCGTGAGACTGGATGAGCTCGGCGGGGTAGCGCGTCTTGGCCAGCAGCACCCACACCGCCTGCATGGCAGGCGTGCCGGGGCTCACGTGCACGGTCAGGTCGGCCTCGGCGCCGTACGTCTCCCGCGCAAATTCCATTGCCCGTACTGCGGCTGCATGTATGGCGCCATAGTCGGTGGGGTCGCGCAGAGGTTCGAAGCGGAGGTGCACCGGCGGCGCGCCGGTCTCCTCGAGCCACGTGTTGTAGGCGCTGTTACTGGCCTGCGGATAGTTCGAGAGGAGCACCAGCCCGTCGAGCTCGCGGGCGGCGACGGCGCTTGCGATGGGACCGCGACCTGATCGCCGGCCGCTGGCGCAGTCGAGATCCGTCTGGCCGATCCAGGCGAGCAGAACGCAGGACATCGTTAGATAGTAAAAAACTTCGTGAATATAACAAGATATTTGTTTGCTGCGCATCCATGCGGACCAACCTCGTGCTGGATGAAGACCTGGTCCGGGAGGCTCCGGAGCTAACCGTAGCGCGTGGCGTACGCCTGTCGGCGATGCTGCTCGTCAGGGAGCCTCTGGTGGGCTCGCCGCGGACTGATCGGGCTCGTCCTCCCGCAGGGCCTGCTCGATGAACGTCCGCGACGCGTCGCGCAGGCGGACGATTTCCCGCCAGTCGTCCGACTCGGGGACCAGCGGCTTCCCGAAGGTCATCTTCATCCGGCCCGGCCATACCAGCACCGTGCCGGCGGGGAAGACGTGGCGCGTGCCGCTGATGGCGACGGGGACGACGGGCAGGCCGGTGTCCACCGCGGCGCGGAAGGCCCCCAGCCGGAACGGCAGCAGGCCGCGGGCGCCGGTGAACGTACCCTCGGGGAACACGAACAGGGAGCGGCCCTCCCGCAGCGGCTCGACAATGGCCGCGGCGTCGTCGATGCGCTGCGCGTGGTCGCGCTTGTCGAGCCTGATGTGGCCCGCCTTGCGGATGGTCGTGCCCACCAGCGGGTAGCGCACCAGCTTCCCTTTCACCGCAAAGCGGATGTCGGCGTTCAGGACCGCCATGACAACAACCGGGTCCAGGAAGCTCTGGTGGTTGGCCACGTAGACCGCTGGCTCGGGATGTGAGCCGTCGAGGCCCTTCACATCCAGCCGGCAGCCGGTGAGCGCCACGATCAGCCGCGTCCAGGCGCCGACGAAGCGCGTGGGCCAGCGGCCGCTCGGGCCCAGGGCGAGAATTACCCACGCCGGCGGGGCGGTCACGAGCAGCAGCAGCCAGACGTAACCGGTGAAGGCGATCCGGAGCAGCCGCGAGCCCCACGCGCGGCCGCGGGCGAACGCCGAGCGGGCGAACACCCGCGCCCACTGCGCGAACAGCGGAGAGCGGCCGCTGGCGAGCCGTCCCGCGACGTAGGCGTCCCGTGTGGCCGCGCGGCGGATCTTGCCGCTCGACGTCTTGAGCACCGCCCCTGGCGGCGCGGGCACGACCACGTTCGGCGGGACGCCGAGGCCGGCCGTGACGCGGTTCGTCACCTCCGTCCTGATGCGCTGCCGCGCCGCCGCGGCCGTCTGGCGCGTCTCGACGACCACCACGAACTGTTCGGTGCCGCGCGCCGCGTCGCCGACCCCGAACGCCGCCACGCACCCCTTGCGCACGCCCTCGACACCGCTCGCGATCTCCTCGGCCTCGTGCGGGTGCAGGTTGCGGCCGGCCTTGATGATGATGTCCTTGTCGCGCCCGGTGACGAACAGCTCGCCGTCGGCGATGTAGCCGATGTCGCCGGTCTCGAGCCAGCCGTCGGCGCCGATCAGGCCGCGGGTGGCTTCCGGGTTGCGGTAGTACCCGGCGGTGGCCGACGGCCCGCGGAACTGCACGCGTCCGGCCCGGCGCTCCGGGACCGGCGCGCCGGACTGGTCGACAACGCGCAGCTCGTGCTTCGGGAGCGCAATGCCGCAGGCGACCACGCGCAGCGCGTCGTCGCCGTCCGCGACCGGCTCGGCCCGGCCGTGCTCCTGGTACGCCGCGCGGTCGATCGTGTCGATCCGCGGGCCGCGCTCGACCGGCGGCACCGCCAGCGCCACCGAGCATTCGGCGAGACCGTAGACCGGGCACAGCGCCTCCGGCTTCAGGCCGAGCGGCTCGAAGCGCTTGCGGAAGCGCTCCAGGCTCTCGGGGTGCACGGCCTCCGAGCCGTTCAGCAGGCGGCGTGCGCTGCTCAGGTCGATGCCCTCCAGCTCGTCGTCGCGGATCCGCGCGCTGCACAGGTCGTAGGCGAAGTTGGGCGCCGGCGACAGCGTGCCCCGGTGATCGCTGAGCGCCCGGAGCCAGCGGATCGGCCGCGCGAGAAACGCCAGCGGCGACATCAGGATCAGCGGGATGCCCATGTACATGGTGCCCAGCCACGAGCCGATCAATCCCATGTCGTGATACAGCGGCAGCCAGCTCACCCCGACGTCGCCGGGCCGCGCGCCGAGACCGTGCTCGATGGCCCGGATGTTGGCGAGCAGATTCGCGTGGGAGAGCAGCACACCCTTGGGGTTGCCCGTGCTGCCCGATGTGTACTGGATGAGGGCCGGCTCGCCGCCGCCGCGCGCCCCGCGGCCGTAGCGGATCCCCGCCGTGCCCCCGGCCGCGGAAAGCGCATCGGGCGTCACGACGGCCGACAGCGACGGCACCTGCGGCACCAGGACGCCGGCCAGCCGCTCAATCTCGGTGAACGTGATCAGCAGCCGGGCGCCGGCGTTGCGCAGGATGCCCACCTGGCGCGCGGCGTACTCCTCGATGCGGTTGGCGCGCACTGGCGGATAGAGCGGCACGGGGATGCATCCGGCCAGCAGCGTGCCGAGGAAGGTGGGGAAGAACGCCCGCTCGGTCCGCAGCATGATGGCGACGGTCTCGCGCTGCCCGATGCGCCGCGCCGCCAGTCCGTTCGCCACGGCCACGGCCGCTTCCCACAGCGCGCCGTACGTGATGGGCGTCTCGGTCCCGTCGTCCTCCCGCAGGTGGATGTGGCTGCGGTCCGGCGTGCGCGTCGCATGCCACTCGAACGCGTCGATGAGCGTGACGGCCGCGGCGGGCGCCGTGGTCGCGGCGGTTGCCGCCGCCGGTGCGGCGGCCGGCGTTTCCGCGCGTCCGGCGCTGGTGACGGCGGTGACGAGGTCTGCGGGCGTGTCCGCCTCGACCATGAGCTCGTCGCCGAGCCGCACGTCGAACGCCTCCTCCAGACGCACCGCCAGCTCCACCCGTTCGAGGCTGCCGATGCCGAGATCCTGCTCCAGGTCGTCGTCCGGGCGCACGCGCCGGTCACTGCCGCCGCGGAGCTCGCTGACGAACTCGTCGACGAGGTTGAGCACGCGCGCCTGAACCGCTGCGGGCGACGTTGAGGGGGCTGGCGAGGACATGGACGACCGGTTGACGCCGCACGGCTCGCCGCGCGGCGTGCGGTGCGGCTGCGTCAGTCCAGACGTCGGATCTGTCTGATGACGATGGGTTCGCGGGGCACGTCGTCCAGGCCGTTCGCGCGGTGCGTGCGCGTGCGCTCGATCCTGTCGACGACGTCCATGCCGTCGACCACGCGGCCGAATACCGCGTATCCGAATCCGCGGTTGCTGCGATCCCGGTGGTCGAGGCTGCTGTTGTCCTCCGTGTTGATGAAGAACTGCGCGCGCGCCGAGTTGGGGTCGGCCGTGCGCGCCATGGCCAGCGTGCCGCGGCGGTTCCGGATCCTGTTCGTGGCCTCGTTCAGGATGCCGCCGCGGAGTCCCTCGGTCTTCGGCTGGAGGTCTTCCGTGTAGCCGCCCCCCTGGATCATGAAGTCGCGGATGACGCGATGAAAGATGGTGCCGTCGTAGAAACCGTTCTGCACGTAGGTGAGGAAGTTGACGACCGACACGCGGGCGTCCTGCCGGAACAGCTCGACCGTGATGTCGCCCTCGGTGGTCTCGATCACGACCTTGGGATCCGGGGGCGGACCCTGCGGCTCCTGCGCCGCCGCGCCGCTTGCGGGCAGCGCTGCTAGCAGCAAGGCGCACGTCAGCACGCGGCCTGCGAGCATGGCGTCCTACTTGACCATGGCGCCGGTGATCGTGACCGTCTCGACCGGCACATCCCCGGCGGCCGTCTGCACGGCCGCGATCTTGTCGACCACGTCCATCCCGTCGGTCACCCTGCCGAACGCGGCGTATCCGAATCCGCGGTCGGTCGTGTCCCGGTGGTTGAGGAAGTCGTTGTCGACGGTGTTGATGAAGAACTGCGCTGTCGCGCTGTCGACGACGCCCGTGCGCGCCATCGCGATGGTGCCGCGCTCGTTCAGGACGCCGTTGGCCGCTTCATTCCTGATGGGCGCGCGGGTCGGTTTCTGGCGCATGTCGGCGGTGTGTCCACCGCCCTGAATCATGAACCCCTGGATGACGCGGTGAAATATCGTGCCCGCGTAGAAGCCGTCGTTCACGTACTGCAGGAAGTTCTCGACGCTGATCGGTGCCCGGTCCTGGTACAGCTCGATGGTGATGTCGCCCATGCTCGTCTGCATGACGACGACGGGATTGTCCTGCGCGGCTGCGGGTTGCGCGGCGGCCGCAATCATGACGAGACAGGCTCCCGCGAGGGCCAGTGCGCGAAGTGGCATGGCGGCGACTCCTTCCGATGACGAACGTTCGGGTCGAGGTGAAGATCCAAATTACGGGATCTCGGGATCCAAAAATTGGAACGCATGCTGGCCGGCGTGCCCGGTGATCCACCGCGAAAACGCCGGTTTTGCGGGCTTGGCGGCAACGCGCCAGTACGGCCCTGAGTATGCATAAAGAACCTGAGCCTGTCCAGTCCGGCATGGCGGACTGGACAACGACCAACATGAAGCTGTTCGAGAAGCTGCGCACCACGCCCGAGTGGGAAGACGCGGACGTCGCCGTCCGCGCCCGGGCGGTCCGCGATCTCCCGCCCGACGACCTGGAGCTGCTGGTCCGGATCGCCGCTGACGACGAAGACGCCGCGGTGCGGGGCGCGGCCGTGCAGCGCATCGACGATCTCCAGACGCTGGCGTCGATCCACGGCGCGGAGGCCGATCCGGACGTCAGGGCGGCTGTCCGCGAGAGGGTGCGGGATCTGC
Organism: Vicinamibacteria bacterium; assembly: GCA_022820825.1. Classification (GTDB taxonomy): domain Bacteria; phylum Acidobacteriota; class Vicinamibacteria; order Vicinamibacterales; family UBA8438; genus JAAXGX01. The sequence goes on from JAJEEU010000024.1 coordinate 117,898, forward strand.
TGCTGGATGAGGAGGTCGAGGCCGGGGTCGACGCCGCCATCGACCTGCTGCCGCCGCGGGACCTGGCTACGGTTGCGCGAGACGCGCCCCTGGCCGAAGTCGGTCGCGCGGCGCTGTCGCGGCTGGAGGGCGAGAAGCACCTGGCGGCGGTGGCCAGCCGCGCCGGGCACGTGGAGATCGCTGCGGCGGCGCTGGAGCGCATCGTCGATCCGGAAGCCTTGCAGGCGGTGGCGGTCAAGGCGGAGGAGCGCTCCGTCGCGCTCGACGCTTTCGAGCGGTTGTCGAACGGCCATCTCGATCCGGATCTGCTGGAGGTCGTCGCGAAGCGGTCGAAGCAGAAGGCCGTCGCCCGGCGCGCGAAGGCGCTGCTCGCGGAGCAGGAGGAAGAGCACGCGGCGGAGACGGCTCCGGACGAAGAGGAGGCTCCCCGGCCCGTCGCCGCGTCGCCCATCGAGCGGGTGCACGTGGCGGAGTTCGACGAGGAGCGCGCGAAGCGGGCGCAACGCGCCGCGGAACGCACCGCGTTGCTGGCCGCCGCCCGCCGCGTCTGCGAGACGATCGAGAAGGTGCCGGGCGCGGAAGCCGCGCAGGCGTTGCCGGGCCTGCGCGAGGAGTGGGGCGCGCTGCCATGGCCCGCTCCCGAAGCCGGCCCGCCCGCGGGACGGGCAGCGCTCCTGGAGCGCTTCGAGCGCGCGGTGGCCGGCTGCGAGCAACGCGGCCGACAGTGGGCCGAAGATCAGGCGCAGCTCGAGCGCCTGGAGACGCTCGTCGCGGAGATGGAGCGTGCGGAGCTCGCCGAAGACGGCCGGCCGCAGACCTTCTGGCAGCAGTCCGACCAGGATTGGCGTGCCATAGTCGCGGAGTTCCGCGGCCGGTCGATCGTGCGCCGCGAGAGCCGCGAGCGCCTGGTCGGCCTGGAACGGCGCAAGGCGGAGGTGGATGCCCGGCGGCGCGCCGCGGAAGCCGCGCAGCGCTCGGACGCGGAGCGGCAGGCGCAGGAGAATCTCGAGCGGTTCGAGCGGTTGTGCGCCGCTGTCGAAGACGTGGCCGCCTCCGCCACGAGCCAGTTGCCGGCAGCCGAGCGGCAGTTGCGCGCCGCGCGGCGGGCGCTCGAAGAGTTGCGCGAATCCGATGCCGCGGCGCCGCTGCCCTCCCGCCGCGCGCGCGCCGCGCTCGTGCGGCGCCTGCAACAGGCCCACACGGCCTTGCTGGGGCGCGTGCGCGAGTTGCGCGACTTTGCCGACTGGAAGCGCTGGGCCAATCTCGGGGTGCGCGAGGAGCTGTGCTCCCGCCTCGAGGCCCTGGTCGACGAGAAGGACGATGCCGCCGTCGCGAGCCGCTACCGGGAGATCGTCCTCGAATGGCGGCGCACGGCGGACGTGCCGCAGGATCGCGACGCGCCGACGCGCGCGCGTTTCGAAGCGGCGCACGAGAAGGTGTATCCGCGCTGCCAGGCGTTTCTGGAAGCGCAGACGGCCGGCCGGGAGCAGAACCTCGCGCGGCGGATCGCGATCATCGAGGAGGCCGAGCAGCTTGCGTCGTCGACCGACTGGCTGAAGACCGCGCAGCGTATCGCCACGCTCAAGGAGCAGTGGCAGGAGATCGGTCCGGTCCCCCGCCAGCAGCAGAAGGAAACGTGGAACCGGCTCCGGACGGCCTGCAACACCTTCTTCCGGCGGCGCAAGGAGGATCTGGACACGCGGAAGAAGGCGTGGGCCCGCAACCTCGAGTTGAAGGAGGCGCTGATCGCCCGTGTCGAGGCGCTGGCGACGGCGGGCAACGGCACGTCGCCGGCCGAGCAGGTGCGGCAGGCGCAGGCGGAGTGGAAGACGATCGGTCCGGTGCAGCGCAAGCGGTCGGATGCGGTCTGGCAGCGGTTTCGCGCGGCTTGCGACGCCGTGTACGGCAGCATCCATGCGGCCGAGCACGCGGAGGCGGCCGGCAAGGTGGCCGCGCGCGAGCAGATCTGCGGCGAGCTGGAGGCGCTGCTGCCGGCCGGCGACGCGCCGGGCGAACCGCCCGCGCAGCTCGCGGAGACCGTGCGCGACCTCCGGCAGCGGTGGCGGCAGGCGCCGGAGGTGCCGCAGGCCGTCGGACGGCGGCTGGCGGCCCGCTTCGGTAGCGGCATCAACCGCGTCATCGCCGTCTGGCCCGCCGCCTTCCGCGGCACCGATCTCGATCCGGACCGTCAACTCCGGCGGCTGGAGGCACTGTGTGCACGGGCCGAGACGCTGGTCGGGGACGACACGGAGCCGAGCGCGTCCCCTGCCGAGATCCTCGCGGCGCGCTGGCGGGAGGCCCTCGCGAGCAACCTGATGGGCGCCCGGGTCGACGAGGCCAGACGGCGCCGTTCCACGCTGGAGGAGCTCCGCCGCCTCCAGGCGGAGCGGCGCAGGCTCGGCCAGATTCCGGGCGCCGAGGCGCAACGGCTCGCGCAGCGCTTCCAGCAGGCGTGCGACCGCCTGTCCAACGCGACGCAGGGACAGAGCCGGGCCGGCTGACGGTCCGCGGCGGCCGTCCGTTCCCATGCCGCTACAATGACCCTTGATGGAGGGGTTCCACCCGCTTACCCGGGCCTGGTTCGCCAGTTCCTTCGCCGCGCCGACCAAACCCCAGTTGCAGGCGTGGCCGGAGATACGCGCCGGCCGCGACGTCCTGATCGCAGCGCCCACCGGTTCCGGCAAGACCCTCGCCGCATTCCTCATCTGCCTGGATGACCTGATCGCGCGCGGCGCAGCCGGCGACGGCCTGCCCGATCACGTGGAGGTCGTGTACGTCTCGCCGCTGAAGGCGCTGAGCACGGACATCCACCGCAACCTGGAGGCGCCGCTGTCCGGGATCGCGGCGCTGGCCGCGGAGGAGGGCCTGGATCTGGAACCGATCCGGACCGCCGTCCGGACCGGGGATACGCCCGCGGGTGAGCGGGCGCAGATGGTGCGGCGTCCGCCGCACGTGCTGGTCACGACGCCGGAATCGCTCTTCATCCTGCTGACGGCCGAACGCGGCCGCCGGGCGCTGCAGCGCACGCGGGTCGTGATTGTCGACGAGATCCACGCCATGGTGGACGACAAGCGCGGCTCGCACCTGGCTCTCACGCTGGCGCGCCTGGATCACCTCGTGCGAGAGGCGGGCGGCCCCCGGCCGCAGCGCATCGGCTTGTCCGCGACGGTCAACCCGATCGAGGAAGTCGCCCGCTACCTGCGCGGCGACGCGCCCGCCGATCCGGTGATCGTGAACGCCGGCCACCGGCGCGAGCTCGACCTGGCCGTGGAGGTTCCCGAGGAAGAGCTCGGGATGGTGGCCACCAACGAAATGTGGGGCGAGATCTACGACCGGATCACCGGGCTCGTCTCCGAGCACCGCACCACGCTGGTATTCGTCAATACGCGGCGGCTGGCAGAGCGGGTGGCCCACCGCCTGGCGGAGCGCGCCGGCGCCGACGCGGTGCTGGCGCACCACGGCAGCTTGTCGCGCCAGTTGCGGCAGCAGGCCGAGAGCGATCTGAAGGCGGGGCGCCTGCGTTGCGTCGTCGCCACCGCGTCGCTGGAGCTCGGCATCGACATCGGCTCGGTCGACCTGGTCTGCCAGATCGGCTCCCCGCGCTCGATTGCCGTCGCCCTGCAGCGCGTGGGCCGGTCGGGACACAAGGTGGAGCGGTCGCACGTGCCGAAGGGCCGCTTCTTCCCGACGACGCGCGACGAGCTGATCGAGACGGCGGCGCTGGTGCGCGCGGTGCGGCGCGGCGTGCTCGACCGGCGCGTGATCCCCGACTGGCCGCGCGACATCCTGGCCCAGCAGATCGTGGCGGCCGCCGCGTGCGAGCCGTGGGAGGAGGACGAGCTGTACGAGCTCGTGCGGGGCGCGTATCCGTACCGCAACCTGCCGCGATCCGAATTCGACGCGGTCGTCGCGATGCTGTCCGACGGGATCGCGACGGACCGCGGCCGGCACGGCGCCTACGTCCACCGCGACCGCGTCAACCGCGCGCTGCGCGGCCGGCGCGGCGGGCGGCTGGCGGCCATGACCTCCGGCGGCGCCATCCCGGACAACGCCAACTACCTCGTCGTAGCCGAGCCGGAGCGCGCCACGGTCGGCACCGTGGACGAGGACTTCGCGGTCGAGAGCCTCGCGGGCGACATCTTCCTGCTCGGCACGACCTCGTGGCGCATCCGGCGCGTGGAGGCGGGCCAGGTCCGCGTGGAGGATGCCCGCGGCGCGGCGCCGTCCATACCGTTCTGGCGCGGCGAGGCGCCCGGACGCACTGCCGAGCTGTCCGCCGAGGTGTCGGAGGTCCGCCTGCGGATCGCGGAGCTGACCGGCGTGCCCGGCGTGGAGGGCGCGCCGCCGGCCGGTGCGGCCGAGGCGTTCCTGCAGGAGCAGTGCGGCCTGAACGCGTACGGCGCGGAGCAGGCGGCGGCGTACGTCCGGGCGGGGGTCGCCGCCCTCGGCGCGGCGCCCGCGGTCGACACGGTCATCGCCGAGCGTTTCTTCGACGAGGGGGGCGGGATGCAGCTCGTCATCCATGCCCCGTTCGGCGCGCGGATCAACCGCGCCTGGGGCCTGGCCCTGCGCAAGCGCTTCTGCCGCTCGTTCAACTTCGAGCTGCAGGCTGCAGCGACCGACAACGGCATCGTCATATCGCTCGCGGAGCAGCACAGCTTCCCGCTGGAGTCGATCTACCGCTTCCTGTCACCCGGCACGGTCGCCGACGTCCTCACCCAGGCGCTGCTGCCGGCGCCCATGTTCACCGCGCGCTGGCGCTGGAACGCGTCCCGGGCGCTGGCCGTCCTGCGCTTCGCCGGCGGCCGCAAGGTGCCGCCGCCCATCCAGCGCATGCGTTCGGACGACCTGCTCGCCTCGGTCTTTCCGGATCAGGTCGCCTGCCAGGAGAACTTGACCGGCGAGATCCGCATTCCGAGCCACCCGCTCGTGGACGAGACGATTCGCGACTGCCTGCACGAGGCGATGGACCTCGACGGGCTGCGCGCGGTGATTGCCGCCATCGAGGACGGCCGCATCGCGACGCGGGCCATCGAGACCGCCGAGCCGTCGGCGTTCAGCCACGAGATCCTGAACGCCAATCCGTACGCGTTTCTCGACGACGCCCCGCTGGAGGAGCGCCGGGCGCGGGCGGTGCAACTGCGCCGCACGCTGCCGCGCGACGCCCGCGAGGTCGGCGCGCTCGACGCGGCGGCGATCGCCGAGGTGGCTCGCGAATCGTGGCCGCTGGTGCGCGACGCCGACGAGCTGCACGACGCGTTGCTGACCTTGACGGTCACGCCGCCGGTGGCAGCCTGGCAGGATTGGTATGCCGAGCTGGAGCGGGACCGGAGAGCGACCATCATCCTCGTGGACGGCCAGCGGTTGTGGCTGCCGACGGAGCGCCGGCGCATGGTGGAGACGCTCTATCCCGGTGGACGGCTGGTCCGGGACGTGCCGGAAGTCGAGCAGCCGCGGCCGGACAGCACCGAGGCGGCCGCCGCGGAGGTGCTGCGCGGCTGGCTCGAGTCTTCGGGACCGCAGCGGCCGAGCGTGCTGGCGGGGAAGCTGGCGCTGCCGCCGGAGGTGGTCGACGCGGCGCTCGCGCGCCTGGAAGGCGAGGGCCAGGTGTTGCGCGGACAGTTCTCGCCGGGTGAGGCCGCCGGCGGCGAGACCGAGTGGTGCAACCGGCGCGTGCTCGCCCGCATTCACCGGCTTACGCTGGGACGGCTGCGGCGGGAGATAGAGCCCGTTTCGGCGGCCGACTTCGTGCGCTTCCTGGCGCGCTGGCAGCATGTCGCGCCGGGCACGCGGCTGCACGGAGCGGCCGGCCTGCTGCAGGTGATCAGGCAATTGCAGGGGTACGAGATCTCGGCGGCCGCGTGGGAGCCTGAAGTACTGGCGCGGCGCGTGGCGGGCTACAGTCCGGAGCTCCTGGACCGACTCTGCCTGGCGGGCGAGGTGATGTGGGGGCGGTTGTCGCCGCATCCGGCGTTCGAGGCGGATGCCGCGGCGCCGGAGGAAGCGCGGCGCAACGGGCGGCCGCGGCGGCGCGTGCGGCCCACCCGGACGGCGCCGGTGGCGGTGTTCCTCCGCGAGGATGCGCCCTGGCTGGTGCCGCAGCGGACCGCCGGCGACGCCGAGTCCCCGGCGCTCTCCCATGCCGCCCGGGAGGTGCTGGAGCAGATGGAAGCGCGCGGCGCGTCCTTTCTGCGCGATCTCGTGCGCACGACCGGCCGGCTGCCGAGCGAGGTGGAGGACGGGCTGTGGGAGCTGGTTGCCGCGGGACTGGTCACCGCCGACGGCTTCGACAACCTGCGGTCGTTGATCGATCCCAGGCGACGCCGCGGCGAGGGCCGCTTCCGGACCGCGCGCCCGCGGCACGCGGCCGGCCGTTGGGCGCTGCTCCGGGTGTACACGTCGGACGCAACGAACGCCGCCGACGGCGGAGACGCTGCTGCCGCCGCGGAAGCGTTCGCCCGCCAGTTGCTGCTGCGCTGGGGCGTGGTGTTTCGGGACATCATCGCCCGCGAGGCGCTGGCGCCGCCGTGGCGCGAGCTGCTGCGGGCGCTGCGCATGCTGGAGGCCTGCGGCGAGATCCGCGGCGGCCGGTTCGTTGACGGCTTCCTCGGGGAGCAGTTCGCCCGGCCGGAGGCGGTCGACGCGTTGCGCGCGGTCCGGCGCGGCCGCGAGGGCTCCGCGGCGAACGGCCACCTGCGGCTGCCGGCGGCCGATCCGCTGAACCTGCTCGGCATCATCGTCCCGGGCCAGCGGGTGAACGCGCTCTCCGGCGCCACGGTCGAGTTGCTGCCGGCGCCACCGCCGGACGGTGAACCCGCCGCCGCACCCATGGCCGCCGCTCCTGTAAAGTAGGGCGCGCACGGCGCGCCGCGGAAGGACTCCGTCAATGACATCGAGACACTTGCTGGCCGCCCTGCCGCTTGCCGCGGTTGCCTGCGCGGGTGCAGAAGCGCCGCCGCCGGTTGCGGAGAGTCAGCGCGCGATCGTCGAGCGGCTTGCCGACGACGCGCTCGAAGGGCGCATGACCGGCTCGCCGGGCATCCAGGAGGCGGCCGGCTACATCATCGGGCAACTCAGGGCGATCGGCGCCGAGCCGCTGCCGGGAGTGGGCGGCTACCGCCAGGCGTTTGCGTACACGGCGGGCGTCACCGACGCCGGCACGACCGTCGCGTTCGCCCATGAGGACGGCGCGCCGCTGCCGCACCCCGATGGCGGCGGGAACCTGGCGCGCGCCCTGTCCTTCTCGGAGAACGGCACGGTCGAGGGTCCGCTGGTGTTCGCCGGCTACGGGCTGTCGGTGCCGGAGACCGACGGTTTCAGTTACGACAGCTACGCCACGCTGGACGTGACGGACAAGATCGTCCTGGTGCTGCGCTACTTCCCCGAGGACGCAGAAGGCGACCTGCGCGCCACGCTGGCGCGCTACGCCGGTCTGCGCTACAAGGCGCTGGCCGCACGCGAGCGGGGCGCCGCCGGACTGATCGTGGTCACCGGCCCGCGCTCGCCCAACGCCGGCGACCTGGTGCCTCTCACGTTCGACACGGCGGTGGCCGACTCGGGCATCGTGGCGGCCACGGTGGACGGCAGAATGGCGAAGGTCATCCTTGAAAGCGCCGATCGGACGCTCGTGGAGGTGCAGGCGTCGCTGGATACCGCCAATCCCCACGTCACCGGTTTCGACCTGCCGCTGACGGCAACCATCGAAGCGAAGCTCGACAGCTCGGAGGCGACCGGGCACAACGTGCTGGGCTACCTGCCGCCGACCGGCAACGGCGCGGTCGACAAGCCGTACCTGATGCTGGGGGCGCACTACGACCACCTGGGCCACGGGCGGGTGGACTCGCTGGCGCGCGCCGACGAGGCAGGCGATGTTCACAACGGCGCCGACGACAACGCCTCGGGCGTGGCCGCCGTGCTGGCGGCGGGCGGGGAGCTGGCGGCGGCCGAGCGCGACCGCGGCGTCATCCTCGCCTTCTGGTCCGGCGAGGAGATCGGACTGCTCGGGTCGCGCGACTTCGTCGAGCAAGCGCCGGTCCCGATGGATCAGATTGCCGCCTATCTCAACTTCGACATGGTCGGCCGCCTGCGGGACAACAACCTCAGCGTGCAGGCGGTCGGCAGCAGCTCCATCTGGACCGATCTCGTCGGCGAGCTGAACGGGCCGTTCGGCTTCGAGCTGTCGTATGTCACGGATCCGTACCTGCCGACCGACTCGCGGGAGCTGAACGCGGCGGAGGTGCCGACGCTGGCGTTCTTCACCGGCAGCCACGAGGACTACCACCGGCCGACGGACGACGCCGACGCGCTCAACTACGAGGGGCTGGAGCGGATCACCGGGCTGGCCACCGCGGTGGCCGCCCACCTTGCGAACGCAGCCGAGCCGCCGGACTTCATCAAGGTGGAGCAGGACGTGCGGCGCACCGGCGGCCAGGCGCTCATGCGCATATTCACCGGCACCATACCCGACTATGCGTCGGACGCCGACGGACTGCTGCTCTCGGGGGTGATTGCCGGCGGTCCGGCCCAGGCGGCCGGACTGCAGGGCGGCGACGTCATCGTCAGCCTCGCGGGGCAGACGATCGCCAACATCTACGACTACACGTACGCGCTCGACCTGCTGAAGGTGGACGAGCCCGCCGAGGTGACATTCGTCCGCGACGGCGAGCGCATCACCACCGAGCTGATCCCCGAGGCGCGCGAGTAGCTTCCGCTCCGGATTGCGCAGCGCGCCGGGGCGCCGGGCGTTAGAGCGGCTCGCCCTGGGCGCCTTCCTGGAGGGCCCAGATCCGGTTGCGGGTCAGGATGTACATCACGCCGTCGTAGACGACGGGCGTGCTGTAGACGGCGGCGCCCAGCGTGTACTCCCCGATCTCCTCCAGCTCCTTGCCGGCCCGCAGCACCACGATGTCGCCGTCCTCGTCGCCGAGGTACACCTTGCCGTCCGCGGCGAAGGGCGAGGCCCAGACGGCCGCGAACGTGTCGTACGTCCAGTAGTGCTCTCCCGTCTCGGCGTCGAGCGCGTGCAGGAAGCCCGACAGGCTGGGGATGTACACGATGCCGTCATGGATGGCGGCGGTGGACATCGTGCGGTAGAAGTCCTCGCCGCCGCGGTGCCAGACCACGTGCGTGTCGGTGACGTCGCCGCTGCCCGTCGCGTCGATCACCCAGAAGTGTCCGGGCGCCTCGCCGTGCTCCGGATCCTGGCCCACCCCGATGTAGACCCGGTCGTTGTAAATCACCGGAGTCGACAGGATGTTGTTGCGGGTGCCGCGGCCGCCGAGCGCCCAGATCGAGTCTTCCGGATTGCAGTCGAACTGCCAGATGATCTCGCCCGTGGCGGCGTCGAGGCTGTAGACGATGCCGTCGCCGCCCGCGAAGACTATCTGCGCCTTTCCGTTGATCTCGGCGTAGGCCGGGTTGGTCCAGCTTCCGTGCAGCACGTTCTCGCCGACGACGCCGTTCTCCCAGACCAGCTCGCCGGTGTTCTTGTTCAGCGCGATGAAGTTGGGCGAGAACGGCGAGGGGACGTTGACGTGCCCCTCGTCGACGCCGTTGCTGGTCACGGTGTACAGCATGTCGCCGACGATCAGCGGCGAACCAGTGGCGAGGTTGTGGGGGAAGACGTCGAGCTCGCCGATCATGTCGTACGACCAGATGACGTCGCCGGCGATCTCCGAGGTGTCGGTCTCGTCGGTGAACGGCCCGTCGTTCTCGCCGTCCTTGAAGCCCTCGGCGTCCACGCAGACCACGTGCGCCGTGTTCGAGACGTAGTAGATGCGGTCGTCCTCCATGAATGCGGTGGAGCAGACGCCCTGCAGCGGCCAGTCGTTGACGCGTCCGGCCGGCAGCTTGTCGTGCACCATCTGCCACAGGAACTCGCCGCTGGCGGCGTCGAACGCCATGACCACGCCCTTGTCGCCCTCGATGGCGGGATCGCGGCGACCCTCGTTGTTGGTGCCGACATACACGCGCCCGCCGGCGACGACCGGACCGCCGTACGCCTGCGAACCGACCGGCTGGGACCACAGCACGTTCATCCCCGTGGTCACGTCCCACGCCTCCGGCAGACCGGTGGCGTCGGCGGTCATGTTGCGCGACGGCGAGTTGCCGAACATGCCGACATCCTGCGCCGGCGCGGCCGAAGCCGTTGCCAGCAGCAGCGCCGCCGCACCTGTTGTCAGTCCGTGTCGAGTCATTGGTTCTCCATCACCGTTACGTTGTCGTAGAAGATGTCCACCGGCGAGTAGCCGATCAGGCCGGGGCTGCCTTGCCGCACCGGCACGGGATCCTCGACCGTTATCGTCCAGTCGGCCGGTTCCGGATCGTCGCGCGGCCACACCTTGCCGCGCACCAGCGCCTGGTCGCCCTGGATGTCGACGCGCAGCTTCAGCGTGTACCAGACGTCCGGCTGCCATTCGTACGGCACGCGCTCGTCGACGCGCAGCTCCGCGGCCCACGACTGGAGCTGGATGCGCTGCGCGTTGCCCTGCATGTCCAGCGTGTAGCCGCTGTTGATGATGCCGAGGTCCGCGCGCCGGCGGCCTCTCTGCGTCGCCATCGCGTCGGCCTGCAGCGTGTAACCCGACATGTCGGCCGGGCCGAGGTACAGGTAATGCCGGTGGATGCCGGTGCGCGAGGGGCCCTTGCGCAACATCTGCTGGCCGCCTTCGTCCACGCCCCGCAGGTTGCCTCCGCCGCCGATCCAGAACGGCGGCCGGCCGTTCTCGAAGTTCTCGCTCCACGGCAGCGGCGCGAACACGCGCACCTGGGCGATTGCGCTCAGGCCGCCGGCGCTGGCCGTCACCTTGCCGCCGTGGTTCGGAGCTCCTGTCGCGGTCGACAGCCTGCCGTCCGCCGAGACGCTGGAGCCGGGCAGGCCATCGAGCGACCATTCGGCGTCGCGCTCGCCGAGCGCCACGCCGTTGGCGTCGAACGCCAGCACGCGGAAAGACGCCGACTCTCCCGCCGACAGGATGATCTCGGCCGGCACCACCTGGAGGCTTGCCGCCGCGCCGGGCGCCGCCTCCCGACCGAGCGCCGGTGCAGGCGCGTCGCGCGCCTCGAACGGGGCGCTCGGGTCGCCGATGCAGTAGATGCCCGACTCGGCGGTGAAGTACAGGCGTCCGTAGGCCGGTGCGAACGAGCCATAGATCTCCGCGTAGCGTCCGTCCTCTACCTCGAGCTCCTCGTGATCGAGCACGGTGGCGCCGCCGGCGTCCGCCTGGAGGATGGTGACGTTGCCGTTCACCTCGGTGACGTACAACTTGCCGTCAGCCCAGACGGGCGACGCCTTGCCGACCGTCCCGATGCTGGTGGTCCAGAGCTCCCCGCCGGTGGCGGCGTCGAGCGCGCTGAGGTTCGCGGAGTTGTCGATGATGTACAGCCGGCCGTCGTGGTACGCCGGCGACGAGAAGCCGACCGCCACCTCTTCGGCGCGCCACAGCTCGTGCGTGGCGGTCACGTCGCCCGAGCCGGTGGCGTCGATCGCGACGACACGGCCCATGATGCCGCTGTCGACGTTCTCCTCGCTGTGCGCCGCGTAGACCGTCGACCCCTCGATGACGGGCGACACGTTGATGCCGCGCTGGGACAGGTGGAACTCCCAGACCTTCTCGCCGGTGCGCGCCAGCAGCGCGTAGATGCGGCCGTCGGCGTTGCCGTCGATCAGCAGGCGCCGGCCGTCGATGACCGTGATGATCGGCACCGACTGCGTGTTCATGTCGGCGACGTTGCCGCCCGGCGTCGAAATCCACAGCACCTCGCCGCTGCGCTTGTCGAAGGCGACGTAGCGGTGCCGCGGTGGACCCGCGTAGTCGCCCCACATGCCGCCGATCACGGAGAGGATGAGCCGGTCCTCGTCGATCACGGGGGTCGACGTGCGGCCGCCGTAGCCGGAGGCGCGGCCGAGCTCTTCCGCCAGGCGCCAGCTCCAGACGATGCCGCCGCCGCGGTCGAACACGTTCAGGTGGCCGTCGATGTTCATCGCGTACAGGTAGCCCGTCTCGGGATCACCCGTGACGTTGCCCCATCCGACGCGGTTGAACGGCACGGTCGTGTTGGCGATGCTGAACTTGTGCTCCCACAGCTTCGTGCCGTCGTCGGCGTCCCAGCAGGCGACGATCTCCTGTTTCGAGATGCCGTCGCCCGTGCGGCCGTTGGCGCACGCGCGCCCGTCGAACACGGCCGGCGTGGAGCGGCCGACCCACGCGTCGGACCAGATCAGGTTGTCGCCGGTCTTCGACCATGCCGACACCAGGCCGGTCAGGTCGGAGACGCCGTTCTGCGCCGGACCCCGCCAGCTCGCCCACTGTTGCCCGGCCGCCGCCGCGGGGGCCAGGATCGACGCGCAGACGACCAGCGAGGCGAGGATGCGCCATGGGCTGTTGGGCATCTGTAAATACCTCTTTGGGATAGACAAACCGCGATGATATCACGCGCCGCCGCGCCGCCTCATTCGCGCCTGAGCTTGATGCGGTACGGCCGTCCGCCGCGCAGGAAGTTGACGACCGTGTCGGCGCGCGCCGCGACCTGGCCCAGACGGTCGGCAGCCGCTGCCGCGCCCGGCACGTCGCCGCCGCCCACGCGGTAGATCAGGTCGCCCGCCTGCAAGCCCGCGACGCCGGCGACGCCGTCCTCCGCCACCGCCGTGACCAGCGCGCCATCGCGGACCTGCAGGTTGTCCGCTTCCGCCTGCGCGAGCAGCTCCGGGGCGGGCTCGCCGTCACACAGCGTTACCCCGACCGCAGCCGCTTCCGCGCGCGTCTCGCCGCCGCACGCGTACAGCTCCGTTGCGCGCTCCTGCGCCCCGGCGCCGGCCAGCAACGCGGCCAGCAGCACCGGCACGCCGGCGCCCGCCCGGAAGACGGTTTGGTGCATTCGCCTCTCGGGGGCTAGCCTTCCTTCTCCTGGTACTGCTCCCGCAGCTTCGCGACGATGGTCGGGTCGGCCAGCGTGGTCACGTCGCCGAGCGCCTTGCGCGCGGCGATGTCGCGCAGCAGCCGCCGCATGATCTTGCCGGAGCGGGTCTTCGGCAGGTCGGCGGTCCAGATGATCTCGTCCGGACGCGCGATGGCGCCGATCTTGGTCGCGACGTGCTTCTTCAGCTCCGCGAGCTTCTCGTCGCTCGCCGTCACTCCTTCCTTCAGGGTGACGAACGCGCACACGGCCTGCCCCTTGATCTCGTGCTCCTTGCCCACCACGGCCGCTTCGGCGACCTCCTGGTGGTCGACAAGCGCGCTTTCCACCTCCATCGTGCCGACCCGGTGACCGGCGACGTTGAGCACGTCGTCGACGCGTCCGAGCAGCCAGAAGTAGCCGTCCTCGTCCACCTTGGCGCCGTCGCCGGTGACGTAGACGTCGCGGCCCCAGCGGTTCCAGTAGGTGGCGATGAAGCGGTCGTGGTCGCCGTAGATGGTGCGCAGCATGGACGGCCAGGGGCGCGTCTGCACCAGGTAGCCGCCGCCGACCTTCACCGGCTCGCCGGCCTCGGTGACGATCTGCGGTTTCAGGCCCGGGAACGGACGTGACGCGGAACCCGGCTTGAGCGGGGTGATGCCCGGAAGCGGGGCGATCAGGATGCTGCCGGTCTCGGTCTGCCACCATGTGTCGACGATGGGGCAGCGCCCGCCGCCGACGTGCTGGTAGTACCACATCCAGGCTTCGGGGTTGATCGGCTCTCCGACCGAGCCGAGCAGCCGCAGCGAGCTCAGGTCGTGCCTGGTGACGTGGTCGGGGCCCCACTTCATGAACGCCCGGATGGCGGTCGGGGCGGTGTAGAAGACGGTCACCTTGTGGCGCGCGCAGATGTCCCAGAAGCGGTCGCGGCCCGGCGTGTCGGGCGCGCCCTCGTACATGACGCAGGTGGCGCCGTTGGCCAGCGGGCCGTAGACGAGGTAGCTGTGGCCCGTGACCCAGCCGATGTCGGCCGTGCACCAGTAGATGTCGTCCTCCTTCAGGTCGAACACCCACTTGGAGGTGGCGTACGTGCCGACCAGGTAGCCGCCGGTGGTGTGCGCGATCCCCTTCGGCTTGCCGGTGGTGCCCGAGGTGTACAGCGTGAACAGGAGATCCTCGGCGTCGTTCTCGCGCGCGGGGCACGAATCCGAAACCTGCGCCATCAGCTCGTGGTACCAGTGGTCGCGCCCCTCGGTGACGTTGAACGGCGTCTCCAGCCCCTCGCGCTTGACGAGCAGCACGTTCTCCACGCTCGGCGAGCCGTCGAGCGCGTCGTCGGAGATCTGCTTGAGCGGCACGACGCCGCCGCGGCGGTAGCCGCCGTCCGCCGTGACCAGCAGCTTCGCCTGCATGTCGTTGATGCGGTCGCGCAGCGACTCGGCGCTGAAGCCGCCGAACACGACGCTGTGCACGGCGCCGATGCGCGCGCACGCCAGCAGCACGATCGGCAGCTCGGGGATCATCGGCAGGTAGACCGCGACGCGGTCGCCGTGGCCGACGCCGAGCCGCTTGAGCACGTTGGCGCACTTCTGCACCTCGACGTGCAGCTCGCCGTAGGTCAGCGTCTTCTGGTCGCCCGGCTCGCCTTCCCAGACGATGGCGCGCTTGTCGCGGCGGCTGCCGAGCGCGTGGCGGTCGACGCAGTTGACGCTGGCGTTGATCTTGCCGCCGATGAACCACTTGGCGTCGGGCGGCTGCCAGTCGAGCACCTGGTCCCACGGCCGGCTCCATTCGAGTTCGCGGGCGAAGTCGGCCCAGAATCCCTCGGGATCCGCCTCGGCGCGCTCGTAGACGCCGGGATCGTTGATGTTGGCGTTCCTGCGGAACTCCTCCGGTGGGTCGAACACGCGGTCTTCGGTCAGCAGCGCATCGAATCCGGCCGTCACCTTCTCGTCACTCACAATCGGTCCTCCTGATGTGCCTCGTCGCCAGCAGCAGGCTGCTACAGGCGCTTGGTTGCGACCAGCACGTTGCGCGTGTCTCCGTCCGGCGTGATGGCATAGTCCCAGAGTACGGCTTCACGCTGGAATCCAAGCCGCCGGAAGACGGCCTGCGCCGCGGACTGATCCAGTGTCATGCGCGCGGTGAGCAGTTGCAGTCCAAGCTGTCTCGCAATGGTGTCGATCTCCCGGGCCAGCACGCGCGCCAGCCCGCGCCGCCGCGCGGCAGGCGAGATCTGGATCCTAATCTCGCCCAGATGGCGTGTCCAGTTCGCCTCGTTGTGCAGCAGCGTCGACTCGCCCAGCACCTTGCCGTCCTGGCGCGCCAGCACCGTGATCGTACGCCCCATCTCGATCGATGCGACCCAGTGCTCGACGACCGGCCGGTCGGTGATGTTGACGCGCAGGAACATGAGGTCGTGCGGGGGCAGCGTGCGCGCGAAGGCCAGCATGTCGTCGATGTCTCCGCCGCCCATCAGCTCGAGCGCGGCCTGGCTGCCGTCCGTCAGTTCGACCTGACGGGGATAGTGCCGGGCGATCTCGAAAGGTACGCCGCCGGTTGCAGTCTCTCGTGTCATGTGGCTACGGCGCGGATCATATAGTTTGCTCGAGGCAGATGACGCAACTGCGGGTCGATCTGAACTGCGACGTGGGCGAGTCGTTCGGCCGCTACGCGCTCGGCGACGACGAGGGGATCCTGCCGCACGTCACGTCCGCCAACATCGCCTGCGGGTTCCACGCCGGCGATCCGGTCATCATGCGGCGCACGGTCCGGCTGGCGCTCCGGCTTGGCGTCGCGGTCGGAGCGCATCCCGGTTTTCCCGACCTCGCGGGGTTCGGGCGGCGCGAGCTGCAGGCCACGCCGGACGAGGTCGAGGCCATGGTGCTGTACCAGGTGGCCGCGCTGGCGGGCATCGCGGCGGCGGAAGGCGGCCGCCTGCGGCACGTCAAGCCGCACGGCGCGCTGTACAACATGGCGGCCCGCGACCGGCGGCTGGCCGACGCGGTGGCGCGCGGCGTGGCGGCGGGGGGGGAGGGGCTGATCCTGGTCGGCCTGTCCGGCTCGCGGCTGCTGGACGCCGGCCGCGCGGCCGGACTCGCGGTGGCGTCCGAGGCGTTCGCCGACAGGGCGTACGACGCGGACGGCTCGCTGCGCTCGCGCAACTTGCCGGGCGCCGTCATCGACGACGCGGACGCCGTCGTTGCGCGCGTCCTGCAGATGATCCGCGACGGCGCCGCGGCCACGGCGACCGGCGAGCGCGTGGCGCTGCGGGCAGACACCGTCTGCATCCACGGCGATACGCCCGGCGCGGCGTCGCTCGCCGCGGCCGTGCGCGCCGGCCTCGAGGCGGCGGACGTCGCGGTGGTCCCGCTTGCCTAGTGAATCGTGTACGGCTCGCTCAGGGTGAACGCGGCGATCTCGACGTCGAACCGCCGGCCCTGGCCGTTCACCATCTGGTAGGTGCCGTGCATGGTCCCCATCGGCGTCCGCAGCGGGCAGTTCGACGTGTACTCGAACGACTCGCCGGGCGCCAGCGTCGGTTGCTCCCCCACGACGCCCAGGCCGCGGACCTCCTCGACGTGGTTGTTGCCGTCGGTGATGACCCAGTGCCGGCTGATCAGCTGGACCGTCTCCGGGCCTTCGTTCGAGATCGCGATGGTGTAGACGAACAGCCAGAGATTGCGGTGGGGCTGGGAGTGGCCCGGAGAGAAACGCGCCGTGACGTGCACCCGGATGTTGTCCGTGACCGCCTCGGAGGTGTGCACGCCGCTCTGCTTGTGAGGAAGCACGCGCGATAATACGACGACCGTATGATTCCCATCAACACGCTGCTCGGAGCCTACGCGCAGGGGCTGTTCCCGATGGCGGCAGACGGCCGCACCATGTGGTTCTCGCCCGAGCGCCGCGGGATCCTGCCGCTCGACGGGCTGCACGTCCCGCGGCGCCTGGGCCGGGTGCTGCGCCAGGGCCGTTTCCGCACCACGGTCGACCGGGCATTCCCCGCCGTGATCGCGGCGTGCGCAGAACGGCCGGACGGCGGCGAAACCTGGATCGATGCGGAGCTGATCGAGAGCTACACGGCGCTGCACGCGGCCGGCTACGCCCATTCCCTGGAGGTCTGGCACGGGGAGCGTCTCGCCGGCGGGCTGTACGGGGTCAGCCTGCGCGGCGCCTTCTTCGGCGAATCGATGTTTCACGCCGTCACGGACGCCTCGAAGGTCGCGCTCTGCCGGCTGGTCGAACGGCTGCGGCAGCGCGGCTACCGGCTGCTCGACCTGCAGTGGCTCACGCCGCACCTCTCCACGTTCGGCGCCGTCGAGGTGCCGCGGCGCGAATACCTGGCCCTGCTGGCCGCGGCGCTGGAAATCGATTGCCGTTTCCATTTGGATGGGGCTGCGCGGCGCACCGGAGGCGTCACGGCGCGGGAGGGTTGAACACCGGCCGCGGGCCGCCCGCCGCGAGATCCCAACTGAGCTCGTACACCAGTTGCACCACGCGCGCCATCTTTTCGTACTCGAGCGTGTCGGGGTGATCCCGCTCCGTGTGGTAATCGGGATGGAGGCCCGTGTGCACGAATATGGCCGGCACCTCGTTGAAGAGGAACGGCCAGTGGTCGCTGCGCCGGAGGAGGTTGGAGCGGTTGTTGTCGTAGCGGAACCGCAGGTCCAGGCCGGCGGTCCGGTTCGCGGCGCTGGTGGCTGCGCGCAGGTCGTCGCTGTAGGTCGAGCCGATGATGTTCACGGCGTTGCGGTTCGATTCCGCCGTCTGCGGCTCGAGACCGGCGAAACGGTAGCCCCCGCCCGCCGGCACCTCTTCGCTGCGTCCGATCATGTCCATGTTGACGACCGCCACCGTGTCCTCGAGCGGCGCGAGCGGTTGCTCGGCGTAGCCCCAGGCGCCCAGCAGGCCCTGTTCCTCGGCATTCCACGCGGCGAGGAGGATCGAGCGCCGCGGCCGCCGGCCGGCGCGCGCCGCCACGCCGTACGCCTCGGCTATCTCCAGGAGGCCGGCCACGCCCGAGGCGTTGTCGTCGCCCCCGT
Source organism: Vicinamibacteria bacterium (assembly GCA_022820825.1). Taxonomy (GTDB): domain Bacteria; phylum Acidobacteriota; class Vicinamibacteria; order Vicinamibacterales; family UBA8438; genus JAAXGX01. Next base: position 135,834 of record JAJEEU010000024.1, read on the forward strand.
TGAAGATGCGCTCCCCGATCGCGCCCTCGTGGTCGTAGTGGGCACAGATGATGATCCACTCGTCCCGCAGCTCCGGATCCGCACCCTCGATGAGCCCGACCACGTTGTCGACCGGCGTGGTCGCGTGCCGCACCCGCACCGTCACGTCCAGCTCGACGTCGGGCAACTCCACCACCGCGCCGCCGCCGGCCGTTTCCGCGTGCGCCCCCAGCTCCTGCAGCGTCCGGTCTGCCGCCCCGGCCAGGCGTTCCGCCAGCGCAGCGGAGATGCGCACAACCGGAATCTGCACCCGGTCCAGCCACGCGGCGAGCTGGTAAGGGGGCACGCGCGGCCGGCTGCGCGGCCAGTAGCGGCCCGCAAGTTCCGGAACGGTCCACCACCGCGTGTGGTTGTGCACGTCCGGGGCAATGGCGACCGCGACGGCGCCGCGCCGTTGCGCCTCCAGCGCCTTGCGGATGGCCGCTCCGTGCTCCGACGTGACGATCCCGGCGAAGGGGCTCTGCGGGTCGAACTCGCCCGGCTCGTGCTCCAGCAGGAGGACCACCTTGCCGGCGACGTCCGCCTCACGGTAGTCGTCGTGCTCCAGCCCGTCGGCGGTGATGCCGAATCCGGCGAACACGACCGGCCCGGCGGCGCTGCCGGATGCGCTGAACGGAGCGGGAATGAAGTCGCGGGACAGCTCGGCCGCCTCCGTCTCCGGCCCCACCTGCGCCTGCAGCGTGCTGCCCGGTTCCTGCGCCGCGACGAGCAGATCGACCGCATGGCGGTAGCTCCCCCCCGCGCCGACGGCGCGCAGTCCGTGGCGCCGGAACGCATCCGCGATGTACCGCGCGGCCGCCTCGTTCCCGGGCGTGGCGGTCAGCCGGCCGCCCATCGCATCGGAGGCAAGATGCGCCACCTCGCGCTGCAGATCGGCCGCGGTGATCGACGCCGCCGAAGGCTCCTGGCGGGCAGCCGAAGGCGGCTGGCCGAGGGCCGAAGGCGGCAGCAGGAGCAACCCGGCGGCGGCGATCAGTCCGGCCGCCGCCACGCCGCCGGCGACTCCCGCGCGAATCCCGTGCGTGGTCCACACCCGGCGGGCAAGCATCATCACAGGTACAGGCTGGCGCCCGGCCCCACCGGCAATCCGAGCGCCATCCAGGCGACGAGCAGGCAGGACCAGACCACCAGGAACACGATGGTATACGGCAGCATGGTGGCGACCACCGTGCCGATCCCCGAGCGCTTGTCGTACTTCTCGAAGAACGCGACGATCAGCGCGAAGTACGACATCATCGGCGCTATCACGTTCGTCGTGCTGTCGCCGATGCGGTAGGCCACCTGGGTCAGCTCGGGGGCGTAGCCCAGCAGCATGAACATCGGCACGAACACGGGCGCCATCACCGCCCACTTGGCGGAAGCGCTGCCCATGACCAGGTTGATGACGGCCGACAGCACGACGAACGCCAGCATCAGGGGGATGCCGCCCAGCCCGGACGCCCGCAGCGTATCCGCGCCCTTCACGGCGACTATCAGGCCGAGGTTCGACCAGTTGAAGTAGGCCACGAACTGCGCGGCGAAGAACACGAGCACCAGGTACGTGCCCAGCGTGCCGATCGTGGTGCCCATGCCGTTCATGACGTCCGTGTCGTTGCTGAACTTGCCGGCGCCGACGCCGTACGCCACGCCGACGGCCGTGCCGCCCAGGAAGATGAAGGCCACGATCCCGGAGAGGAAGGGAGACCGCAATATCTCGCCGGTCCCCGGATTGCGCAGGAAACCGTCGGCGGGCACGACTCCCCACAACAGGAACGCGCAGAACGCCAGCGCGGCCACCGCGGCGAAGCGCAGGCCGCGCCGTTCCTCCGCGCTGAGCCGGTCGAGGCCGGCCGGCCGCTCCGCGCCTTCGTAGGGCCCCAGCCGCGGCACGACGATGCGCTCGGTGACCCACGTGCCGGCCGCGGCCACGATGAACGTCGACGCAACCATGAAGAAGTAGTTCGCCGCCGGGTTGACCTGGTAGCTCGCGTCCACGATGTGGGCGGCCTCTTCGGACAGGCCCGCCAGCAGCGGATCGATCGTGCCCAGCAGCAGGTTGGCGCTGTAGCCGCCCGACACCCCCGCAAACGCGGCGGCCAGCCCGGCGATGGGATGCCGGCCGGCGCCCAGGAAGATGATGCCGCCCAGCGGCACGAGCAGCACGTAGCCGATCTCGCTCGCCGCGTTCGACAGCACGCCCGCCAGCACGATGACGAACGTGAGCAGGCGGGCCGGCGCGGAGAGCACGAGCATCCGCAGTGCGGCGCCGATCAGGCCGCTCGCTTCCATCACGCCGATGCCGAGCATCGCCACCAGCACCGTGCCGAGCGGCGCGAACCCGGTGAAGTTGGTCACCATCTCCGTCAGGATGCGATGGAAGCCGGCGACGGTCAGCAGGTTGGCCGGCCGCACGGTCTCGCCGGTGCCCGGATGCACCACTTCGAGGTCCATCGTCGCGGCCACGCCCGACGCCACGACCGTGAGCAGGGCCAGAATCGCGAAGATGGTGGCAGGGTGCGGAAGGGCGTTGCCGACGCGCTCGATCGTGCCCAGAAACACGCTGGTCCAGTCGCCGAGCCGCGCCAGACGCTTCGCCATCGAAGTGATATCCTACTTGCTTTCAGGCCCCACCAATGCCGGAGCCACCGGACGAATCCTCCCGTGTGGAGCAGCAGCGCCGCGTGGCCGCGACCATCGGCGCCGACGTGGCCGTCCGCCATATCTTCCTGTGCTGTGACCAGACGAACCCCAAGTGCTGCGCGCAGGATTGCGGCCTGGCCGCCTGGGCGTACCTGAAGAAACGTCTCCGCGATCTCGGCCTGTCCGAGCGCGGCGGGGTGCTGCGCACCAAGGCGAACTGCCTGCGGATCTGCGAGGACGGCCCGATTGCGCTCGTCTATCCGGAGGGGGCGTGGTACCGGCGCTGCGATCCGCCGGCCCTGGAGCGGATCATCCGGGAGCACCTGATCGGCGGCCAGGTGGTCGAGAGCCTGCTGATCGTCGGGCATGCGCCCGGCGGCGGACCGGACGGCCACCTGCCGGAGTGATTGGAGAAATGGATCTACGAGGCGTCTTCCCGCCGATCCCCACGCCGTTTCGTGACGGCGCTGTCGACACCGCGGCCCTCGCCGCCAATTGCGAGCGCTGGATGGGGACCGGCCTGCGCGGCCTGGTCGTGCTGGGATCGAATGGCGAGGCGCCGCTCCTCGACGACGCCGAATCCGACCGCGTCATCGCGGCCGCCCGCGAGCGGGTGCCGGCGGGGCGCCTGCTGATTGCCGGCGTGGCGCGGGAATCCACCGCGGGGACCGTCAGCGCCGCGGCGCGCGCCGGCGCCCTCGGTGCGGACGCCGTGCTCGTCCGCACCCCGGCGTTCTTCAAGACGCTGCTGACCGGGGACGCGCTGACGCGGCACTACGCGGCCGTGGCCGACGCCGCGCCGGTGCCGGTGCTGCTGTACAACTTCACCGCCCTGACGGGTGTGACCCTCCCCGTGTCGGCGGCGGCGCGGCTGGCGGACCATCCGAACATCATCGGGATGAAGGAGTCGGGCTCCGACATCGCGTTCATCTCGGCGCTGATCGACGAGACGCCCGATGACTTCAGCGTGCTGGCCGGCTCGGCGCCGGTGTTCTACGCCAGCCTGGTGTCGGGCGCCGCCGGCGGCATCCTGGCCCTCGCGAGCGCCGTCCCGAACCTGTGCGTCGAGTTGTTCGATCTCGTAGCCGCGGGACGCCTGGAGGAGGCGCGCAGCCTGCAGCGGCGCCTCACGCCGCTGGCCCGCCTGCTGACCCGCGTCCACGGCGTGCCGGGCCTCAAGGCGGCGCTGGACATCGCGGGCTACGCCGGCGGCGATCCCCGCCCGCCGCTGCTGCCGGCGGGACCGGCCGCCGTGGAGGAAATACGCAAGGGAATGGAGGCCGTGCATGCGCCTGCCTAGCCGGGCCGGCCGGGCGACGACCGCGGCCGCGGCGCTGCTGCTGGCCGGCTGCGCCACCAATCCGGTGACGGGCGGCCGCGAGTTCAGCCTGATGACCGAGGGACAGGAGGTCTCGATCGGCCGCGACGCGGACGAGCAGATACGCGAGCAGATGGGCTTGTACGACTCGCCGGCGCTGCAGGGGTACGTCGCGGACCTCGGCCACCGCCTGGCGGCGCTGTCGCACCGGCCCAATCTGCCGTGGCAGTTCGCGGTCGTCGACTCGCCGGCGGTCAACGCGTTCGCGCTGCCGGGCGGCTACATCTACCTCACGCGCGGCATACTGGCGTACCTGGGCGACGAGGCGGAGCTGGCCGGCGTGCTGGGTCACGAGATCGGCCACGTCACCGCCCGCCACTCGGTGCAGGCGTATACGCGGGCCACGGGCGCGCAGTTCGGCCTGCTGCTGGGCCAGATCTTCGTGCCGGCGATGCGCGCCAATCCCTACGGCGGGCCGGGCCTGGCGGACGCCGCCGGCTACGGACTCGGGGTGCTGATGCTCAGGTTCGGGCGCGACGACGAGATCCAGGCCGACCGGCTGGGCGCGGAGTACTCCGCCGCCGGCGGGTGGCATCCCGCCGGCGTGGCCGGCATGCTGTCCACGCTCGGCCGTATCAGCGAGCAGAGCGACCGGCGCGGCGTGCCCAACTGGCTGTCGACGCACCCGGAGCCGGCAGCCCGCGTCGGCGACGTGGCGCCCACCGTCGCCCGGCTGCTCGAGACGGCCGAGGCTTCCACCCTGCGGGTCGACCGTTCCGGCTACCTGGAGCGGATCGTGGGGGTCCGTTTCGGGGACAACCCGGAAGAGGGGATAGCGCGGGGCCGCGAGTTCGTCCATCCGGTGCTGCGGTTCGGCGTCGAGTTTCCCCGGGGCTGGGAAATCCGGAACAGCCCCACGGTGGTCGTGGCCAGCCGGCCCGACCGCGGGGCGTACATGGCGCTGCAACTGGCGGAGGAGGGGCAGTCGGCCGCGCTCCAGGAGATCGCCCGGCGCGACACGCCGCGCGACGCGCGCAACGTCTCCGGCAGCGCCGCGACGATCAACGGCCTGGAAGCGCACATCCGGTCGTACCAGCGCGACGTGGACGACATCGGACCGGCGGCGGTGCGGGCGGCGTACGTGCGCCACGACGGGCGGGTCTACGTGCTGGGCGGGGTAATCCCGGTGGCGGACTTCACGCGGCTGGAGCGTGCGGTCGACAGCAGCATCCGGTCCTTCAGGGGCTTGACCGCGGAGGAGGTAGAGAGCATCCTGCCCAACGAGATCGCGCTGTACGAGGCCGTCGCCGGCGATACGTGGGAGCGGATCGCGCAGCAGGCCGGCGGCGAGCTCGTGCCCGCGGCGACGCTGGCGATCATGAACGGCCACGCGCCGGACGAGCCGCCGGTAGCCGGCGTCCGTCTGAAAATCGTCGTCCAGGGCCAGCCGGTAGGTTAGCGCGTGCGACCGGTTTGCTGAACGGAGCCTGCCCTGCTGTTTGAATTTGGAAGGGGACGGTGTTCAAAAAGAGCGACCGTTCCCTAGCCGCGCACGGCGCGGCCCGCCGGCCACGGAGTGGGGCGAAGGGGTCCCCGCGAGTGGCCGGCGGGGGTTTGGGGCGCAGCCCCATCCAACGACGATTAGAATGTGAGCGGTCATGGAACAGACGTTGTTGCTCAACGCCACGTACGAGCCGCTGAAGATCGTCGACTGGCGCAAGGCGATCACGCTGTGGTGCCAGGGCAAGGTGGAGGTGATCGCCGTCCACGACCGCGAGATCCGCTCGGTCTCGTTCAGCGTCAAGCTGCCGTCCGTCATCCGGCTGCTGCGCTACATCACCATCCGCAAGCACTTCGACCACGTCCCGTTCTCGCGCGCCAACATCTACGCGCGGGACGGCCACCGCTGCCAGTACTGCGGCCGGGAGCATCCGGTGTCGGACCTCACGTTCGACCACGTGGTCCCCGTGTCGCAGGGGGGGCGCAAGGACTGGGAGAACATCGTCACCTGCTGCGTGACCTGCAACCGCCGGAAGGGCGGCCGAACGCCCGCCCAGGCGGGACTGCGCGTCATCCGCCCTCCGCGCCGGCCCACCCGGGCGCCGGCGGTGCGGCTGACCTTCGGCCTGCGCAACGCGCCCGAGAGCTGGCGCGACTACCTGTACTGGAACGTTGAGCTCGACGACGACTAGCCGCATCGGGCGCGGAGACCCATGAGCGGGCGGTCACGGGCAGGTGCGGCTCCGCGGATCACCGCGGTTCGCCCGGCGTGCGCGGTCGAGGGCGGACGGATCACGATCGAGGGGACCGATCTGCCGTCGAACGGCGCCGGGACGCCCGAGGTGCACGTCGGGCCGCGCCAGGCCCGCGTGGTGCACGCCTCCCGGCAGGTCGTGTCCGTGATCGTCCCGGCGGGGCTCGACGGCGGCCGTACGCGGGTGCAGGTCGCCGGTGCGGAGGACGAGCAGGCGTTCGTCGACGTCGGCGTCCGAGTCGCCACCGGTCTGCACCAGGTAGACAGCCCGGCCATCGACGGTGAAGGCGTGCTCTACCTCACCTACAGCGGCGCGCGCGGGGAGCAGACGCCGGTGTCGATGTTCCGCGTCAGGCGGGACGGTTTCCGCGAGCCGTTCCTGGCGGGCATCACCAACGTGACGTCGCTGGCGTTCGCGCCGGACGGCGGGCTGCACGTCTCGAGCCGCTACGACGGCGCCGTGTACCGCGTGAGTCCGGACGGGTCGTTCGAGCGGCTCGTCTCCGACCTCGGCGTTGCCTGCGGCCTGGCCTTCAGCCCGGACGGCATGCTGTACGTCGGCGACCGCTCCGGCACGGTGTACCGCGTCGGCAGCGGCGGGGACGTCGTGCCGCTCGCGACGCTGCCGGCGAGCGTCGCCGCCTTCCATCTCGCGTGGGGACCCGACGAGGCGCTGTATGTGGCTTCGCCGACGCTCTCCACCTACGACAGCGTGTACCGGATCGACAGGACGGGCGCCGTGGAGCCGGTCTGCTCCTGCTTCGGCCGGCCCCAGGGACTGGCGTTCGACGGGGAGGGCACGCTGCACGTGGTCGAGGCGCTGGCGGGAGCCAGCGGCGTCTACCGCGTGGCCGCGGACGGCTCGACGGCGCCCGTGCTCGCCGCGGAGGCGCTGGTGGGACTGGCGTTCGACCCCAGCGGCGGACTCGTGGTCGCCTCGAACAGCACGGCGTACCGCGTGGACGCCGGAAAGTGGTAGCATGGCGGATTCGGGGCCGGACAGAGGTTCCTTTCCGTGCAGACACCGCCGCGATGGATTGATGTGCGCGGAGCCCGCGTACACAACCTCAAGAACATCGACGTTCGGATACCGCGCGACCGGTTCGTCGTGATCACCGGTCTGTCGGGTTCCGGAAAGTCCTCCCTCGCCTTCGACACCGTCTACGCCGAGGGGCAGCGCCGCTACGTCGAATCGCTGTCGGCGTACGCCCGCCAGTTCCTCGAGCAGGTCGAGAAGCCGGACGTCGACCAGATCGACGGCCTGTCTCCCGCCATCTCCATCGAGCAGCGCACGACCGGTTCCAACCCGCGGTCCACCGTCGGCACCGTGACCGAGATCTACGACTACCTCCGCCTGCTCTTCGCCAACATCGGCGTGCCGCACTGCCCGTCGTGCGAGCGGGTGGTCAGCTCGCAGTCGGTCGCACAGATCGTGGAAGCCGTCATGGAGGGGCCGGCGAACGAGCGGATCAACGTCCTGGCGCCGATCGTGCGCGGACGCAAGGGCGAGTTCAAGAACGAGCTGGCGGCGCTGAAGGCCCGTGGACTGCTCAAGGTGCGGGTCGACGGCGAGGTCCACGCGCTCGACGAGACGCTGCGGCTCGACCGGCACAAGAACCACTGGATCGACGCCGTGGTGGACCGGCTCGTCGTGCGGGCCGGAGCCGAGCGGCGGCTCACACGGTCGATCGAGCTGGCCCTCACGCTGGCCGACGACGTCGTTACCGTCAACCGGCTCGAAGGCGGCGACAGGCTGTTCTCGCGGCGGCTCGCGTGCGTTCACTGCGGCATCAACATGCCCGAGCTCACGCCGCGCGTCTTCTCCTTCAACTCCCCGCACGGCGCCTGCTCCCACTGCCAGGGCCTCGGCTCGGTGGTGGACTTCGATCCGGACAGGATCATCCCGGACGGCGGCCGTTCACTGGCAGAGGGGGCCGTGCATCCCTGGGGGCCCGCCACGGGCGGGCCGTTGCGCGATGCGCTCCGTGCGCTCGCGCGACACCACGACATCGACATCAACGCGCCGTTCGGCAAGCTCCCGCGCAAGAAGCGCGACCTGCTGCTGTACGGTCCCGATCGCCCCGGTCGCGCGGCCGGCGGCGCGCGGCGGCCGCGGCGCGCGGCTGCCCCGGATCCGTTCGGCCGCGATTTCGAGGGCATCGTGCCGAACCTGCGCCGGCGGTACGCCGCCGGCACGTGGGCGCAGCAGGACGAGCTGGATCAGTACCGCTCACCGCGCGTGTGCCGCGAGTGCGGCGGTGCGCGGCTGCGCGCCGAGAGCCGCGCGGTGCGGGTGCACGAGCGTGTGCTGTCCGACTACACGAGCCTGCCGATTGCCGAGGCGCGGCGCGTCTTCGACGAGCTGCAGCTCACGGATCGGGAACGGCTCGTCGCCGACCGCGTGCTGCGCGAGATTCGCGACCGCCTGCGGTTCCTGAGCAACGTCGGCGTCGGGTACCTGTCGCTGGACCGCGGGGCGGCGACCCTGTCCGGCGGCGAGGCGCAGCGCATCCGCCTCGCCACCCAGATCGGGGCGCATCTGACGGGCGTGCTGTACGTGCTGGACGAGCCGTCGATCGGCCTGCATCAGCGCGACAACCGGCTGCTGCTGGACGCGCTCGGCCGCCTGCGCGATCTCGGCAACACCGTGGTGGTCGTGGAGCACGACGAGGAGACCATCCGTTCGGCTGACTACGTGGTCGACCTCGGGCCGGGGGCCGGTGAGCACGGCGGCCGGTTGATCTTCCAGGGCCTGCCCTCGCAACTGCTGAGCAACGGCTGCGGCTCGCTGACCGGACAGTATCTGCGCGCCGAGCGGACCATTCCGCTGCCGGCGGCGCGGCGTCCCGCGCTCAAGGGGGCCATCACGATCCGCGGCGCGCGCGCCAACAACCTGAAGAACCTCGACGTCCGGTTTCCCCTCGGCCTGCTGATCGCCGTGACCGGCGTCAGCGGGTCGGGCAAGTCGACGCTGGTGAACGACATCCTGCACCGCGCGCTGGCGCGCGAGCTCCACGGTGCGGCCGCCGAGCCGGGCGTGCACGGACGGATCGAGGGCGCCGGCCAGGTCGACAAGGTCATCCAGATCGATCAGGCGCCCATCGGGCGCACCCCCCGCTCGAATCCGGCGACGTATACGGGCGTCTTCACCTTCGTCCGGGAGCTGTTCTCGATGCTGCCGGAAGCGCGCGCGCGCGGGTACCGGCCGGGGCGCTTCTCGTTCAACGTCAAGGGCGGGCGGTGCGAGTCGTGCCAGGGCGGCGGCGTGAATGCGATCGAGATGCACTTTCTGCCCGACGTCTACGTGACGTGCGAGCAGTGCAAGGGACACCGCTACAATCGGGAGACGCTGGAGATCAGCTACCGGGGCGCCTCGATCGGCGACGTGCTGAACCTGACGGTCGATCAGGCCATGGAGCTGCTCGAGCACTATCCGCCGATCGCAGCCCGGCTCCGCACGCTGCAGGACGTCGGGCTCGGTTACGTCAAGCTCGGGCAGTCGGCGACGACGCTCAGCGGGGGCGAGGCGCAGCGCGTCAAGCTGGCGAAGGAGCTGTCCAGGCGCAGCACCGGACGCACGCTGTACATCCTGGACGAGCCGACGACGGGTCTCCATTTCGAGGACACGAAGCGGCTGCTGGACGTCCTGAACCTGCTGGTCGATCAGGGCAACACCGTGATCGTCATCGAGCACCATCTGGACGTCGTGAAGACGGCCGACCACATCGTCGACCTCGGGCCCGAGGGAGGCGGCGCAGGCGGCGCCATCGTCGCCGAGGGGACTCCGGAGGAGGTTGCTGGCGTCGACGACTCACATACGGGGCACTTTCTCCGCCCCGTCCTGAACTCTGGTCATTTCCCATAAAGCGTTGTAGAATAAATCATTACCTTGCCTGAGAACGGACACAGTCCGACACGCATCCAGCAGACGGTGCGCCGGCAGGTTTCCTGTTCGGGAATCGGTCTCCACTCCGGACACAAGGGAACGCTCAGCCTCAAGCCGGCCCCGGCCGATCACGGAATCGTCTTCAAGCGCCGCGATCTGGGCGGCCTGGAAATTCCCGCGCTGGTCGACTGCGTGGCGGGCGTACACTACGCCACGGGTCTGGCCCGGGACGACGCGCGGGTCGAGACCGTCGAGCACCTGCTGGCCGCGCTCGTCAGCATGGGCATCGACAACGTCGTCGTCGAGTTGAATCAGGCCGAGGTGCCGATCATGGACGGCAGCGCGGCGTCGTTCGTGTACCTGGTGCACGAAGCCGGCGTGGCGGCGCTGAAGAAGCCGCGGCGCTTCATGAAGGTCGTCCGGCCCATCGTGCATGCCCGCGGCGCCAAGCGGATCGCCTTGTACCCGGCCGACCACTTCAGCGTGACGTACACCATCAGTTTCGACCACCCGTTGCTGCGGCATCAGACGCGCACGCTGCGGATGAGCGAAGAGGTGTTCGTCGAGGAGATCGCGCCGGCGCGCACTTTCGGCTTCCTGAAGGAGGTCGAAATACTGCGCCAGAAGGGGCTGGTGCTCGGCGGCTCGCTCGACAACGCCGTGGTGCTGGGTGAAACGGGCGTCCTGAACGCCGCGCTGCGGTTCGAGGACGAGTTCGTCCGGCACAAGATTCTCGACGCCATCGGCGATCTCGCCCTGGTGGGCCATCCGCTGATCGGACACCTGGTGGTCCACTGCGGCGGGCACGCGCTGCACGCCAGCTTCGCCAGACAGATCCGCGAAGAGACGGATGCCTGGCGCCTGGTGGAGCAGCCGGCCGATCCGCTCGCCGAGGTGGGGCCCGCGGCCGTCCCCGCCAAGGGCGCCGTGTCGGCCGGCTAACCCTCCGCCCGCCGCCGCTGCCACACCGCGGCCCGCTCCCGATATTGCAAGATATTCCATGGCCGACCAGCCTGCCGCGCCGTCGCTGCTCGCCCGGATCGCCCGTCGGACCGGCACTCCCGTGTACGTCTACAGCGCGGCCGCGATTGCGGAGCGCTATGCGGCGTTCACGGCGGCATTCGGCGGCTATCCCCACCGCGTGCACTACGCGCTGAAGGCGAATTCGACGCTGGCGGTCGTGCGCCTCGTGCGGGCGCTCGGCGGCGGGGTCGACGCCAACTCCGGCGGCGAGATCGACGTGGCGCTCCGCGCCGGTTGCGAGCCGCGGGACATCGTGTTCACGGGGGTCGGCAAGACCCCGGCGGAGCTCGAACAGGCGGTCGGGATCGGCGTCCACGTCATCAATGCCGAGAGCCTCGGCGAGATCGAGCGGATCGACCGGCTGGCGCGCGCGAGCGGCCGGCGCGCGGCGGTGGCGCTGCGCGTCAATCCGGACGTGGCCGCCGGCACGCACCCGCATATCGCCACGGGGGGGCGGACCCACAAGTTCGGCGTGCCGCTCGGGGCGGCGGCGGATACCTGCCGGCGCGCGCTGGCGCTCGACGGCGTGCGACTGTGCGGCCTGCACGTGCACGTCGGATCGCAACTGGGCTCGTCGGAGCCGATCCGGGAGGCCCTGGGGCCGATCACCGCGCTGGCGGCGGATCTCGCGCGTGAAGGCTGTCCGCTGCAGCACCTCGACGTCGGCGGCGGGCTCGGCATTTCCTACGACGGTTCGGACGCGCCGAGCGTGACGGAGTACGCACGCGCGGTCATCGACGCCGTGCGGCCTACCGGGCTGCGCGTGATAGCCGAGCCCGGACGCTGGATCGTCGGACCGGCCGGGACGCTCGTGGCCAGCGTCGTCGACGTCAAGGACCGCGCGGGCGGCGGGCGGTTCGTCGTGCTCGACGCGGGCATGAGCGAGCTGCTGCGCCCGGCGCTGTACGGCGCGTTCCATCGTCTCGAGCCGCTGGAGCCCGGGCCGGGGACGCCGGTTGCCTGCGATGTCGTCGGGCCGATCTGCGAGACGAGCGACGTCTTCGGGGCGGAACGGTTGATGCCCGTGCCGGCGGTGGGAGATTTCATCGCCATACGCGACGCCGGGGCATACGGCGCCGTCATGGCTTCGAACTACAATCGCCATCCGCTGCCGGCCGAGGTGCTGATCGACGGCGACGGGTGGCGCGTCATCCGCCGCCGCCAGACGGTGGACGACATGGTCGGCCTGGAAAGCTGAAATCCGATTCATGCTGATTGCGCTGGAAGGGCTCGACCAGAGCGGCAAGGAAACGCAGGCGCGCCTGCTGCGCGACCATCTCCGCGGCGGCGGACGCAGGGCGCGCGTCGTCTCGTTTCCGGATTACGGCACGGCCATCGGGGAGGAGATCGCCCGTGCGCTCCAGCGCGAGCGCGACTACGGACCCGATGTCATGCAGCTCCTGTACATTGCCAACCGCTACGAGCGGCGGCCGGACCTGGAGCGCTGGCTGGCTGCCGATATCGCGCTGGTCTGCGACCGCTACGTCGCCTCGAGCGTCGCCTACGGCGCGGCGCACGGCCTCGACGCGGCCTGGCTCGCCGACATGCAGCGCTTCCTGCCGCCCCCGGATCTCACCATCCTGCTGGACATCGCGCCCGAGACGGCGACGATCCGCAAGGCCGTGGACCGCGACCGGTACGAGGCGGACCTCGCGCTGCAGCAGCGTGTCAGGGACAGCTATAGGCAGCAGGTGGAGCAGCCGGGGTGGGTGCGGGTAGACGGCGAGCTGCCCGTGCCCGAGGTGGCGGAGGCGATCGCCTCCGCCGTCGAGGCGCGACTCGGGCGGCCGTGAGCCCGAACACCGCGCGCGCTCCGGCCGCGCGCAGCGCCCGGGCGCAGGCATCGAGCGTGGCGCCGGTCGTCAGCACGTCGTCCGCCACGACCACGGTCCGTCCGGCGATTGCATGCCGCATGCGGAACGCCCCCCTGTACGACAGCTCGAAAGCGCCCGCCACGTTCGCGCGGCGCCGGGCCGCGGCCAGCGCGGTCTGCGGCCGCGTGTAGCGGGTCCGGCGGAGCACGTCCGCCACCGGCGGCCCGAGACGCAGCGCCAGGTCGCGCGCCTGGTTGAATCCGCGCGCCCAGCGGCGGCGCGGGTGCAGCGGGACGGGCACGACCAGGTCGGCCGCGCCGAGCAGCGGTCCTCCGGCGTCGCGCATCAGGGCGGCCAGCGGCTCCGCCAGCGAGCGCCGTCCCTGGTACTTGAAGGCGCGGATGACGGAGCGGAGGGCGCCCCTGTACCATCCCGCCGCCCGTTGCCGCGCCAGGGGCGCGGCGCCGGACGGCCGGTCGCCGCAGGCCGCGCAATCGCCCGCGTGCACGCCGGCCGGCGCTGCCGGCAGGGGGAGGCCGCAGGCAGTGCACAGCGGCGGCGGGATCAGCTCTACCCGCTGCCAGCAAGCGGCGCACACGGCGCCGCGGGTGGGCTGCTCGAGGAGGGCGTCGCACGCCGCGCAAGGCGGCGCCCAGACGACGCTGAGAAAGCCGTCGGCCAGAAACCGTGCGCCGGCCGCCCCCCTCACGGCCGGTCTCCCCGATCAGGGCGCTTCGGGAACGGGAATGCGGGTGGCGCTGCCCCACAGTCTCTCGAGGTCGTAGAAGCGCCGGGTGTCGGGGGTGAACACATGGACCACGAAGTCGAAATAGTCCATGAGCACCCACTCGCCGTGGTCGTACCCCTCGATGTGCGACGGCGCGTCCTGCGCCAGCCGGAGCTGTCGCTTGACCTCGTCGGCGACGGCGCGCACCTGGCGGGTCGTGCGGGCGGAGCAAAGCACGAAGTAGTCGGTGACGCCCTGCGCGTTTTCGAAGAAGAGCACGACCACATCGAACGCCTTCTTGTCCTGCGCGGAGCGGACGACGCACCGCACGCTTTCGGGAAGCGATTCAACCAGCCGCTCCGGTGTCACGTCGTCACGCATGCAAACAGCTCGCCTGGGATTGTGTGGAGTACAGGTCGTGCCTCGCGATGTGCCGCGCCACGGCGTCGGGCACGAGTCCGTCGATCGGCTGCCCGGCGCTGATGCGCCGCCGCAGCGCCGACGAGGAAACGTCGCGGGTGGCGGCTTCGACCAGCCAGATCGAGACGGATTCGCCGCGCGCCGGCGCGCGGCCGGCCGCCTCGCGCATCCGCGCGCCCAGATGTGCCTGTGCGCGGAGTCCGGCCAGGGAATGACCGGGCCGGGCGACGACGACGAAATGGCTGCGGTCCAGGACGGCGGGGTAGTCGTGCCACGATGCAATATCTGCAAACGCATCCGCACCGGTGATGAAGAAAAGCTGCTCGGGGCGGTGCCCGAGCGTCGCCAGCCGTTCCAGTGTCACGGAGGTGAACGACGGCCCCTCGTACCGCAACTCCATGTCCGACACCCGCAGATCGTCGCAGCCCTGCGCCGCCATTGCGGCCATCGCGAAACGGTGGACGGCCGGCGCCTGCGGCGCGGCGGCGCGGTGCGCCGGCGCCCGGGCGGGCACGAGCAGCACGGTGTCGAGGGCGCAGGCGCGGCGGGCCGCCGCGGCGGCATCCAGGTGTCCGCCGTGGATCGGGTCGAAGGTGCCGCCGAGAACACCGATGCGGCCCTCGATCGTCACGTTCCCGTTCCAGGCGCCGGTGCGCCGTCGGCGGTGGCGCCGGCGGACAGGTGTTGCCACACCGCTTCCCGCAGGGCGCCCAGGCCGTCACCGGTCGCGGCCGAAACCGGATATACGGCGATGGAGCGGCCGGCGAGCCGGCGCTGCAGCGCTGCCAGCCGATCGGCGTCGTCCAGCGCGTCGATCTTGTTGGCGGCGACGATCTGGGGCTTGGCGCCCAGCGGGACGTTGCCGGTCGTTCCGGCATCGAACTCGCCGCCGGCGTACGACGCAAGCTCGCGGCATACGACCTGGAAGTCGGCCACCGGATCCCGGCCGGTCGCCGAGGAGACGTCGATGACGTGCACCAGCATCTTCGTCCGCTCGAGGTGGCTCAGAAAACGAAGTCCGAGGCCGTGCCCCTCGCGGGCGCCCTCGATCAGCCCCGGCACGTCGGCCAGCACGAAGCTGCGCTCGTCGTCCAGCCGCACGACCCCGAGGTGCGGGGTGAGCGTGGTGAACGGGTAGTCGGCAATCTTGGGCCGGGCCGCCGACAGGCGCGAGATGAGGGTGGACTTGCCGACGTTGGGCAGCCCCACCAGACCGACGTCGGCAAGCAGCTTGAGCGCGAGGCGCAGCCGGCGCTCCTGGCCCGCGGCGCCCGGTTCGGCGCGGCGCGGCGCCCGGTTCGTCGAGGTCCTGAAGCGCTCGTTGCCGCGTCCTCCGCGCCCGCCCCTGGCGACCAGCACGCTGCTGTCCGGCTCGGCCAGATCGGCGATCCGCACCAGCCGATCCTCCTCCAGGCGGTAGACGATGGTCCCCGGCGGTACGTCGAGCGTCAGGTCCGCGCCGGCGCGCCCGGTGCGGCTCGAGCCCTCGCCGTGGGCGCCGCGCGGCGCCCGGAACTGCCTGTGGAAACGGTAGTCGACGAGGGTGTTGCAGTGGACGCTGGCCCGCAGATGCACCGAGCCGCCGCGCCCGCCGTCGCCGCCGTCAGGACCGCCGCGGGGTACGAACTTCTCCCGGCGAAAGCTCACGCAGCCCCGCCCGCCGTCACCCGCTTTCACCTGGATGTCGACCTGGTCGACGAACATACGCTGCGCTGAATCAACGCGCGAGGAAGAAGGCTCTGGTTGGTAAAGGGCTCAGGAGGCGGTCTCGATGGGGTGGATGCTGATGAACCGGCCCCGCGAGCCGTGGTCCTCGAACGCCACGCGGCCGGCGCACTTGGCGAACAGCGTGTTGTCCTTGCCCAGGCCGACGTTGACGCCGGGCCGGAAGCGCCGCCCGTGCTGCCGCACGAGGATGGCGCCGCCCTTGACCAGGTTTCCGTCGAAGCGCTTGACGCCAAGCCGCTGTGCCTGGCTGTCGCGCCCGTTCCGCGAGCTGCCCTGTCCCTTCTTGTGCGCCATGCGGCTAGCCTGTCTCGATGCCGGTGATGCGCACGCGCGTGAACTCCGTGCGGTGGCCGATCGTGCGGCGCATCGCCTTGCGCCGTTTCTTCCGCAGCACGCGGATTTTCGGGCCCTGGCTGGCGCCATCCACGACGCCGACGACGCGTGCGCCG
This sequence comes from Vicinamibacteria bacterium, assembly GCA_022820825.1. GTDB lineage: Bacteria > Acidobacteriota > Vicinamibacteria > Vicinamibacterales > UBA8438 > JAAXGX01. The sequence goes on from JAJEEU010000024.1 coordinate 152,111, forward strand.
TCAACGAGCGGTGTGCCGGACGTGAACTGCCCGCCTTCGGCGGCCACGAACAGCACCTGGTCGAATACCACGGCGTCGCCGGCCGGGACGGCGAGACGATCCACCGACACCACGGCGCCCGGCTCGACCTTCAACTGCCTGCCGCCGGTCTGAATCACTGCGTACACGGGGAGATGCTCCTTCGGCCCAAGAGTCTACTATCACGCGGGTTCTGCTGCAAAGCCGGCGCCGGCGGGGATTGCCGCGGGCTTGGCAGCCCGTGGTGAAAGTCCCGCTGCATTCGACCGTCCATGCATCCCGCCTGAACTGCGTTGCTCGTCGCTCACATATCTTCGAATATGCTCGCTTCTCGCGCCTTGTCAGCCGGGCGCCTGAACGGTCTCGGTGCGACGCGGGACTTTCACCACGGGCTGCTACTTCAGCAGCATGCGGGTGCCCTTGATGGTCTCGGCGCTCAACGTGCTCAGGAACGAGGGTATGAGGCGGTCCATCAGCTCGAAGTACGACGACAGCGCCGGCGTGTTGCGCGATGCGTCGTACAGGATCTCCTCGCGGTGGCGTTCCGTGTACAGGGTCGCGCCCGTGCGGCCGTCGATGAATATGAACTTGGGGCTGAGGATGTAGCCGCGGCGGTCGCGGTACGCCCGCACCGGCGCCACCCGCCGCCGGCCGAACTCGTCGTACACCTCGCGTTGCCGGGTCACCATGCCCGACCGCTGGTGCGGCGTGAAGTACACCGTGCCGGTCACGATCAGCGGCTGCTGGTATTCCTCGCCAAGCTCCTGCCAGTAGCTCGCGTTGGCGAAGATGTGCTCCAGGATCTCCAGGTCGTCTTCCGAGTAGCTTTCGCCGCCCTCCTCGTCGTCGCCGTTGGCCGCGTCGGCGCCGGTCTCGCCGTTGCCGCCCAGCGCTTCGAATTCCGGCCGGCCCGCGGACTGCTCCTCGGCGACGCTGGTCAGCTCCAGGACGTCGGCATCGATGACCTGGAATTCGGAATTGCTGCGGAGCTGGCTGCGCAGCAACCGCGCCGTTTCCAGGTTGGTGTCCACCTCGTCGCTGCCGCCGGACACGAACCCGGCGACCAGGACGCGCTGGAAACCCGAGACGTCGAGCTTCGGCTGCAGCGGCGTCTCGACCGGCACCTCGTAGAAGCTGCCGCCGCAGGCCGGCAACCCGGCGAGCAGAACCGGCAGCACCACGTTACGGATCGAGTTCGTTGATGCGGTCATTGATTTCCCTGAAGAGATCGTAGTTCTGCTGGATCATCAGGTTGCCCGGATCAAGGTCGAGCGCCCGCTCGTAAGCTTCGCGCGCCTTGTCGAACATGCCCTCGTGCTCGTACGCGATGCCCAGGTTGTTCCAGGCCGCCGCGTAGGAATCGTCGATCTCGACGGCGCGCTCCCAGCGGTAGATGGCTTCCTTCCACAGGCCGTTGCGCACCACCTCGATGCCGAACTCCACCTGCGCCCTGGCGTCGGATCGCTCATCCGCCGTCACGGCGTGCGCGCTGGCCGCCAGCAGCGCGCAGACGACGACAGCACTACGAATAAACATGGGTTTTCCTCACTATAGCACCGACGGCAACGTGCGCAAGACCGCAGACGGCACGCCCTGCAAACTATAATTGTCCACTCGAGGAGGTCGGGCCGCCGGGGCCGCCAGGGCGGCCGCGGCGGGAGCCGCCAACTGCGTCCGCCCCGCCGGCGGCCGCGGACGTTCTCTGGAGGATCGCTCCATGGATCTCCTCGAAGCCGTAGTCCTCACCGAGTTGCTCCGATCCCCGGCCGCCAGACGCATCCTGCAGCCGCGCCGCGCGGCGGGCGACGCCGACGATCAGCGGGTGCTGCCCGCGCCGGACGAGCTGTGGCAGCGCGCCGGCGCCGAG